>NZ_JAUXYL010000020.1 GCF_030694375.1 Algoriphagus sp.
TTTGACTGGCTCAAAGATGTCTTTGAAAGAATTCAAAGCCACAAACAAAAAGACCTTTACCAGCTCCTCCCTTCCAACTGGAAAGAATACCGCCTTACCTAAAACCTCTTAAATTCAAATATGGGATCGTCGGATGGATACCATTCTCTTCTGCTTTCATCTGTTTGTAATTTGATTTTTATTGGTCAGATAGCCCGTCCCGATTTTTCATCGGGAGAATGCCCTAAATCATTATCCCCTGGTGGAAGAATTTTTCTTGCGGAATTTCTTGTGGATTTTCGAGAATCAGTTTCAACAGTTTCTTGCTGGTATACTTCTTGAAATCCCGTACCCAATCCGACAATTTCCTATCCTTTTGCTGAACGACCAGGTGAATGTGATTGCTCATGATCAAAAAGCCGTACAAATACAGTCCTTTCTCTTTTCGGGAATAGGTTAAATTTTCAAGAATGAAATCCCGGTAGATTTTCCGAGTGAAGACATCAGCCCAGCCAACGACCTGAAAAGTCAAAAAATAAGGCATTTAATGTGTTTATTATTTGGTTTTCAATGGCCACATGGAATCTCGCATGACAACAATTTTCCCAATTCGTGAACTTTTCTTTAGGCTCGATTTCTTGGTCCCTGATCTGATACGCTTCACCCATAAGTTTAAGTTAAAAATTCAATATGCGAATTTCAAATTCGTTTGGATATGAAGGCGTAGTTTCAAACTACGCCTAGGCCAGCGTCAAACTACACCCAGGTTGGGACTTTGCTCAGGAGTAAGTAGACTACGCTCAGGTGGGGGAGTTGACTACGCCCAGGTGGGGAAGATTCCCGAAGAAAACAAAATCAATTAAGACAGCAACAACTGGCTCAAGACCGAATAAAGAAAATAAAGGCTGTGTATCCTGAAGTTGAGGCACAAAAAATTATTGATAGAAAAATCTGGATTGGCATGACTACTTCAATGGCTGCTCTCAGTATTGGATCTCCAGAAAGAATAAATAGGACTGTGACAGGATATGGAACAAAGGAACAGTGGGTTTATGGTTCAAGATATCTCTACTTTGACAATGGAGTATTGACTGCTTATCAAGATTAATATGTTCTATAATTTTGGTTCCCACTGTCGAAAGAATCTTTCTGCCTCAGTGATTAATGTTGTTGTAGATTTTGGGTGTAGTTTGTCCACCCTGCAAACCGGCCCAAGGCAAACAACCCGACGCGTAGGGTTGTTTATCAACGCCTTGTCCTACCCAAATATCCTGATCGATTTTTAATTGGCTAAATGTCAGATTATTAGTTGTTTTGAGCGAATTACAAATTCGTTTGAATAGTCGAGCGTAGTTGCAAACTACGCTCAGTCCAACGCTCATGCGGTCACTAATCGAGAAAAAAGTAGACTACGCTCAGGTGGGATGGGTCATCCCTACGGGACTGTGAAGGAAAATTACTCGAAGGACAAATCCAGCGAGCATCGACGTTGGAGGACGGGATATTGTTTGGAAACAATGCCATAGGCCTGCCTGTTCGGCAGACAGGCATGACTGATCCTATAGCCAGCCATGGTTGGTGAGCGAAGTCGAACCATCAATGGCTGGAATAATGGTTAAGCATCGGTTTTCCAAAATGCCGTTGGCATGGCCGATATTTGCAGCTGAGATTCAATTTTGATTAATTGTTTGTCTGTAAAAAATATCGGCCGTCCCGATGGGACTTTGCCAGAATTTATTGTCGAACCTAAATCCAGAGGTTAAAACCTCTGGCTAGGAAATGGGTCGTCCCTACGGGACTGTAAAGAAAAATTTTCCGGTGGACAAATCCAGCGAGCAGCCAGTCCCGCCAGCTTTAAGGAAGCATGTCGGGGAATTAATTGTAAACCAATGCCGTAGGCATGACCGATTATTTAGCCAGTCATTTTAATGGCTGGGATAATGGTTTAGTATTGGTTTTCCAAAATGCCGTAGGCATGGCCGATATTAAGAATATCCCATTTTACAATAGCTAATCACGCAACGCCGACATTTTTTGTCAGGAAAAAGTAACCAATCCACCGATTCGCTTGCTGATCTCAGTGCTAAGGAATAATTTAGTCCAACGACTAATCGAAGAATTTCTTAATTTCCCTTTCTAATCATCCAGACTATGAACGAAAAGATCCACCACGGCAGAAACATCAAGCGATTCCGGGAGATGATGGGCATCAAGCAGGAGGCCTTGGCCCACGAACTCGGAGAGGACTGGTCCCAGAAAAAGATCAGCCTGCTGGAGCAGAAGGAAGAAGTGGAGGAGGAGCTTTTGAGACAGGTTGGTGAAATTTTGAGAATTCCAGTGGAAGCATTTAAGAATTTCGATGAAGATCAAGCAATTAATATTATATCCAACACCTTTGAGCATTGTAATCAGCCTGCATCTGTTTTTTATAATTCCTCTATCAATCCTCTCGATCAGATAATCAAATTACACGAAGAAAAAATAGCTCTCTACGAGCGAATGCTCAAGGAAAAGGATGAGATGGTAGCTAGATTGGAAAGCCTATTTAAGAAATGAATCTTATTAATTGGTCAATCAAGATTTTTAGAAATCATACATAAAGATTCGAGCCATAAATCAATTTGATATAATGAAGAAGAAAAACTCCTCTATCTTACTCTTAAGATTCATGTTTTTACTATCAGTATTATTTTATTCATCTTGTGATCGGAGCACTGAAGAATACGACAAGAATATAAAAAGGGCTAAAGGTGCAATTTCAACAGCTGATTTTGAAAGAGCTATTAAAATTCTTGATGAATATAAAGCAAAAAATGGAAGTTCTAATGAAATAGATAGCTTAATATTATATTCTTCAAAACTTATACTATATAGAGATAGTGCGCAGCGTGCCTTAAACGTAAATCTTTCTTCTATAGATTCAATAGAAAACGCAAATTTTTATCAGCAAAATGTAAATATTGTTATTTCATCATCATTGTGTAATGGAAAAAGTAATTGGCTTTCTCAGGATGAGATCTTAGTAGATTTGGAAAAATTGAAATTAATAAGCGAAATTAATGAACAGGATAAAAAAGTAATGGGATTTGATGTAAAAAGTATCTCAAGTTGTCAAAATTCAATACAAAAAATTAGGAAAAATATGAGACGAAGTTTTTTCAATATTTTCAATAAAGAGGCTTGGATAGAGAATATTGATGTAAAACTACAGAATGAAAACAATGATCATTTGGTATTAATTGGACTTCAATTTTATGACAACAAAGGAAAGTTAGAAGGATATGAAAACATAAAAGAGATTTTACAAAAACTTGAATTTAAAAAAGTAACCTTTAAAGGTGGGTTAAGTGATACTGGACATGTTTTTAGTATAATTGATTAATTTGTAAAATTAAAAAAATCAAGTTTTATGAATATTATTTCAGTTTCCAATAAATGCATAGGTGGTTTAGATGATGATTATACTCTATATGATAATGGGGAAGTTCTACTACATGAGTTCGATAGGAATATTTATAGTTCAGGCTTAAATCATTCTGAAATATTAAGGGCAGAAGATTTAAGCAAAGAAATAAAATCAAGAATATTTAATGATACTATAGGGGTAACAAATAAGGAAATTGCAAAGGTACTACTTGGTTTGAGCTGAAGTTAGTGAATCAACCAATTTTAATTTTACAGTGATTTTTTAATTTGATTTTCTATTCATTTTTTAGGCTCCAAATAAGAGCGATGATCCAACCTATTATGGTCCAGCCTAAGAATAAGTTTAAAACAAAGATCTGATTGAAGAAGGTTTTTTTTGTTGAGATAAAACTTGGAATGAAGTTGAATATGATTAAAAGGGAAATAATCAATACTTCAAAAAAGTAAATTAGAGGAAGAAAATAGTTCCTTGGAAAATTTATTTCAATTTCGTTGATATTTGGCTTTTCATCCAATTTTGTGGCATTAAATGTTTTGTCAAAGTTTTTCATGAACATGTTAACTGTTGTTACTGACATTTGAAGATGAGGGTCTTTATTTGAAATTTTTAATTTCAATTCTTTTGAATATTTCTCTATTGAATTTGGATTTAGGTTCAAATAAATTATAGATTCATTTTTTAGTATGTTAATTTCTTTAATATCCTGATTTTTCAAAATCTTTTCAAAAACATTTTGACTTATTTCGGGTATATCCTTTTGAATTGGATAGTATTTGTAAATGAAAAATGCTGAATTGATGACAATTACTAAGGTGATAAGTATCGTGAAAATCATTGATTTCCTTCTCTTTTGAATTTTTTCCAATTCCGTCATAGTGCTTTTCAAAGTTTAATTTAAATATCCTTAATTGTAATGCAGGGAGTAGTCAATTTGCGTTAGGACTGGGTGTAGTTTGTAACTACACCCAAATATTCAAACCAATTTCTAATTGGCTTATGTCCTTCACTTCCCCAAACCCTCCAAATAACTCACTAAATCCACCAATTCTTCTTCGCTGAGTGGAAATTTAGGCATTAGGGATTCGTTGGATTGGGTGATGGATTCGATGTCGGCTAGCTTGTAGATGGTTTGTTCGCCCATGCCGACCAGCTTCACGATCAGGTCGTTTTCGGTCTTGGAGTTGACGATGCAGCGGATTTCTTTGCCGTCTTTGAATTTGACCACTTGGGTTTCGTAGCCGAAGCCCATGCCTTCGGATGGATTGATGATGGAGTTAATCAAAGCTTCCTTGCTGAGTTTGCTGCCGATCTGTGTCAGGGCCGGTCCGAAGTCGATGCCTTCGGTTCCGATTTTATGGCAAGCCGTGCAGTATCCGGTAGCGATGACCTTACCTTTCTCGATATTTCCAGTAGCTGCTAGCATCTTTGAAATGTCATAATTGCTGTCCATGCTGCTGCCATATTTCTCGGTGGCAAGCTGACGGATATTGGAGTTCCAGGTGGACATCAGGATTTTCTGAGCGATAGGCAGGAGCTCAGAAGGAATCTTATCCACTTTGGCAAATTCCCAAAGTGCTCCCTCAGACTGATAGCCTTTCATTTCTTCCATAGCAGCGGTGCGGATGGCTAGGGGTGCATTTGCATCATTCCAGAATTTACTCAACAGCATCGCCATTTCGGTATTATCCACCACGCCAAACTTGCGGATGGCGGCGATGGCCTTGGTTTGATCCGCATCCTTCATCGCTTTTTCCACTTCTCCCAGTCCATAGAGGCTGGTGAAGATTCCAGCTGCGGCACTGGCTTGTCTGTTATTGTTCTCCTGATAAACGATGCTTAGCAGTCGATCCTTTTGGTCTTTGAGTTGGTATTTGCGGACGATATCGAGGAAATCCTGATCGTCGGTGATTTCACCGGACTTGGCTTTTGCAAGGTTGAGCAGGGTGGCATCCGGCTTTTTGGTATCGAAAGCAGCTTGGCGAAGAATGATCACCTGATCTTCATTTTGGCCTTTGGCAAGCAAGTTTTTGAGCGTCTGGTTTTTCAGATCGGCATTTTGGAAGTCAAGCGCCCGGTAGTAGCGAAGATCGGTCGGGCTGTTTTCTGCCAAGATCATTTGCTCGAGTAGTTCGGGAGTTTTCGCAGATCTGGATCTCCAGACGAGGTCTTTGGCTTCGGGGGATGTAGCCCAGTTTGCTCCCGCTTTCTCCAAATAGGCAGGCAGATAGCTGTCCCATCGGTATTCTGCCGCGATCCCCAGTGCCTCCAAGTACCAGCGGTCGCCAGATTTGTAAGATTCTGTGAGCTTTTGCCAGACGGCAGGCTGATCCTCGTAGCGGATCGCCACAGCCACTTCCCGTCTGATCTGAGCGGAAGGATCTGCAGCCATTGTCAGCAGGAAGTTGGAATCTTTCATTCCGTTGATTCGGGAAGCACGAACAGCGGCCACACGGATATTTTCATCCGAATCGGCTGCGGCTTTTTGGATGTATTCGTTGCCATTTGGCAGCTTGGTCAGCAACCAAAACGCACGGGCTTTCATGCGGGAGTCTTCGGATTCGTAGAGTTTTTCTAAAGCTTCTGTTGCTTCGGCTCCTTTTTCCTTCAAAGCCATAAAGGCCTTGAAATGAATGGCCCGGTTGGGATTCTGAACCAACTCGATCAGTGATTCGATGGAGGAATAGTCAGGAGCGGAAACCTTGTATTTTGACTTTTTGGGAGCCAATCGGAAAACCCGGCCCTTATCCAGATCGCCTACGGCATGCCCGCCCACGCCCGGATCGTACCAGTCGGAGACGAAGACCGAACCGTCAGGTGCCACAGTCACATCGGAAGGGCGAAACCAATTGTCTCGTTTGTTACCGTCGAGGATCGGGGTGACGCTTCCAGTAAACCCGGCACCGGAGGTTTCCACCGGATACATACGAATCACATTCGGTCCGGCATCGGCGTGAATGACTTGATTTTGGTATTCGGCAGGGAGGAGTTTTCCTTCGTAGACGAGGATTCCCGTCGGCGAACCTGCATAGTTTTGAACCAAGTTGGGTACGACACCGGGATCATTCAAGTGCCAGTGCTGCTGCCAGACGGAGTCCTCCATATTGATGCGGCGGGTTCTCCAGTCGGACTTGGTCATTTCGTCTTTGAAGCCGTAGTTGCCATAGTCCATCACAAAGTTGATCCGCGTGGAGCGGTTGCCATCGTCGTCGTTGTCACTTTGCCACATGCGTCCGTAGCTGTCCACGGCCACTTCGTAGTTGTTTCGAAAGTTCCAGCCCAGGATCTCGACATTGCTTCCGTCCGGATCGCAGCGGAAAACCATTCCTTCCTGATAGGGTGCTGTATCGGAATTGATCGGTCGGCCCATCGGGTCAAGTAGGGGAGTGCCATCACCTTTGTGCAGGCCTTTGCCTTCATTTCCATAGTTAAAATAGAGCTTGCCATCAGCAGCGAAGGTGAAGGCATGCATGCCGTGATCGTGCTGCACGCCACCGACTCCGGTGAAGAGGACTTCCTTGCTGTCCGGCACGTCGTCCCCGTTTTCGTCCGTGAAGACAAAGACATTGGGGCTGACCGAAACGAAGATTTTATTGCCAAAAACGGCGATACCCAAAGCGGCATTGATATCAGTTCCCTGATAGAAAACGGTGGATTTATCAGCTTTGCCGTCTCCGTCGGTATCTTCCAAGATTAAGATTCGATCACCTTCGGCTTTGGTTGGATTTTTCGGGTTGAGTTGTGTGCGGTAGTTGTAGGCCTCCGTGATCCAAATCCTTCCCCGGTCGTCGATGTCCATATTGGTAGGATTGGTCATCATGGGTTCGGATGCGAAAAGTGTCAGCTGCAGTCGGTCGTCCATCAGGTCGATGCCATCGAGGGCATGTTCCACGGAGCGTTTTTGTTCGTCGGTGAGGGCGGCATATTCTTCTGCCGTGAGTTGGGGAATGGGTTTTTCGCAGGAAAAAATCAGGAGGCTGAGTGTAGCCAGGGCTAGAATAGGGTGCTTCATAGGTTTGGTTTTTTTGGGTTGGCAGGCAAAAAATCACACTGCAAAGCAAAATAGTTGATAAGGTGCTGTTTACCAAAAAGATTTTCACCACAGAGATCGCAGAGAAAAGGAGATTTTTCACCACAAAGTTCGCGGAGAAAAAGGTTATTGTGATTCAGGCTTCTAACTGGAACGCTATTGTGAGAGACATTTCAGGCCTTTTTCAAGGTCACGGAGATAAGCTAGTGCTTTTGTATTTACTTGGAAGGCTCAGTGGCTGCAAATGGATCCCCCTGTCAGAAATTAGGTGGATTTAGGCGAAATGGATTGGCCTTTTAGCTCTCCCTGTTCGTTCTAAAATTAAATTCTTTACCCAAGATATTCATCATCGGAATTGATGGCCCATATTTCCATTTTAGACATCTCTCCCCTTTCAAAAAGCTCAACCGCTTTGAATGCAGTCAGCATCGAGTGATCTTGATTATTGTATTTATGGAGTCCGTTTCTCCCCATGGGAAACAGGTTTTTTTTCGTGTCCAGATAATCAATGACCTGATTCAAATGATGATAGCTTCCCGAATAGGTGGGATAGGCTTTGGGACAGCGAACTACCTTGCCCGACAAAAATTGTTTTTTGTCCAAAACGCCTATTGTGGAAAGTTCCGTCAGGGCAAAGTCTATTATTTTTTCATCGGACATATTCCATAGTTCATCAGTGTGCTGGCAAAAATATTCGGCTCCGATCCAAATATTATTTGCAGGTGCCATGAAAGGGCTCCAATTATTAAAAATCTGAAGCCTGCCAACTTTAACTCCCCCATCTTGGATGTACAACCAATTATCCTTGATCAGCTTACCCTTCTCCTGCTCAATCTTAAGAGTTTTGAGTTCCAACCCAACAATCAGGAAATCTCGGTATTCTAATTCTTGGGCAATCTTGGCTACTTCTATAGGGACCTCATCCTGAATCGTATGAATCAGGTTTTTGATCGGCATGGTACTAAATACCGCATCACAATCCAATACATTTTCCGGATTTTGGGATGTCTGGTAACTTACTTTGGTTACAAGTCCATCCTCAATATGAAGCTTGGAAAGCTTGGCTTGAAACAGGAACACAACTCCTGAATCCATGCAGGCAGCCGCTACTTTTTCCCAAAGCATACCAGGACCTTTTGCAGGATATAAAAACTTCTCTATCAGGGTACGGGCTGACGCATTTTGGTATTTCCGCGGAATTAAAATTTTCTGGGCACTGTGCTTGACCAAATCCCTAATCTTCAAGCTTTTAATTCGTTGCCTGCCCCATTCAGAGCTTAGGTCTGTGCAGGGTTTTCCCCACACTTTTTCGGTGTAATCCTTAAAAAAAGTGTGATAGAGCTCTTTCCCAAAATTATTGATGAAAAAGTCCTCCAGATTGCGCTCATTTTTTATGGGAAAAATTCTTGCATAAATAATTCCTTTTACAATCCTGTAAGACTTCAAAATACCCAAATTGAGCAACAATTGAGGGTTTAATTTTAAAGGATATTCAAATAATTTTTTATTAAAATAAATTCTGGACTTCCTTTTTCGGACGAGCATTGCACCCTCCGAATTTTTACGGAGAATTTCATCCAAATTTTGGGTTTTGGAATGATACCCAATCTCAAGATGATGGGTTGTATCCAGAATTGGGAGGAATTTGGCCCACCAATTCAAGACTTTTTGCGACTTTGAAAAAAATCTATGCCCCCCAATATCAATCAAATTACCTTGATGATTGACCGTCTTACTTATTCCCCCCACCTGATTATCAGCTTCAAGTACGGTGATGTCATATTTTCCAGTTTTTGACAATTCGTATGCAGCGGTTAAACCTGCCGGACCAGCACCGATAATGATAACCTTTTTCTTGTTCATTAATTATTTTAATCAATAAGTCAACTTTAAAACTAATACTGGATTCTAAAATAACATCAATTAGTTGTCATAAGGGGGATGCATTTTTGTCTAGTATAATCTATGCAGCCTAAAAAAAAGCCTATCATGGCAAAAATGTAATAGACTTGATGAAGTAAAACTACCAAAGGTAAAAAACTGAAATTTTGTTTCGAAAATCGATAGAAACTGAATTGGGAAAGGATAAATGAAAAAGCTATTAATGGAACAAAAAACCATAGCCAATTCAAAAAGAACCCTCCAAAAATAAGTCCCCAAGTAGCCAAAGAAAGGATAGCGCTGATTTTTTCCTCATTGTTTGTGTTCAGATGATTTCCTGCCCTTTTTCCAGTTTTGAAAATAAGAACAGTCCAAGGTTTTGCTCTCAAAAAAATATCTGTTTTCATCCAATTGTAAAACGTCCATTCTTTCAGGTGTTTTACCTGAATATCAGCTTGAATCCGAACGATAAATCCCTGCTTGGCTATCCTAATCCCTAATTCAACATCTTCTATACTCGGCATTTCAAAATTTTCATCAAATCCTCCCACCTCATCAAATACCCTTTTTCTTATTAAAGAAAATGCACCCCAAAAAACGCTCTTTTGAAGATGGTTTTTTTGATGATGATGGTGGTGAAGCAGATTTCTGAACTTTGAGACAAAGCCCGGAGCAGGAGGAAATCTGTCATATGAACCAATTAGCCCATCCTCCGAGGATGCTTTGGCGCGTTGCAAGGCTATGGAAAGTGTATTTTCGTAAATCAAAACATCGGAGTCTACGAAAGATATCCATTCTCCTCTGGCCATTTTCACCCCGTAATTTCTACAGGCTGCCGGACCACATTTTGGTACTGAAATAATCTTTAAGCGGGTATTTCCTTTCCATGGCGAAAAAAAATCTTCCGATTCCCAACCATCCAATATGACCAAAACTTCAAAATCACATGGATAGCTTGCAAATACAGCCTTCAGGCACTTGCCAATCGTTTCATCATTTTCTTTGACTGGGATGATTACACTCAATTCCATGTTGAAAGGTAGTTTGAATAAGTGGGAAGCTCCTTTTCCCAGCCATTTTCTTAGCACTTTTGTCAAATTTCAAAGGTGATTTGGAGATTGAAATCATTCCAAGAAGAAATGATTTTTAAATTAGTTTAATCAGATTCCTAATTTCAGCAGTATGCCTGCCATAGCAGTAATTATACCCACTTACAACCGCCCCGATTCACTTAAGTTTTGCCTTAAGTCCCTACAACTCCAAACGCTGAGTCCCTCACTTTGGGAAGTAGTAGTGGTCAATGATGGGGGCTGTGATATTGAGGCAATTGTATCAAACTTTCCTGAGAATTTCAGCTGTGTGAGACAAGAGAATGCTGGGCCGGCCAGAGCAAGAAACCTGGGAGTTTCGATAGCAAACTCTGAAATTATCACTTTCTTGGATGACGATTGTCGGGCCAATTCCTCTTGGCTGGAAAATATTTTGAAGGTCGGCAAGGAAGGAATCATTACCGGAGGAAAGGTAATAAATAGCTATACCGATAACCTTTTCTCGGAGAGTAATCAGCTGCTGATTGATTTTTTGTATCAATTTCAAAAAGACACTGTGGATCAATTTTTTACTTCAAACAATTTCTCTTTGTATAAATCAGATTTTGATCGATTTGGGGGATTCAATAACTCTTTCTCAACTTCTGCTGGGGAGGATAGAGAGTTTTGTGTTCGGTTGAAGAAAAATGGAATGAAATTAATTTTTGATCCTCAGATCATCGTAGAACATGACCACTTTATGGATCTTAAGAAATTCATAAAACTTCATAAAAAATACGGGAGGGCAGCGGTATTATTCCGAGAATCTGCGAATAGCCAGGAGATCAGAATTAGTAGAAAACCTAAATTGAGTTTTTACAAAAAACTATTCCTTTATCCATTCACCCTGAAAGGAAAACTTTTTCCGAGTAAGCTAGCTCTCAGTTTCTGTTTAATTCTTTCTCAAATTTGTGTGGCTTGGGGTTTCCTTGAAGCCAAAACATAATTTGCTAATTCATCATCTTTGAAAGAAATTCTTCCGGGTCCAGCCCTGTATTTTCCAAATTTCTATTTCCCAATAGACATTCAAGCAATTCCTCGACCTCGTCAGGATTCCTTTTTTCTAAAACTCTTCGTTTACATAGTTGCCCCAGGGTTTCCCAATTTTGAAAATCATTCAATGCTTGCATAAAAGCCAATTGAATATTTTCAACACTTTGGCTTGCAGTTACATAGCCATAGTTTGCCAGCCAGTAGGATGAATCACCTACCGGAGAAACAAGGGCAGATCTACCAGAGGCCATCGCTTCAATCAAACTCAAGGGAGTACCTTCTGCAAGACTACAGAGCACCAATAAGTGATGGCTTTGCCAAATTTGACTGACATCGGCTACATGTCCTCCAAAAAAAACCTTTTTCCCTAAGCCATAATATTCGATCAAATCCTTCAAGTGCTTTTCATCAGGACCCGAACCAAAAAAAGTAAGCTCAAATCCAAGAGCTCTAAAACTCGGAGCAGAAAGTGCCTGCAAAACCAAATCCTGTCCCTTGATAGATGCCTGAAGACGTGCAACGTAGGCCATTTTTGGGATGATGGATTGGGGATAAGGCTGATGAATATTTAAATTGACTTTTAGCGGATTTTGGATGATCCTTGCGTTGGGAATAGCCATCGCCAACTGCATACAAGCCATTTTATAATTCTGGTAAGACACAAAAAAAATGCCTTGACTGTCCTCAATCAAGCGCTTTCTTGATTCTCTGAAACCGTTCTCCATATCGATACCCCATTCCCAATTGCGTTGAGAAATGAGATAATAAGGAATTCGATTTTTTTTGCAGTAATTAATAAGATAAGATTGATGGTGCAAATAGTGGTCAAAAGTCTCCCCGCTGGAGATTACCACTGCCTCAGGCTTCCAGGACTGAACAGCTTTCCAGTCCAAGGAGGTTTTATCCATCCCGAGTTGAAATTTGAGTTCCGAAATTGCTCTGCGGAAAAAAGGTTGCTCCTTAAAATAGGAAGGCAAAGGCCTTTGATGAAGAATTCCACCTTTTTCGATTAACTCTGTAATATTTTGATTCAAGGACGTATGCTCAAAAACAGAAACCATTACCTCATTTCCTGTTTGAAGGCCTTTCAGAGCAAGTGTCTTCCAAAGCTCTTCACTTCCACCCCAAGCGGCAACATTGATACTTACAACCAAAATCCGCATAGACCTTATTTCCTTAATTTGTAAATAAAATAATCTCCATACTGCACAAGAATGTCCTCTTTTTGGAGGCTATCCAACTTTTCTTTTCCCCTACTCAATACAAAATCTCCCCGCAGATCAGGGTATGATTTCATTCTTGTCAATTCCTCCTGGTCGGGAATATTTCCATAATCCTCCACATCAAAAGCTCCCAATGCGACTGGTTCCTGATAGTGGACATTTTGATGATGAAGTCCCAATTCCTTAAACCGATAACTGATGG
This sequence comes from Algoriphagus sp., assembly GCF_030694375.1. Classification (GTDB taxonomy): domain Bacteria; phylum Bacteroidota; class Bacteroidia; order Cytophagales; family Cyclobacteriaceae; genus Algoriphagus. The sequence goes on from NZ_JAUXYL010000020.1 coordinate 12,821, forward strand.
CATAATGATTTTTATCTGCAAGACTATACCATTCCGGCAAACTTTTATTGGGCAACTTGAAAAAATCCACAATGTAAAAACTGTGTTTGGTATAAATAATTGTCATCGCAGCTACGCTTAATAACCCAATAGCAATCTTTTGGAAGAGTATAAGAACTTTGGTTTTGGAGCGAAGTAACTCTTCTATGACTTTCAGTAAAATCACCAATCCCAAAAGCAAAGGTGCCCAAATATATCGAAGGGGTTGATTTGAAACGCCCAAGATAATAAACCATGGCAAAACCATTAATAGGACTAGAATAGAACTCTGAACTAATTCTGTTGAGATTTCGACTTTTCTCCTCCGAGCATTCCAGAGTATTATCAAGACGAACAGGAAGAACCCTAGGGGATATATCCCCCGTGGTAATTGATATAGAAAAGACAGGATGGCTCCCCCTTTTGATTCCAGATTTTCATCCATTGCCTGCATTGGGATTTCTCCATGATTTTCAATATATCTGGATTCAGTTCCGGTGTAAATAATCGGTGCCAAAGGATTATTAACATGGATCTGATTTTTGACCATCACTGAGCCGGCAAAAAACAGTGGAACCAATGATAAGAATGCAACTTTCCGGAATTTTTCTCTCTGATATATAAGATATAAAAGATAACCTAGTGGCAAAAGCAGGAGAAGCCAATTGGTGTACTTTATTCCCAAAGCAATAGAAAAAATCAGAAATACTCCTGTGATCTTTCTGCTGTGGACGCTCTTTATAAAAAGAACTATACCTGTCATAATGATGTAGGTATTCCAAGTGTCAATTTTCCCACTTGCAAAAACAAAAAACAAGGTTCCCTTGATTAAAAGAGCTGAGAGAACAAGTACTCTTGCCATTTGGACAGAGAAAAAATACTTTCCAATGGAATACAGCAGGTGAATTAAGGCGAAAGCACCTAATGCATCAAGTGAATGAATGCCTGAAATGCCAGTAAAACCAAATGGAATGGTGAACAAGTATTCAATCCCAAGAGGCATGGTGGTGAAATTAGTCAAATAGGGATTAAACTCGAGTCCTTTAGAGAAAATCCAAGCCACATTGGGTAGATAAAAACTCAAGCCATCATCATTGACAGGAGGTCCGAAATATCGAAAAAGGTATGGTAAAAAAAGAAGGATGAGTATGCCTATAAAGGGGTCTTTCCATTGAACCCTTGATAAATTGGCCAAAATAAATTTTCGCTGTGATACGATGGCAATAAGGAACGTCAAAAGGCAAGCATACCAAACGAGAGAAGGCGGAAATAGAAGCGAATAAACCAAGAACAAAGAGTAAAATAAGCCAAAACCGACGGCTACTTTACCATGTCCGTCAGGTAAGTTTAGCCTAGTTTGGGAGATCAGTAGATTTCCCAATCCCAACAAACCAAAAAAGACAAATAAAGCCCCTCCGATCGAAAATATAATATCCAAAACCTTCATAATTCTTTGGGCTCAACTGGACTAAATAGACTTCTAAGAAAGGCTACATTCCGTAGGATTTCATTTGGGAAGAGTAAAATAAAAATTGAAACCAAAAGATAAACCCATGGGTGATTCATGGCCAAAAGACAGATAAGACCCACAGGAAGAAATACCTGATAATAACTGGCCATCAAAATATTCCAAGTGGGCTGATCGGGATGAAGAACCAGGACTAATTGAATTCCTACTCGCAATTTTAAAATCAGGATGTACAAAAAGTAAATTCCCAGCAGGAACAGCAGGGGAGAAAGTTGGAAGTAAAGCAGAATTCCAAAAAGTAAAAATAACTCAACCAAAAACAGGGGGAGTTCAATTCTTTTCATCTTTTGGAAGGAAAATTGAGTGGCAAATGTCTGAAGCCCTACCATTTCATCATGTTTGCGATCCAAATATTGATGTCCCAGGATACCTCTAAATCCATAAAATAAACTCCACAGCCCTATCAATGTCAGGGCATACCAATCCACTGACTGTACAAGAAAATCAGAAACTATGGCAAATATTCCCATAGATGGAAATACATGAGCCCCTAATGAATCCGCCAAAACTCCCCAACCTCTTCTCGCTTTTAGGCGAACGGGAGGAAAAGAATAAAGGGTGTATACTATCCAAGATGCAATCAGAAAACTAAGACCTACCGGATAGGACGAGAACAAATAAATAAATAGAACTATCCCAATGACTGAGACAGAAATAAGTGCGATTCGCATACTGGAAGAAAAATTCTGAAGCCGATTCTTTTTTCCTGCCTTCAAGTCTTCCTCCAAATCTGTGAAATCATTGATCAAACTAACGTAGACTGCTCCAAAAACAGTGGAACAAATAAGTAGCAGCAAAAAGAGAAGTCCATCTGTGGGAGAACTAGTACTATACAGGTAGATGGGCAAAAGCCCCATGGAAATAATCAAGGTCATTTTTGGTTCCCACCAATCATGTGATCTGGTAAAATTGGGTGCATTCATTGGCTTTCAGAACCTTTTTCTTTAGTGAAAAAATCTTTCTTCAATCGAAAAAGGGCCTCAAGCGCATATCCTGTAGTTATTTCTTCCCCTCCAAAACTCGCTGTTCGATCAGGCTTACCGTAATAGATTGTCCATTTGGCCCAAGAACCTGCTGTTTGCTGTGAATCAAGTAGAAAACGAACAGAGAGCGTTGGGATATCATCGTAATAGCCCAAATTTTCTAATGCAATTATTGCTAACGAGGTGTCTAAAACGCTGTCAAAAAAAGATCCGTCTCCCTTCAAATTTGCTAAAATTTTGTTTCTCAGTATTGGCTTCAAAGCCCTGAGCTTACTATTTTCTGAGGACATGTTTTTACTAAAGAAATAATAAACCAAGATGGGTCTCCCGTACCATTTGTCGCAGGTCTCTTCTTTTCCTTGCTCGATTACTTTCTTTATAAAATCAACAACAGGCTCAGTCTCCTTGCTTTCACCTAGATAATTCAAAACATTAGAATTTACTACTGCATCAATATCATTTTTGGCACAAGGCATTATTTTCCAGAAAAAATATTGACCGATAGGATGTCTGAATTCTCTCCACAAGGACTTCCAGTAGTTTGGGTTGGAATTCCACTGTAACCGTAATGTAATCCAAGTATAAAAGTGGCCGTCTGGGGAACGATTGGAAAGGAAAAGGCTGCGATTATCTGGGCTTGTCACCCCAAGATTTTTCAACAGTAAAGAAGCCATGGACGAATTATCCAAGTCATTGGGGATAAAATGTTCATATTGATGTGCTGGAGTATAATGCCTCCATATTCCATAGGGATTCCTGTTTGATACAAGAAAATCTGCTATCCGATCTAAAATATTCTTTGCCTCTTGATTTTCTTTCAAAAAAAAGAGCGAGTGGCCAATTAGGGTTGCAGGGAAAATTGAGTGGGTTTCTACTACGACACTGGACTTTTTATCACCCTCATTAAATTCTTCGAGAGCGTCATTCACACAATTTTCAGATTGTGAAAAAAGGCATTCAAAGCCCCCGTCTGACAATTGTTTAGCTCGAAGAAATTTCAGTCCTTTTCCTACCGCAAGATCCACTTCTTCTCTGCTCATTTTAGTAAATAGATTTTGCTAATTTGATGGAAATCAATTTGAAACAAGGTTAGGATTTATTTTTCTTTTTCCGTTGGGTAAAGTGCTAACATTTCCTCTGTTCTCAACTTATAAGTGCCTCAACTCGATTTGGTTCGCCCAGTCAAATCAGGAGTCTAAGGATCAACTTATTTGCTTTTTACTATCGATTAGATTGCATATCAACCAAAAATAAGATGAATCTAAATACTTGGAAAGAAATTACTAGGGGATCCCGAGTAAGTTTTCATCTGGCGACCCTAAGCAGGAGCTTGAGACCAATTCCTTGAAGGTGAATTTCACCCAAAATCAAAAACCATGTAACTGCAATTGAACTTGAGAATAAAACCTCGACACTCCCCAAGCTGAAGTCGGTGTTTTTTCTTTTGAGCCATTTTACTCTGATTTTTCCAAAAAATGGATTAGTGCTTCGATTGTATCAAATTGGGCTTCACCTAGGCGAATGGAAAATGGAGATCTTTGAATAGTAAGCGTTCCTTTAAATGTACTGAGCCCCGCCTTCCTCAACGCTTTTTTTACCCAAAAAACCAATTCCTGAGGTCCCTCAATTTCAAATCCCGAATCCCGAATCTCGAATTCCAATTTCCCTCTTTCGACGCTGAACTTAAACTTTTCCCCCGGCAGCAACTGATTGATTTCTCCGGAAATGATCAAGTCTTCCGGCTTGCCTGAGATTAGGGGTGTCCCACAATTCAGCAACCAAAACCGGTCCGCAGTCTCTACAGCGATGTCAAGATCGTGGGTGACCACGAGCACTGCTTTTCCTTTTTGGGAAGCGATCTCCCGGAGGACTTGCATGATTTCAAAACGGTTGACTAAGTCCAAATGAGCTGTCGGCTCATCCAAAATCATAAGCTGTCCGTCTTGTGCCAAAGCTCGGGCGATCATTGCTTTTTGACGTTGCCCATCGCTGATTTCGCTGAGTCGCTCATCGCGGAGATATTGGATTTTGGTGTCTGAAAGAGCCTTTTCGACAATCTCACGATCAGTTTCACTGAGCTTTCCAGACCAAGCCGTATGTGGGGTTCTTCCCAAAGCTACGAGTTGCCCGACAGTCATATTTCCTGGGAAAACAGGGTCTGTCAAAACGACAGAAATCTGTTTGGCGAGGTCTTCTGTTTTCAGGTTTTGAATGGCCTGACTGCCTAGAAAAATCTCTCCTTGCCAAGGTTTGATTTGACCTAGAATAGCTTTGATCAGGGTGGATTTCCCAACACCGTTTGGGCCGAGAAGGCAGGTTAGTTCCCCTTTGAAGAGCTGGAAATTAAGACCATGAAGGATTTCTTTTCTGGCTTTTTGGTGAAAATAACCAAGGGAAAGTCCTTTTCCTTCCAATGCGATATGTTTCAGGAATTTAGTCATTTCAAAAGATAGAGTTCCTCGTTTTTACTTTTGGTGCTTGTTTGACGAACTCCCCCTTTCCCAAAGGGGACAAGGGGGATTTTTAAACTGGTAAATAATGAATTCATTCTAAAAATCCCGACTAAAGTTCCGTTTTAAAATCAATCCAATCACAATCGGTGCACCGACTAGCGAAGTCACCGCATTGATCGGCAAAGTACTTGCAAACCCCGGAAGTTGACCCGCTGCATCGCAGAGTAAGAGCAGAATTGCACCGATCAAGGCTGAAGCCGGAAACAGGATTCGGTGATCCGAACTTTTCCACACAATTCTCGCCAGGTGCGGAACTGCAATCCCCACGAAGGCGATTGGCCCACAGAATGCTGTAATTCCACCGGCTAATATTCCTGTGCTGATGATCATCAGCCAGCGCATTTTTTCAGTACGGATTCCCATGCTCTTGGCGTAGGCTTCCCCAAGCAAAAGCGCATTGTAAGACTTGACAGAAACCAGTACCGGAATACTGCCCAAAGCGATTAAAACACTTAAAATCCCCACTTGAGACCAGCCCAAAGCTCCCAAACTCCCCATCGACCAAACGGTGAAAAGCTTTAAAGCCTCTGCGCCTGAAAAGAATGAAAGCACCGAAATCACCGCAGAAACTGCCGATCCAAACATCAAACCGACGATCAAAAGCGTCATACTGTCCTTTACCTTCCAAGCCACCAAACTGACAGCAGAAAGAACCAATGCTGCTCCCAAGACTCCCGCAAAAGCGATTGCCCAAGAGTTCACTCCACTCAGTGCAATGCCAAAAGCGGATCCAGCCAGCATCAGAATAGCCACACCGAGTCCTGCCCCCGAACTGATCCCGAGGACAAAAGGACCTGCCAATGGATTTCGGAAGAACGTCTGCATTTGAAGTCCACTCAGGCTCAATCCGATTCCGGCAAAGATTGCTACCAATGCTTTGGGAAGCCGATAATTCAGGATGATCTGCTCCCAGGAGGCTTTACTCCAGTCTCCGGAAAATAGTCCTGACACGATTTCCCCAAAAGGAATCATCACTGAACCCAAACTCAGGTTGAGCAGAAAGCTCAAGCCGAGTAGGAGGAGGAATATAGGGAAGAGGTAAGTCTTTGTTTTCATTTCAAAATCTTAACCTTACTATTCCAAATTTCTTGGTATCGAATCTTCAAATCCTCAGGCAAGAATGAAGACTGAATCACTTTTTCTACCTTCTCGCTACCGCTTGTAAACTTCGCATAGCTATTTGAAATAGCCTTTTCTGCTAGATTTAGCCTAGAAGCAAATGTATCAAAGTCTAATTTAGTGATCCTTCTTTTTCTTCCGTTCAAAGTCAGTGCGAGTTCGTCAGGATCATCGGGAAATACCAAATTCACATTGAGCAGGTCATAAGCAGGGGAAAGTGAAACTGTCTGATCCCTATTATGGATCAGGGAAAAATTCTTCAAGTGCATGTCATTATTACCTGTCAGGTAGCAAAAAAGGACCAATTCGAAGAAATTAAGGGTGTCTAACCCCTTGTTAGTACAATAGTGTGAAACCAGTTCGCCTACTTTTTCATAAGAACCTTTGTACTTCTGTTCGGTCAAGAATCCTGAAATTTGGCATAAGTCTTCGACATGAATTTTCTTACCTTTTTCTCGATCATACCGCTTGGTGATGTAAGCCAGATTACCATCACGGGTAGGGATCAAAGCATGTTCACAGGTCTTGATTTTGAATAAATCTGCGAGGTGCATGGTCAAGTCTTCCGTTTCAGGCATAAAGGGGAATTCTTCATGTTGAGGTTTCAGAATGAATTGCCCCCAAAGCCCTACAAGAGTCAACCTTAGAGATCCAATTTCTTTCTGTAAGTCCATGGATAATTTTGGTTGCACCCCCGTGACAGCAATTCGCTTGTTGACCGTTTTGATTGCCAGTTCATTGAGAATGGTTTTATCCAAATGAAGTTCAGGCAGATTTTTTGTCCCAAAGAATTTTTTGCAACAACGATCGTGATATCCGCTGGTATCCTCTAATTTCTGGTAACAGAATAAACAATTAGACATCGGCGACCCCTTCCTCTGGCAAAATGCTCACAGCACCAATCGTGTCCCGGCATAAAGTCACCAACAACTCAAAGCGATCATTTCCTTTAAGCTTCCAGTACTTTTGGCCTACATTAAGAAGCCATCCTTCAGGAATCAGTCCGTCGAAAAATGAAAAAAGTGCTTTGCTCTCATATGCATCATGCTGAAGTGGCAGTGTCAAACTTACCGGCATCGCTTCTTTGGATTTCAAATATTCTTTGTCATAGACAAAAGTGTACCCTTCATCTGTCTCAATCAGGTAGCCTGCGAGATGATCTTGATAATACACCAATGCATTTTTAGCCATCACGTTAAGAGTCAAGTTCAACTACCCCAACCTGCTTTCCAAATAACACCAAGACTTGGTTGACCTTATCGAGCCGAAGTGTTTTTTTTCCTTGTTCGAGATCACGGACAAATCGCAATCCGACTCCGGCCTTAGCAGCAAGTTCCTCTTGTGTTAAGCCGACTGACTTGCGCTTTTCTTTTAAGAAGACTGAGAGATTTGTCATTTTTTTATACCCTTTATGGTATAAATATACAATTTATCTAATATTTATACTTGATCGGGTATAAAATTGCTAATTATATTGATTTTATACCTGATCGGGATTTTTTTGTCGTCTTTGGAGACATAGACCACGGCAACGTTTAGATTTTAGTCAAGTTTCTGATAAAAATACAACTCATATTCCGGCAGCAAATCAGGGTGGAGGATTTTGATCAGATCCTTGAGAATCAGATCAGGGCGGACATAGCCGAGCTCGAAGTATTCCAGTCCACCGGTGGCTCCTTTTTTGGCCGTGTAGGTATAAACCTGACCGTTTTTCCAGGGCTTGAATGCTTGATAGCGAGGTTCGGAATTGCCCATGGTTTTCAGGTCTGCAAAGTCTGCCGAACCGATCCAAAAGTTAGTTTCCAAACCTCTGTCCAAGACAAATTCATAATTCAACTGTAAGCTTCCCGTGCCTGTTTGGTCGGCGAAAATGTACGATCCTCCCGCATTTTCAAGGATTCTCGCCCCCCAGCTTTCGGATCCCGGCGCATACCAAATGTCCTGATACATTACCCCGCTCAGGACGGTTGGTTTTTCGCTTTGAGGCAATTTTTCAGTTAGTTTTTCGGTAGCTAGGTAGGCTTTTTCGATCTCCTCAAAAACCGCCACCGACTCTTCATATTTCCCAAGCAAAATTCCAGTGAATTTGATCCATTCGGCCCGTCCAAGTGGGTTTTGCTCCACGTATTCCCCATTGATGATCGCCGGGATTTTCGCCTGCGCAAAGAGATCCAAATACCTCAGATCCTCGCCCAAAGTGGAAATCATCATCCAATCTGGTTGCAGATCGATGACCATCTCAGGATTGGCAGAAGGCCCGCTTCCCAAGTCAGTGACCTTCCCCGAGTCGATCAGCTTCCTGGTTTTTTCCGATGAAATCAAATCTGTTTGGGGAAAGCCGATCAATTTTCCGGTGGAATTCAGCAAGTCCAGATGCGGAATATGAGTCGTCGAAGTCAGCACAACTCTGGAAATCGGTAGTTGTACCACGGCGTCGAATCCGGTTTTTTCAGCTTCGGAATTTTCTTCCAACACCAGGTATCGAAACGTTTTATCAGCTCCGGTGTAGCCCTGAGTCACCTGAATTTCCCAGAAATCTTTTCCCTGAAAAATTTTAAAACCCGTGGCATAATCCAGACTTAGCGAAGTTTTTCCCTGCTCAGTTTCATTTTTTTTTCCGCAGGAGAAAAACAGTAGCCAAGCGCAGATCAGAAGGAGGTAAGCTGTTGATTTTGAGGAAAAAATGTTGTTTCCGAATTTTTTTAACATAGGACTAACCTGACGAAATTTTCTGCCAAGGTAAATGAGATAATCCATGCTTTCCAAAATTAGTATTGGTCTGACGCTTTTTTACCAAATCAAAATCGCTTTACTTTGCCCCCGATGAAGGTTCCCCATCCTCCCGAAAGCTATCGGGATCGGCTCTGGGGATTAAAAGGGAATCCGGTGTAAAACCGGAGCTGTCCCCGCAACTGTCAGTCTGTCTTTCCAATTCTTACCGGAAGGAAAAGTTTTTGCTCCACTATGCCATTTCTCGCTGAGGCGGGAGAGAAGGCCGGCAAAAATCAGATGAGCCAGGAGACCTGCCTTGATCTATTGATTCTGTGCTTTCGGAGGAAAAGCGAAGAAGACGTGTCGATTTCCCCACAGAAAGCTTTCTGTCGGAGATAGTTTTCATTTCTTCCCATTTCTCTTCAAGCCCGAATCGAATTGAGTTTTAACTTATTCGATCAGGCATGACTGTGTTGTTTTGGGTTGTTTCTGTGTTCGGCTATATGCCGATGCAAGACACCGTTTCCTTGGAACAGGTGGAGGTTTACGCACCTCCTCTGGATCGTTTTGCCCAAGGGCAGAAGTTGGTAAACTTTGATTCCAAAGTTTTGGAGGCGTATGCTGCCCGATCGTTGGGAGACTTGTTACAGGAGCAAAGCCCTGTTTTCGTCCGTCAATACGGAGCAGGGATGTTGGCTTCTCCGTCTTTTCGGGGCACTTCTGCGGGCCATACGGCGATTTTTTGGAATGGACTTCCCGTCAACAGCCCCTCACTTGGGCAAAGCGATTTGTCGATTCTGCCTGTGGAGGCGATCGATCAAGCCCAATTGCATTTTGGAAGTTCGGGAGCACTTTTTGGAAATGAAGCCATAGGCGGAAGCGTACATTTGGGATCAAAGACTGAGTTTGCCAAAGGATGGCAAGGGAAACTTTCACAGACTTTCGGGAGTTTCGGATTGTTTAATTCAGCTCTTTCAGGAGGCTTTTCTTCGAAAAAAATCAGTACCAAAAGTCGATTTTATCGGCAATTTGCTCAAAATGACTTTAGCTACAGGGACATTTCCAAGCCAGGAACTCCTGAAACAAAAGCTCAGAATGCCGCTGTGGAGCAGCTTGGCTTTGTCCAGGATTTTGCATGGAATGTGAGTTCCAAAAGTCAGTTTAAAGCGGCGTTCTGGTGGAATAAGGCCGATCGTCAGATACAGCCGGTGATGGGTTCCAGCACAACGGATCAGCAGTCTGATGAGAATGTCCGTGCGGTATTGGATTATTTCAGATTTGGCACAACCTCCGTTTGGAATCTGAAGACGGGATTTGTACGTGACAATCAATTTTTCAATGAAAGTCAAAATCAAACCCGACAGTTCTTTTTAGCCTCGGATTGGGATTTTGCAAAAGGGAAATCCTGGCAGTTTAAAGCTGGAGTGAGATCCACTTTTATCAAAGGCGATCTGAGCACCTATGCTGCCACGGATCAGCGGTTTGAGTTTTATCAATCCGCCCGCTGGCAAACAGCTGAAAATCTCACTGTCTCACTTAATCTTCGCCAATTCGCCTACCTCGATAATTTTATTCCTTTTCTGCCCGGAATAGGGGGGGACTGGAAGTTTTGGGAAGGGGAGAAGCAGGAGCTTTTGCTCAAAGCTTCTCTTGGAAAGGGATTTAAAGCACCGACACTCAACGACCGATTTTGGAACCCCGGAGGGAATCCTGATCTATTGCCTGAGGAAAGTGTAAACGGGGAAATTGGACTGAATTGGCTCAAAAAAGGGGCGTTCTCCTGGGATCAAAGTCTGACGTACTATCGCATGAAGGTCGATAACTGGATCATCTGGCTACCTCGGGGATCGATCTGGAGTCCTGAAAATATCCGTAAAGTGCAAAATCAAGGCATTGAATATCAGGGAAATACCAAGTGGGAGTCGGGTAAATTGAATTGGGAAATGGGCTTGAGTTACACTTTTTCACAGGCTCTAGACCTGACTTCCGAACCCGCGAATCCACGTCAATTACCCTATACTCCCCAACATCAGGCAAACGGAAATCTTTCGGCAGGAATCGGAGGGGTTGCAGTGAACTTGAGCTCCTTCTATGTGGGTCAGCGGGCCATCGGAACCGGAAATGCCCGAATCCTCGATTCCTATCAAATCTGGAATGCGGGTCTGAGATTTTCGGATCTGAAATGGGTAAAAACCCGCTTTCCAATCAGTTTTCATGTGCTTAATCTCCTTGACAGAGACTACCAAGTCCTATATCTCCGTGCAATGCCCGGCCGCTCGTATCAACTTAATTTAACCATACACTTATGAAGTTTACCTTGAAAAACCAATTTGGAGCTTTGGCTCTGATTTTCCTGCTCTTTTCCTGCAATGAGTCGGGAAGTGAACGACCCCTTGGGGCCTATGATACCGGTATTTTGATCATGAATGAAGGTGCCTTCGGGGCCAATGACGGAGAGGTGTTTCATTTTGACCCAGTCACCGGTACGACGAAAGTGAATGTGTTTGAAGCCGAAAACAACCGTCCTTTTGCCGGGCTTTTGGAAGATATGGTTTTGGAGGAGGATCGTCTTTATCTGGTCGCAAACACCGGAAAAGTGGAAATCGTCAACCCGGGAGACTTCAAATCAAGGGGTGCAGTGATCGGAGATCTGAATCAGCCGAGGTCATTGGCAACTTCCCGAGGAAAATTGTTTATCTCCGACTATGGCCCATACGATGCGAGTTTTAAAACACCGGATTCCTATGTCGCGGTAGTTTCAGGATTGGATGGGGGTACTGTCAAGAAGAAAATCAAAGTATCCAATAAGCCCGAGGACTTATTTACTTCGGGTAAATATGTATTTGTGGCCGGATCAGAAGGAGGGAAAATTGAAATTATCGATGCTGATACCGAAGTGGTTTCCAAAACCCTTGAGGTTCCAGGAAAGCCAGTTCAGTTTTTTGAGCAGCGAGGAGATTTGTGGGTGTATTCTTATGATTCCGAAAAAATTTACTTCCAATCGTTTCACAGGGATAATCTGACCAAAAAGGAATTTCGGGAATTGCCACTTTCCAAAGCAACCGGGCGAATTACTTTGGGAGAGGATGACAGGATTTATATTTTGACCAGTACAGGTTGGCCGGATTACAATGATGGAATTGCAGTGGTATCGATTTTTGACACGACTCTGATTCCAAGCTTGAAAACAGGTTCAGGGTTCTACGGTATCGGCTTTGATAAGGAGCGGCAGGAAATCTATGTTTCCAACTCTAAGGGTTTTCAGGGAAATGGGGAGGTTACTATTTACAATAAGTCAGGTGTAGAAGTGAAAAAAATGGAAGTAGGAAGAGGACCTTCTGGGTTTGTTTTTAGGTAATCTTTGGATTGGAAATTATAAAATTGAAATATTTAAGATTGGAAAATTTTTGGCCAATTAATTAAAATTAAAGCCCGGTCCTTGGATCGGGCTTTTTTTAGAATTTTTCCCGCAGACCTGACTTCTGACAGGCAAGTTTTTCACAAAAAAAATAGAACTGGCTGCAGCAGGCAGGTTTCTTCGGATTCCTTTTCCTAGTACTCAGGAAAAAACTTTCTGTTCTGGTGTTAAAACTTTTCTTCCTACTGCCACTGCCTACTGATTACTCCCTTCATTCCTCCAGCTTTTTTGTCATTGTTCGTTCGAACCGCTCCAATAAGCGGATGTATTTTTTTCGGATGTTTGACAGAAAAGTGGCCTGAGAGTCAATGTTGTACACCGGGTTGTATTGAATCCGGTCGATGATCATATCCAGCCAGCCTTTGCCATCGTCGATGAGTTCGGCGTGGAAAGCCTCAACCGTGGCGTCTCTCGATCCTGAGAAAGGGCCCTTTTTATGCTTTTCAAAAAACTTGGCGATCACTTTCAGGGCCAATTCATGGGTTACTTCAAAGTTTCTGATCAAATCCCTGGACTGAGTTTCAGTGTATCCGGATTTGTCACCTCGACTGGCAAAAATCACAAGCTCTTCCAATGCGTTGCTAAATTCTTCCAGGCATTGTTCACAAGTTTGGGGTAGGGTTTTCATTTCGGGTTTTTTGTCTTCTTAATTTAAGTAAAAGTAGGGTCTAAAACGAAAAAAAAGGCTGGATTTTCTCAATCCAAGCCTTGTTTTTTACTTCACATTGTAGCTCTGCATAAAAGGCTGACCATTTGGTGCCACGCCTTCCAGTCTCAGCTTTCCACTGAATTCCTCTAGGTATTTTCCTGCAGCTTTTGGGTCTTTGGCAGGAATCTGATTGATATGTGTAATCACAAAGCCATCCCGGAATCCCAAGTCACGTAAATATCCGCGGGTCATGGAGGTGATCTTGATTCCGTAAGGCACTTTGAGACGGTCTTTTTCGATTGTATTTACAGACTCCAATTTTGCGCCCAGAAGCACCGAAGTGAAAAATTCCCGCTTGATGACTCCTTCTCCACCTTCCAGATTCTGAAGGGTGAGTTGGGCGGTTTTCAAATTGCCATTTCTCATGTATTCAACCGCAACTTTGCTTCCGGGATAGAAATAGGAAAGTGCCTCTTCAAAGCTTCCTTTTCCGGTGATCTTCCAATCATCGATTTTGATGATGACATCATCCTTTTGCAGTCCGACTTTTTCCGCAGAACCTCCCCTTAGAATATGAGTAACGATTACTCCGTCCAGTGATTTCAATTTCATTTCCTCAGCCAGTTCGGGTGTCAATTCGACAACATCGATTCCCGGAATGGCCTTTTGAACTTCTCCGAACTTAATTAGATCATTGGCGATTTTCAGGGCGATATCTACAGGTACTGCAAACCCGTAGCCGGTGTATGAACCGGTTCGGGAAAGTATCGCCGTGTTGATTCCGACTAATTCGCCTTTTATGTTGACCAAAGCCCCGCCTGAGTTTCCGGGGTTGATCGGTGCGTCGGTTTGGATGAAACTTTCCAAAGGAAAATCCCCACCGAGAATATTGATTTGACGCTCCTTAGCTGACACAATCCCCGCAGTGACAGTGGATGTCAGGTTAAATGGGTTACCTACAGCCAAAACCCACTCACCGATTTGAAGGCTTCGACTGTTGCCACGCTTGATTTCGGGTAGATTTGTTGCTTCGATTTTGAGGACTGCGATGTCTGTGTTTTTGTCAGTTCCTACCAGTTTGGCGGAATAGGTTCGTTTTTGATGGACCACCTCGATGGTCTCTGCACGATCGATCACGTGGTTGTTGGTGATGATGTAGCCATCCTTGGAGATAATCACTCCTGATCCGGTGCTGACCTGCTGGGTGGGTCCGGTGCCGAAGAAATAATCAAACATGCTGTACCGTCTCGGATCGGTGCCGGAAAAGTTTTTGATAAAAACGACCGACTCGGTACTGTTTTGAGAAGCTTCTACGAAGGAAACGGGTAGCGTTAATCCATCGGCTTGAGTCGCCGGGCGAAACGCAGCAGTAAATTGCATTTCTGTATTTGGGGAATCTGCCGATCCAATCTCACTAGTCTGAGCAGAATTAATTTCAAGGTAAGACCAACAAGCCGCTCCGGCAATCCCTGCCAGAAAAGGCAATCCGATAGATTTGATGAATGAGTTCATAGTATAGTAAATTACTCAATAAGCGCACTGATAGTTTCTGGGCCTGTATTACTTCACATTTTTTAAGATGATCCAAGATTAAAAAAAAACCAAAAATCATCCCATTCCCCAAAAAGTGACGAATTGTACAAGGAAAAGTCTGGTCAATTGGTAATTTTGTCAGCCCGAAACCGAACTTTAGCCAAATGACAGAGTTTTGAATCGGAATATAAACCCCTTCGAATGACAGATAAAAAGCGCGTAGCCATCTTGGGCAGTACCGGAAGCATTGGCACTCAAACCCTCGAGGTGATTCGGCAACATCCCGAAGATTTTTTAGTTGAAGTGCTCACGGCTCAAAATAATTGTGACTTGCTGATTGCCCAAGCGCTGGAATTCAATCCAAACGCAGTGGTGATCGGGAATGAGGACAATTATCAAAAAGTCAAAGCGGCCTTGCTTCCCCACGATATCAAAGTTTTTGCCGGGCAAAAAGCGATAGCTCAAATCGTGGAAATGGAAACGATCGATGTGGTCCTTACCGCTTTGGTCGGCTACTCCGGCTTGATTCCAACGGTAAATGCAATCAAAGCGGGAAAGCAGATTGCACTGGCAAACAAAGAGACGATGGTCGTAGCGGGAGAGATAATTACCGCTTTGGCCAAAGAAAACCGGGTTAATATTTTCCCTGTAGATTCAGAGCACTCGGCGATTTTCCAGTGTCTTGTCGGTGAATATCAAAATCCGATTGAAAAAATAATCCTGACTGCTTCGGGTGGACCATTTCGTGGGAAAGATCGAACTTTTCTCGAAACTGTCACCCGTGAGCAAGCTTTGAAACATCCCAACTGGGATATGGGGGCCAAAATCACTATTGACTCCGCCTCGCTGATGAATAAAGGCTTGGAGGTAATCGAAGCAAAGTGGCTTTTTGGTTTGAAAACCGAACAGATCGAAGTCATCGTTCATCCCCAAAGTATCATCCATTCTTTGGTACAATTTGAAGACGGATCGATCAAGGCACAACTTGGCTTACCGGATATGCGTATCCCGATTCAGTTTGCCTTGAGTTTTCCGCATCGGTTGAAAAGCGATTTTGAGCGATTTGACTTCATGAACTATCCGCAACTGACGTTTGAGCAGCCGGATTTAAAAACTTTCAGGAACCTTCAGCTGGCATTTGATGCTTTAGCAAAGGGAGGAAACGCTCCATGTATCCTAAACGCTTCCAACGAAATTGCCGTGGCGGCTTTCTTAAACAAGGAAGTGGGATTTTTGGAGATGTCTGACCTGATCGCCGATACTTTGGCAAAAGCAACCTTTATAGCACGACCTAGTTTGGAAGATTACATAGCTACCGATCAGGAGTCAAGAGAAATTACAACACAACTAATTAAGCGTAGAAAATAATGGAAACATTGATTATGGTGGGCCAATTGCTCCTGGGATTATCGATCCTGGTAGGGCTTCATGAATTGGGTCACTTGCTTACAGCCAAGATGTTTGGCATGAGAGTAGAGAAATTTTCAATCGGTTTTCCTCCCAAAATCGCTGGATTCCAGTGGGGAGAAACTGAATATTCGATAGGGGCGATTCCTTTGGGAGGTTTTGTGAAGATCTCCGGAATGGTAGATGAGTCCATGGATACCGAGCAGATGTCTTCCGAGCCGCAGCCTTGGGAATTTCGGTCCAAACCGGCCTGGCAGCGATTGATCGTCATGTTGGGAGGTATCATTGTCAATGTGGTCACCGGGATTATCATTTTTGTGGTTTTGGTGTACCAAAACGGAGAAACCTTCTATTCTAGAGATCAGGTCATCCAAAACGGGATCGTAGCCTATGAATACGGGGAAGCTATTGGCTTTAAAACCGGCGATAAAGTCCTGGACATCAACGGCGAACCTTATCAGGGAATCAACGACTTGACGAGCGGTTCGGCTTTGCTCAGCGAAAACGGCTACTACACAGTAGACCGTAATGGTGAGCAAATTAAAATTGACATCCCGCGTGGATTTATTAACACCTTCAACAGCGAGGAGTCATTCAGCAAATTTGTTCAGATCCGATTTCCGTTTGAAGTGGGTGCTGTGGACAAAGGAAGCGGCGCAGAATCTGCGGGAATAAAGCCGGGAGATAAAATTCTGGCAGTCAACAATCAGCCAATCGAGTATTTCGATGAGATGCAATCGGCACTTCAGCCTTTAGTCGGAAAGACTGCTCAAGTGGTCAGAAAAAATGAAACCGGAATAGACACCTTGGCAATTGCGGTTACGGATGAAGCCCGAATCGGGATCGCTGTGCAGACACTCATCGAGCCAACTCGCAGGCAGTATGGTTTTGGTGAAGCGATCAGCAAAGGAACTTCAAGAGCATTCGGTGTGGTGATTGTAAATGCCCGAGCCTTAGGTAAAATGTTTACCGGTGAAGTTTCTGCAAAAAACGTAAGTGGTCCGGTAGGCATGGCGAAAATCTACGGTTCCACTTGGGACTGGGTGAAATTTTGGAGTATTACTGGTTTGATTTCGATGATCCTAGCCTTTATGAACTTACTTCCGATTCCTGCTCTTGACGGTGGGCATGTGGTATTCTTGCTTTATGAAATGGTCTCCGGCCGAACTCCATCTGATAAGTTTCTGGAAAATGCGCAGAAAGTCGGCATGGTGATTCTGTTGGCCTTGATGGTTTTTGCGATCGGGAATGATATTTTGAAGTTGTTTAGTTGATCATTATCCAATCCAAGCCTACCAAGCCGATATAAGAGCAATTTATTCGGCGTCTTAACTGCCAATTTGACCCAATCCTCTTTTGGCATTGACCTTGACTTATTAGGGAGAACCTTCGTATATAGGGGGTTCTTCTTTTATTTTAGCTATTCACTGACAGCCCGGCTGTCAATCTGTCTATATGAACCAATTCGCAAATTCTTTATTTCAAAATCTCATGTCCGGTGATTACACTGGGGAGGGGGATCTCATCCAATTGATCACTGACGAGGAAGAAGGTGATCCAAGCAATGAGTCTTTTGAAGAAGAAGTCCCCATTCTGTCAGTTCGAAATACCGTCCTTTTTCCCGGTGTAGTTATTCCTATTACTGTGGGTAGGCAACGATCTATCCGCTTGGTGAAGAAAGCCCACAAGGGCAGTAAGCTCATTGGAGTATGTGCACAGATCAACCCCAACAATGACGATCCCGGATGGGAAGACATTTATCAGGTGGGAACATTGGCCAAAATCATCAAAATGATCGTGCTCCCTGATGGGAACACTACGATTATTATTCAAGGCAAAAAGCGCTTTAAAATCCGGGAGCAGGTCACAGACGATCCCTATTTTATGGCTAAGGTTGATTACCTGGAGGAAAGTTTTCCGAAGAACTCCAGAAAAATCAAAGCCTTGGAGGAATCCTTAAAAGAGGCTGCAAGCAAAATCCTTCATCTTAACCCGGAGATTCCCCGTGAAGCTCAGGTGGCTCTGGATAATATTGACAACACGCCTTTTCTGACGCATTTCCTTTCCTCCAATATCAACGCTCCTGTAGAATCCAAGCAGCGCCTGATCGAGATCAATGACGGAATTGAGCGTGCGACGCTTCTTTTGGAATACATGATGAAAGACATCCAAATGCTGGAGTTGAAGTCTGAAATCCACAAGAAAGTCCACACCGATATCGATCAGCAGCAGCGGGACTATTTCCTGCGTCAGCAGATGAAAGTCCTGCAGGATGAGCTTGGAGAAGATGGTCCTGAAAAAGAAGTGGAGGATCTGAGAGAAAAAGGAGAATTGAAACATTGGCCAATTGAAGTCAAGAAGCACTTTGAAAAAGAGCTGGACAAAATTCTCCGGATCAATCCTGCTGCCGCTGAATACCCCATCGCACTCAACTATGCTGAAACCTTGGTAGATCTGCCATGGAATGAGTTTACGCTTGATAATTTTGATCTAAAGCATGCCAAGGCCGTACTTGATGCGGATCATTTTGGTTTGGAAAAAGTAAAAGAGCGGATCATCGAATACCTGGCGGTACTGAAATTAAAGAATGACCTGAAAGGCCCGATTCTTTGCCTGTACGGACCTCCCGGCGTAGGTAAAACCTCTCTTGGTAAATCTGTTGCTGCGGCTTTGGGGCGAAAATATATCCGAATGTCACTCGGAGGCCTTCATGATGAAGCGGAGATCCGTGGACATCGAAAGACCTATGTCGGGGCGATGCCCGGTAAGATCATTCAGAATATGAAAAAGGTGAAAATCTCCAATCCGGTATTTGTACTGGATGAGATTGATAAGCTTTCCTCTGATTTCAGGGGTGATCCTTCTTCCGCATTTCTGGAGGTCTTGGATCCGGAGCAAAATTTCGCTTTTCTGGATAATTACCTGGAAGTAGAATATGACCTGAGCAAGGTTCTGTTTATAGCTACAGCAAATTCACTGGATACGATTCAGCCTGCCTTGCGGGATCGAATGGAGATCATCGAAGTGACGGGATATACTCAGGAAGAAAAGCTGGAAATCGCCAAGCGTCATCTTGTGCCCAAGCAGCGAAAAGAACATGGCTTGAAAGCCAAAGATATCAGCTTTGATAAGGCGGCATTGGCCAAAATCATCGAAGACTACACACGCGAATCAGGTGTAAGAAGCTTGGAGCGGGCAATTGGTAAAGTGATACGAAATATCGCCAAGTCGATTGCAATGGAGGAGGAATACGATCATAAAATAACACCTGCGGCAGTTCGTAAAATTCTCGGTTCCGAGATTTTTGATAAAGAAACCTACCAAGATAACAGTATTGCAGGTGTAGTGACTGGGCTTGCCTGGACGAGTGTAGGAGGAGAAATTCTCTTCATTGAGTCCAGTCTTAGCCGGGGTAAAGGCAAATTGACCCTGTCAGGTCAACTGGGAGAGGTGATGAAAGAGTCTGCCATGACGGCACTTTCTTACCTGAAATCAAAAGCCGAAACCTTAGGTATTGACCACCGTGTTTTTGATCAGTATGATCTTCACATCCACGTTCCAGCAGGGGCTGTACCAAAAGACGGACCATCTGCCGGTATCACCATGCTGACGGCTATGGCCTCAGTGTACACCCAGCGTAAAGTAAAATCAAAAGTCGCAATGACCGGAGAGATCAGCTTGATTGGTAAAGTGATGCCTGTAGGGGGAATCAAGGAAAAAATCCTTGCTGCCAAACGTGCCGGAATAAAGGAAATCATTCTTTGCAGAAAAAACCTTCGGGATATAGAAGAGATTGACCAGCAATATGTTAAAGGAATTGAATTTCATTTTGTTGATAAAGTGGGAGAGGTACTCAACATCGCTCTGACTCAAAACAAGGTTGACAATCCACTTAAATTCACATTTTCAGAGCCTAAATCTGCTCAGGAATAATCAAAAAAAGGCTTCCTCGATTGAAGGGGAAGCCTTTTAAATCTTTTTGATACGAAAATCAGTTTCACTTTCAGCACCACACACTACCCATGAGCCAACTTGATTCACTTACTCCAAGGCAAATCGTTGAAGAGCTTGACAAATACATCATCGGACAAAAGGACGCAAAACGAAACGTGGCGATTGCCTTGCGCAATCGAATACGTCGCATGATGGTGAAGTCAGATATTCAAAAAGATATCGTTCCAAATAATATTCTCCTGATCGGAAGCACGGGGGTGGGAAAAACAGAAATCGCACGTCGATTGGCTAACATTGCCCAGGCTCCTTTTACCAAGGTGGAAGCTTCAAAATTTACCGAAGTTGGATACGTGGGGCGCGATGTGGAAAGTATGGTGCGTGACCTCATGGAGCAATCTGTTCATTTGGTAAAAGAGGTAAAAAACGAAGCAGTAAAAGTAAAAGCAACTGAAGCCGTAGAGGAAGTGATCTTGGATATTTTGATTCCGCCGGTAAAAAGTGCGGGATTTACACGTCCAATGTCGATCAATATCGACACTCAATCTGAGCCGGCTGATGACTCCGAACTGAATGAGCGGACTCGTGAGCGTTTCCGCGAAAAGCTGAGAAACGGCGAATTGGACGAACGAAAGATTGAAATTAATGTCAAAGCCTCTTCACCTGTGGGGATTGGGATGATCGGGAATGGGATGATGGATGATGCCAGCATGGCGGGACTTCAGGACATGATCTCCGGTATGATGCCCAAGAAGACCAAGAAGCGCAAATTGACGATAGCTGAAGCAAGAAAGGTGCTTTTGGAAGAAGAGATCTCCAAATTGGTGGATTTTGACGAAGTCAAAGAGGAAGCCATCAAACTTGCCGAAAATAACGGAATCATCTTCATCGATGAGATCGATAAGATTGCTTCCAAAGCCGGAAAAGGTGGTAGTGGCCCTGATGTCAGTAGAGAAGGAGTGCAGCGTGATTTGCTCCCAATCGTAGAGGGTACCGCTGTGAATACCAAGTATGGTGTAGTAAATACCGATCACGTATTGTTTATTGCTGCTGGAGCATTCCACGTGAGCAAACCATCGGATTTGATTCCTGAATTGCAGGGGCGATTCCCGATCCGAGTTGAACTCCAAAGTCTGACACAGGAGGACTTTTCTCGCATTTTGCGGGAGCCAAAGAATGCATTGACCAAGCAATATCAAGCGCTGTTTGAGTCCGAACAGGTGTCCCTTGAATTCAATGATGAGTCCATTGAAGAGATCGCGAGACTGGCGTTTTTGATCAATCAGGAGGTGGAAAATATTGGTGCGAGGAGACTTCATACTGTGATGAGTCACTTGCTGAATGATTTCCTGTTTGATGTCCCGGATGTCATTCAGGCCAATTCCAAGATCATGGTTACCAAGGAAATGGTAGAGGAAAGATTAAATGCACTGGTGAAAAACAGAGACCTGTCGCAATACATTTTGTAAGGCGATAGAAAAAAAAGAGGCTGTCTCATAATTGCTGTTTGTCACATTGAGCACCTGAGCAACGAGAGTTACGAAGTTCGAAATGTGGCTTCATTAGCTGTAAATGGCCTTCGACTCCTGTCAGCCTCTTTTACTTCATTATGAAAGCACTTGAATTCAATAATTACAAATCAAGATAAGTGATGAAATCCCTTCTCATCCTCACCGGTCACACCAAAGGTCTGGGAAAAGCCATTTTGGAAAGATTCTTGGCGCTTGATAATATCAGGATAGTTGCTGTTTCCCGTTCAATATTGAATTTGCAAGATCCGAAACTGACAGAAGTACAGTTGGATTTGAGTGATTTGGACGCACTGGAGTCCAGACTACCAGCGTTATTTCCCACAGGGGAATTTGATAAAGTAATCCTGATCAATAATGCCGGCAAGATTGGCGAAATCAAACCAGTAGGAAAGCTTCAACCGAAAGCAATTCAAGGCGTGATGAATCTGAATCTGCTTGCGCCAATAATTCTCACCAATGGTTTTGTGGAGGCCTACTCCGGAAGCAAAAGCGAAAAGCTGATCTGCACGATCAGTTCCGGTGCTGCGCACAAGCCACTGGCGGGATGGAGTGAATATTGTACCGGAAAAGCAGGCTTGGCGATGTTTTCCAAGGTGGCAGCAGAAGATCTTAAGGAAAAAGGATTTCGGGTATTTTCATTGGCGCCGGGAATCATCGATACCGAGATGCAGGCTGACATCAGAAAGGCAGATCCATCGGATTTCCCTGCTTTGGAGCGTTTTGCTCAATACAAGTCAGAGGGCCATTTGAGTTCGGCAACAGAAGTAGCCGAAAAAGTCTATTACCTTTTGGATAATCCCATACTTTTTCAAGAAGTCGTTCAGGATGTCCGAAATTTTGATTTGCCTTAGCTTTTCTTTTTTGGGAAATCAAAAAACCATACCTCGGCAGTTTCCGGTTTGAGTTCTGCCCAATGTTCAGTTTTTAAATTGAATCCAAACTGTCCGCTAGTTGGTAAATTATCCAATTCTCCACCGAGGTATGTGATCAGATCATTAAATCCGGGATTATGACCAAAGACCAGTAAGGTATTGACTGAGTCTTTCTGCATTCGGATGATCTTGAGGATTTGATGGGGGGAGGCATGAAAAAGCCCTTTTTCCCAAGAAATGTCATCCTCTGAAACCCCCAATATTTTAGCTGTGATTTTAGCTGTTTCAGCAGCCCGTAATGCGGTAGAACTCAGCATCAGATCCGGATAAACCCCTTTTTTCTTAAGCCGATTGGCCATTTTTGGAGCATCATCAAGTCCGCGCTTGGCCAAAGGCCGATCGTGGTCATTTAGCCAAGGGATATCCCAAGATGATTTTGCATGCCTCACCAAAATTAATTTCTTCTTTTGAGTCATTTGTATACTATTAATTTGTTTTTTTCGATCTAATCTTTACTTTTAATCCTCTTTTACATACAATTTATAACAATTCATTATGTTTACCGGAACAGTAAAATTTTACAATGAAGCCAAGGGTTTCGGATTTATCGTTGATGATCAGACTCAGGGAGATGTATTCGTACACGCTACCGGGTTAGTAGACAAAGTCGAACAAAACGACAAAGTAATCTATGACATCAAGGAAGGTAAAAAAGGACCAAACGCCATCAACGTCAAAAAAGCCTAAGAAATTCAAGAGAATGTATTAGTGTAAATTATCCCCTGAATCATTTTTCAGGGGATTTTTTTGTTTTCTCTATTCGATTTGAATCGATTTCCTCGTCAATTTTTAATTCGAGCATATTTTTAAAATTTATATCCCGTTGTGGGAATGGGATTTCAATTCCATTTTTCTTAAAAGAAGCATAGAGGGAGCTCATGACTTCATGCCTCATATCCAGCCAAATATCCATGTCGTCCACCCAGAAGAGTACTCTAAAATCCACTGAATTATCCCCGAATGTCTGCATCAGTACTTTTGGGGCCGGAACTTTCGAGATTTTGTCAAATTCCAGTGCGTCTTTAATCAATGATTGGACAAGTGTCATATCCGAGTTGTACGCAACACCGATAAGAAGCTCCACTCTTCTGCGTTTATCAGAGAGCGTCCAGTTGATCAATTGTTGGGAAAGCAAATCACCATTGGGTACGATGATCTCCGACCCGTCGTACCCCTGGATTTTACTGGCTCGTATTCCGACCTCTTTCACCTTTCCGGTCATGGCACCCACCTCAATATCATCTCCGATTTGAATGGGCCGCTCGAATGCCAAAATGACGCCCGAGACTAGATTGTTGATGATGGTTTGAAGACCGAAACCTATACCGACTGATAAGGCTCCGAGTACAATGGTGATGTTATTTAAGGGGATGTTTGCCGCCGTAGCGGCTATTATAAATCCGGCAATCAGGATCGCCAATCGGATCAATAAGACAGAACTTCCAAGCCGTTTTTTTCTTGTAGAAGGTTTTTGCTGGTCTTTTATTGTGACAAAATACGCGATGTTGTTTGACAAGAGGTACGCGACGTAAATCAAAGCACCAAAAAGGAATATGCTCCGGAACGTAAAACTGGTTTCACCGAGAAATCGCTCCGTTACCAGAAATTTTTCAAGTGTTTCATAGACATAATCGCTTAAAGCCAGATTTTGTAATAAGATGAAGATCCAAAATACAAAACCCAAAAACAGTAGAACTCCCCTTATCCGCTTCTGAATACTGGTGAAATCAATAAATGAGGTGAAGGAATCTGACTCTTTTTTATTTTCAAGCAGCACATAAATTATTTCCATGATCACTTTTACGAAAAAATAGAGAGTGATCGCATGTACAAATCCCACTGATCCGGCGACGCTGAGGATTTTAGCCAAACTGTATCTCCCCAATAGGTTTGCAAGAATCCCAAATGTCAATAAGATCATGATCAGGACTCGTAAGTTTTTCAAAAAATTCAACTCTTTAGGGTCATCTGAGGAGAAATTTTCGGGGATTTTCCAAAGGATGTACATGATGACGATATTCCCGATTTGAAAATATACGCGCTCCTGATAGGCGATCTCCCAGTAAAGATTGCTGATCGTGAAAAAGACAAAAATGACTACCAATACCATCCATCGCAGGAAGGTGGGTTTTGGAAAGGAACTGTGAATCAACACCGAAGAAAAAATCACTTGCAGGTAGATAAAAAAAGTAAGCAAGGCTATGGAACCGGTATCAAACATAAAAAACACCAGTGGAAGCAAGCCGACTAGGACCGAAGAAACAGGGTTTATATCCAGGTATTTTAATCGGTTAAGAATTATTTTCCCGTATTCTTTATCTCTTTCTATGCTCTTGACCACCCTTCTGATCCCTATACTGGCAGCGATCAAAATGAGAAGGGCGAGATAGGAAATAATCGGATTTGCCATCAGTTCCCTTTTGAGGATCAAAAAATTTAACTGAATAGAGTCGGAAGTGATGTCTAGAATTGATTTTGGGGAAGGAATAGAATAACTCTCCCAGATGTAATTGATTTCTTTTTTGAACAGATTTCTTTCCAGGATTGACTTGTTGATAGTGACATAGCGCTTAAGCTCCGTAATTCCCATTGAAATACGACTGAGATCGGACTGGTACCTAGCGGCTTGAAGTTCTTGACGGTAAATGGTGCTGTCAATCCGATAGATGTTTTCTTTGAGGTTTTGAATCTCTCCTGAATACATCGGGAGCAATAGGGTGTCCCGGATCTTGTATTTAAAAAAATCATCATTTTTCACCATTGTCAAAAGGCTGTCCAAAATCTGAAGGCGATCTAACCTCGCCTCAATGATTTTGTCTAAGTCCAAGTTTGCCTCTTCGGTAGTTTCCAAAAGACGAAAGAGCGCATTGACATACCTAAAATTAAATTTTGTGTTGGCTGTCCTAATCCGATCCCGAATAGAAGCCAGGGTCTCGTTCATGATGGGGATTTCATTGACGAATCTCGTAGTATCCAGAGACTCTTGGAGCTCCAGCATGATTTCATTTGCCAGAAGCGTATATTTTCTTCCCTTCCTGATGAGCACCTCCAGCGAGGGGGTAATGTAAAGTGTATCGGAATTGGTGCCACTTAGGTCAGGATCTAAAATGATCAAACTGTCTTTTATGGAAGTCAGTAGACTGTCTATTTTTTGATCATCAGTTGTGTTTTGGCCAAAAGTGGGAATTTGAAAGAAAATGAAAAAAAAGATTAATAACAGCAGTAGGTTTTTCATCAGGTGGATTTCTTGAGATAAAAATAGGTATTAAATCCAGATTTGCGGGTTGAGTGATCGCGATGATTTCTGTCAACCTTAAGTCATATATCCCCCTCTTATTTCGGTCATAATGACTGAATTAATAGAAATTTTTCTAATAAATAAGACAAAAAGGCTGGAATAAAGGTGTGGAACATAATTTATGGGATAAGCTCTTTGTAACAATTTAACCAATTACGTTATGAAACTCGTCAGATACAACCAACTCGAACCCCAAATGCCTGCCTCATTCAGTGGAATGTTGGATCGATTCTTTAGCGATTCCGTGGGCGCTACCTTGAAGCAGTTTAATCCTGCAGTGGATATCGCAGAGGATGAAAAATCCTATGAAATCCATGTTGCAGTACCTGGGATGAAAAAGGCAGACTTCAAAATTGATTTGGTGGATGGCAAACTGACCATCTCCGGAGAGCGAAAATTGGAAGAGAAAAAAGAAGGTAAAAACTTCCACAGTATCGAGACTCAGTATGGTTCATTTAAAAGGTCCTTTTTCCTCCCTGAGGATGTAATCGTGGACAATGTAGAAGCAAGCTATGAAGAGGGGCTGCTTAGACTTTTGCTGCCGAAACAAGAAAAGAAAGTCAATAAAGCTGTCATTGAAGTGAAATAATTGAAGAGTGGGAAAACCCACTCTTCTTATTTGGGTTATAAGTAATTCAAGTCCTCAAAAGCGGTTAATTCTTGTTAATTTGGTCCACTGGACTAATCCAAGAAGTTTCAAATTGAGTCTATACCTTGATACTTTGTTGTAGAAAAAGAAAACCATTAAAATTATGAACAAGAAACAGTTTTTCTTGGGGATGCTTCTGGCGGCCCTGATCGGTGGAGTAGTCGCGCTGGCCGGTGTGAGTTTTCTGATCAAACCACAGAATGCCGGAACATTTGACGAAAAGCAACAAGCTTCATTTGTGAACTTATTGTCAGGTGAATCATTCAAAATTCCTGATGGAATCAATTTCGTGGCTTCAGCGCAGCTAGTCACTCCGGCAGTGGTGCACGTGAACAGTCAGGTTGCCATCACACCAAGAACAGAAAGAGACCCTATTCAAGAGTTCTTTGGGTTTCCTGATCCACGTAGAGACGGGGGACAAGGACGAGGCGGTCAGATGCCGGTAAGTTCTGGTTCGGGAGTGATTATATCAGCGGACGGTTACATCGTGACCAATAATCACGTCGTAGAAGGAGCTACCAAGATTGATATTTCGCTCGATAATAATAAGCGATACGAAGCAACTGTAATCGGAACAGACCCAACTACTGATCTTGCCCTTTTGAAAATCGAAGCCACCGGTCTTCCTTTTGTCAGGTTTGGTGATTCGGATGATACCATGATCGGTGAATGGGTTTTGGCTGTTGGAAATCCCTTCAATCTAAACTCGACTGTCACTGCGGGGATTATTTCTGCCAAAGCCAGAAATATAGGTATACTAAGAGGAGTAGAGAATAATCTGCAAATCGAATCCTTTCTCCAGACTGACGCCGTAGTGAATCCGGGCAACTCAGGCGGAGCCTTGGTCAATCTCGCTGGTGAATTGATCGGTATCAACACTGCGATTGCTACTAATACCGGCACATTTACCGGATATTCGTTTGCTGTACCAAGTACCCTTGTCAAAAAGGTAATGGACGATCTAATGAAGCATGGTGCAGTTCAGAGGGGTCTTCTTGGGGTGAGCATAAACAACGTGAGTCCGGAATTAGCTGATGCCTTGAATTTGACATTTCCAGTCGAAAGGGGAGTGTATGTTGGAGGGGTTAATGAAAACTCAGCAGGTAAGGAAGCTGGTTTGAAAATAGGGGATATCATCATTGCAATTGATGGTAAAACAGTAAACAACGTAGCCAACCTGCAAGAACTTGTTGCCCGAAAACGTCCCGGTGACAAGATTGATGTAGAATACATCCGCGACGGAAAAACCTCAAAAACCTCTGCAACCCTGAAGAATTTCTCCGGAGATACAAATATCGTAAAGCGGGAAATACCCAAAACCTATACCTTCGAAGGCTTGCAGTTTGAAGATGTCAAGGAGGATGCAAAACAGAAACTGGATATCAAGGGTGGTGCTGTAATCAAAATGAACAGCAATGAAAATTGGAAAAAATCCGGTGCCAGAAATGGGTTTATTATAACCTCAGTAATTTCAGACAAAGGCAGAGCCAAAATCAACAATGCACAGGAAATGATCGATTTTCTGGAAAGATCCAAAGGAGAAGAAATTGTCGTTCTGGGAATGTTCCCGGATGGTACAGAATACTACTTCGAGGTAGAGAGGAATTGAGTTTTCTGTAAAGTCTTAAAAAGCCGGTGTGAGCCGGCTTTTTTTATGCCTGTTTTTTCCTACTTTCATCGATCTTAAACCCACCTAAGCTCATGAAGAAAAGGCTAATACTCCCTTTGGTTTTCCTCTTTGGAATATCTTCCCAATTGTTTTCCCAGACCCTGACGTCTGCCGGGAATCAACCTGTCCCCGGAATTTCAAAAGACCGACTTACCAAAATCAACGCCATGCTAGACGAGGCTATTGGCAACGGGCAAGTTCCCGGATTGGTGGCTATGATTGTGAAAGACGGTAAAATTATTTATCATGAAGCCAAAGGACTGGCTGATGTGGAGAGTGGAAAAAAAATGGAGAAAAACTCCATTTTTCGTATAGCTTCCCAGTCTAAAGCCATTACTTCAACCGCAATCATGATGTTGTGGGAGGAGGGAAAATTCCGATTGGATGATCCGATATCCAAATACATTCCAGAATTCAAAAATCCACAGGTGCTGAATACTTTTCGCTATGGTGACACAACCTACAGCACCAGGACTTCCTCAAGGGAAATAACTATTCGCCATCTTTTGACCCACACCTCCGGCTTGGGCTATGGTGTGATCGATGGGGATGAACGAATGAAAATGATCTATCACAAGGCTGGGGTAATGGACCTCTTCACCACAGAAAATATCACCATCGGGGAAAGCGTCAAGCGATTGGCCAAACTACCTTTACATCACGACCCCGGCACCAAATACACCTACAGTGAAGGCCTGGATGTCTTGGGTTATTTGGTGGAAATTATCTCGGGAAAACCATTTGACGTGTTTTTGAAGGAGCGCATTTTTGACCCACTGGGAATGAATGATACCCGCTTTTACCTCAATGAGGCTCAAGCACCTCGACTGGTCACCGTGCACACCCCCAAGGACGGCAAATGGGTGCCTTTCCCGATTACTTTTTACGATCCGGCTTATCCAAAGACTGGGGCCAAGGTATTTTTCTCAGGAGGGGCAGGACTATCCTCTACCACCGAGGATTATGCCAAGTTTCTACAGCTGTACCTCAATGGAGGAATCTACAATGGAAAACGCATCTTGAGCCCACATACCATCACCACGATCATGACCAATCAAGTGGGCGATTTACTGGGTGAAGGAGGCAAAGACTATGGGTTAGCTTTTGGACTGGTGGATGAAAAAGGCGTGCAATTGGGAGGAATCGGCAGTTTTGGCACCTTTGACTGGGGAGGATATTTCAATACGCAGTATTTCGCAGATCCTAAGGAGAAAATCATCGGTTTGCTATTCAAGCAGACATCCGGTGCTGGAAATGGAGATGAGACTGGATGGAAGTTTAGACAGCTAGTGTTTGCTTTAATTGAATAACAATGTGGTTGGTGAGAACTCCAGCCAGTTAGAGTTAGGATTTCAACCGGGCTGGTCACAAATTCTAAAATAAATATCTGAAATTCAGTAACTCTTGCAGTGTACTAATCCAAGAAAGTATGAAAAAGCGGGAATTTTTGAAGAAAACCTTAGCAGGTTTTGGTACGATCGTAGCAATACCAGTGATGGCCTGTGACACCAAAGGTGACCTTAAGGGAGATGATATTGCCTGTGAAGTTTCACCCAAAGAAACCCGGGGCCCTTTTCCCAATAAATCACCTGTGGAACTGATGCGAGCGAATATCGTAGCCGATCGACAGGGTATTGCGCTTCTGATCAATCTGAAAATCCAGGATCAAAGCCTGGGTTGCTCGCCGATTTCAGGTGCTCAGGTAGATATCTGGCACTGTGATGCAGAGGGATATTACTCTGAATATGGCAATCACCCGCTCCAAAAAGCAGATTTTACAAAAGTTTCATTTCTCAGAGGTCGTCAGACTACTGATGCCAATGGCGAGGTTTCTTTCATCAGTATTTTTCCGGGATGGTATCCCGGTCGCGCTCCCCATCTTCACGTAGATGTGCTGAGAGAAAACAAAATTGTCCTGAGTACCCAGATTGCATTTCCGGAGAAAAGTACATCGGAAGTCTATGCCAGTCGGGGATACAAGGGCAAGGAAGATACTCCAAACGAAACAGACGGGGTTTTCCGTAACAGCTTGGCAGGCAATATGGCCGACTCGGTGTCCGGAAATCTAAATGACGGCTTTACCTTGACAAAAGTGATTACGGTGGGATAAATCATCCTTGGGCTCTTAGACTCTCCCCGTCTCGCCCGTGCAATCGTCGGAAAACCAAGGACGAAAGCATAGTTAAGCTTCCAATTACCAAGAATGTATATCGAAATGCCTGATGAATTACTCCCTGGACTGGATGTACATCACCTTCAAAAAGTTTGAGAAGAATTAAACCAAATGCTACTCCAAACCCAATGGCCAATTGTTGATTGACTGAAATCAGAGAATTTCCGCTGCTGGTATGTGCGGGTCGGAGATCAGCGATTGAAATGGAATTCATTTAGCTACCATCAGATTCCAAAATTCAAATCAGGCTTTGCCAATCAGTAGATGGTTGATTAATCTGCCCCATAAATTTCAAAGAATTGATTTTCTGCTTCGACGGTTCCGATCAGTATGATTTCAGCGCCTTCTTCCAATATCATTTCTGGTTCAGGGTTGATGGTCATTTCTTCACCGGTTCGAATGGCAATGATGGTACACCCCGTCTCTTTTCGTATCGAAGATTCTTTGATGGTTTTGCCGATGAGTTGTTTGGGGATTTTTACTTTGATCAAATCGAGGCCCTCAGCCACCATCATGATATCACTTCGTTGCAACAAATTCAATATGGTGTTTGCACCAAGGGAAGCATATGACATGACAAAGTCGGCGCCGGCCCGGTGCATATTTCCCAAATTCCTTTCCAGAGTCGAGCGAGTGATAATTTGGATATCAGGCCGAATCAATCTACAGTAGATGGTTAAGTACACATTGACATCGTCGTCATGGGTCGTGATGATCACAGAGGGAGACTCCATAATTCCGGCTTGGAGCAGTATTTCCCGATCTGAAGCATCACCAACAATCGAATTTCTTACGCCTTTGACCCGAGAGGGATCTTTTTCAACAATCTTATAGTCAAGATTTCTTACAGAGAGGGCTTTTCCTGTAGCCCGACCGACCCTTCCTCCTCCCAAAATCAAAACAGGTGCATTTAATTCCCCTTTCACACCAAATGTCTTGTTGTAAAGCTCCATCTGATCTCCCGAACCTGCCAAAACCAATACGGTACTTTGGGAAATGAGTGTCTCAGGCCTGGCGGTTTGGAAGTTTCCCCGCTCCCAGATTCCAACCACACTGACTCCAACTTTTTGCCTCAGTTCGGTCTCCTTTAAGGTCATTCCAACCAAAGATGACCCGGTGACGAGGGCTTCGGCAATCTGTAACTCCCCAAAACGTCCAACCACATGCGCACAAGCATCTCCGGCATTCGCTCTTCGGGATAGTATTAAGCCCATTATTTCTCCTAATTGAAGAACATTATTGCTGCCTGCGAGCTTTAGAATATCTACAGCTGCATCGGTATTAGCCGTGGAGATAATGGTGACCTCCTTATTGATTCCTCTTACTGTAAAAGCAACATTGGTATTGAGCACATCCGATTCTGTTGTAGCCACCATGGCGGCTTTTTCAACTCTGGCGTTTCTGTAGGTTTGGGGATCTACCAAATCTCCCAGCATGACATTTATCCCCATTTCTTTCAGACGTAGCCCTTCTGCAAGATCCGCTACCAGCACAACGTATTCGTAATTAAACCGATGAAGCTTTTTGATCAGCGGTTCGGTGATCGGGCCGTATCGGGTTAGAATAACATGACCTTGAATGGTTTTTGGAAGTTCTCTGGGAACACGGGATTGCTCCTGTGCCTTTATCCATGGGGAATAAAAGAAGTTGATGAAGGTAAATGGAAACAATACCAACAAAAACAACATTCCTGACAGTAAGACCACTATTGAAAATAACCTTCCGAAATCACTATGGAATGTGATGTCCCCAAATCCAAGCGTAGACATCACGGTAAGTGTCCAATAGAATCCTGTCAACCAGGAAAAGGTCTGTCCTTCCCTGAGCATCAAAAGATGAAAAATCACGGAGAATACCGTAATCATTCCAAGGAGTACCAAGAGAAAATTAAACAGTAACCGTAAGTTTTTCCGGTCAGGCTTATTCTGTAACAAAAATGAAATCTGTGCTCCAAGAAACTTCATACTATGATGAGTTTTTATGCTGAAATATGGCTAATTAAAATGAAATCTTGCCCACCATTTTTAGGCGGAAAGGCATGGCACAAGCGTCATAAACTGGCACATTATTCACACTGCAGGAAGACAGGTCTGACTACTTTAATCAAATTATACTTAGATAAAAATAATGGAATTATTTAGTCTTCATGAAATTTATATCGAATCCGGTGATGACGGAAGGATGAATACCTGATGATTTCCTCCAAGAAAACTGATACATTTTCAGAATAATTTTCGGGTGTTCGCTTTTGTAAGCTGAAAAAATCGCTCAAGTTTGGCAAACATGCATTTGAAAACGATTTATTAATAAGTTTTTCAGCGCTGTTTCTGCCCAAAGTATCGGATCAAATCACTTTCCCCTGCAAGATACCCAAAGGAGGAAAATGCTTTATCGTCGACTAATTCCTGCATCATTTTTCTTGCTTGAGCGGTATCTCCATTGTATAGAAACCAATTGGCTACCCCATAGCGAATCGCGTCATTGGAGGGGCTCGCAGGTCCATCCGGCAATAGGGAGTCCACGGGGATCCAGCCTTTGTAAAGGCGACAGAGATCGGCATAGCTTTGATTTTCGATTACGGTGGAGTCCTGATGGATGGGGGACAACATGGACTCAGCTTTTTGGGAATTTCCCAGCCGTTGCTGTATCATGTAAAGCCAATGTGTGCTTGAAACAATATTATCATAGTGATTGCCACTTTCCCGACAGCGCAGATAAGCGGTATTGGCTTTTTCATATTGATGGCTGAGGTAATAGGCCAATCCCAGATGATACCAAATGTTGCCGTGTAAGCTGCTTACCGGAATATTCAGCGCATTGGGCATGCCGTCGGGCTCAACCTCATCTGCGGTTCCCTCGATCAATTGCGCAGCCTTTTCAAAATCTGAAATCGCGCGATCGTATTCCCTGATACTGAGGTAGCGGTGTCCCCGATGTCGGTAGAGTCTTGGGTCATTGGGGAATTTCTCCAGACCTCTCGTGTAGATGGCTATGGCTTCCTGATACTGCCCAAGGTAGGCTGTCCGCCGCCCAAACCAGATGAGGGCATCCACATCCCCAGGATTGGCTTCAAAACTTGTTTTTGCTTCCTGATATTGAGCCAAAAGCTTTTCAGAAGGCACAGGAATAGGGAAGGTTTTTCCCAAAGGAGTAGTGAAGATGGAATCCTGCAGGGTTTGGTTTTCAGATAGATCACCTGCATCTTTTTTTTGGTTACAGGCGATCAACATGGAGAAAACAGCGACCCAAAGAAGGTTTTTCATATTTTTTGTAGCTAAGGCTTTTTCAGAGCGGTCGAGGATACTCCTCTCCCAAAAGAATCAAGTTACTTAGCCTTGAGCGAATTCCAAATTCATTTGATTGTAAAGACAGCCTGTGATTTTAATTTCAATTAAAAATCAACTCAACCCTTTCATGGAAGTCAATTGAACGATTATTTACAAAGGTGATCTTCTGACTAGACAAAATGATGAAACTCTGGATTTGTAAAATGTGGACGGAGTCACTGTGTTAGATTCTACTAAAAATCAGCAGTCTCAATTCTACATTGAAACCCTCCTTTTGGGTGTTGTTGAACTTTAGATTGGGCTGAAAGATGAGCGCCAAAACAGATGGGTTTGATGTGGTAATCCCTTAGATCCTTTGAATCAACTCATTTAAAAAGCGATCCATTGGCATTCGGATTGAAAAGTGCCCGGCTTTTCCAGAATTTCAACAGCAAGAATCAAAATGCATAACCGAAAGATACCTGTGGCCAAAAAGGAAAAAAGGTTGTCCGGTCAAATATGGGGGTGATTCCTGCCCTGAAGGTGAATCCCCCATCGAGTGGCTCCAATCTGTATCCCAAACTCATGGTTCCGATAAAAGTTGAGCCCTTTTCACCTGAGCCAACCGGGCCAAAATCGGATGATGCAGCTGCACTGAGTAGCGTAGCTCCCGCACCCACTTCAAAGTAATGCTTGTCCTTGCCAAAAAGGTAATTGACTACAAGGGGGATGGTGGTCAGACTATTTCCATCAATGGCTACATAGCCTATGCCTGCACGTCCTCCCAATCCTTTTAAACTCTGGCTGAATCGGGTGTCATAATTCAGGGAGTAGGTTAGGCCATTTCCTAATACCTCCATATACACGGCCTGACTTCTTCTCCTTTGCTAAATCAGTCTGAAAAATTAAGTAAAGGGCTTCATAGAGTTTAGGGTGATTCTTTTGGAGTAAAACTGGTCGCTCAAAAAAATATTCTGCCGCAACAGCCAAAAATTCCACTTCGTTTAGCGCTGCATAGGGATTGATATCGCTAGTTCCGGATTGGATTTCATCTGTCTTGGTTTTGATAAGACGAAGCCAAGGCAATACGGACTGGTTTTCCATAAAAAAAGACGGAATACCGTCCAAGTCTCCATCCTGCTTGTCAAACAGGTGAACAAACTCATGGATGCCTACATTATGTTTGTCCGATTGATTGTCAAACCCCAACCACAGGGCTGGCTTTGAAAAAATCACGACATGATCGATGGCCCCGCCACTCCCCACTAATCCTGAAATTTCCCGATTCTGACCTTCGAATTCAAACGCTTCGGAGAAAGTGTCAGGATACAATAGCACTTCCCATAGCTTATTGTACTCCCAATTTGGAAAGGCAAAAATCGGAATCACAGCGCTACTGGCTACCAATAAGCGGTCCTCGTCATTGACTTCTGTGCCGATTCCGGTGATCCTAATCCGATTTAAAAAATGTTGAACAGCCGATTCAAATCTGAGCCTTTCTTCAGCAGATAAGCCCTTATAAAATTTCACCTTCTCAAGTAAAAAACTGCTCCAGTGTTTTGGAAAAGACACCGGCACATCAAATCCGCTCCTTTTCACCTTCGATCGGTAGATGACCCAAATCAACAAGCCAAGTAAAAATGCTGCAAAGAGGATGGTGAAGAGGTTCAAGGAATGTTGTTTTAATTGGAATTAGGCACTGCCCCTAACTGGCTAAAGATACACTTAAGAACTTCGGAAAAATTGGAAGAGTTCACGAGGAAGGACACAGCTCCTGCCTGATTACTTTTTATCGGAAAACACCTTTGATAAAATTGATCAAAGGAGACAAGGATCGTTGGTATTGCAGTGGCCCATTGATATGCAAAGCCAAGAAATCCAGGTGCTTGGAGTTGATGAGGTCAATTGTTTTTTGTTTTGATTTCTTATTGGTAGACTTTCTTCTTGAATTTTTGCGGATTCGATAGAAAAATCCTGTCTCAGGTAGCTTTACTACCTCACCTCCGGACTTGAGCATGTTGATCCAAAATTCCCAATCTTCCCATCCCCAAGTCATCCTTTCATCGTATCCTCCCACGATTTCCCAGTCCTTTTTTCTGTTTATAGGTGCTGGCATGAATAGTTAAATGGATGGGGCTATCGACACGAATTTATAAATTGCCAGGGGATTAAACGTCAAACTACACTCATGTGGGAGAACGTATAAAATAGGTTGAATAGAAAAAATACGGAAAGGAAATTCCTTATACCAGCAAATTCAGACCTACAATGCTGCTGATTTTACAAGCGATACTCTGGTACCTACACCGAGGCAAATTTAATTCAATCTCGCTGCCATTTGTGCAAAGACATCCTGCTGATTACTTCGCTCAAGGGCTGAGACGCTCGGCCGCAGACTCAATCGCGTGAAAACATGAATCTCTGAATCCATGAGCTGAACTGCTATTTTATTCCCGTCAGAAAGCCGGAGTCCTTTATAGATCAGAACTGTACTCGTCGTGCTGGCGGTAGGGTCAAACTTTGAATGGAATGATTTGATGAATGTTCCACTGGGGGCAACAATTCCTTTTTCAAGACCCTTTCGAACTTTTTGAATTACTTCATTGAGTTCATTTATCGTTTGGTAGGGTCTAAAGCGGTACCAGTATTTATCTTCCTCAGCCGGCTGATCGACTTCGAGGTAGACCAACATGGGGCCAACGATATCTACGATGGTTTGAAGCTTAGCCGTAGGCACAACGATGGGATCGACAAAGAAAATGTTTTTGGGTTTCACATGCTTGTCAAAATAACCGGTTTCCATCAACTCCAAAAGCAATGCTCCACTTGTGGAGGATCCCACAAAACTGATTTTGGTATAGCCCAGATTTTCCAATAACTCAAATTCCCGAATAATGGCGGCACGCCAATCTTCCCACTTGGAGGCTTTGAAATCTTCATAGCTGCGACCATGCCCATCCAACAAGAGAGAGGAAACCCGATAGTCCGCATCGGCTGACCAATCCACAAATTCCTGCCACTCAAAGGTGGAAGCAGAGTAACCATGGGAAGCGATCAGAATGTGTTTGTCCAGGTCTTCAGCACTCGGGTTGGGATATTTTGCAGAGACCAGGTAATCCTCAGGGGCATAAAGGGAGGGATCAAAAATCACATTCCCATCAAGAAGCGAGTCATTGATTTCAGGTGCATCGCTGCAAGCAGAAAAGAGAAAAACGGCCAAAAAGAGAGGCCCCGCAATCAATATGTTTTTCAAGGAAGTTTTCATTTTTTATTTTCAAAAAGCTTGTAGTACAAGGTCAAATGGTAATACAGTGGCTGAAAGGTGCCTGGAGTTTTGCTTTCTTCCAGCATATTGACATAAAACCCAATTCCGGTGTTCAAGGAAAATGGGAGCTGCTTTGGCGAATAATTCAAGCCGAATTCAGGCGCCAGGAGAAAAGCAGAAGATGGGAGTTGGGCAAAAATATCGGCTTCCAAATCAGTAGTCAAATAGCCCGTATTCAATCTTCCAACAAGATGCACTTGGCGCTTTTTGAAGAAATGCCAACTTCCCGAAAATATATAACTGTCTTGCTTGAGTGCATTGGAATTGAAAGCAGTCCCCAGGCGGGAAGTCACGAAATCAAAGCCCACAAAAAGCCGATCCGGTTTGAAATTCGCAAAGGAATACTGGGCGGAAACCCCATTTTCCCAATACATCTGATGGGTTTTCTGAAGGCGAATGCCCACATTAAACTGTTGTGCCTCTACTATGCCGGTGTAAAATAGAAGGATAAATAAAAAGTAATTCTTCATAAA
Source organism: Algoriphagus sp. (assembly GCF_030694375.1). Taxonomy (GTDB): domain Bacteria; phylum Bacteroidota; class Bacteroidia; order Cytophagales; family Cyclobacteriaceae; genus Algoriphagus. The sequence continues at coordinate 49,969 of NZ_JAUXYL010000020.1, forward strand.
TAGGTCATCAATATTTCGCGATAACTAATACTTTGAAATCGCTTAGAAATCTAATCAATTTCAGGGAGTTCCCAACAGGCCAAATTCAAGCTTTGTCCCCAACTGGAGGGAATAATTCATCTCAATATTCCGATCAACAAGTAATTGAATCACCCGATTTTCACTCAAGTTTATGTAGCGAATTACAAATTCGGTTGGATGGAAGAGTGTTTTACAAACTTTGCTCAGGTGGGGATCAATCCTCCAGATCCAATACAATTTTAAGGTTCTCCTTGACTTTTTGAGAGAGTTCGTTTGACAGACTTCCGATTCTCTTAAGCAGTCTTTTGTTGTCGATAGCCCGGATTTGATCAATCATCACATCGCAGTCTTCATTGACTCCTGCGACACCTTTTTCGAGCTAAACCCTCAGAATTTTGCTTTCGGGTTTTACATTCGTGGTAATGGGGCAGATTAAGGAGGAGGGGTGAAATTTGTTCAGCAGGTCACTTTGGATGATAAGAACGGGGCTGGTTTTTCCTGCCTCAGTACCAAATCTTGGGTCAAGATTTGCGAGCCAAATCTCATTTTTTTTAGTAGTCATACTCCTCTATATCGTCAAATTCCGAAAGTACTTTCATCGATTCTTCGCTTACAAGATTGGACTCAAAGGCAAGTCGCTTGGAGAGCAGCTTTCTTTTTTGGATTCGGTTGTAGTATTGAAGTGCCTCATTGATGTACCGATTTCGGGGCTTATCCAGTGCTCCGATTACTTCTTCAGTTTCCTGAAAGATCTGATCATCAAGTTTGAGAGAAAGAGTTTTCATTTTGCGAAGAGTTTGTATGTATCAAAAGCATATACTTTGATGGAATATTTCAAAAGATAAAAGTAGAATTATAGCTCTAAACCAGGAAAGGAATACAGATCCATAATGAGCCAGGCTATGCCTAGGTATTGTAATTTGTTCTAAAGCGAATTACAAATTCGTAATGATGGTCGAGCGATTTGGAAACTACGCTCGGGCAAGCCTCAAGCTACACACAGGCTTGGCTAATTACACTTAGGCCAGTATTCCAAGCCTAGCGGTGGTCGTTAACTTGAAAATAACCTAGTGTACCACTGCGACATTCTATCAGCACCGCGCCACCTTGATTTTTTTTCAATATTGCATTTAACTCGTCGAGCGTATGAATTCTTCGATTGTTGGCTTTGATGATCAGTTCGCCAAGCGGCCATTCCATCTCATCAGCTTGGCTTCCTTGGTAAATGTGAGTAACGACCAGCATGGGTTTATCTTGATCAATGGTTTGCAACATTTCAAGCTGTGCAATGGGATCTACTTCCTTGATCACTTGGATGATCTCAAAACTCAATGGTTGAATGATCATGCCAAATACTGCCAAATACTTTCTGTCATTTAAGATGGGGATGGAGGTAATGCCTTTTTCTGGATTTCGCATGGCGAGGGCTTTGGTCTTATGAATCACCCCATCTCTCAGGTAAATAATCTCTGTAGATTCACCGATAGGAACCAGCTTCATTACGTCATAAATGTTTTTATGCCTGTATAAACCCTCCTTTCCAATGACTATTCCATGCCGGTCAAACTCAACATCGTTGATGGAAAGGATTACATCCCGCGGCTGAATTTTGGCGGCTTCCAGAAATCCATTTGCCAATACTTTGGAGACGATCACCCCTTTGGCTTGTGACTGTCTCAATAGCGGATTAAAGTTTTCGGCATTTTTTTGCACTTTCCCACCGATATCCGCAAAGTGAGGTTCATTAAGCAGCAGTAGGTTTTCGATGATAATTTTCACGAAACTGGCTGGAGTGATAAATCCGATGTTTTCCGCATCAATCATCACAGCTGTATTCAGCCCTATCACCTTTCCGTCTTCGTTGATACTCGGCCCGCCTGAGTTCCCCGGATTGATGGCTGCATTGGTTACAAATCGTTCGGTGGTGTATTCTGAACCTGAAATAAAGTTGGTGATCTCACCGCCGGTAATATTGGGTTCTATCATGCCCATAGGATACCCAATTGCCTTGATTGCCTCACCGCGTGAAGGGCTTCTTCCTTCCTTTAATTCCAAGTACTCGATATCTTTAATGGCAAGTTTCTTAAATCGGATCAACTCTTTGTCTGTCAGTCTGATTAAAGCAACATCTGGTTCCAGCTGTTTTACCAAGCCAACCACATCTGCATCAAAACGTTCTTGGCTGGTTAGCATAGAACTGATTTCGACCTTGACAGCATTTCGTACGACATGGGCATTAGTCACCATATAGCCTTCGAGATCTTTATATTTCACGAAGAATCCAGATCCTGACCAAACCCCGGGAATCTTGATCGAAGGATTTAAAACAGATTGTATATCCTCTTCTATGTAGCCCTCTACAAGTATTTGGACAACCCCACTCATCATCTTGCTTGCACTGTCGTTAAGTTTTCGCCTTGTTCTTGACATGGTTTATTAGTTGATAGATATTGAGGTAAGATCCTTAGAAATGCCTATGAAAATTAGAACTCACACAGGATGATGATATTATCCAGTGCATTCTCCTGATCCGCTGAGGTGGACAGAACAGGCTATATGGTCTTTAAATAATAAATTGCATCATTTTCTCCGAATTAAAAATCCGAAATGCTGGTCGAGCAGGATTGATCATAAAAAAAGCTTCCATGATGCCGATTACGTGATAGCCAAAGACTGGAATGCAGGAAAGTGAAATAACAAGAGGCAAGTGGGGCAGGCAGTCAATCGCAATACCGTTGTGCTTGCGTACCCCACTGCCGAAAGCTACCTACTTCAAGTTATCCTTGCTGGCATGATTGTGGATATAGGCGAATTGTAATATTTCTTACTTATGAACTTAAAAAGAATTTTCGGAGCCATACTTACAATTTTGGGTATAGTAGGACTTATTTATGCCGCTGTCACATTTGCCAATGAATCAGCAGGCGCTAAAGAAATGATTGTGTTTGGATCATTAGGTCTATTATTTTTCATAGCTGGCATTAGCCTAGTCAGAACTACCAAGGATGAGGTATAAAAGTAATTGTAAGTAAAAATCAAAAAATCTGTTACCCTAAGGAGATTTGAAATTCAATTGAATGCTGGATTCAATCCAGATTGTATTATTGAATGAAATCCGGATCACTTTTACATAGGATTTTCAATTATTATAAAACTCGTTTTGATAGAAAGGCTTAGTTATAAAAGTTAATATCTAGGCCTAGGCTATAAGGCCAAACTACAGTCAGACTGGGTGATTTTATGCCGTGAAAAACTAGTTTCACCCCTTCGGGGCTATTTTTTGTTGTTTTCAGGATTTACCACGGGCTGCACCCGCAGTCATGAATGGTTGGGCTTCTTCGGAGCTGAGTCACCAATGAACAAAAGATTTGATGGCACTTTGACTTTAGAGAAAATCCGAAGGATTGTGAATTCCATGACCACCGGTGACTGAAAGGAGGCGTGGGTTAAAGTGATAATAAGTACTGGGAGCCCTGAAGGGATGATTTTATGAAAACAAGTGATAAGTTTCACCCCTTCAGGGCTCTTGCTCATTTTTATAGGTTTTACCACGGGCTGCACCCGCGGTCATTAATGGTTAAGCTCCTTCGGAGCCGAATTCCGTTATTGGATTTGTTAACTAGTCTTTTGGAGCAGGTGAAACGAATTACAAATTCGTTTGGATAGAGGAGCGTAGTTGCAAACTACGCCCAGACCAGTCTCAAACTACACTCAGAGGGGGGCCTAGGCTATAAGGCCAAACTACAGTCAGACTGGGTGATTTTATGCCGTGAAAAACTAGTTTCACCCCTTCGGGGCTCTTATTCGTTGTTTATAGGTTTTACCACGGGCTGCACCCGCGGTTATGAATGGTTGGGCTCCTTCGGAGCTGAATTCACAGTTGGGTTAGTCAACTATTCATTTGGAATAGATGTAGCGAATTACAAATTCGTTTTGATAGAAAGGCAGGATCGAGCGTTGTAAAAGCTTCAGTGAAGCTTTTTAGCGAGAGGCCAGCTTGCAGGGAGGGGGATCTACGCGCAGGCCAGTGCCAAACTACACTCGGGGGCTCAAGCCAGCGTCAAACTACGCTCAGACGGGGGGGAGATTTTCACTTTTTATTACCCCGCGGGGCGTAGGTTCTAATTATCACCTTTGAAGTTCGATCAGACACTGAGTGGGGTCCTAGAAGCAAGGCAAGCTAACTACTCTTAGATCGAGGTTTTTTCAAACTTCCCCTATTACCTACCAATCATCTTTTAAGTTCTTAGTATAATTTTCCTGGATTTGATCTAAAAGAATAAGTGATATTTGATTTAACTCGTTTAAAATTACGCTCATGTTGTAAAAATTGGCATTCTCTCTTTTTTTCGCCTTCTCATTTAGAATTAGATTTTTATAATTTTTGATATATTGTTCATCTAAATTGTTTGGTTGATTAAATGTAGTGATTTGGCCATCTGAAGTAACCGCTGAAATGAATTTAAACTTGTCCAGAGTTACTCTAATTCTGCTGTCTTTTGACTCAATCATTAAAACGTGTTCTAGGGTGTAGGTAACTTTCAAAGGTAGATAGTTCCCCATTGGGACATAATATCCGTTAGCTTGCAAAGGAAGATTTCCTTTTACTACAAGAATCCCATTTTCTAAGTCATTTAGATCTATTACTGACTTTGAGCTTCGATAAAGTTCACTAATTGTTTTTAGACCGATTGAATGAAGTTTCTTTTGGTCGGCTTGAAATTCAAAAATTTCCCTGTAAATGATCTCACCAGAATTAACTTCAAATTCAGGAATATCTAGAGGGTAAATTTCATTTTTGGCAACTTGACTTAAACACAAAAATGGAAGAAAAAAGAAAATGGACAGAATGAATTTCATGAATACGCTCGTTTTTTCCGTAATTTACAGATAAATGGATGATCGATTGAAGTTAGGTTTAGGACTATTCTATTTAGTTTGAATTTTATACATTGGTGTTAAGGTCTTAAATATGAGGAGCCCACTCCTAGATGGGTAGCGATTACAAATTCTTTTTGAAAGAAGAGCGTTTTGCAAACTACGCTTAGGGATGCGGCAAACTACACTCAAGCTGGCATTATGAGCTAATAAATCTCATTTCTTCTATTTTGTGAATCGTAAGGTAGGGTTCCGAAAGCTTTTCTAAATTGTATTTTCCTTGGTTAATTTGTTCAATTAAAAGTTGCGCTGCTTGTTGAATATCCGCATAAAAGTCTTCCAAAACGATATATAATTGACCATTTTCATTTTTTGTTAAATGCAATTCTTCATAATTAATACCCGCTTTAGTCGCCAATGTTATCTTTTTTTGGTTATGCTTAAATTGATGAATCATTGGACACCTGAAGTCTCTATAAAAGCATATTTCGTTTACTTCATCCAAAAAATCACAATATTTTTCGCCCATCAATACCATTCCCTTTCTAAATCTTTTTCTTGACAAACCCTCTTTTTCAAAAATATGATTGTCCTGACAAGCTCCTAGAAATTCAATGCCTTGTATTATGATCAAGAATTTTGAATATGGTGCTTCTGGGTATTCAACCAAATCCATCATTTCTTTTAAATAAACGGTTTCGATAAATTCGATTACTCCCTTTTTATGCTCTGTGATCATAATTTGAAAATTTGATATGGAATCCTAAAGAAATAAACCCCTCTAGGCGTAGATTCTTTACAGACCTCTGAAGTTAAGTTGGAAGCTGGGTGCAGTTACAAACTATACCCAACTATCCTTTTCAATTTGCAATTGATTACTTCACAAACAACACCCCCACACCCTTCTCAGTCGCCAGCTTGTTGAATGCAGGCACGGCTATTTCGATCAGTCTTTTGCCTTCTGTTTCCACTGGTTTCCATTGCTCCAGCAGTTCAGTGTATCGGGCTTTTGTGCCTTCGTTGATCCTTGGAATGCTGCTTTCTCCATGGTTTAACATAAACATAAAGTTGGCTGTGAACTTATTCGGGAAGTTCTCCACATCATCGTAGGCGGTGGATTTGCGTTGTATCATGTCCTCATCCCAGGCTTTCAGTTCCTTGATCAGCTTTTCGCCTTCGGTCTTCAGGGAAACATACTCGGCATTGACTTCCAGTTTTTTCAGCAATTCGGCAAGTTGGTCCTGATAGGTCTTGGCTGTATTGACCAGGGTATGCATGGTGGTGACTTCAGCTTCCAGTTTACTCATCCACTCGTGGTAGGCTTGGTATTCGGCTTGGGTCATGTTGTAGCCGGGAATATCTTTGAGGATGGCTTTGGCTTCGGCAGTTTCTGCACCCGAACTAATCCTCAGCGTGTAGGTGCCCGGAATGGCTTTGTGTCCCCGATAGCTGGACTCAATGTATGCAGTTGGAACCCCGGGCATGGTAGGGTAGCGGAGATCCCACACGAAGCGGTTGACTCCTTTTTTCACAGCGATGATAGGTTCGGGTGAAGGTCCGCCCGGATAGGAATGGAAGTCGGGGTTTTTCTTTGAACTGATCTTTCGCACCAGTTTTCCCTTTTCATCCAAAATCTCCAGGGTCAAAGCGGTCGAATCGCTCAGGGTCTCCGGAAGGTGGTAGTAGATCACCATGCCACTGGCAGGATTGATTCCCACAAAAGGATTTGTTCCTTTGAATCCATCCAGGTTGCCGTTCATCGCACTGCTCCAAGTTCCCAGAATCGTCTCTTCAGGTGTGTAAACCGTGATTTTATCAGCTTTAGGCTTGATCTCCCGCACTAGATTCAGGTCATCCAAAATCCAATACGAACGTCCGGCGGTAGCCACGATCAGATCGTCATGCGCTACTTTCAGATCAGTGATCGGAGTCAGTGGCAGGTTGAGTTGGAAGGAACTCCAGTTGGCGCCTCCATCCTTGGAGATGTACATGCCGGTTTCGGTTCCTGCAAAAAGCAGGTTTTTCAACTTCGTGTCTTCCCTCACCACACGGGTGAAGGCTCCGTAAGGAATGCCCTTGGAGATATTGGTCCAAGTCTTCCCGTAATCGGTGGTTTTGTAAAGACCCGGCGTGTAATCGTTGAATTTATAGCGGGTCGTCGCGATGTAAGCCGTACCTGGATCGTGAGGGGAAACCTCAATGGCATTGACCAGACATTCGGTCAGACCCTTTGGAGTGACATTGGTCCAGGTTTTTCCATTGTCACGGGTAAGCTGGACGAGTCCGTCGTCGCTTCCTGTCCAGATCACTCCGGCTTCGTGTGGGCTTTCGATCACATAGGCGATTGTTCCGTAGTTTTCAGCGCCCACGGCTTCGTTGGTGTAGGGCACACCGCCTTTGCCTTGCTTTTCTTTCTCATTGCGGGTCAGATCGGGTGATGCTTCCGTCCAAGTTTTGCCCCAATCCTGAGTTTTCAGCAGGACTTGTGCAGCATGATAGAAGGTGTTCGGTTCGTGCTGCGACCAGATGATCGGTGCATTCCAGTTGAACCGGTACTTCATGTCTTTAGCATCCATACCAAGGTATTGAATCGGGGCAGCCATAATGTTGGTAGAACCCTGAGACTCCATATCCAGGACCTCGATCGTGCCCTGATAGCTGCCGCCGAGGACGTATCGAGGATCATCTGGATCGAATGCCAGGAAGGCGCTTTCACCCCCTGCGGAGTAGTTCCAGTGTTCCTGAGAAATCCCACCACGGCCCAAGCCAATGCTGGAAATCACCACTGAAGTATTGTCCTGCTGACCTCCGTAAATGCGGTAGGGAAACTGATTATCTGTGTTGATGCGGTACATTTGGGCCGTTGGCATATTGCTTTGGGTAGACCAGGTTTTACCGCCATTGAAGGAAATCGATCCTCCGCCGTCATCGGCAAGGATCATGTTGTTGGCGTTTTTGGGGTTGATCCAGAGGTCATGGTAGTCGCCGTGTGCTCCATCGATGTTTTCGAAGGTTTTTCCTCCATCGATCGAAACCAAGAATGGTGCGCTTTGAACATAGACTTTGTGCTCATTGATCGGATCTGCAAACACTTCGATGTAGTACCAAGCTCGCTGGGTGAGTTCGTTGCCTTTGTTTATCAGGGTCCAGCTTTCGCCCGCATCATTGGAGACGAAGAGTCCACCTAAGTCCTTTTCGGTATCGCTTTCGATCAAGGCATAAACTTTATTGGAATTGGCGCGGGAGACCGAGATACCCATTTTTCCTTTTTCTTCTGGCAAACCTTTATGGATTTTCTTCCAGGTTTTTCCGGAATCGGTGGATTTATATAATCCCGAGCCCGGACCTCCGGAGATCACCTGCCAAGGCAGACGCTGGTGCTCCCACATCGCAGCGTACAGAATCTCAGGATAATTCATGTCCATAGAGAGTTCGACTGCCCCGGTTTTGGAATCTACGAAAAGGACTTTTTCCCAAGTCAAGCCACCGTCATTGGACTTATACACGCCCCGGTCTTCATTTGGTGCATGCAAAGCTCCCTGAGCTGCGACATAAAGCACATCGGGGTTTGTAGGATGAATTTGGATTCGGGAGATGTGCTGGGTTTTCTCCAAACCAAGCTTCTTCCAGGTTTTGCCTGCATCCGTAGATTTGTACATGCCATCACCGTAGGAGGTCATCACGCCACGTGGCGCATGCTCGCCCATACCGACGTAGACAATATTTGGATTGCTTTCGGCCACTGCAACTGCACCGACCGAACCTGTGGTGAAAAATCCGTCAGAGATATTCTCCCAATGCTGTCCTGCATCGGAAGTTTTCCAGACCCCGCCTCCGGTTGTACCGAAGTAATAGGTCAAAGGATCGTTGACCACTCCTGTGGCAGTGACCGAGCGACCGCCACGGAAGGGACCGATATTTCGGTATTTCAGAGGGAGGGAAGTATCGAAAGTTTGGGAATGGGCGGTGATGCTGCTGAGAAGGAGCAGGAGGGATAAAAATCGTTTCATCTTTTAATCGGTGGTTTTGAAACGATAAGATATGGAAAAGGCGAAAGAATTCAGTAGAAAATTTGTCGGGTGTTGTGTGTAGGATAGCCTGCCACAAAGAAATTCGGGGACCGATGTCAGGAGATCTATTTAGTCCAGCAGGCCGGACATCGATGAAAAAATATGTGTTTTGAATTTTAGAAGTAGATTGAAATTCCTAAAATTTTTCAGACTCAAACTATTTTTGTGTTCTAATTAGTCTTTTTTATTAATCTCAAAAACCTCAATCTCTGGTATCGATTGACCTAAGACAGGAATGTCATTTTGTGAAGCCTTGAAACAGCGGGGTGCAAGCAATGGCAATTTGTTCTACATGGCGACAGTCGGTCCCGCAGCATCCGCCCATGATATTGAATTGAGGAAGAAGTTTTGTCAGTCTGGCATAATGCTGACCGAGTTCTTCGGGGTTCCCGATATCCAGTTCGGTGGATTCATTGAGCTCCTCATGGCTTTTTTTGGAGGAATTTGCGCGGATTCCGCCTATCCGGCGCATCCAGGATTCACCCGGCCTCAGCGTACTTTCAAAATGTGAGGGATGCGCACAATTCAGCATGTAATAGGTAGGATAAAATCCGGTGGCACGATCCGTCTGCTCGATGGCATCTTTTAATGTTTGTCCCGTTGGAAGATGCCCGTCTGTTTCCACTGTAAATGAAATGACAACAGGGATTTCAAATTCTTTGGCAGCCGAGGCAATTCCGATGGCTTCTTCTGCATAGTTCAGGGTCATAGCAGTGACCAAGTCGGCATTGGTCTCGCAGAATGCGGTTATTTGTGCTGTATGGTATTGTATGGCTTCCTCTACCGACATGACCAGGGAAGGAATATATCCGTCACCCCTGGGTCCTATGCAGCCGCTGATCACCACCGGCATATCCGGGCTTTCATACTTTTTTCGAATTTCGTCCAGAAGATGAATTGCTTTTCGGTTGACCTCTGCCAGCTCCTGTCTGGTATATCCGAGTTTAAATGCCCAGTCCGGATTAGCCCGCCAAGTAGCGCTTTCCAATATTAATCCGGTTTTAAATTTCTTTGCGAGCTCGGCATAGGAGAGATAGTACCTTCGGAGTAGGTGCTCGCCTTCCTTGGACTTTAATAGGTGAAATGCTGCGAAGTCAGGAAGCTCCAACCCATCCAAAAAGATAAGGGTAGTTTCCAATCCTCCATCGGTCAGAAAAAGATTGCCAGTAAGCTGCGGTAGTGCATTTCTGAGATAGGCCATAGCATATCATGGTTTTAATCTGGAATATGCATTGCAAAACCCCCTACGGACTCAAAATACCCTAAAATCATCCGTATTACTTCGCTTTTCGAACTAATGTAGCGGCACTGGGCCCCAATCTCCAATGTGAATGCTTTTGTTGCATTTTGTGCCATCGGTTCGAATGCCAATGCATAATCCAACTTTAACTAATATAGCTAAAATGGGTAATCTATCCAATCTATAAGACAATTTGACTAAGCTTTTCCCTTATTGGATCGCGAAAAAAAAATCCGGCAGAGTGTTTTCAATCACCCTGCCGGACAATGGGTAATGCTTCTATTTTTTTGACTTCGCGGAATGGTCCCAGTTCGGTGGCCTTTCCACTGTAAGCAAAGGAGGCAAAACCCCTATTGGAGAGGGGAAAGTCCTTTCCATTAAAAAGTAATGAACTGTTCTTGATAGATCATGCATGTTCATGCATTAATCCCAGCTGTGCCATTATGCTCAGCATATCATAATAACGGTTGCAGGAATTAAATTTTCCTTCCGGCGTCAGATAAACAAACCTTCCGACTTTGAACGAAACGGTTTTGTGGGTTGGGGGGATATCACCGTTTGGGCTAACGAGGGGTCCGTTATGTGTCCCCGTAACCTCCATTTCAAAAGCGGCTGCATTTTCGCTTACCAAGATAGGGCTGGTTATTTTCCCCTGTACATCAGGGAAAGCCCGGATGAAATCGGCCATATCCTTAACGATGGCATCACGACCCCGGAGGGGATTTTCGTACTGAGGATCGTAACTGGTTGCATCCCTGTCGTATGCTTCGGCAATCGCCCCAACATCGTGTCGGTTAAATGCATCCAAGGTCTGTTGAATTAACTTTCGAGTGTCCATGATATTTCTTTTGTTAGGTTGAAAGATTTGAAATTGATTTAGTATTGCATTACTGGCTTATCGGCTTCTTTCGAATGATATAAACCCACCATTTAGACGTGCAAGGCCGAAATACCCCATTTTGTTGAGTGTAATGCCTACCCACGTCGACCTCCCCTCCGAGGCGTTGTGCGAAACAATCCGCCCAGAAGGGTCAAACTTTCTCATTTAAAAGGGACTTCCTGAATCCGAATGCCACCTGGGCACTTCACCTGATGCACGAACCAAGGGTGAAATTTCACCAAGCTATCGCGGTTTCACGCTAACCAACACGTCAACCAGAGGAATCCCTTCCTTTGTAGCCCAAGCAGTATCCGATTAGGGATAAGACTTCCCAACTGTTGTTTTGACTTTCCAAGAAAGTCTACTGAAGGTTCTCCGATGATTCCATTCTTGGTACTAAGGGGCCAATGAGCATAAAGACGAAAAACCATCAGTCATGAATATACCAATCAACAGGACTCAGTTGTCTCACCGAAAAAGGCCATATTATTGAGGATAAAAAGAATGGCCTGATCCGGCCATATAATCGTTGTCGTAAAAATTGTCCCGTAAAGCTTTGTTTATCAATCCAAAGTATTGGAGTTGGGTTTATAAACCCTCATTTCCCGCCAGCGCCGCAACGGCGGCTGACCTGGATGGTACATTTAGTTTAATTAGGATATTTGAAATATGTCGATGAACAGTGTGTACACTCCGGAAAAGCACATCAGCGATTTGTTTATCTGTTTTACCATTGGCAACAAGTCGAAGCACTTCTACCTCGCGCTTGGTCAATTCAGTACCCAAATTTCCAAAACAGGCTTTTTTTCTCCCTAAGTTCTTTTCCAGATCTGTAAGAATTTTTTTTACCGCTTTTTTTCCAATAAGGGCTCCAATTCCTGTAAAGAAATCCAGGGCAATTAGGGCTTCTTCCTGGGCAGTCGAATTTCTGCCAAGCTTTGATAATGCTTGTGCCAGACCTAGCCTGGCTGTAGCTGTTTCAAAAATAAGGGAGCATTTGCTGAAACTATAAACAGACTCCTGAAACAGTTTGTGTGCTTTTTTGTAATTTTTTTTACAGAGTGCCAATAATCCTCCCGTATAATTAAGAGAACCGTTTATTGGCAGGGTATCAATAGCTTCAGCGATAGTTTTCAGGCTTCGGTAGACTTTTTCTGCCTGAGCGTATTTCCCTGTTTCTGCAAAAATTTTCACCTGAAGTTCAAGTGCCGGAATCATCAGGAGTTTATTAGCACTGGGCAGCGTGCGTAGGTAGTACTGGGCAAGTTCTCCAGCTGTTAGAAAGTCTTTATTTTTATCAATCAACAATTCAGCCTTTCCCAATATGGCAATCGGGTGAAACGCGGCTTGTTCAAATAATTTTCTTGCCTCCATCAGCTTTCCCTGCCTTCTCCGTAGTTCTCCCAGACGTGCAATGCTTTCTGCAATATATGGAGGTCGGCTGTTTTCCAAATCCATTAGTGATTCCTGGAGTTTAGTTTCTGCTTCAGACCATTTTCCATGCGAAATAAGAGCACCGGCATAGTATGCATGAGAAATTCCCATTTTGAACCGGAAATTAACCCTTTGGGAAAGCTCTTTCATTTTTTCGCACCATTGTTCTACACGCTCTACATCCCTTATTCGGTCGCAGGCAAAGATCAAATAGCTAAATGTCCAGATAGTGGAATACAATTCCTGAACTTCTCCGGTAGAAGCTGCCGAGCCTGCTTCATCAAGCAGGCTCATGCCAGTTTCAATATTTCCCAAACAGACCATTGACAAACCTTCTATTGCCATTCCAACCACTTCCAAATCGATAACTCCAAGTTCTCGACCAATGCTCACTGCATACTTGGCGTGATTGATAGCTTTAACCGGTTCATGTTCTAATTCGATTGCATGTGCGCCGTATTGTAGGGCTAACCAACCATGTTCGGGTGAAGGGTTTTGGTCTTGTAGTAGTCTTTCGGCACGAAGTCTCCAACTATTAGAGATCACTGTGTCTCCTCTGAAATCAAGATAATCCGAGGCAATCCATAGAGCAGAACGGGCAGCACTTAGGAAATCGTTTTTTTTTCGATATATGGCATAAGCACGTTCCCTTGCTATCATGGTCTCTCGTCCTTCTCCTAGCCACCAGGCTGCCCATGCGTATTTTTCAAGTACTTCGGGCAGTTCTTCATCTTTTAGAAATTCAGCAAAAAGTTCTTTGGCTTGTTTCCAGTTCGTGCTTTTTAAAGCGGCACAGGCATTTTGGTATAGATCCGGCCCGGAATATTCAATCAGTGTCTCCATGGCTTCATTAGTCTTACCTTGTCTTTATGAAAAAAAGTAATTAAAGTGTTATTTATTAATCACTTATCCTAATTTTCATACTGATACAATTTGCAATTGTTTTGGGACAAATCCTCGGTTTTTTGCTTAGAATCCCGTGTGTACTAGCTGATTTTTGTATGAATTTCCAGGTGTTTCGAATGAAAAGTACATGATAAGTATATTTAGTTAGATTAAAATAAGGGGGTAATAACAAAGAGGCTTGGAATAAAAAATTGTGCTAGCAATGCTAAACGATAAATGGGCATGAATCCTTTCGAATCCATGCCCAATAATTGGTTTAGTATCAATTCTTAATTGCCCCTGCCACTGCTTCTGCTTGGAGTGCTGCCGCTTGTGCTTGGAGCAGCAGGAGCAGATTGTCTGGCAGGTGCAGGTGCTTTTACTTCCGATGAATTACCGCCACTCTGTGTTCTTGAGGGCTGAGTCACTTGAGTCCTCGCCGGTTCGCTGCGATTCACCGGAGCCTGAACCCGGACCGGAGTTTGGGCTCGCTCCTGAACCTGAGTTCTGGCTGGTGCTTGTGCAGGTCTGGACTGTTGTACAGACTCGCGGGCTGGCGCACTTGGCTGAGTTCTCTGTTCCATATTTCTCACTTCGTTGCTAGGCCTGCTTGGAGCAGCTGTCGTCCGCTGACTTGGGTTTGGCGTCGGTCTGACCTGAGTAGATCTGGCCGGAGCTTCCTCCCTGCTTCCTGAGCTCTGCACCCGACTGGGAGCAGTGTATGTGCTTCGGCTGCGCGAATCATCAGGCATTGGCGTGATCACAGGTCTTTGAGTTCCCTGATTTACCGCAGGATTACTTGATCTGCTTGGGGTAGTTCTCTCAACTGATCCATCAGTATTTATCGAAGATCTGCTTGGAGATTCCAGGGTTCTTCCACCAGAAGTCCCACTTGCAGCACTTGTCCGGGATGGGGCGTTGAGAACCTGAGAGGATCTGCCGCCTCTTGCCTGATCTGCTTCCAATATTCGAGAAGGTCTCGCGCCTACAGTTCGATCTCGGGACTCCTGAACTTCAGGTCTGTAGACATTGAGCGTGTTTCGGGATACGGAAGTCCGACCCGGCGTATTGCTTGCCTGAACCTGATAGACCGGCACATTTCTGCGGGTTACCTGCTGCAATTCTCTACGTGAAGGACCGGTCACATAAGTCTGATTGTTAAAGACATAGGTGTTGTTGATGATCGTAGTGTTGTTATAGATTCTCACCCTGGTTCGGTGAGGTGCATAGTATCTGTAGGCATGGTGATGATAAATGCGGTGCCTCGGAAGAAATACCCAGTGGAAGCTGCTATAATTTCCTACCATGTTAAAGGAAGCGCCGGGTCCAAGAGGTGCCCAACCGTAATAGCCACCACCTGTTCTCCAGCTCACCCATGCCGGACCCCACTGATACCCGGGGATCCATGCCCAGCTGCGGAAGTAGTCATCAAAGTACCATCTTCCATAGTGGAAAGGAGCCCATCCCCAGTCAAAATATGAGACCCAGGTATTGCCATATTCGGTCATGACCCAGTGTCCGTCTGTTCCATAAGGGTGGAAATTTTGGTCTACGGCAGGAAGCCAGATGTAGCCATGTCGGGCATCCCTTACCCAATCCCCGTAGGGTGCAAGCTCATCGTAGAAAACCTGAAAGCTCACACCGTTATAGGATTCTGCAGTTGCATTTTGCGAAACCAAAAGTCCGGCGAGGAGAAATACTCCCACTGCCAGGCTGTTTAACCATCTAGAGACAAAGTTCGTTTTCATAGTAATTGTGGTTTAGAAGTGGATCACTGAAAGGGCTTGGGTACCTGAGCTGCTAATTTTAATTTGATTGCATCAGCCTTTGACTAAGTAGATGCAGGTTAAAGATTGAAGGTTGCACGGGGCTTTAGATTATTTTGATAAGTTTTAAAAATTTATTCGTAAAACGCCTGAATAAAGTTTGGTTATTTTTAAAAATGACCTAATAATATTTTAGCTTCATTAAATAAATCAATAAAGCTCTAGTCTAAAAAAGTTAAATTTTAGAAAACTCTATTTTTATTTGTTAATACTTTCGGGGAATTTGGCGTCAAAGACCGTGAAGGTGCTTTAATCCTTCCAATTGATTTGTCTGAATACAATCTCACGGTAATTGTCCCGTTCGTAGATAATCCCCATTTGCGTGTCATTGAGAATTACCAGATCCGAATAAGCGGTCCAGCTTTGCTTATCAGGTCCTGAGGCCCTGTCTACTACGATAATTTTGCTCCATGTTTTTCCTTCATCGAAGCTGATTTTCACACTCAGATTGTTACGGTCTTTCGGGTCTGAAGGATTGGAATGCGCGAGGATAGTCTTGCCGTTTTCTTTTCCGAGGTTCAGGATCGAACCCTGACATACTGGATCGGGTAGCTGACTTTCGAAGTATGCCTCATCCCAAGTCTGACCTCCGTCGGAAGAAAAGGCTAGAATTCGGCTTCGAATGTCTCCTTTCTGATTTCGGATACTCATGATCATTCGGTCATTGCTGAGTTCTGCGGCGATGGATTCATTGGATCCGTCGATGTCCACAGATTCGGATAATTGAAAGCTTTTGCCATGATCATCGGTAAAAAAGCCATGGGCTTGATATTCCGCGAAATTTTCCTGGGGATCGCCGACGGAGTGATTGGCTGCCACAAAAATTCTTCCCTTGTATTTTCCGCTTTGAAATTGAAAAGCATGTCCTGGAGTATTGGCATAATGTCTCCAGTCCGCCGGGTTTTTATAGTTGGGATTGAATTCCGGATTATTGGGCCGATGGACTTGAAGGGTGATATTCTGTGGTGCTGCCCAGGTTTTTCCCAAATCAAAAGACCGCATCATCCAGACTTCCCTTACCCCGCGATTCATTCGGATATCGTACTCGTGGTTGTTTCCGGTATTGTAAAAAAGGTAAACAACCCCCTGTGGGTACCTAGGGTCCAAGAGGTCGACCACAGGTGCAGGATTGCCCGCCTGAAGGGAGTCATAGTCCAAAAGAGTTTCAATGCCGGACCAGGTGATTCCTTGGTCGGGACTTCGTTTCATGACCAGATTGACATCTCCGTAGTCGTCGCTGCCGTTGACTCTGCCTTCGGCAAAAGCCAACAGCTCACCATTCGGTAATGAAATGATTGCAGGAATACGGTATGTGGCGTGGCCTTCCTGCCCTGAAACAAATACAAGCTGCTCCTGTGCAAAAAGAGAAAAAACCAAAAGCGTAACCAGTAAGGAAGTGCAGACAAATTTGTGGAACATGAGCGGTGTGATGGCTTGGTATAGACAAATAAAAAAGAAATCTAAGTAATGACTTATCAAATTTCAAAACTGAAGAAAGATTTTCAAGTCTTGCGGATTGATAGTCAGGCTACCCATTCTGCCCGGCACCCCGTGTCTGCAAGCGATATGTTTTCAGTGCAAAAGCGTAATGTCAGATCGATCTTTGCCAAGTCGATAAATATCAGATGATTTGAAATTCAGCCTACCGGATTTTCTCCAATTTCTCATTTTTTTACCCGCAAAAGTGATCATTCAATCAGCCTTTGATTCAGCAAATGGATTTATTGGATCAGATAATAAATGGAGAATTTTTTTGAAAAATCTGAACTGTAGCTTTTCAAAAAAAAGCCATGAGATATCTGAAATATTCAATTTTCATTCTTTTCGGAATTCTTTTGCTATCCTGTGGAAGCAAAACAGAGGATCCGAAACCAATAGCCGAAGGTTTTATCCGGTTTAAAGTCAATGGAGTCCAAAAGGAATTTAAGACAAACCCGGTAACGCCGATGTCATTCAGTTTTGACTCCAATGGCCCGGTGCACAATGCAATTCTTCAGGTCTTGGGGCCTGGAAGTACAGGCACAAGTAATTTTATTCAGTTCAATGTGTGGAATGAAAAAACCTTTGAACTCAATGTGGATTACCAGATGCAGCAAGCCATTACCTATCGTGGAGTTGGTATAGCCCGGATTAATTTCACCTATGCTGATGAACAGGGTCAGGTGTTTAATGCTGTTTTGTTAAAGCAAAACCTTCCGAGTATTGTGGTCAAAAATGATGCGACCGTTCGATTTACCAAAATAACCAAGGATTGGGCAGAAGGCACGTTTACTGCGATTTTGATCGGCCCTGTCACCACCTCGGGTATTGGTAATCAGGAGCGGATTATCTCAGAGGGTCAGTTTAGTATCAAACTGGTAAACCTGACCCCCTGAGTAAGGAGGGCGCAAAGGAGCGAAAAGATTTTTTACCACAAAGGTTAAAGAGGAAAGAGATCGGGGGATTTGGGCTGGAAATGAACTTCAAAGATTATCGGCTCGGGTGGCTTTTTCAAGGTCGCGGAGGTATTCGCTTCGCTCTTTGATGCGGGTTTTTACCACGGAGTTTTTTTTATAGCCACTAAAGCCGCCAAGAAAAAAAGACTTTGCGCCTTTCCGTCTTGGCGAGATTTTTTAGTGAATAGGATGGGGCTGAGGATTGGCTTCTTTCCCGCAAAAGGACGTGAAGGAACGCAAAAGAGATTTTTTTAACAACATAGAAACATAGGGAAACATAGCGTTCTCTTTCTCAAGGAATTTGCTATGCTTTCTATGTGACCAATGTATTTCAGGCTGTGTAAGGAATCAATCCTTCTCAAGGCCTCAAAGTGAAAAGGGGCAAGCTTTTTAAAACTTCACAGCAAGCCCCAAATTCAAATAAGCCACGCCATAGCCCAATTCTGCAAATCCAGCCAGGTTATCGCTAAAATAATACCGGGCTCCTGCAAAAAGTGTCAATCCTGCAGAGTTGCCGAAATTTCCGCTATTGCCCGAGTTGAAACCCGTATTGTCCTCATAGCTGTAGTTGAGCAAATTGTAACTCGCCATCACTCCGCCATAGAGATCGAGGTTTTCCTTATCAATTCCTGTAAAATGTAAGGCCCCTCTCAATCCGATGATGGTGTAATTCCACTTTGATTTGGACTCGATAGTACCTGATTTGGTTTCCCAACTGAAACTCTTGTAGCCTACGTATCCTCCAAGGCCGATGACTCCCACATTGCCTGCCTGTGCGATTCCCTGTTCATACATTAGGCTGATTCCGGGGATTTGGGTGCTGTAGTCAAAACTCCCAAGTGAGCTGCCGATGCCGATTCCCAAAGAAGCCACTTTGGTGCCTTTGTCAAAAGATTGTGCCCCTGCTGTGCTTGCCAAGCTCAGGATTAATCCCAGAAAGTAAAATTTTAGATTTTTCATACTATGAGTAAGGTTTTAAATGGGAAGTTATTTCTCACTTTATGATTTTGCTTTCCAGATTTATTTGTTGTGGTATTTCCCTTATTTCGTGGCCTGAATTGCTCATTTTTTGCAAATTTTCCCTACATTTTTGTAATCTATTTCCCAGCAGATGAAGCCATTGTCTTTTTTTATTGTTCTGATGCTTTTTGTATGTCCGGCTTGGGGCCAAAAGCAAATCGACTCACTTCGGAATGAATTGAGAAAATCCAGACTGCCGGACAGTACCCGGGTGGATATTTTTAACGATCTCTCCTTTTATTTTGCGGGAGTTGACCCGGTCATTGGACTCAGTTATTCCGATTCAGCCTATTCATTGGCAAGCAGCTTGGGATTGGTCGCCCGCGCTACTGCTGCAGTCAACAACAAAGGGGTGAATTATTGGTATCAGGGCCAAGACACCCTGGCTTTAAAAGCCTATCAATCGGTGATGATTGCCCATCAAAAATCCGGAAACCGAAAAGGTCAAGCCAGTGCCATGAACAACATGGCGCTCATCAAGTACAATCAGGGAGATTACCGGGGCGCACTCGAAAATCACGAAAAAGCCACTGCTATTTTTGAAGACTTGGGATTACGGAAAAATATCCTAAACAGTCAAATGAATACCGGCGTGGTATTTCTGGCCTTGGCAGATTATCCCAAAGCGATGGAATATTTCCTGAAAGCCTTGAGCTTGACCGAAGCAGGAGATACTTGGGAGCGCGGAAATCTCTTTACCAATCTTGGCCTGGTTTATAAAAATCTGAATGAATTAGGGGAATCTGAAGCATATCACAGAAAAGCAATCGAACTCTATCGAAAAGAAGGATACAAGCAAATGGAAGCCAGTTCGATGGGGAATCTGGGTGCGATTCTTCAAATTCAGGGTAAAAAAAGTGAAGCAGGAACTTTGTTTTTGGAGGCATTGAGAATGAACAAGGAAATCGGAAACAAACGAAGGATAGCTTCTGACTTTACAGCCTTGGGGAGCCTATTTTCGGAAAATAAGAACTTGGACAAGGCCAAGAAATACCTGGACAGTGCGGCTAATTTTTATTCAGAAATCAGTGAGAAACTCAGTTTATCGACTGTTTTGATTCAATTGGCAAATCTTGAAAAAAGTGACTTGGCAGGAAATAATCTATCAAAGGCACTGGAATTGGAGCAGAAAGCTTTGACACTTGCACAGGAAACGGAGTCACTTGAGGCGCAGCGATCTGCCTGGAAAGCTATGGCTGAAACCCAAAAAGGCCTTGGCCAATTTCAAAAATCATTGGAATCCTATCAGAATTTTCAGGCTTTTCAGGACAGTATTTTCAATGATGAAAACGGAAAGAAGCTTCTTGGTTTACAGATTGGATATGAATTTGAAATGCGGGAAAAGAAATTGACTGCTGAGTTTGAGTCCGAAAAGCAACTGCTTCAATTGGAAAAAGAAAGTGAACGGCTCAAAGCCAGCCTGTACCTGCTCGGAATCGGAGCGCTATTGCTCATCGCCGGAGGCGGATTGTGGGGATTTAAGAAGCATTCAAAAAACAAACGGCAGAAGCTGGAATCCGAATTCCGGGCTCAGGTAGCCGAATTGGAGTTGAAAGCCCTCAAAGCACAGATGAATCCGCATTTTATCTTTAATGCCCTGAGTTCGATCAGTAATTTTTTACTTAAAAATCAAGCTGAAGAGGCCGATCGGTATCTGACACGCTTTTCACGCTTGATCCGAAGAATCCTCGAATATTCCGATGTAAGAGAAATATCACTCAGTGAAGAAATCAGTTTGCTCAGGGATTATATCGCCATCGAGGCCCTCAGGCTGGGGAAGGGGATTGATTTTGAAACCCAGATTGGTGAGGGAGTGGATGAAATGCACTTGATGATCCCGCCCTTGCTTTTGCAGCCTTTGGTAGAAAACAGCATTTGGCATGGCATAGCCCATATTGAGGCACCCGGATTGATCACCCTCAAGGTTCACCAACAGGAAAACTCCTGCCTCTTGGTATTGCGGGATAATGGGTCTGGGATGAAAGAATTTGTTGAAATCCCCGAAAAGCATCAATCCATGGGGATGAAGCTGGTGAAAAACCGTCTTGATAATTTGAATATTGAAAGTAAAACTAATGCCTGGTCAATTTTTTGGGAAAATCTATCCCCTGGATTTGAGGTCCGACTTACACTTTCCCAACCTAATTCTGTCCCATTCACATGATGAACTGCGTAATTGTCGAAGATGAGCCTCAGAGTGCAGAGCGGCTGATGATTTTATTGGGAAAATATCATTCCCAACAGATTCATGTGGAAAAGTGGCTGAAAACTCCGGAAGAGACCTTAGAATATTTGGGTAAAAACTCACCGGATTTGGTGTTTTTTGATGTGGAAATCAGAGATCAAACCGCCTTTGAGCTAATGAGTCAACTGCCCAAAATTGAATTTAAAGTAATTTTTACCACAGCACATGAGGGATATGCGCTCAAGGCGATCAAAGTGTCTGCTTTGGATTATCTGCTCAAACCTATCGATCAAACCGAGCTAGCCGAGGCAATCGAAAAAGTAGAGAAGAGTAGAGAAAGATCAGATTCAGTCAAACAGATATTGGATTTGATAGCTGATTTGAAAAAAGAAAAACTCCCGTCAAAAATCGGATTGCCGACACTTTTCGGTCAGGAATATGTGACACCTGAGGAGATCATCCGCTGTGAGGCCGATGTCAATTACACCCATATTTTTTTAAAGGGAGGGAGAAAGTTGACCGTCGCAAAAACGCTGAAAGAATACGAGTCCTTATTGGCTGATCAGGGCTTTTTTCGTGTGCACAATTCCCATTTGGTCAACCTCCGCGAAGTCAAATTTTACAACAAGGGCAAGGGAGGTTTTTTGATTCTCAAGGATGGATCCGAAGTGGAAGTGGCCTCCCGACGAAAAGAAGCCTTGCTACGGGCTTTGTAAAAAAATCAAAAATTTCTTATTAAGATTAATTCCAAATAGTTTGTTTAGAATTAATCTAATTAATAGGTTTGCCCCATCAATCGAAAATAAAACTTCATGAACCGCAAACCTATATTACTTACGCTTGCTTTTGCCTTGGTTTCAGCCTTCACCTATGCTCAAAGCGCCATTCTCAAAGGTCAGGTGACCACTTCTGACAATCAGCCCCTGGAGTTTGTCAATGTCGGAATCAAAGGCCAATCCAAAGGCTCAACCACAGACCGTTTTGGTTACTACGAAATCAAGAACGTGGCGCGGGGTACCTACACTGTTTTTGCTTCTTTTGTTGGCTTGGAAAAGCAGGAAGCTACCGTCACAATCGCTTCCGGTGAAACTACAACACTAAACTTCGCTGTGAAGGAAAGCTCCACAGCTCTTTCTGAAGTGGTAGTGACTGATTTTTCTTCCAATAGATTCTATTCGGATTCCAGTTTTACCGTCGGAAAGCTTCCGCTCAGAGACCTAGAAAATCCTCAGGTATATAATTCTATCTCAGGAAAGCTACTTCGCGAACAAGTCGTGACGAACATGAACGACGCCATGAAAAATGCCACGGGAGTCACCCGCCTCTGGGAATCAACCGGACGTGGAGGTGACGGAGCGGAATATTACTCCATGCGAGGCTTTTCCATTCAGCCTACCTTGGTCAACGGCATGCCCAATGTCAACAACAGTGCCCTGGACCCTGCCAACATCGAAACCATCGATGTGGTCAAAGGTCCTTCAGGGACGCTTTTCGGAAGTGCCGTCATTTCGTATGGAGGATTGATCAACATCACGACCAAAAAGCCATTTGATCTCTTCAAAGGTGAAGTGGGATTCATCACAGGAAGTTTTGGAATGAATCGCCTGACCGCCGATATGAATGTTCCATTGAGTGAGGCTACTGCTATTCGGGTAAATACGGCCTACCAGTCTCAAAATACCTTTCAGGATGCAGGAAATCGAAGCTCCTTTTTCATCGCTCCCTCATTCAAGTTTCAGGCATCTGAGCGTCTGACCTTTCTGATCAATACCGAGTTTTTGGAATCTCAGTCTGTCAATGCGCCGATGATTTTCCTCAATCGAAATGCTACCCTGAAATTTGACAACATTGCGCCTTTTCGGGCAAATTACGAGCGTTCCTTTACCGGAAATGACTTGGGTATTCGCAATCCAAGCTATGGCATCCAAGCCCAGGCTTTTTATAAGCTGAATCCAAACTGGACTTCACAGACGGTGATTTCCAGAAGCTCCACCAAGACTTCGGGCTATTACCATTACCTATTTGATGCGGGAAATGGCGATTCTTTTTCCCGATTTATTTCTGACCGAAATGGCCAAACTCATACCACTGACATTCAGCAGAATTTCATCGGAGATTTTACACTTGGTCAATTTAGAAACCGAATGGTCGTGGGCTTGGACTATTATGATCAAAGCATTTTCAACGGGAGTTCAGGTTGGGTAGCAAATGGCTCGGTGAAGCTTTCTGACGGTAGCGACACCGGAGTCTTGACCAAAGCTGGAGTGGATAATTTGCTGCGCAATTCATTTGAAGGGAATTCCACAGGCAAGAGTACCGTCATCAGCGCCTATATCTCCGATGTGATCAATCTTCGGTCTAATCTTTCTGTAATGGCCAGCTTAAGAGCTGACCGTTTTGAAGGAAAAACCAATTATTGGATTGAGGAAGAAGTTGAAAGTCAAACCGCCTTGTCTCCCAAACTTGGGATAGTGTATCAGCCTATTCAGGATAAAGTTTCGGTTTTTGCCAACTACATGAACGGATTTGTGAACATCGCTCCCCGCACGGTAGCCAATGTGGACGGCTCCAATCCAAGGTTGCAGGCTTTTGACCCCGAGCAGGCAAACCAGTTTGAATTTGGTGTGAAAGCAAATCTTCTCAAAAACAGACTGGCTGCAACTGCCAGCTACTACGATATCCGGGTAAAAAACCGCTTAATCAATGATCCTGACAATATCAACAACACACTTCAGGCTGGTGAGGTGGAGAGTAAAGGGTTTGAATTCTCGCTCATAGCCTCTCCGATTGAAGGCATGAGTGTGATCGCTGGTTATTCAAGCAATAATGCAAAAGTCACCAAAGACAATCCAGTCAATGGATACCTTGGTCTGAGACCAGAAGAGGCAGGGCCCGAGGAATTGGTTAATTTTTGGATGAGTTATTCTATCCCAACAGGCGCGCTGAAAGGGTTTGGGCTTGGATTTGGTGGCAATGCAGCTTCTGAGCACCTGACACTTAACCGTGCAAACGGAACCTTTGCCATTCCGGCTTACCAAGTTTTCAATGCTGCAGTATCTTACACCAGTAGCCAATATTTACTCGCATTCAAGGTAAATAACCTAACCAACGAATACTACTTCTCCGGTTGGTCGACCGTGACTCCTCAGAATCTAAGAAATGTGGCACTCAGCTTTAATTACCGATTCTAGATGAACCTGAAGCATTGGGTAAGCAAAATTCACCTCTGGCTCGGACTTTCGTCCGGGCTGGTGGTGTTTGTCGTAGCAGTGACAGGCTGTATTTATGCGTTTCAATCCGAAATCCAGGATTTGGTCCAGCCTTACCGCTTTGTAGAAAAGTCAGGAGACACCATTCTCCCTCCCTCTGAAATCTGGAAAAAGGCCGACGAAGCGCTTCCGGGAAAGCATTTGCACGGGATTTTGTACCCCACTGATGACCGGGCGGCGCAGGCCATCTACTATAGCTTTGAGGAGCATTACTATTATTTTGTCTATGTCAATCAGTTTACCGGAGAGGTGCAGAAAGTAAAAGACGAGTTTGCAGATTTCTTCCGTCTGGTGTTGGATGGGCATTTTTACCTTTGGCTCCCTGCGGAAATCGGTCAGCCCATGGTGGCCTCATTCACATTAGTCTTTTTGGTGATGGTGATTTCGGGCTTGATTCTTTGGTGGCCCAAAAAGAAAAAAGGAGTAGAGAAAAGCTTCAAAATCCGCTGGGATGCGCGCTGGAGGCGAAAAAACTACGACCTACACCAAGTGTTGGGTTTCTATGTGATGATCTTTGCTTTAGTTTTCGCTTTGACTGGCTTGGTTTGGGGTTTTACCTGGTTTAGAGATGCCTATTACGCAGCCACAACCGGAGGAGATAAGTTCGTGGAATATTACGCGCCGCTGTCCGATTCAACCCAAAGCTATACTGCCGAAATCCCGGGAATCGATCAGATTTGGCTAAAAATGCGTTCCGAATATCCCGATGCCGAGTGGATCGAGGTTCACCCGCCGGACTACGAGCATGGCTCCTTTGCTGCCAATGCCAACCCGGATGCATCGACCTATTGGAAAATGGATTATCGGTATTTTGATCAATATACCTTGGAGGAATTGCCGGTGGATCACGTTTGGAACCGATTTCATGAAGCCGGCTTCGGGGATAAATTGCAGCGGATGAATTATGATATCCACGTGGGAGCGATCGGTGGACTCGCCGGGAAAACACTGGCATTTTTCCTCAGTGCAATCATCGCTTCGCTGCCAATTACAGGATTTTTGATTTGGTGGGGGAGGCGAAACAAAGCTCAAAATCAATTGAAAAAACCCTCACGCAGGAGTGAAGCAGTAATTCCAGCTTAATTTCATGTGTTTATAATTTGATTTTTATTTGCCACATGGAATGCTCTAAATAATCATCCCCCTGTGTGAGAGTTTTTTCTCATGGGCATTTCATCTGTTTATAATTGTTTTTTATCGGTCAGATAGCCTGTCCCGATCTTTCATCGGGAGAATGCCCTTGATAATCATCCCCCTGTGTGAGAAGCTATTCTCATGGGCATTTCATCTGTTTATAATTTGATTTTCAATGGTCAGATGGAATCTTCGCATGAATTATAATCATCCCGGTGTGTGACGTACTCGTCATGCTTGATTTCATGTGTTTATAATTTGATTTTCAATGGTCACATGCCCGCCTGTAGTCGGACAGGGAATCTCGCAGGGTCGATAATCATCCCAGTGTTTGACTTTAGAGTCACGCCTGCCTGTAGCAGACAGGCTCGATTTCAGGAGCTTTTCTGATTCTCAGGGGGTTCGGATCAGCTTTTATAGGCCCTGTAAAATTTGTATTCCACAGATTATCAGAGTGGTAATTTCATTCTTATTCATAGTTCTCTTTTCTTATTTAGATTTATTAAAAATAATTTGCTTGGTTCAAACTCGTGTATTTATATTTGTGTGCTAATTATAATTAATCTAGATAAGGATTACTGATGAAAAAGATTTCTCTGATTGTGATGTTTTTTTTGTTTGCCTTGAACACAATGGCGCAGAAGAATTTGTTAAAGGGCAAAATCACTGATAAAAACCAAAATCCTTTGGCTTTTGCCTCTGTTATTCTGGATGGTACTGTCCGTGGTGTGCAGAGTGACGTGAATGGAAATTATGAGCTGAAAGATTTCCCAAAAGGCGATTACCAGCTTAAAATTTCCCTACTTGGGTATGAAGATTCAGTTTTGCCATTCTCTATCACTGAAGCAGAGACCAAGGTTCTTAATCTCGTCTTGACAGAAGAGCCGCTTTGGCTGGACTCTTTTGAATTGCTTTCCAGTAGAGGTATTTTGGGTCAGGAAAAATTGCCCGAGGTGGAAAATTTTCGGATAAATGCCGGAAAGAAAAACGAGGTCATCCGAGTTAGAGACATTGATGCCAATTTGGCGATGAACAATAGCCGTCAGATTTTTGGGCGTACACCCGGGATTTCGATTTGGGAAAATGACGGTTCCGGTATCCAGCTAGGCGTGGCTTCCAGAGGCTTGAGCCCTAATCGTTCTTGGGAGTTCAATGTCAGAATGAATGGCTACGATATCACTCCTGATCCGATGGGCTATCCTGAGGCTTATTTCACTCCTCCGATGGAAGTGGTAGAAAAAATTGAAATCATCCGTGGTGCTTCTTCTTTGCAATTTGGACCTCAATTCGGAGGTTTGATGAACTTTGTCTTGAGAAAGCCCGATCAGTCTACCCGATTTACGGCTGAGACGCTGAATACCGTCGGGAATAATGGCTTGTTTAGCACTTTCAATTACATCGGAGGTACCGAGGGTAAATTCAGTTACACTGCTTATTATCAAAAAAGAGTAGGCAATGGCTGGAGAGAAAACGGCTATTTCAACACCGACCATGCGCACTTGGAAGTAACCTATGCAGCAAGCAATAAGCTAAAACTAGGACTCGAAGCAACTTACATGACTACCGAGAGCCAGCAGCCGGGAGGACTTACTGACCAGCAGTTTGCAGAGGACTCCAGACAGAGTACTCGTGAGCGTAACTGGTTCAGCACTCCTTGGTTTGTTCCTTCTTTGTCCGCTGAATACCTCGTGAGCTCTAAAACTCGCTTGAGTTGGAAGGTTTTCGGAACAATAGCCGAGCGAAACAGTGTGGGATTCATGCGTCCAATCAATATTGAGGATGACTTAGGTAATCGTCAGGTAGACCGTGATTATTATACTACATACGGCTCTGAATTGCGCATGAGCACTGATTTCAAATTCTTGGGACTCGACAATTCACTCGCATCCGGGATTCGCTATTTCAATGGGCACATTGACAGGAAGCAAAATGGTGTAGGAAGCAATGGCTCTGAAATGGACTTTGCACTTAATCCTGGTACTGAGTACCCAAGAGATTTGGATTTCCGAAATGTGAACTATGCAGCTTTTGCTGAAAACGTATTTCGATTCTCTGATAAATTCTTGTTGACAGCAGGCCTTCGACTGGAGCAGATTGAATCCAGCAACAGTGGGCGATTTAATGTGGTAAGTGGACAGCCTCAGATTCTAGCACCGATTTCCCGTACCAGAAGTTTCCTTCTGGCAGGTGTTGGGGCGGAATTTCATGTGACTCCTACAACAGAGTTTTATTCGAACTGGTCACAAGCCTACCGGCCTGTTTTGATTTCGGATCTTACCCCACCGGCTACCACAGATGTAATTGATCAGAATCTGAAGGATTCAAGAGGATATAATTTTGATTTTGGCTACCGAGGAAATGTGGGTACTTATTTGAACTTCGATGTCAGCTATTTCTACCTTAACTATGCTGATCGGATTGGTACCCTGACACAGCTTAATTCAAATGGAAGCAGCTTCCAGTTCCGCACCAACTTGGGCGGTTCGATCAGTCAAGGTTTTGAAGGATATGTGGAGCTCGATGCTATTTCGGCTATTTTCAAGAAGTCAAGATTTGGTTACTTCAGCGTTTTTGCATCGATTGCTTTTGTAGATGCGACATATGGAGATTTTGTGACCACAAGATTGGTCAATGGTTCTTTGCAAGAGAGTAACCTGAAGGGAAACCGAGTAGAAAATGCACCAAGAAAGATCAACCGCTATGGGGCAACTTATCGATACAGAACCTTCTCCATGACTTGGCAATTGAGTGATATCGGGGAGGCTTTTGCCGATGCTTCCAATACCCTTGAACCCAATGCTGCTGCTACGACCGGGCTGATTCCGGCTTATGTAGTCCAAGACCTTTCAGCAAGTTTTACTTTCATGAAAAAATATTCCCTGAAAGCCGGTGTGAATAATTTGACTGACGAGCGGTATTTCACCCGAAGAGCCGGTGGCTATCCAGGTCCGGGGATTATGCCAGCTGATGGAAGAACATTCTACACGACCTTAGGCCTGAAATTCTAAGTGAGTTTCCTTCTTGTAAGCCATCTCTTTATCCAAGAGATGGCTTTTTTATAGTATAGAGGACAAGTCTTTGCAAGTTTTGAAATATCCCTTTAAAACCTTGGCTGAAATTTTTTGATTCAGGTTTGTTAAATTTTGAGGAGATTCACCATCGTATAACACCCCTGCCGCTATGAGAACCGCTTTATTGTTCGTTTTGATCCTGTCTGTTTTTTCCTGTCAGACTTCATCCCCAAAGAAAAGTGAGCAGGAATATATTAAAGGTGTTTATGGCAACCCCAGCACCCTGTTGAAAGCAGGATATTCCTTTGATTCCCTAGGGATGAATGCGGTTTTTGTCCGAAGTGTTTCCCTCAACAGGGAATTTTATGAAACATCCAAAAAGCAAGGAGTAAAAGTTTTTGTGGAGTTTCCGACCTTGAATGGAAAGGAATATTTAAAGGATCATCCTGATGCCTGGCCCATGAATGAAAAAGGGGAAAATGCTCCTCCTGCAGATTGGTTTATGGGTATTTGTCCAACTCATCCGGGATTCAAGGAATATCGCGCCGAGCAGCTTAGCCAAATCCTAAAGGAGTACGAAGTGGATGGGATTTTTCTGGATTACGTCCATTGGCATGCCCAGTTTGAGACACCTGAGCCTATTCTTCCGGAGACTTGCTTTTGCGAGCGCTGTACAAGTGCTTTCGCTGTAGCGATCGATACGGTTATTCCCGGTGAAAGTATTCCCCTACGTGCCGAATGGATTTTGAGAAATGTCGATTCCCAATGGAGAACTTGGAGAGTTGGAGTGCTCAATGCTTGGGTAGAGGACATGGGTAAAATCCTCAAATTCCATCAACCCGATGCAAAATTGGGGGTCTTTCATTGCGCATGGTACCCGGCTGATTATGATTCTGCCTTGTACCGGACTATGGGTTTGGATCCTCAGGGTCTTGGTCAAAGAGCAGATGTTTTGTCACCCATGCTTTTCCATCACATGAAAGGACGTCCGACAAGTTGGGTGGGCGAGTATGTCTCTTGGCTTGGCCAAATACTCGACTTGGACAAAAACGGCAAACCTTTGATTTGGCCGATTGTCCAGTCTCATAACAATCCCGGGATAGTCAGTCCTGAGGAATTTCGTCAGGTGATGATTGAGGGTTCTAAGGCTCCTTCTTCCGGGATTATGATGTTTTCGGATCAGTCCCTCGTCGAGGACCCCAAGAAAATTCAGGTAATGAAAGAGCTTTACTCCAAAGATAGACCCAAGTAGGTGCCCAAAAGGATTTTATTACGAACACGGTAACCCCAATGTCATTCAGTTTTGACTCCAACGGCCCGGTGCACAATGCATTTCTTCAGGTCTTGGGGCCGGGAAGTACATGCACAAGTAATTTTATTCAGTTCAACTTGTGGAATGAAAAAACCTTTGAACTCCATGTGGATTATCAGATGCAGCAGGCCATTTCCTATCTTGTAGTTGGTATAGCCCAGATTAATTTCACCGACCCTTGCTGGGCCGCTGCGTTTTTCTCGTCTTCTACAAACATTAAATTCGGACACTGAGTTTGTCGCGCTGTGATCAAAATATAAGTTGGCTGCTGCAGTCATTGCAGATCTACTCATCATGTTTTTAGGGATTTGTTTATATAAAATCTCCAAAAAGAATTATAAAATGTAAGTAGGTTTAAGGAAGAGATCCCATTACAATGTTAACCAAAATAACCATGAAGAATTTGACTTGCTTTTTTCTGATTTTTGGAGTTTTCGGCTTAATTTATTCCTGCTCACCGAAGGTTGAAAACAAGAACGAGGAGCGCCCCAATATCATCTTCATCATGTCCGATGATCATGCCTATCAGGCCATTTCCGCCTATAGTAATCATCTGATCGAGACGCCAAATATCGACCGAATCGCAAAAATGGGCATGCTCTTCACCAATGCTACGGTCACCAATTCCATTTGTGCTCCAAGCCGGGCGACGATCCTAACCGGAAAGCATTCTCATATCAACGGCAAAATTGACAACGATTTCCCCTTTGACACGACTAACGTGACTTTCCCTCAGCTTTTTCAGGATGCGGGTTATCAGACGGCGATGTTTGGAAAGCTTCACTTTGGAAACAGCCCTAAAGGATTCGATCAATTCAAGATTCTTCCGGGTCAGGGATCCTATTATAACCCTGACTTTATCACCAAAAATGAAGGGAATATCAAAGTGGAGGGCTATGTCACCGACATCATCACCGATATGACTTTGGATTGGCTTCAGAAGGAGCGAAAAGCCGATCAACCATTCATGCTGATGTATTTGCATAAAGCCCCGCATCGGGAGTGGCTTCCGGCAGAGCGGCATTTACAGGAATTTACAGCAAGGACTTTCCCCGAACCTGCCACGCTTTTTGATGATTATTCGGGCAGGGGAAGAGCTGCCAAAGAAGCTGAAATGAACCTGTTGAAGCACATGAACTGGGCGGGCGATTCCAAAGTCTATCCCGAGGTGATGGATGAGTTGGGTATTCCTGATGCTTCAGGTTGGGACAAGGGGGCTTTTGAACGCGAAGTAGGAAGAATGAGTCCTGAGCAGCGAGCCAACTGGGATAAGTCTTACATTAAGGTGAACGAAGACTTCAAAAAGTCCTATCCAACCATGACCGAAAAGGAAAAAATGCAGTGGCGATATCAGCGCTACATGCAGGATTATCTGGGAACAATCAGGTCAGTAGATGAAAATGTCGGTCGGGTCTTGGATTATCTCGAGGCGAATGGACTGATGGAAAACACCATCATCGTCTATACTTCAGATCAAGGTTTCTACTTGGGTGAACATGGTTGGTTTGACAAGCGCTTCGTCTATGATGAAAGTTTCAAAACTCCGCTTTTGGTGGCTTGGCCCGGAAAAGTAAAAGCAGGAAGCAAAACTGACGAGATGGTGCAAAACCTTGACTTTGCACAAACTTTTCTGGAGGCTGCTGGAATTCCCGCACCGGCCAGTATGCAGGGAGAAAGCCTGATTCCGCTTTTGACCGGAAATACCGAAAAATGGACTCGGGACGCGGTCTATTACCACTACTACGAGTATCCGGCGGTTCACATGGTCAAGCGCCACTATGCGATTGTGACCAAGGAATACAAACTCACGCATTACTATTTTGACACGGATGAATGGGAATTGATCGATCGAATCAATGATCCACAGGAGCTTAAAAATGTGTACGATGATCCAGCTTACGCCAAAATCAAAGCAGAATTACACCAAAAATTGGATGGTCTTCGGGAAAAGTATGGAGACAGTTCAGAACTGAGTCAGAGCTACATTGATCGGTATTTGGATATTATTTCCAAGCGAAGAGCTTTTGGGGCAAATCAAAAAACAGTGAAAGAGATCTTGGATAAGTCCGGGCGTAGGATGGAATATAAGCTTGATTAAGCGCGTAGCCCTAGCTGTAATGGGATCTGCTTAGCTAGCGCTTTCGAGCTTCAGCTTTTACAAATAAAAGAGTTTGTTTTGTTGATTTTAGGGTAAAAACAGTCTGGGAATTGGGGTTCAAACCACATTTGCCAGTCTGGTTTCTCCTTTAATCACTTCCACAGCTAAATGCTTGAGACTTTTGGAGGTGAGCATTACTTCGAGTTCCTTTCGGACTCTGACTACTTCAAAATGCAAAGGACAAGGGTTTTTCTCGGAACATTTTGGGAGGCCCAGACTGCAACCAGAAAAAAGGGCGTCTCCGTCAACAGCTTTGACGATGTCTTTTAGCGTGACTTTGGCATGGCTTTCATCCACAAAAAATCCTCCGTTAGGTCCTTTTACAGACCCTATCAACTTCGCTTTAACCAAAGTTTGGAGGATTTTGGCAGTAAAAGCTTCCGGAGTATCTATTTTTCTGCCTATTTCTTTGGCTCCGACTTTTCTGTCTTCCAGACTTTGAGTCCAAATATAAATAACCGCCTTGGTGGCGTATTTAGTAGCTTGAGAAAACATGTAAGGTGATATTTTGCGAAAATTAATTTGAATTCCTAAATAAAACAGAAAAGCCGGATCTAAGTTCAACCCGGCCTTAATGAATAAGAAAACCACAACCTATTTTTTTTACTTTGGCAACAACACTTGATCGATTACATGGATGATTCCATTTGAAGCCGAAACTGTTCCGATGATTTTTGCACCATTGATAGTTATTGATCCGTCTGCTGCTTTTGTCACTGTAACTGACCTTCCATCAGCCGTTCCCAGATTTCTGCCATTCGCAAAATCCTCCACCTTGTAGACTCCTAAGAGCACATGGTATTCCAGAATGTCCCGCAAGGTGCGCTGATTTTCAGGTTTTACGAGGTTGTCCAAAGTTCCGGCAGGAAGCGCATCAAAGGCTGCATTGGTCGGCGCAAAAACTGTAAATGGCCCCACATTGGAAAGAGCATCCACATAGTTGGCTGCCTTCAGTGCAGCCACTAAGGTACTGTGATCTGCGGATCCCACAGCTACTTGTACCACGTTTGGATTGGAAACATTATCTACAACAGCGGATTGCCCAGGGTTCAGTGCCGCAGCTCCAGTATTCTGGGTTTGATTTTCAGAGGATGAACTTCCGCAGGAAAATCCTGCGAAAGCCAAACCAAGCATCAGGGGATAAAACAACTTTTTCATGATTCTGAGGAATAAAGGGTTATAGTGGATCTTTTTGTCCGAAATTTTAAGCTTTCACATTTTTAGCTTGCTATTTTGCTTGACCAAATGTATTTAATCAAATAATAAAAGACAAATAAATCCTTTATTATTTTTAAAATTGAAGAAAAAGAGGTCAGACTGGATTAGACAGATTTGCAATTTCAAATTTGAAAGATCAAGTTGTCTCCTGATTTTAATCATGTTTTTATGAAAATTCTGAATCTACCTTGCGGCAATAAATGCACCTTTTACCCTAATTAAATTTTAAGTATGAGTACATGGCTCAAAATCTGGGAACCGGAGAATCCGGTATTCTGGAACTCCACAGGTAAGCAGGTCGCATGGCGTACCCTGACTATTACGACCATTTCTTTGACACTTTCTTTTGCCACTTGGTTTATGGTGAGCGCGATTGTCACCAGACTGAATGGGATTGGGTTTAATTTTTCTTCCAGTCAGCTTTTCTGGTTGGCGGCACTTCCAGGATTGGCTGCCGGGACCCTCAGAATTATCCATACCTTTTTAATTCCGATATTTGGTAGCCGTCATGTAATTTCGATTTCAACCATCATCAAACTGATCCCCGTCATTGGGTTGGGGTTTGCGGTAATGGATCCCAATACCCCATTTTGGGTTTTCGTGGTACTTTCTTTGACTGCAGGATTTGGAGGAGGTGACTTTTCTTCTTACATGCCTTCGACTAATTTATTTTTTCCCGCTCGCTTGAAAGGAGCCGCCTTGGGCATACAAGCCGGTATTGGGAATTTCGGTGTTAGTATCGCACAGTTTATGACGCCTATGATGCTTGGAGTAGCTCTATATGGCGCACCTCAGGTTTTAACTTCGAGCAATAGTGCCGGCGAGTCAGTCAGTCGTGAAATTTACCTTCAGAGTGCCGCCTTTTGGTATGCTCCTCTTTTGATAGTCGTTGCGGTTTTGTGTTGGTTTTTGTTAAAAAGTATACCGATCAAATCCAGTTTTAAGCAGCAGCTTGAGATTTTTTCTAAAAAACACACTTGGTATTGTACCATTATTTACTTCATGACCTTTGGGACTTTTGCAGGACTTTCAGCTGCTTTTCCTCTTTTGTTAAAATCCGTTTATGGTCAATTTGATCCTGGGCTCGATCCTTTGAAATATGCCTTTTACGGTCCCCTTATCGGATCTGCTGCCCGTGTTGGCTTTGGATTCGTGGCTGATAAGACCGGAGGAGCAATTCTCACTACTATTTCAGGAATAGGGATGTTTATATGTACAGTTTTGATTATTTTCTTTAACTTATTGGAGCCTTCCGGAATTGACCAAATGGGGCTTTTCATTGCATTGATGTTTTTGATTTTCTTTTTCACTGGGATTGGGAATGCCTCCACGTTCAAGCAGTTTCCGGTCATTTTTAAAGAGAATCCTATTCATGCATCAGGGGTAATCGGCTGGACCGCTGCCATCGGGGCCTATGGTCCTTTTGTGTTTTCCATGACGATTAGCGCCTTCATGGGCGCATCTGGTTATGCCACAGGTTTTTTCTGGGTATTAGCTAGTTTCTTGATCGTAGCTACCTTGGTCAACTGGTACTTTTATAATAGAAAAGGAGCCGAAAAACCTTGTTAAAAATTTGTTCAGATGTATAAATTAATTCAAACTTTAAATCGAACGGCCTTTATTAAAGCAATTATAGCTGCATTAGCAGTGATAGTGTTGGTCGTCTTGGGTTCACGAAACCTTCAAAATTTCGACGCGGCTCTTATTGCCTATTTAATGGGGACCATTTTTGCCGTGTTTGGAGTTGCCTATCGGTATTCAGTTTGGCTACAGCGGCCACCGACGAGGTTGTATTGGAGGCGAAGCATGCAATTTCTTTTTAGCCGTGATTTCCCCTTTTATTTTGTCAGAAGTATCAGGCTGTTTTTCCAGAATATCCTTTTTCAGCGATTTATCTATCACCGAAGTCGTACGCGTTGGATTGGCCACTTTTTGTTGGCGACAGGGTGCTTGATCGCATTTGCTGTCACTATCCCCTTGACTTTGGGATGGATTCACTTTGAGTTTAAGCCGGGGAACGACATGCTATATTATGCCAAGGTCTTTGGCTTTGAGGTGGGTTCATTCGAGCTGGGCTCCTTTGTTGCTTTTATGGCCTTTCATGCGTTGGTCTGGTGTTCTGTATTGGTGACCATGGGTGCGGTGATGATGATGAAGCGACGTCTGACCGATGGTGGCCTGATCGCTACGCAGACTTTTGAAGGAGACTGGTTGCCCTTGATTCTATTGATAGCAATATCCATCACCGGACTGGGGATATCATACGACTATACCTTCCTTCAGGGAAAAACCTACCAATTTATGGCAGTGATTCATGCGGTAACAGTCATCCTTTTCCTGGTTTGGATCCCATTTGGCAAGTTCTTTCATATTTTTCAACGCCTGGCACAGCTAGGGGCCAATTTGTATCGACATGAAGGTAGAAAACGTGGTATGGCAGTCTGCCCCCATACCAAAGAGGAGTTTGCTACTCAACTTCACATTCAGGATCTGAAAGAAGTAAGCAAGGAATTGGGTTTTGATTTCACGCTCAAGGATGGCAGTAGTCATTTAGATTTAAGTCCGGAAGGAAAGCGGGCAGCTTTGGCAAAAGCACATTTTGAGGCAAGAAAAAATGCAGGAGCATTCTTCGGATAAAAAATAATACCATGGCAAAATTACCATCTTCAGTAGATTCAATTATCGATCAGTTCGGTCCTCATAAAGGTTATACACCAAAAGAGGGCTTTCCCGGGGTTCACGAACCTGACAAACTCGTCAAAACGCATTGTTGCTTTTGTGGCATGCAATGCGGCATACAACTAAAAGTAAAGGATAATAAAGTGACTGGATTTGAGCCCTGGATGGAGTTCCCATTCAATGAAGGCCGTCTCTGTCCGAAAGGGGTGCAACGCTACCTCCAAAACAATCATCCCGACAGGCTCTTAGCGCCTTATAAGAGGGTAGAAGGGAAGGGATTCGAGCGGACATCATGGGAGGAGGCGATGAGCAAAACGGTCAGTGAAATTCAGCGAATCCAGAATTCTCATGGGAGAGATGCCTTTGCTATGCTCTCCGGAGTGTCTTTGACCAATGAGAAAAGTTACATGGTCGGGAAATTTGCCAGGGTAGCACTGAAAACAGCAAATCTTGACTACAACGGTCGACTTTGCATGGTCAGTGCTGGGGCTGGAAATAAAAAGGCTTTTGGTCTGGACCGGATTTCTAATACTTGGGAAGACCTCAAACATGCAGAAGTGATCATCATTGCTGGCACAAATGTCTCAGAAACCTTTCCCACGCTTACCCACTACATCTGGCAGGCAAGAGATAATGGTGCAAAACTAATAGTGATAGACCCACGTGTGACTCCAATTGCCCGAACAGCGGATCTTCATCTTCCTGTGAGACCCGGAGGAGACTCCGCACTTTTTGGAGCAATGCTGAAGATCCTCGTAGATAATGACTGGCTGGATCATGATTTTATTGACAATTATACTTCAGGGTTCCAGGAGTCAATCGATGCGGTAAAGGATTACGATTTGGCTTGGGCTGAGGAGAAAACCGGGATTTCGGCTGCCAAAATCCAACAAGCCGCTGAGTGGTGGGGAAAGGCAAAAACCAGTTTCCTCCTTCATGCCCGAGGAATTGAACATCACTCCAAAGGAGTAGACAATGTCCTGAGCTGCATCAATCTGGTGTTGGCTACGGGTCGAATCGGAAGACCCTATTGTGGCTACGGAACCATCACTGGACAGGGAAATGGACAGGGGGGCCGTGAACATGGACACAAGTGCGATCAACTTCCTGGAAATCGCGACATTACCAATCCGGAGCATCGGAAATACATTTCGGAGGTCTGGGGGATTGATGAAAAAGAAATGCCCGGAAAAGGACTTTCGGCTTATGAAATCATAGAAGCCATTCATCGGGGAGAAATAAAGGGCTTGATCACGATTTGCTTTAATCCGTTGGTTTCCTTACCCAACAATAATTTTGTGCGGGAAGCCTTTGAAAAATTGGAATATTACGTTGCCATTGACTTTTTTTTAAATGAAACTGCAAGGCATGCAGACTTAATCCTTCCTGGCTCACTACACGAGGAAGAAGAGGGGACCGTGACTACAGCTGAAGGCCGGGTAGTGAAAATCAATCAAGCAGTAACTCCTCCGGGAGAGGCCCGAAAAGACAGTGATATTCTGATAGAACTGGCCCAAAGACTCGGAGTGGGGGATAAGTTTGCGTATAAAAAAGCAGAGGACACCTTCAATGAGCTGCGGGTAGCTTCCAAAGGTGGTACTGCCGACTATTTTGGCATTACCTATGAAAAAATAGAGAAAAATATGGGGGTGTTTTGGCCTTGCCCATCAGAGGATCATCCCGGTACACCCAGACTATGGGAAGATAAAAAATTTAAAACTCCTGACGGCAAAGCTCATTTCAACCCCGTTCCATACCGTGAACCCTCCGAAGTAGTGGATAAGGAATATCCAGTGGTCATGACTACGGGCCGGGTGGTATCCCAATACCTGAGTGGCTCACAGACCCGACGAATCGGTAAGCTGGTTGACCAATATCCCGAACCCCTCTTGGAAATCCATCCCAAACTAGCCTATCAGTATGGGATTAAAGATGGTGATGAGGTAATGGTCAAAACCCGTAGAGGAGAAGCGGTATTTCCAGCCCAATTGGTTGAGACTATCCGTGAGGATACTGTTTTCATCCCTTACCACTGGGGGGGGAAACAATCTGCTAACCAATTGACAATCGGAACCCTAGATCCGGTGAGTAAAATTCCTGAGTTCAAAGTCTGTGCCTGTAAGTTGGTGCCAACGGGCAAAATAGCCTCCATAAAGATCAAAGAATCAGCCTTTCAAAGTTTTTAACCTAACGACCCAAACCATGCAAAACCCTCAATATAATCAGCAGATGGAGTTTTTTGTAGATATGCAGCGCTGTATTGGCTGTCATGCCTGTGAAATGGCCTGTGCGGAGTGTGAAACCAACGGACAGGAAAGTATGATACACATTCACTATGTGGAGCGGGCAGTTTCTGTGCAGACCACTGTCCAAGTCTGCATGCACTGCGACAATCCAGTCTGTGCCAATGTCTGTCCTGCAGACGCCATCACCAAGGATGATTTTGGTGTCGTGCATACTGCCAATACTTCCCGGTGCATTGGGTGCTCCAATTGTGTACTCGCTTGTCCTTTTGGAGTTCCTAAAAAAGAAGAAAAAGCGGAATTAATGATGAAATGCAACATGTGTTATGATCGGACCAGTGCCGGAAAAAAACCCATGTGCGCGACTGTATGTCCCAGTCAGGCTCTTTTTTATGGTACTCGTGAAGAAATCGAAAAACTCCGTCCAAACAGTACTCCAGTCAATAAATTTCTCTTTGGTCAGGAAGAAGTCAATACCAAAGTCAATATCATGATGCCAAAAGGCAGCACCGAACTGAGAATTCACGATTAATTTTCCTTTCACTATGTCCAAAGACCCAAATTCAGAAATCCCCAAATGCAAACAGGATTTTCCAATTGAACAAAAAGAAGCGACTCACGTCTCCCGCCGGGAATTTGCAAAATTTCTAACCTTATTATCAGGTGCATTGGCTGTTGGTAACACAGCAATCGTAGTCAAATCTTTGGCTTTTCCCGAAAAACCACTGGAAGGCGAACATGCCATCTGCATGGAAAGTGAAGTAGGGGATGGAGATTCATTCATGTTTGAAATAGAAGGGTCCAAGACTATCCCTTATTTATTGATCAACCTCGGTAATGGAGAATGGAGAGCTTTTGAACAAAAGTGTACCCACTTATCCTGTGCTGTGAAGTACCGTCATGACCTCGGTCAGATTGAGTGTCCTTGCCATAAGGGCTATTTTAATCCCCGCACCGGCGACGTAATTCAGGGACCGCCTCCTAGACCTCTGCCCCAACTGGAAGTGGTGATCCGTGAAGGTCAAGTATTTGTTAAAGCCCAACAAACCTAATCTCAAAAAGCTATGAGTGATTTCAGACAATCTCAAAACGAGGCACATCCCAATAAGACCAACACGCTGATGACAGGGATTATTTTTCTGTTGATCCTTTTTGTCACGATTCAGATTTGGTTTCTATTCGGGGCACTCAATAATGCCCTTCAGGAAAATCTCAATTTTGCGATTACAACCGCTCTAGGGTCTCTGGTATTTGCCTTTGCTTCATTCTGGCTCTTGAAGTACTTGCCGGAACCAATCAAAAGGAAAATGAAAAAGTAGGATTGAACCAGCTGGACCATGAACGAACCTATCCCGGCCGGTGCACACCGGATTTTGATTTTAAATACCCTCGCTTTTACGCTTTGCTTTGCAGCATGGACCTTCAACGGGGTCATGGTCACCTACTTGGTGGATAATGGAATCTTTAATTGGAGCCAAGTTCAGATCGGCTGGCTCTTGGGAATCCCGATTCTAACTGGTTCGGTGATGAGGCTACCCATAGGGATCCTTACCGACAAATACGGCGGGAAATGGATTTTTGTGGGCCTGCTTCTATTGACTTCGGTCCCCATGTTTCTCCTGAGTTTTACAAGTTCATTTACTTGGTACGCCTTGATGAGTTTTGGATTTGGGCTTGCTGGGGCAGGTTTTGCAGTGGGAATTGGTTACACTTCCGTATGGTATCCAAAGCATTGGCAGGGAAGAGCCTTGGGTATTTTTGGGGCAGGAAATGCAGGTGCTGCGATTACCACCTTGCTAGCGCCCACCTTACTTAATTCCTTCACTCAAAACGGGCAAAATCCGGAAGCATGGAAGACGCTACCGATGATCTATG
This sequence comes from Algoriphagus sp., assembly GCF_030694375.1. Classification (GTDB taxonomy): domain Bacteria; phylum Bacteroidota; class Bacteroidia; order Cytophagales; family Cyclobacteriaceae; genus Algoriphagus. The sequence goes on from NZ_JAUXYL010000020.1 coordinate 89,742, forward strand.
CCGCGGTTTTAGTTACGATGGCCGTGCTGTTTGCCCTTTTGGCAAAAAATAAAAAACCTGCTCTATCCACCCGAACTATGGCCCAAACGCTCAAGCCATTGGGAAATATCCGTGTGTGGAGATTTGGACTGTATTATTTCCTTGTTTTTGGATGTTTTGTTGCCTTTTCTCAATGGTTGGTGCCCTATTTCACCAATGTCTACGGGACAAGTTTGGTCATTGCTGGGTTATTTGCTTCTTTATTCAGTCTTCCTTCCGGAATTATCCGGGCTTTGGGAGGCTGGATGAGTGATAAATTTGGTGCGAGAAAGGTCATGTTTGGAGTCTTCAAATGGTCAATAGTGATCAGCGCCTTACTGATGGTTCCTAAAATGGAAATTTTCTCTCCCGGAAAAGGAATCAATGCCACTCAAAAGGGAATTGTCGCTGAGGTAGCATCTGATGAAATCGTCATGGACAATGGAAAGACCTATTCTTTTTCCCCAATGACTTCCTCAGACCAAGTCCAGTCGGTGAATACCCCCATCTTCCCCCAAAAATCTTCCTGGCAAGAACCAGTCGTGAAAGCAGGGGATGAAGTGGAAAAAAAGCAACTTGTTGTAAAAGGGATAACAAGGATCAATTTTGAGGCTAATATGTGGGTGTTTGCTGTGCTTACCTTGCTCGTGGGAATTGTATGGGGAATCGGGAAAGCATCCGTTTATAAGTTTATTCCTGACTATTTCCCTAATGAAGTCGGGGTTGTGGGGGGAATGGTAGGTGTAATCGGAGGGCTTGGTGGATTCTTTTGCCCGATTCTTTTTGGCTATCTCTTAGAAGGTACAGGAATTTGGACGAGCAGCTGGATGTTGATGTTAGTGATTTCAATTGGCTGCTTATGGTGGATGTCTGTTGTCACCAAAAATATGCTCAAGTCAAAAGCACCTGATTTGGCAGATAAAATAGATCATCACTAAAGCTAAGATTGTGAAATCAAAATGGAGTTTCCTTGTGGTTTTTTGGATGTTTGGGTTTTTCCATATGGCAAATGCCCAGTTTTCATTCAATGGGCAATATGTCGTCCGGGGAGAATATCGAAACGGTTTTTTTCAACCTATTGAGTATGATAAAAAGCCTGCTTTTTTACTGGCTCACCGGGCAAGAATGCAGGCTGAGTACCTGCATGATGATTTCAGCTTTTTTATGAGTGTGCAGGATGTAAGGACTTGGGGAAGTACCAGCCAATTGAATGTAAGTGACGGTTTTCTTTCCGTTCATGAGGCTTGGGGATTGGTCAAGTTCAATCCCAAGTGGTCTTTGAAAGTAGGAAGACAGGAGCTCAACTATGATAATTTCCGTTTTTTGGGAAATGTAGATTGGGCATTGCAAGCAAGGTCACATGATCTGGCTCTTTTACGTTTCGAAAATGAATTTTCAAAGCTCCATGTTGGTGCGGCTTTTAATCAGCAAACTGCCCGGCTTTCGGAGACCACTTACGAGCAGCCTAATCAATATAAAACGGCCCAATTTGTCCGCTATGAGACAGGTTCGGGAGCTGTTCCCTTTTCCCTGCTTTTTTGGAATGAGGGACGAGAAAATACCGGAGAGGTTTTTTTTAGGCAGACATTCGGTCTTTCTAGTTTTCAGTTTGGGAGCCCCAAAATGCTGAAAACAAGTGGTTTTGCTTATATGCAAACCGGTGAGAATTTCGATCAACTCCCGATTTCAGGCTGGAATGTAGGAGTGGATCTTAAAAGGGAGTTCACCTTGGACTCAGCAAAAAACAAAAAACTGGAGTTTGCCTTGGGTGGTGAAATCCTCAGTGGCTCGAAAAACGGAGAGGAAAAGGACCGGTCTTTCTTACCACAATACGGCACCAATCACCTTTTTAATGGTTTCATGGACTATTTCTATGTCGGAGGGCCATATAAGCAATCGGTGGGTTTGCAGGATGCATATCTGAAAGGGAGATTTATCCCAAATCCAAAACTCTGGATTCAGGCGGATTATCACTTTTTTTGGACCCAACAATCCCTGGCCTCCGGTGCTTATAAGTACTTGGGATCGGAGTTAGACCTTTCTTTTGGACTGATTATCAATGAGGCTGTTTCGCTGCAAGGTGGCTACAGTGCCTTCTTCGCAGCTGAAAGTTTCAAGGAACTTACCCAGGTTTCTAATCCGAAAAACAATCAGGATTGGGCCTATATTATGTTGATTTTCCGTCCCAATAATAAAAACAGGTTTATTGGAGTCCGCCTTTAAGGAAGTGAAATAATGACATTAGTAGATAAATCTATTTCCGTATTCATTCTGGCTGGCGGCAAAAGCAGCAGAATGGGTGAGGATAAGGGTTTGGTCATCTTAGAGGGTAAACCCATGATTTCGTATCTTCTGGAAACCCTTCAGGAATTGGAATTGCCGGTATCGATCATTTCCAATGAGTCAAGGTATGAAGTTTTTGGAGTTCCGGTTTATCCGGATTTAGTAAAAGATAAAGGGCCTCTGGGCGGAATTTTCACCGCTTTGTGCTACTCCAAATCCGATAATTGTTTGATTTTGAGCTGTGATTCTCCATTCCTTTCAAAAAGTATTATTTCCAACTTGCTGGAAAGAGCCAAATCGGACACCGTACTTTTTGGGCAACAATCCGGGGAATCGCATCCCTTTCCAGGAATATATCCGGTATCAGTCAAGATGAAATTGAAACGACACCTAGATTTAAATTTACTTAAACTTCAAAACTTCATTTCCGAAGGAGTCCATCAGGTGATCTTGTGGGATGAATTACTTTCAGATACAGAAAAGGCGATCGTAAACTTTAATACCCCAGCGGACATTCAAGAATGGCTTGAAATGATCCATGGGAAACCAAATAAATTATAAACCATGCGCATTCAAATGAAATTTTGGAAAAAGCTCACATCCGAGGAACGGTTGAGTCGGGTTCAGGAGGCACTGAAAGATAACGTGGATTTCTCCAAAGATGCCAATCTGGGTTACCCAGCCTCTCGATTAGATGAGAAAGTTTTTTCCAATGAATCTCTTTTTTTGAGGGAGATGCCTGTTTTGAGTACTTATATCGCCAATCCAAACCATATCGGTTGCCATACCTTTGGTACCTCTGAGTTTGCATTTAAAGGCACACAGGCCATTGAGCGGGATGTCCTGAATATGATTGCCGTAGACCTTTTTCAAATTGAGGAAGGGCAGTATGATGGATACATATCTCCCGGAGGGACTGAGGCCAATGCACAGGCGATTTGGATTTACCGAAACGAGTTTATCAAACATCATCAAGCCAAGCTGGGGGAAATAATCATTCTGGCATCCGAGGATACCCATTATTCCATTCCCAAGGCTTCTAACTTGCTGATGTTGGACTGGATCAAAGTGCCTGTTGATTTTGAAACTCGTGAACTTCAAGAATCGGCAATACGGGATTCGGTCAGGGTAGCTTTGGCTAAGGGCAAAAAATACTTCATTGTGGTGTCGAATATGGGTACTACGATGTTTGGCTCGGTGGATGATCCCAAAAAATACACCCGGATTCTTAAAGAATACCAATTGCCGTTCAGGCTTCATATAGACGGGGCCTATGGGGGCTTTGTGTATCCTTTTGGTGATTTTGAAAACGAAATCAATTTTACCAATCCTGATATTTCTTCGCTAACCATTGATGCCCATAAAATGCTTCAGGCTCCCTATGGAACAGGTATTTTTGTTTGCCGAAAAGGGCTGATGGAAAATGTGCTCACTGATGAGGCAAAGTATGTGGAAGGAATGGATCTAACCCTTTGCGGTAGCAGGTCCGGAGCCAATGCCGTTGCAGTATGGGTGATTTTGACCACTTATGGCCCCCACAAATGGTTTGAGAAGATCTCCGTAATCAAGATGCGAACCAATTGGCTTTGCCGACAGCTAGACCAATTGGGGATCTCTTATTTCCGTGAGCCCGAAATGAACATTGTGACTATTCATGCAGAGGCCATCTCGGCAGAATTGGCACACAAATACAACTTGGTTCCCAAGAGTCATGATGAATCAAACGAATGGTACAAAATCGTCCTGATGGATCACGTGGAAATCGAACATCTCAAAGACTTTATTCAGGATTTGATATCATCCAAAAATCTTAACCCCATTTAAATGGTCAACATCACGAATAAAAGTACTACCCTGCGAAAAGCCATTGCTCAGGCGATTGTTAAGGTGAGTTTACCAGGAACTATTCAAGCCATCCATAATCATACGGTTCCTAAGGGCAATGTACTCGAATGTGCCCGTGTGGCTGGGCTCTTTGCGGCTAAACGGACGGCAGACATGATCCCGGATTGTCATCCGCTTCCTGTCGAATTCACTGCGATTTCTTATGAAGTAGGAGTGATGGAAGTGACCGTTTTTGTGGAGATCCACACGATTTATAAAACAGGAGTGGAAGTGGAAGCCATGCATGCTGCGTCGGTGGTTGCTTTGACCATATACGACATGCTAAAGCCTATCGATAAAAAAATTAGCATTGAGCAGATCAAATTGGTAGAGAAAAAAGGAGGGAAGTCTGATCGTAAAAAGGATCTGGATCAGTCCCTGCGAGCAGCCGTCATTGTTTGTTCAGACTCCATTTCGGCGGGTAAAAAAGGTGACCGGGCAGGGATTGTGGTCAAAGAAAAATTGGAGAAAGTAGGAGTTCATGTACCCGTTTACCGGATCATTCCAGATGAGAAGGATCAGATTCGGCAACTTTGCGCCCAATTTGTTGGCGAAAAAATGGATTTGGTGATTTTTACAGGTGGCACAGGGCTTTCGCCGCGAGACGTGACCCCGGAAGCTTTGGAAGGGATTTTAGAAAGAAGAATTCCCGGCATCGAGGAAGCCATCCGAAATTATGGGCAACAGCGGACGCCGTATTCCATGCTTTCCCGTTCAGTGGCCGGCTTGATAGGCGATACGCTGGTATTGGGGCTTCCCGGGTCCACAAATGGAGCCTCAGAATCCATGGATGCGGTTTTCCCTGCTTTGCTTCATATTTTTAAGGTCATGGAAGGGGCTAGGCATGATTAAAGAGGAGTTCTTGACACTAAAAAAAAAGCGGCTTGAAATAGAATTCAAGCCGCTTTTTTTCAAATATGACCTATAAGGATTTCAAAACCCGATAGGTCTGACTTTTTTTATTATAGACGATCATGGAAACTTAAAACTAACCATTACAAAGAAGTTTCTTCCCGGCGCATACATCGGACTTTTATCCAAGCCTATTGGGCGTGACAAGTGTTCGTAAAAGGTTTCATCCAGGAGATTTTGAACGCCCCCTTTGATGAGGAGCATTTTGCCAAGGGGATAACTTACGTCTAGATCCAGCAAAGTGAATCCGGGAGTGGTTCTTTCTCCAAATACCTCAGAAACTCGATTTTGGACTGTTACAAAGCGGAGACTGGCTCCGGTGTGTAGTTTGCCATCCAGAAAATGCCCTGCCAGTCGGTAGCGCACATCCAAGGGAGCAATCTCTGGCAGTGGAGCATCCAGATCCAAATCTTTGCCATAGGTATAGGCAAACTGGAGAGAATGACTGATTTGGGAAGTCAGAGTTTGCCTGAAGGATAACTCTGCACCGGATTTGAAGGCTTCGTCCAGGTTAACGTATTGTCTGACTCCCGGACTAGTAGCTAGCCTTGGCTTGAGGTCGGTTTTCACTGAAGAAATGTAATCATCCAGATAAGATCCGAACAGGGTCAGTTCTACAGCAATTTTATCCCGCTCATAGCCCAATACCAAGTCCAGCTCGTAGTTTGTTTCAGGCTTGATCGTGGGATCGCCTACCATTTCCCATGGATCCAATCCAACTGCGAGGTAGTTGATATACCGTTCCAATAAGCTTCCGCTTCGACGTACACCCGCCGCCCAAATCCCAAGACTGAAGGATTTCCCGAGCTCTTTTTGGGCTCCAATACTGATTCCGGGATTGAGTTGAGTGTTGTCCAGCTTAGCATGGAGTTGGGTAAATTCCTCAGCGGGGTTGTTGGCTATCGCTTGATTGATTTCCAATCTCCCGGAAGCGGTAAAAACAGTGCTTCCTATCGGAAATAGGTAATTGGCAAAGGCCCCGGTTTTGCTGATTTGGGCGTCCTGCCAGAGATTATCATAAAAGACCTTTCCTTTCATGGGGCCCATCAGGATTTCCCGGCTTCGTGTACCATCCGCAGCTTCCTGCTTATAATCCAATCCGGCAAACAGTTTTCCCCTGGACATCCTCCATTCTCCTTCTGTCCGCAAGCCCCAGTTTTGAGTAATGGCCGGAGTGCTGGCGTTCATCATGCGAGGGGTTGTTTCTCTCAATAGATTGTCCATGAGGTGGTCCACACGGGTGAAATAGGCCGAATTTGTCCACTGAACTAAGGGCTGACCGGTGAATGTCCGGGTATGCTTCAGACTTCCCATCCAGGTGTCATCAGTCCGTAGATCCATTCCAAGCGAAGGGAAATCTGCGTCTCTCGCAAAGTTTCGATTTACTGAAAATTGCAAGAGGTCCTTTTTGCCGGCTAAGACATCGGCGTAGATTCCAAAAGTTCCCCGCTCAAAGCCAGAGGGGACAGGAATTCCATTTCCATCCAAATAATCGTTTCCAGTGGAATAGCTGCCTAAAATTCCGACATCATAGTTGCTGCCCTGAAAACCTACCCTTCCTTCATTTCTCCACACCTCTCCATTGGATTCAAACATAGATGAAAATCGGCCATACATACCGGACTGACCCCTGAAATCGGGACTTTCCTGAATATAATTGATTGTGCCTCCTAGACCGATTCCATACCGAAGTGCATGTGGGCCTTTGAGAATTTCCACTTCACGGATGCGGTTAAGTGCAACCTGGGATGTGGGAGGGTCCATCCGGTTGGGGCAGGCGGCGTTGGCAGTTTGTATCCCGTTGATGACCACATTGAGTTGGTCGTACTTGAATCCTCTCAAGACGGGGTCAAAGCCAAAATTACCCCCTTTTCGGATTCCCGAAATGGCCGGATTCAAGGCTAATATAGCCCCCGCATCATGGTGAAGACGTTCATGGTCTGAAATCATGATTTTCTGATCCTTGTCCTCAGACATTTTCAGGGAGATGACTGACACCGGCTGGAGTCCGTGAAAGGACTCTTCCCGAAATGTCTGCTTCGCTTCAAAGGCGTTTTTGACCTCCATAGGATCGAGGCTCCAGGTTCCATAGCTGATGTGGCTTAGGAAAAGCGTGGATTCTGTGTCTGGTAGTAGGGTGACGGTGCCGGTCTCGTCGGAGATCCCTCTTTGAAATCCATACCTATAATTTAATCCGATTATGGGTTCTTTAGATTTTTGATCAAGAAACTTAATAGTTGAGGATTGTTGTGCGTAAGCGAATGAATTAATTAGAAATAGAATGGTCAGGGCAAGGAATATCTTCCCAGAAGCCTGAATTATAGTCTTCATAACAATTTGATTAAGTGAATTGGGAAAAACGTGGACAGACTCAATAGTCAGCCCAATAAAAAAAATCAGCCGGTGGGCGGATGGAAAAAATCTCCTGATTCAGTTGAAGGTATCCAAAACCGATAAAAAGTGTCTAACTGTTTTGGGGCAGGAGTAGGTTTGCCGCTGATTTCAATTGGAAGTTGGGCGGCTATATAGCTTAAGGAAAGTTCTTCCAGAGTCACTTCTTCAGCTTCTCCTCTTTTGTCTTTTGCTTCACTGAGTCGCTTGCTGAGTTCGCATTTCCCCTCACATTTAAGTTCGGGTTTGTCTTTGTTGATGCAGTATATAGCGGTTATCTCTTTTCGCTGAAGGAGAAATTGGGCTTGGATAAAGGTATAGCCCATCCCATTGAGAAGAATCAGTAGTGAGAAGGCAATATGTAGGAGGCCTTTAGGCATTAATTCGCAAAGTTGAATTTTGTGAATTGGAGCGTGTGTGATTTTGATCACTTTCGCGTGGGTTGGTGGATATGAATTTGATTTTCCAAATCACTATTCCTGCCATCAATGCAAACATCACCAGAATAAGATAGCCGTTGCTGACGCCCATGATTTTTCTCCATTCGTAATTTTTGGTCAGTGCAAATCCGATTCTTCCCAATAATGTCAGCTGAAAAAGACTCCATGGCCACCATAGCAGACGATGATATGGCGTCTCCCGGATTCCAAAAATGGTCGGGAAAATAATCGGTGCATGTGCCCAAATCATGGAAAAAGTGAATCCCAAGAAGAAAGTATGAAGTACCAGGTCATAAAATAGCGGGTGACTTTCCATGAATAGCAAGATCAATCCCTGAGCTCCTAGCCAGAGATATCCGACTCGAAGTCCTACACCGATGTATCGGAATTGAGCCTTTTTCTTTGCGGCAACTTTTGCCATGTCAAAAATTAACAGCCACACGGAGATCAGTAGCCCTGCCATTCCCATTACTTCATTTCCGATACCGTGAAAGGGTAGGACTAGACCGATGAAAAATAAACTCAGGAGTATGCCCAAGGCCTGCTTGGACCAGGTGGGTACGGGTAGAAACTGGCTTAACTCTAATCGTTCTCCGACGATTGTGAAAAGCAAAAATCCAATCCACCAAGTACTTCCTGCAGCAATCATCCCAAAATGCCAGGCAAGAAAATTTCCGATAAACCAGCAAACAGCTCCCAGGTAGAGGAGAATACTGTGGAAAAAAGGGTGTCGAATGGTCTGAAAATGCATGATCATACTCAGTCCAAAAGATCCGGCCAATAGGGCTCCCATGCCCGCTTGGTCCAGATTAATCAGAAAGAATATGCTGGAAAGACCAGTTAAAAGGGGAATGATCAGCCAGATCCTTTTTTTCATGACCATGGCCCGTTCTATTGAAATCAATGTGCCCAAAAATCCCCCAACCATCAAAAGCCCATGATTGGAGGCTCCACTCGCGAGGGCAAATGTCATGCTTCCCAGTCTGATCCATCCTCCGGAGATTCCGGTCAGCAAGGCCAGTAATACTAGCGGAATTAAGTAAAATGGCTTTAGAGAAAAGGAATTCATCTCAAATGATATCAGCGGGAACTTTTGGAATCTGTATTGGATTGGCTGAGCTCAAGCGCTCCGGGAAACAGGATGTTACGCTCCAAGTGCATGTGCTTCTGCATATTCATGTCAAACTCTTCCAGCATAGCAAGAGCTACCTTATATGTATTACTGGCATATTCCGGTGGACTGTAGTTATTGGTCAATATTCGTATTTGCTCCAGATATTCACCTTCCTGCTCATGTTCAGTCATGAGTTGGGTAATGATTTCTCGGATCCTTTCATAGGAGTCGCTCAGGATTAAAGTTTTACGATCTTCAGCACCGGCTATTTTTCGGATGTAGGGGAAAATGATAAGTTCTTCTCTTTCGAGATGAGATTGAAGATCTTCGGAGGATTTTTCGAAAATCCTCCGAACCTTTTTCAGGCGGGGATCTTGTGCTCCGTGTATTTTTTCTACCCGCTTGAGGAATTTGCGGATCATCGGCACTCTTTCCTGGATCAGCGCATGGTGTTTGGTTTCGATATAATTGGTCAATAATCCCAAAGGCCAGCTTTTGAAGTCAAAACTATCTTCTGCCGGAGAGGTCAAGGCCTCCAAAAGTTTTTCAAGCAAATCCCTGGAGTTAATGCTTTTTCCCAAGCAGGCTTCTCCGATAGTCTGATCCCCCTTGCAGCAAAAGTCAATCCCAAAGGTTCTGAACACTAAAGCTGAGCGGTAGTCTCTGGCGACAATTTCGCTGATTGTTAGCTGGCTTAATTTTTCCATAAAAAAGGATAAGAATATCCGGTAAATAATGTGAGAAAAAGAGCTGGTAAAGCCCTTGATTGGCTAAAGTTAATAAAGAAAATAATAAAGGACAAAATTATCCCTTATTATTTTTCCAGGTTAGATAAGAATTACTCGTTTCATAAAGCACCACCTGATCCAATCGGATGCTTTGAGGGAGCAGGGAATGAATAAGTTGCACCATCACCAGAATCATTCGCTCTCCAGTGGGTTCGGTTTCCATCCAAAAGATTTTTCCCGGATAATTAGTTAAAAACAATCGGTTTTCTGTATTATCCTTCAGGATTAAGGAGTGATCAAACTGATCCAAAATGGCTGTTTTAATAATTTTTTTGAGGGTTTTGAAGTCCAGGATCATATCGGTTTCATTCAGATCCTGCCCGGATACAGTCACCTCTAATTTATAGGTGTGGCCGTGAATTTCTCGGCAGGGTCCATCATAGGAGCTGAGCCGATGCGCAGCTTCAAACTCAATTTTTTTGGTAATTGAAATCATCACTCCAACTTGTGAGGTATCGCATATAAAAAGATAAATATATCCAATAAAAGAGAATTTGATTCAGTAAACTATTTTTTATTTCGGACAAAAAAGTATGATTTAAATCACTTGAAACCCTGAGCATTATTACCTCGAAAATTGACTTGGTGGCCTGTTTTTTTCTCTAAAATTACTTTGTCTAATTTCTCCCAAAACCCTCAATCTATGGATCACTTTGTCATCAAGCGCAATGGAGAATACGCACCATTTGCTCCTTATAAAATTGAAGATGCCCTGAAGAAGGGTTTTCAATCTGTTTCAATTACTTATGACCTGTCCATTTTCAACAAAATACTCCGTCATCTTGAATCAAAGACTGTCTGGGCTGTTGAAGAAATCCAGGATCTTATTGAAAAAGAACTTTTTGCCGCAGGATACTTTGATGTAATGCGCTCCTTTATGCTCTATCGCCATACCCGTAAAATGCAGCGGGAGCATGTGGCAGGACTTAATGAGGAAACGACCTTAGTGGACAGCACACAGACTATCGAAGAATACATCAGTCAATCCGATTGGCGAATCAATGCCAACGCCAATACCTCCTATTCCAATGCCGGACTGGTCAACAATGTGGCTGGAAAAATCATCGCCAACTACTGGCTGGATAAAGTTTACAGCAAAGAAGAAGGCTATGCCCACCGCAATGGAGACATTCACATCCATGACTTGGATTGCCTCACAGGCTACTGCGCAGGATGGAGCCTAAGAGGATTATTGAATGAGGGCTTCAACGGCGTGCGTGGTAGGGTCGAAAGTAAGCCTCCTTCCCACTTTCGGGAGGCTTTGGGGCAAATGGCCAATTTCCTGGGAATATTGCAAAGTGAGTGGGCGGGGGCACAAGCATTTAGTTCATTTGATACCTATTTGGCACCGTATGTTTTCAAGGATCAGCTTTCCTATAAAGATATTGAGAAAGCCGTACGCTCATTTGTCTATAACCTCAATGTGCCCGCACGCTGGGGCCAATCGCCTTTCACCAATGTGACGCTGGATTGGGTTGTTCCTGAGGATCTCAAAGACCAAATGCCGACTAAAAATGACCTGCACCTTTTCATGGGTATCGATTCGGATTTGCTGATGGAAAAGGCTAAAAAGCGAGGCGTGAATTCTTTGGAAGAATTGACCTACAAGCATTTTCAAGTGGAAATGAATCTGATCAACAAGGCCTATTACACGATCATGACCGAAGGAGATGCCAATGGGCAGCCGTTTACTTTCCCTATTCCCACTGTTAACATTACCGAAGATTTTGACTGGCATGGTCCCAATACGGACTTGCTTTTTGAAAACACAGCCAAAATCGGGTCCTCTTATTTCCAGAATTTCATCGGAAGTCAATACACTGTAGATGAAAATGGACAAAGAGTCGAAAATCCCCATGCCTACAAGCCCAATGCTGTCCGGTCCATGTGTTGCCGACTTCAATTGGATTTGAGAGAATTGTTAAAAAGGGGAAATGGACTTTTTGGGAGTGCAGAAATGACAGGTAGTATTGGCGTGGTGACGATCAATATGGCTAGACTGGGCTATTTGTATCAAGGAAATAAAACTGCCTTATTCGAGCGATTGGATTTCCTCATGCGGATTGCCAAATCAACCTTGGAAAAGAAAAGAGTCTTTATTCAGGACATGTATGATCGGGGACTATATCCCTATACCCAGCGCTATCTGAAACATTTCCGAAATCATTTTTCCACTATCGGAGTCAACGGACTCAATGAAATGATCCTCAATTTCACGGAAGGAGATGAAGATATCACGGGAAATTTTGGTCAAATAATCGCCTCAGAACTTCTGGAGCATGTACGGCGAAGAATGAAGGAATTTCAGGAGGAAACCGGTAACCTCTATAATCTTGAGGCCACGCCTGCAGAGGGTACCACTTACCGATTTGCCAAGGAAGACAAGAAGCGTTTTCCGGAGATTATCCAGGCAGGAATGGGTGAAAATATTTATTACACCAACAGCTCCCAAATCCCGGTGGACTATACCGACGATCCATTTGAGGCACTTTTCCTTCAGGATGAGCTCCAATGCAAGTATACCGGAGGCACAGTCCTGCACTTGTACATGAGGGAAAAAATTTCCTCGCCTGAAGCCTGCCGTCGATTGGTCAAAAAGGTCCTTTCCAACTTTAAGCTTCCTTACATCACCGTGACTCCGGTATTCAGCATCTGTCCGATTCATGGCTACCTCAATGGAGAGCATGAGTACTGTCCAACATGTGACGAAGCCCTTTTGAATGATTTAAACCAAAATCCAATACACCATGCAGACAAGCACTGAACAAATCAACACCAAGTCTTTACTCGAAAATCATGAGGAAAAACGCACAAAATGCCTTGTATATACCCGGGTAATGGGCTATCACAGACCCGTGGAAAGCTTCAACATCGGTAAAAAAGGTGAACACAAGCAGCGTACCCACTTTGTCGAGTAGCCTGGAAAAGGGGAGGCCTGTTTTCAGTATCTCCCCTTTTACCCTTCTTGATTTCCCCGATCGCACGGCCTGCATCCTTTGGTTTGCCGGCTGCAACATGCGCTGCAGCTATTGCTATAATCCCGAGATTGTCCTCGGGAAGGGGAAGTTGAGTTGGGGCCACGTGCAAGAATTTTTGCTTTCCCGTAGGGGCCTATTGGATGGAGTAGTATTCAGTGGAGGAGAATGCACCATTCATCCGCAGGTGATTCCATTTGCCAGAGAAATAAAAAAAATGGGTTTTGAATTGAAGATCGACACCAATGGCAGTCGTCCGGATGTACTTCGCCAGTTGGTGGAGGAAAACTTGGTAGACTATGTAGCCTTGGACTTTAAGGCTTTGCCTGAGAACTACTGGAAAGTTACCCGTTCTGATCTTTTCTGTGCATTCGAAAAATCTCTGGAAAACCTTTTGGATTCCACCGTTCGATTTGAAGTGAGGACTACAGTTCATTCGAAACAATTGACAACCTTGGATCTTCAGAGCATGAAAACCTGGCTGAGGGGCAAGGGCTATTCCCGTACGTATTACTTGCAGCATTTCCGGGGAGATAAGCTAACCCTTGGCGAGCTGGGAGAAAGTAAAAAGCAAGTCTTAAATACCGAATTGGGAGTTTGGAGGAATTAAAGTTTGGTGACTATGATTTGTGACTAATGACCGATCTTAATCAAAAAGCCTAGCTTTTGGCGAATAGATGAGGAGTGAGGATTGTTAGAACTTCCTGTATCTTTTTAAGCAACATGAATTGGCTTCTCCTACTCATTTTTAGCTTGATTACTGCAGAAAAAATTTCAGGGCTGTCATTTTTGCTTATTCTCTACAAGGTAATTCAATTCCATGTGTAAAATCCAGTTTGGGGAGATTCGTTAAGCAGACCCAATCCAAAATGGATCACTGTTATTTTCCTCAAATTTCTCCTTCACTCCATGAGCAGAAATGGCTTGGAGTTGTTCCGCTGTAGCTTTTTCCTGGACTAGAGGGAAAAGAACGCGCTCCTCAAACCGGATGTGTTTTTCCAGTTTTTCCTCGATTTGGCCAAGCGTTTTTTCCGGATTCTCCCATGTTGAAAATAACTTTCGCAGGCGTTTATGCTCACTCAAGGCTTGTTTGATCATGGAATTTTCTGCTGAGAGTACTGGAAATATGACTTTTTCTTCCTCTTCAAAATGGGTTTCCAAATGATTTTCCCAAAACCATACGCAATAGATTTTAATACGCTCAGACTCTATTTCTAATTTGAATCCCTGACGGATTTTCCAGCACAGCAATAAGCCGTGATGGTGATCGTGGCTGAGGTGGTGGAGAGCGGGATGGCGCTTGAGTGGAGCTTTGTTTTCCATGGTTGGTGACTTGATTTAATTTGATTACAGGATGGGATCCACAGTGGAAGTCTGGTAATAATTGATTTTGAAATGAAACATTTCCGCCATTCGTTGTCCCTGCCATTTGGCCCGATCAGCTTTTTCTCCGGTGAAATTTTCATCCACCGTCTCAAAAAACAACTCAATCCATTGCTCAAAGTGAGCTTTGTCCACGGGAAGATGGGCATGTGGTGTAAATGGACTGCCATAATAGGTGTGTTCGTCCAATAAGACGGTCTGCCAGAATCGATACATTTTCTCCAAATGCTCCGGCCATCGCTCTTCAATCACCGAGTTGAAAATATCTTTCAGCATTTCGTTTTTTCGTACTTTCCCATAAAAGCTGTCAACTAGAATCTTGATATCGCTCAGGGTGGTGATGTCTGATTTGTTCATTAGAAGAAGGATTTATATTGATCCGGATTCCAGTACATGATAAAGTAAAAGAGGGCAAATCCGACAAAGGATATCACTGTGGCCCAGACCCAGGCCGGAATTCCTTTGGGGGTCTCAGATCCTCTGATCAGGAAGAAATCATTGCGCTCACTGCCATAGGAATTGATGGTGACGGGTACCTGATCGGTGACTACCTCTCCATCATGTAGCCCCAATACTGAGATTGAAGGGCCGTTTCTAACCTCGAAAGAAACTGTTTTGATCCCTTCCTTACCCGATGTTGACTGGGCCACAATTCGTAACTGATGCTTGCCGTCCGGGATTTTTGTGGTGTCCAAAACAAATTTTACCGGAGGACTAAACTCTGCAAAAGGCACCGGATCCTCATCTAGAAAAACACGGATTTTTCGATTGTCATTCATAGGTCAGGCTGTTGAGTTAGAATGATGTTTTTGATATGATTTGGATTTCGCTCTCCGGGTTTAAGCAGGTATTTGAGACTGAAAATCAGCGTAAGTACCACGAGTATGACTGCCAAACCTATGATGTAATAGTCGCTTTCTGCCTGTGGACCGGTACCGTGACTGATTTCCTGAAGTAACTCCGGCTGATTTCGCTTGCATACCTCACATGCCAAGACCTGAAGTACCGATGTAAAAAAAATCAAAAAACAGAGCATATATTTTTTCATGGTTTCCAGTAGTTATTTGCCCTGGCGATGGTTTGAAATTCCAAGGCAATGACTTGTGCTGAGGCAATAAGCTGAGCGGTGTCTTCGGCGTAATCCGCACGTAGTTTTTTTCGCACATCCGGATTGGTTTGGATCGCTGCAATGGATTTTCGGGAAAGCTTGATGGCCAGATCCCTTCCTTCTTGAGGGGAAGCAGTGATAAGGGATTCGAGGTTGATTTCTGAGGATTGCATGGTGTAGGGATTATTGTTTTTGGATAAATTTTCGGATTTCTGCGACTTGCCCGGGTGTCACCGCAGGAGCCTTATTTCCCCAGCTGTTTCGCTCATGATTGGCAATGGCAGCGATTTCTTCATCGGTCAGAAGATTGGCAAATCCGGGCATTGCGCCGAATTCAGGCCTCGCATCGTAACCGGACAGAATGATTTGCACGAGGATATTGGCATCAGGGTCGTTGACAATTTTGCTTCCTGCCAGCGGAGGAAAAGCCCCTGCGATTCCCTCTCCTGATGTTTGGTGACAGGCTGCGCAGGTTTCTGCATAGAGCTGAACTCCGATCAGATCAAGTGATTCTTGTCCATCCGCCTGATTTTTCTTTTTTCGTGTGGAAGGGATAAAGTCCGGGCCCAGGTTTTGACCGACATCGATTTGGACTAGTGACTGAAGATAGGCGATCAGGGCCATGGCCTCCGGTTTGGCAACGAGCTTGTAGCCAGGGTTTTTAAGCAAATCATCGGATACGGGCACCAGCACATCTTTTTGAGTGACCATGGCAGGTGATTTTTCTTCAAAAAGCCAAGGGTAAGCCGGCATAATTGATTCCTTGACCACAATTCGCGGATTGTAAAGGTGGAGAAGGTGCCATTCTTGTCCGGGCTGTCTTTTGCCCACCTCAGTGAGGTCGGGGCCAGTTCGCTCACTTCCCAGGAGTGATGGGGATTGGCGCCAGAGATCCAAGCGCTTTTTGCTGTAGTAATAATCGGAGGCTAAAGAGGGTCTTTGGCCCCAAACTTGGTCCATTTCGATATTTCGGACTTGCTGCGTATGGCAAGCCATACAGTTTTCGGAGACGTAGACCCGTAAACCTTTTAGTTCTTCGGAGTTTAAGTCTTTCATCCCGGGTAGAGGCTTGACTTCCTGCATTTGCAGGGCAGGTATAATTGAGATGACAGTACTCAGCATCACGAAACCAAGAAATGCGGTTGCAAAGAGGAGTTTATGATTTTTATGAAAGTCAAACATGGCAGAATCAGTTAAGCTTGAGCAGAAGAAAATGGAGTGGTAGGTCGGACAGGGGGACGTTTGTCTTTTTTTGCCATTTCATAAAAATTATAGGCAAATACCAAGTGCGAGACAAACATCAAAGACCCACCAATCGCCCTCCAAACCCAATAGGGCTGCATTAAGACGACTGATTGGATGAATGGTTCTCCTTCTATCCAGCTCAAACCCCGAAGCGTGCCTCCTGCCATCAAGGAGATCATATAGGCAAAAAGCCCTACAAACGCCATCCAAAAGTGAATGCCTACTCCCAAACCTGGAGGTTCATTTCCGGTGACTTTTGGTACTATAGAATACATACACGCCCATAGAAGAAATGTGATGATCCCATACATGGTCATGTGCGAATGGGCTACATTAAAATCCGTAAAATGCCAGATAAAATTGGTCAGACGAAAAGCTTGTAGACTTCCTTGTGTAGATCCCACGAAGTAAAACACCACGCCTACCAGGAAAAAGGGCAAAACGTAGCTTTTGGAAATAGCACTCCAACTTCCTTTCATCGTCATCAGAAAATTGGTCGTGCCGGCGAGTACCGGAATAAACATTCCTACGCTGAATACGATGGCCACAGTCTGCAGCCACCAGGGTAGGGGACTAAATACAAAGTGATGGGTACCGATTAATGTATAAAAGAGCATCTGTGTCCAAAATGCCAGGACCCCTAGAGAGTAGGAATAAATGGGTTTGTTTAAAGCTGTGGGTAAATAATAGTAAACCAATCCAAGGGTAAAGGTCATAAACCACATGCCGACTCCCTGATGCATGTAATAACCTTGAATCACTGTTTCGCCCAGTCCGTCTTGGTAGCTAGGCATATACCCGATCACTACCAATGTGATGGTCCACATCAGGCCTCCCATCAGGTACCAATTGGAAATATAGATTTCTGAGATCTTTCTGTCAGCTACGGTTTTATAGAAATTATAACATGTCAAAATCAAACCCAAAGCGAAGAGTAAGGCCACAGGCCAGATGTATTCCCGATACTCGCCTCCTCCATTGTTCACCCCACTCATGAGCAGTATATTCCCGACCAATACGGCAGAATTCATGAGGTACCAAGCAACCTTGGCCACAGTGTAGCTGAAAATGGAAGTGTTGGAGGTGCGGGAAATAACAAAATACCCCAGACCAACCATAGCCAAAGATGCCCAGCCCCAAAAGACTGTATTCGTGTGTACAGGACGGAGTCTGCCAAAGGATAACCAGGCGCTTTGGTCCATTTCCGGCCAGATAAATTTCATTCCGACATATTGCCCGACCAGAGTTCCAAAAACCAACCAAAAAACTGCGGCCCCCAAGTACCAAATCAATAGGTTACGAAGTGCTTCGGGAGTTTCTAAGCGGAGTGTTTCCCTCATTTTTTCATCTACGAGCGGATTTTCTGGATCATGGGTGATTTTGGTGACCAATCCTCGGCCGTCGTCGATGGAGTTCGGGCCGGAGAGTTCATTACCCGTCAGACTGTAGGTTTTCGCTGCTTTTCGTTTTTCTAAAATCAGGTCCAATTCTTCTGCTTCCAAATTGATCAATTCGGATTTCAGAGACTCCTTGTTTTTGGATTCCGTTTTTTTCTGCAGGTGTTGGATCAGGGTAGAAAGCCTCGATCCAATGATGATAATCGCGACAAAAGAAACGATGGCTATGAGCAAAGCTGTACCGATAATTCCCGGACTTGACCACCATTGCGCTGTGTTTGGGTTGGGTACAGTTTGGGCTTGGACCTCAAAGATTGAAAGTCCCAAAAGAAATAAAATAATTGTAGTGCGTTTCATATTTATATTTTTTTCATTGCCCACATAGCCTGTCCTGTTCACCTCGGCGGATCGGGAGAATCCCGCATGGATTATCCCCGAAAGCCCCGATAGCTATCGGGGGGGCATCCCAGTGTGTGTCGCTTCCGATAAGCCTGTGGCAGACAGCTATGCTCGTTTTCACCAAGAAAATAGAGACTGTTCCCTTGGATGCGTTCATTCAAAAGGAACGGATTTTTTGAACTTTATTTCCGACAAAAATATCGACAATAAGATCAAAAAAAAGTTGACTCAACGGACCAAAATAGTTTTGCCAGATTTGATTCCATTTGCCAATTCCAATAAGCTGGTACTTGCCAAAGCTTGTTTTAATTCTGATCTGATTTTTACAAATTTAGTATGCATGGGGCAAGGCTCTTGGGCATTGCATTCCCTTAGGCCCAGTCCGCAGCCGGAAAAGATGGCATCTCCATCAATCACCGACACGATATGGATGACCTTAATTGATTCCATTTGATCTGATGGAATGTAAAAGCCCCCATATGGACCTTTTAGTGATTCTATTAACCCATTTTTCACCAAATCACTCAGAATTTTGGCAGTAAAAGCTTCCGGCGAACCTACATTCTCCACGATCTCTCCAATTTTTACCCGCTCGCCTTTGAGCGATTGAGTACCGACATAAATCATGGCTTTAATTCCGTATTCGCAGGCTTTAGAAAACATCAAAGGGTGTAAAGTTTAAGTAAAAGTATGATAAAAATCATTTCCGACAAAACTATCGCCAATAAAATCTCATTTGTTATCCTTCCATAATTCAGTCATCGAAGAGGACTTTGTACAGAAAAAAAGGGGCAAACTCTTCGAATTTGCCCCTTTCATCAGTTGTAATGGTTAAACTTAATAAAGTTCGTATTGAAGAATAGTTGGTGTCATTTTGATTTTTGATTTGATGGAATGGGAAATCAGACAAGCCTTTTCAGCCTTTTCCAAGACTTTGATCCCCCGTTCTTCTTTTTCTCCGGGGCTTAATGTCAATTCTGGAAAAAGATGGATTTCTGTCATCATCCATTTACCGTCTTGTTTGGCTAGGATGCCCTCTGCTCGGCAGGTGAATTTTTCGAATTTGAGGTTGGAATGATCCGCTACCGATAGAAAGGTGGTCATCAGACAGGAGCTTACCGCGGCAGTAAACAAATGCTCCGGTGACCAGATGCCTGGTATTCCGTGAGGGAATTCAGGCGGAGTAGCACATTCAATGATGGTTTCCAGTTCGGGGCTGCTGAGTTGTCCGATCCGGCCATGTGTCCATTCAAGTTGGACTGCATAATCATGGGTGGGTTGGTGCATAGTGAATTTAATTTAGCTTAGTTGAGTGCTGGTGATTTTCGCTCCTGTTGGAAGGGGCCGGATGCAAGAAGTGATTTGGGCTTCAGGTGTTTCGTGCTTTTCAAGACGATCCAGACCAGTGGCAGGACTCCTCCAAGCAAGAAAATGGAGCCACCGACAATTCTCAGCCAGGTCATAGTCTGGAAAGGGGCACTTCCTATAAATTCTTGAGACCGTGCAAACCAATAGCCCTTATCCATGACGGTGAAAAGCTGATGGATGCCTGCTGGAAATAAGTCCAATACAACCATGAGAGCCAGACCAAGATTGATCGACCAAAATGAAATTTTCACCAAGCTCGGGTTCCATACCTCTGGCTTGACCAGAAAGCGAATTGCAAAAAGAATAGCAGCGATGGAAAGGTTCCCATATACACCCATTAGGGCTGCATGTCCGTGATTTACAGTAAGATAAGTGCCGTGTTCATAGTAATTGGCAATTGGCAGATTGATGATCAACCCGAATACCCCCGCCCCAAAGAAATTCCAGAAGTTAACCCCAAGGATATAAAGAAAAACGCCCGGCATAGCAAAGAGCGAGGAACGCCCAAATTCTTCTTGCTTTTTGGCCAAAACCTGAGGCATTCGCTGCATTCTCCAGGCTTCTAATGTGAGCAATATCAAGGGGACTACCTGTAATGTGGAAAATACAGATCCTAAAGCCAATGTTGCCACGGGCTTGGCATTCCAATAGAAATTATGGGAAATACCCAATAATCCGGAGCCTAAAAACAAGAGGGCTGCCAAATACACTACTTTGGTTACCGCCTGCCGGCTTACCAAGCCCATCATCATCATCATGTACCCGACAATGATGGTGGTGAAAACCTCAAAGAAAGCCTCGACCCACATGTGGACTACCATCCAGCGCCAAAAATCAGCAACCACAAAATTCGTCTCAGGGCTGGCAACAAATCCTGAAATAAGCAGGAGCAAAATACATACTACCGCATAGACAAGCCAGTTTGGAAGTTCCCAAGGTCTGGTTTTATCCATGACTCCTTTGAGTCCCCGATAGACGATCACGGCCCAAAGGGCAAACACAAGGAGTAGCATGTACTGGTAGACACGACCCAGCTCGACAAACTCCCAGCCCTGATGTCCTATCCAGCGCGAAAGCCCGCCCAAAAATCCTTTGGGCCCCAGATAAATTCCTACAATAGACCCTGCTACTAAAACAAAGAAAATACCGAACAGCAAGTTGATGAGTTTAAGCTGACCTTTCGGTTCACCCTTTCCCAGAAGGGGAAGGACAAAAAAGGAAATTCCGACCCAGCAGGCTGAAATCCAGTACAAGGAAATCTGAAGATGCCAGCTTCGCGATATGGTCACAGGGATCAAGGCCTGAAGATCCAGACCAAAGAAGTTGGTCAAACCTACGAAATCATGCACCGTGAGCACTCCTGCCAGCACTTGAATCAAAAACAACAAAATAGCGACAAAGAAAAATTTAAAAGTGGCGCGCTGGGTGGGGGTTGGTCGGAAGGTTCGAAGCTTAGCTTCCGTTACCATTTCAGAGGCACCTTTAGAATAATAATCATCACTGAGTTGCTCAAATTGCCCGTAATAATACATCACTGCACCCAAGCCCAAAATCAATCCAAACAGTCCCAAAATGCTCCAAAGCATGGTGGAAGCTGTAGGTGTATTTCCCGCCTCAGGATCGTAAGGCCAGTTGTGAGTATAGCTGTAGTTTTCCCCCGGTCGGGTTACACTGCATACCCATGCACCCCAATAAAAAAACTTACTGAGCTGTTCGATCTCCTTAGTATCTGTCAGGTATCCTGCGGGTTTAAAGGCTTCATGAAAATCCGGATCAAAAAACATTTTTTGATAAAAGCTTCCGACCTCACTTACAGCAAAAATCTGGGCAGAACTCAGATGCGTCTGATTGGTTTCCGGGTCATATCGGTTCAATTTGATTTCGGTTTTCACCTGGGCTTCAATTCCTGCTATTTCCAAAGGGCTGACTTCTTTAGGGGATTCTATCAGGTAAAAATCCGTGATAGATTCTGCTAGGATATGAAGGGATTGAGCCGTGAAATCAGGACCACGCAAGGCACCGTCTCCAAACATACTCCCATATTCCATGAGGGCATAGCGGTGAAAAACCTCCTGACCGGCCAGAATGTCGGATTGAGAGATATGGACTTGTCCCTGCGAATCCACAAAATCCGGAATGGGCGGGGCTTCACTGTAGGTCTGGTAGCCGATGAAAATCAATCCGCTTATACTCACCGTGAAAATGAGCAAGAAAGGAAGCCACCAATTTTTTGGCTTCATCAGGTAACTTAAGAAGTTGAGTTCTGTCTTCATAATCGAGGGTGTAAAGATTAATTCATATTTAAGAGTATTTAATCTTAATTAAGGATAAATTTTTTTAATCGTCTAGTCGGACTTCCATCGTTCGGATTTTTTCGCCCAAAAGTGCCAGACTGGTTTCGGAGAAATTTTTCTGCATTTTCGTTTTGACCTCTTTCCAGAACTCATGAACCGGGCAGGGTTTGGCAGTACCACAATGTGGTAATCCGATAAGGCATTTATCAAAGTAATCTTCTCCTTCCAAGGCCTTGATCACATCAATGAGCATGATTTCCTCGGCGGGTTTCGCAAGTGCTATTCCGCCCGACGGACCTCGATAAGAAATGAGAATTCCCTTCTCAGTGAGTTCACGGAAGATTTTGGTCACAAAATGAAAAGACAATCCCAGCTCATCAGAAATCTCCCGAATGCTTAAATACTGATTTTTAGGTGGATAAGCCACCAGGTAAAGCAAGGCACGCAGACCGTATTTTCCAACTTGGGAGAGAGCTTTCAATTTTAATTCAGAGTATTAAGTCCGAAATAAAAACAAATCATTTCTCAATTCAAAATCAAAGAAAAATAATGATGGCTTGGATTTTTAATTTTAATGCCTTTCATTTGTAAGTAAATACACACTAACACAAAAATGTCCATCTCTGAAAGGCAAAAGGAAATCATCGACGCGGCAGGAAAAATCCTAACACAGTCCGGTATTAGTGGATTGACGACCAAAAATCTAGCAAAAGAGATGGGCTTTTCGGAAGCGGCCATCTATCGACACTTTCCGAGTAAGGAGGCAATCATTCTTGCCATGTTGGGTTTTCTGAGATCAAATATGGATTCACGAATTTCTGAAGTAAATCAATCGCTAGGAGTGGAGGAGCGATTTAGAGCAATTTTTTCCAGTCAATTTTCCTTTTTTACCCAAAACCAACACTTTGTCGTGGCTGTATTTTCCGATGGACTTTGGGAAGAAAGCGGCCAAGTCAATCAGGCAATTTTAGCCCTGATGCAGACTAAAATGAGATATCTCCTCCCGCTGATACAGGAAGGGCAAAGTCAAGGACTATTCAAATCATCTATTTCCTCAGAACAAATAACCCATATCGTGATGGGGGCATTTCGTCTGCATATGTTCAAGTGGCGAGTTTCCGGGTTCAGTTTTGACTTGGTATCATCCGGTCATGAGCTGATCGATTCAATTTTAGAAGTTATAAAAAAGTAAAAAAATTTCTCCAAAATGTTAGTAAATACTCACAAACAACTCTTAATCACTTTCCTGATCCTTTTGATAGGATGGTCGGCAGAAGCGCAGGTATGGACACTGGATCAGAGCTTGGATTCGGCTCTCCAGTACAACAAATCTTTGGAAATGGCCAAGAATCAAGTTTCGGCAGCCAACCTGAAGCACGATGAATCCAAGAGTCAATTGCTGCCTAAACTGATGGCCTCGGGAGATTACCGGTACTTTATCGAAATCCCTTATCAATTTCTTTCACAAGCAGCATTTGGGGGTCCAGAGGGTACTTATAATCCTGTTCAGTTCGGAGTTCCTCATAATATTTCGGCCAATCTTTCCCTTAAGATGCCGATTTATGACGCTCAGATCTTATCAGGCATAAAGATTTCTGAAACCTATCAGGAGATGTCTGATTTACAGCGGTTTCGTACCGAGGAGCAAGTATATCTGGATGTTTCCCATCTGTATTACAATGCCCAAATTCTGAAAAATCAACTCATTTTTCTCCAGCAAAACCAAGGCAATGGCCAAAAGCTGGAGCGAAATACTCGATTGCTATATGAACAAAAGCTGGCTTCAGGAACTGACTTGGATAAAGTCATTCTTCAAAATCAGCAGCTCGCGTCTCAGGTTCTCCGCCTCGAAAATCAATATCTAATAGTAATTCAACAGCTGAAATTAAATATTGGGCTATCCCTTGAAAGGGAATTTGAAATCGATCCTGAAATTTTGCTGGGAGAGGAGCAAATTCTTGAGGCAGGGATGACCTCTGACTTCAGAATTCAGGAGCTGAAGGAAAAGGCGGTCAGCCAAGAACTCCGTGCACTCAAGCAATCCAAAATCCCAAGTTTGAATCTCATTGGAAATTACGGAACCACTGGCTTCGGATATAGTGGGGCTCCTGAATCTTTCCTGAAATTTTACCCGGTGAGTTTTATTGGAGCACAAGTAAGTTTTCCAGTGTTCAATGGCACAATTACCACCAAGAGAATAAAGCAAAAGGAACTAGAACTTACGAATGCTTTCATTCAAAAAAGCCTGATTCAAGACCAAAATCTGGTGCAATATCAATCTGCAACCCTGCAGCAAAAAACGGCAGAAAGCCAGATTCTAACTTTACAATCCCAAATCAAACTGGCTGAATCCATCTATTTCAAAACACTCCTCCAACAACAGGAGGGACTGGCAACCTTAACAGACATTCTCCTTGCTGACAATGCGATTCGTGATTCGCAACAGCAATACCTCAATGCTTTGGTGGACTACCTCAAAGCAACTCTTGAACTCAAAAAATCCACAGGCACTCTTCCAAATTAATCGATGAAAAAGATACTTTATATCCTCATTCCTTTGGCTATTGTGATAGCCGTGGTGGCCAAGTTGGCTATGAACAAAAAGATCGCTACTGAGCGAGTTTATTCTTATGACCGTGATCTGGCTATTCAGGTAAATGCGCTGAAGGTTAGTGCTTCCAGCGTGCAACCGGAATACGGTTTTACCGGAACTTTTGAACCCAACCGGGAGACCAAATTGAGCGCTGAAGTGCAGGGAAAAGTCAACCGGGTGTTGGTGGAAAATGGCAGTCTGGTCAGAAGAGGACAGGTGCTGATTCTGCAGGATGATGCCTTGCTTCAGCTCCAACTTAAATCCGCTCAAGTCCAAATCAACGGACTGGAAGCAGATCTTAAGAGATACAGAATTCTGGTAGAAAATGATGCGATTCAGGGGATTCAGCTTGAAAAAACTGAGATGGCGATGGAATCCGCTCAGGTTCAGATCAGCACGCTGAAAGAACAAATCAGTAAAGCGGCTATCCGTGCACCTTTCGATGGAGTAATCACAGCCAAACTGACAGAGGAAGGAGACTTTGCTGCTCCCGGAAAGTCCCTGATTCAGCTGACCGATATCTCAAAACTCAAGTTGACAATTCAGGTGCCTGAGCAGGATTTGAAGCTTTTTGAGCAGGGAAAAGAATACCAGATTCAGATTCCAGGACTTTCACAGGAAGCTAAAGGTAAAGTCAATATGATTGGTAGTCGGGGTAATGCCGGAAATAGCTTTACGGTGGAAATCATCATTCCAAACACTTCAAAGCAGGAAATCAAGGCGGGCATGTTTGGCGAACTCAAGATGAAAACAGAGGCCGGACAATCAGGGATTCTGATTCCTTCAGGAGCGATCCTTGGTTCTGATCTTTCACCGCAGGTGTATTTGGTAAAGGAAGGGAAAGCAGTTCTTCAAAACATTCAAATCGAGAAGCGATTCCCAGATCAAGTTTTAGTCAGGTCTGGTCTCAGCGAAGGCGATCTGCTAATTATCGGAGGCCTGATCAATGTCTTTGAAGGTGCCAATGTAAGAGCCAACCTTTAATCTCAGCGCCATGAATATTACATCAATAGCTATCAATCGACCCTCGCTGATCATCGTTATGTTCAGCTTATTTATCCTACTCGGCTATATCGGATACACTAATTTGTCCTACGAGTTGATGCCGGATTTCAATCAGCCGGTACTCGTAATCAAAACGGTCTATCCGGGTGCCGCCCCAGAAGAGGTGGAAAGTTCGGTTTCCGAAAAGATAGAAGATGCACTTTCAAATCTGGAAGGCGTGGACTATTTGATTACCAAATCCCTCCCAAATGCTTCTGTAGTGATCGCTAACATGAAATATGGGGTTGATCTGGATCAGTCCATGCTGGATGCGCAGCGCTACATCGATAATATCCGAAAGGATCTTCCTGATGAGGTTTTGTCTCCGGTGATGAGTAAAGTTTCTCCCAATGATTTACCGATCATGTCAATCACTGGCACGAGCAAGATGGGAAGTACGGAATTTTACCAGCGGATGAAGGATGAGTTTTTGCCCCAAATCCAACAACTGAAAGGAGTGGCGGAAATCACCATTCTGGGAGGAGAACAGCGGGAGGTTCAGGTGGAAGTAGATCAGGAAAAACTCCGCCAATACAAGGTTTCTCTCCAACAAGTTGTGGAGGCAATCAATCGTTCAGGTTTGGATATTCCTGCAGGGGTGGTGCAAACCGAAAAGGCCCAAAGCGCCGTGCGTCTTACCGGAAAGTTCAAAACTCTGGATGATATCCAAAATGTACAGGTTGCGATGCCGATTCCTGGTTCACCAATTTATGTGAAAGATCTGGCTGTTGTGAAAGATGGCATCCGGGAGATCACTTCCATCAGCCGGTACAACGGGCAGGAAGGAATCGGGATGATGCTCAAAAAGCAGGGAGATGCCAATGCTGTGGATGTTTCTAAGGCAGTCCGGGAACGATTGGCTTTAATTGAATCTCAAAATGCAGAAGCCGAGGTGAAGTTTATCATTGCAGATGACAGCACGGATAATACGATTGCAGCGGTTGATTCTGTAGTTTTTGACCTAATACTTGCGGTAATTTTGGTTTCATTGGTGATGCTTCTCTTTTTGCGAAGCTTTAGAAACTCGCTTATCGTTATCATAGCAATCCCGACTTCTTTGGTGACAGCTTTTGCTGTGATGTGGATTTTGGGCTATACGCTTAATCTGATGACTTTGCTTGCCATGTCGCTGATTGTCGGGATCCTCGTAGATGATGCGACCGTAGTCTTGGAAAATATTCAGCGACATCTCGATATGGGCAAGGATAAGCGGGTGGCTTCAATGGAAGGAAGGATGGAAATCGGATTCTCCGCACTTTCGATCACTTTGGTGGACGTGGTGGTTTTCCTTCCAATCCTCTTTTTACAAGTATTTGTGGCGGACATGCTGAAACAGTTTTCTGTGGTTGTAATCACTTCCACCCTGACAAGTTTGCTGGTTGGATTTACGCTGACTCCGTGGATGGCTTCCCGAATCGGTAAATCTGAAGACCTTCAGCCTACCAATTTCTTCAATCGGTTTTTGATTGCTTTCGAACATTTATTGGATCGTTTTGTCGCTTGGTATTGCCGGCAACTGGAATGGGTGCTCGATCACAAGCTGGCTTTTGCAGGGATAGTTCTGGGACTTTTTGCAATGACAGGAATCATTATGAAGCAGGGAATTATCGGGAAGGAATTGATTGCAACCGGAGATCAGGGCAAGTTCAGTTTGTATTTGGAGTTTGATAAATCCACTTCTCTAAAGGAAAATAACCTCCGAACCTTGGAAGTCGAAAACTTCCTGCTCCAACAGCCTGAGGTGGCTACCATCTTCAGTAATGTCGGTGGGCCAACCACAGGAATAGGAAGCTTGGGAGTGGGAGCGGCCTTCAAATCAGAGTTGACGATTCAACTTAAGGACAAGAAAGAAAGAGGAAATGTCCCGACTGAAACCTATATGGAAAATATGCGGGAGGAGCTGAAAAAAGAGTTTCCTGGTGCGAGCTATTCGATGATTGCTTTAGGGCTGATCCCAAGATCTGCTCCGATTGAAATGACTCTCAGCGGTCCGAGTACCGAAGCAG
This sequence comes from Algoriphagus sp., assembly GCF_030694375.1. Taxonomy (GTDB): domain Bacteria; phylum Bacteroidota; class Bacteroidia; order Cytophagales; family Cyclobacteriaceae; genus Algoriphagus. The sequence continues at coordinate 117,384 of NZ_JAUXYL010000020.1, forward strand.
TAATAACTGTGGCGAACAACCTCAAAACCGTGGTTGAAAATATCCCCGGGGCAGATTATGTAAAACTTTCTGTGGAAGAGGGAAGCCCAGAGTTTCAAATCATTCCGGATCAGAATCGATTACAGCGGCTGGGATTGAATAATGCTTTTGTCGGATTGAATGTTCGAACTGCACTAACAGGAAACGATGATGCTACGCTGACTGAGGCAGGAACAGAATATCCCGTGCGGATCCAATTGGATAATTTTAGCCGTCAGAATTTTGCTGACGTGCAGCGTTTGATTTTGGTAAATCCGGCTGGAGTGCCCATTGAGCTTTCGCAGGTAGCCGATGTGGTTCAGGATAAATCACCTTCACTTCTGGAACGAAAAGACCGTCAACCTGCCGTGACTTTGACCGCAAATGCGTTGGGAAGACCATCCGGAACAGTGGCCGATGATGTGGTCGCCTACCTCAAAGAAAATCCGCTTCCCGCAGGAATCAGCATGGTTTGGGGAAGCGATATCAAACGACAGAATGACAGTTTTGGGGCTTTGGGATCGGTTTTATTGATTTCATTCCTACTGATTTATTTGATCATGGTAGCCCTATATGATAGCTTTATCTATCCCTTTGTGGTGCTGTTTTCCATTCCAGTTGCTGTGATTGGAGCCTTTTTAGCACTTAATCTTTCAATGAATAATCTCAGTTTATTTGCTCTTCTCGGCTTGATTATGCTGATGGGCTTGGTAGCCAAAAATGCAATTCTGATCGTGGACTTCACGAACCAACTCCGTGAAACAGGCATGGAAGTGAAGGAAGCGCTCAAGAAAGCTGGTCAGGGAAGAATGAGACCGATTTTGATGACGACACTTTCTATGGTGATTGGAATGTTGCCGATTGCCTTGGCAAGCGGAACGGCGAGTGAGTGGAAGAATGGATTGGCTTGGGTGATCATCGGAGGCTTGCTGTCATCTTTGATTCTTACAGTGTATCTGGTACCTGTTGTTTATTTAGCTGTGGAAAATTTGAAGATGAAATTGACTCGGAAAAAGGAACTGGTGAAGGTGACCTGATTCATAAACCTCCCGTCCTAAAAAAATCAAGAAACCCCGCCCCAGGAGATGCTGGGACGGGGGTCCTTAACGGCATTATATTAATTTAAATGGGACGGGAAATTTGAATTCTTAATTGTTTTCGAAGCAAACATAATCGCCTGAACAAATAGCGCAGCGATAATTAGCATGGCGATCTCAAATTGGGAACTGATCGCAACGGAAGAGAAGATTCTTCCGGTCTGGCCCATCAATATTTTGGCTTCCTTGACCTGAATTTCAGATAGGATCTTTAGCTCCTCAAAGGCGGCAAGGATTTGATTTTCCACATTATTACCAGCTCTAAGTCCCTGACCGATATTCCAGGTTAGGATTTCGAATTTTACAAAATGCTCTCGCTCCTCTTCAGTAAGTTTAGTGTCGAGATAGCGTAAACAGATTTGATCCAAATTTTTGATGTATTCATCCATATTTTGTGGAGCGATTTTGCCATGGTTGTCCAATTTATTTTCAATTCCATGAAGTTCTTCGGAAAGCTCCATGATGTAGCTTTCGGCCATCAGTCGATCTTCATAGATTGACTCAAAGGCAGACTTGAGTTGTCTGCTGTTGGTCCGTTCACTCAGATTATTGAATAGAATGATGACAATCACTCCTGTCAGCAGGAGGGAAGCTTTGAATTTCTTGGGAATACTGTAAGTCCATTTCATAGTCAAACTGGGTTAGGAGACGTTGAGATTAGATTTGAGTGCTTCGAATAGGGTTATCAACTTGATTGATTTGAAGCCTTTTTCGTCCTCCGGGGAGAGTCCATTCCACAGTCATCCCTTGTCGAAAACCGATCATTGCTACGCCCAAGGGACTGAGGATGGAAATTTTGAATTGTTTCAAATCAGCTAAATGAGGCAAAACCACCTGAAACTTCATCAAGCGTTGTGTCTCCAAATCCAAAACCTCAAAGTAGGAATTGATCTGTATAATATCCGGAGATAGTTGTCCATCAGGAACGATTTCAGCGGATTTGATTTCGTGTTGAAGTTGAATGACTTCCTTCCCCTTGAGTTGAGGCGGAAGATTAAGGATCAGGGTATGTATAGTTTTATAGTCTGATGCAGTCAGAAATGGTTTCATAGTAAGAAGTAGTTATATAGGGTTTGACCTTACTCTCTAAGGAGCAGGTTTATTGAACTAGGATTGGCCAGGGGGGCGTGCCCTCCGTTTTCAAAAACGGAGGATTAATTGATAAAAGCCTTGCTATGACATACCAACAATCTCATGACTGTCACCTTGGAATGATAGGCAGCCGGGAAAAGTAGATGAGAATGTGGTGATGAATAATTCATACTCATGGAAAGTAATCAAATAATCTTTTGTAGGCAAAGTTTTTATTCCACGATTCACCCCAAATAATAAAAAGGGTCCCTTTCAGGTTGTTTTACCTTTTTATGTAAATGATTTTCGGTGCAAGGTGGCTTTCTTATAAAAAAATATTAACGGATATTTTTATCCTTTAATATTTTCTGCTACATTTGAGCATCTTCTAAACCAAAGAGATGTTTTCCAAAGCCTGTAAATACGCCATCAACTCCATGATTTTTCTGGCCACAATGCCAGAGGGCGAGGAGTGCATCGGCTTGAAAGAAATTGCCGTTGCGATAAACTCCCCGGAGGCATTCACGGCAAAGATTCTTCAGACTTTGGTTAGAGAGCATCTTTTAGAGTCCATTAAAGGGCCAAATGGAGGATTTCGGATTTCAGAATCCGGAAGAAAGGTATCGCTTCACCATGTAGTGGAAGTGGTGGACGGCGATTCAATTTTTACAGGTTGTGCATTGGGCTTGCAGGAATGTTCAGAAAAAAGACCCTGTGCCGTGCATCATAAATTCAAGGCAATTCGGGATCATCTCACCGGGATGATGATGACAACAACCTTGGAAGACATGGCAAAAGGTATCCGTCAGGGGGTTTCGTATTTAAAGTACTAAAAAAATTTAACACAAAAGAAGATAAAAATATCCTTTAAACTAATTAAATTATGAATCAGATAGCTGAAAAAAAAGTAGGTAGCATCGTAGCGGAGAATTTTCGGACTGCTAAAATTTTCACCGATTACGGAATTGATTTCTGCTGTAAAGGCGGCGTCAAGTTGAGCGATGCCTGTGAGCGAAAAGGAGTAGACTTAAAGGAAATCTCTGCTGTGCTGGAGCAAATCGTGAAGCAACAGGATGAGACTCACTATCAGGATTTCGGTATGGCTGACCTGGTAGATCACATTGTAGGCGTCCATCATAAGTATGTAGAGACAACAATCCCCGCTCTGAAATTCTACCTGGATAAGATTGCCAAAGTGCATGGTGACAACCATCCGGAGCTTTTGGAAATCCGGGATGAGTTTTTCAATACAGCAGACGCGCTTACTGCGCATATGAAAAAGGAAGAGTTTATTCTTTTTCCCTATATCAAAGCAATGGAAGCTTCCCGGAAAGGCAACTTCCCACTTTCACCGGCACACTTTGGAGATATCGAAAATCCCATTGCCATGATGGAAGAAGAGCACGATACTGAAGGAGAGCGTTTTCGAAAAATTTCAGCGCTGAGCAATACCTACACACCTCCTTCAGATGCATGTCAAACTTACAAAGTCGCATTTGCAATGCTTCAGGAGTTTGAAAATGACCTGCACACTCATATTCATCTGGAAAACAACATCCTGTTTCCTGAGGCTAAAGAAGTATTTACAAGCATGAATGCCTGATCAATGATTCCTAATAATTCCATATCGTCCATTTTATTTGACTCTTCCGGAACTCGGTTCCGTCAGAATTGGATAAGATGGGCGTTTGGATTTTTCTTTCTTTCTGTTTGCCTGGGCTTGGTGATGCGTTCATTTCATGTAGTTGAGATTCCGTATTTCGAATACCGGAATATCCTCCATACGCATTCGCACCTCGCTTTGCTGGGTTGGGGATACTTGATGCTGATAGGAGGGATGGTTTTTGGTTTGGTCAAAGAAAAAGACCGGGTCAAGGATTATAAATTTCTTTTTCTGGGGACGGTAATTGCTTTGCTGGGCATGTTGCTTTCGTTCCCTTTTCAGGGATACGGAGCTGTCAGCATCAGTTTCTCCACGCTTCATGTTTTGTTTTCTTATGGTTTTGCCTTTAAGCTGCTTCGAGTAATAAGGTCCGCCAAGAAAACACCTGCCACACGATTGCTTCTTCTGTCGATTTGGTTTATGGTGATTTCCACTTTTGGACTTTGGGCACTTGGCCCCATTTCATCCACATTGGGAAGGATGCATGAGCTTTACTTTATGGCTATCCAATGGTTCCTGCATTTTCAGCTGAACGGCTGGTTTGTCTTGGGTGTCCTGGGGTTGATTCTGCTGCACTATGAGAAGAAGGGGTTTAAAATCCACTGGCCAGCCTACCAGGAATGGGTGTTGGCGATCTCTGTGGCGCTGACTTTTATGCTGGCTGTGACTTGGGCAGCACCACAACCGGTTTTCTTTCAAATCAATGGATTGGCAGTCATCATTCAGCTAGTGGCTTATTTCTGGATTCTAAAATCAGTGTTCAGCCTGGATCAAACTGATCAATTCCTGGGTTTTGCACGATTGCTTCTGCTGCTAGCCTTGGCCAGTCTGGTTGCAAAGGCGATGCTTCAGGGACTGCTTGTTTTTCCTTCGATTGCAGTGATTTCCTATTCGATCCGAATGTATGTGATCGGCTTCCTTCATCTGGTTTTGCTCGGAGCCATGACCATGGGCGTCTGCGCTTTAGCGATAGCCAAAGGCTGGACCAATGCGAAATCAGGCACCAAATTGGGCTGGATTCTTTTGATCTCCGCCTTTGTATTGACAGAGTTGCTGCTCTTTGTCCAAGGCACTTTGATTTGGTTGAAAATGGGTTTTCTGCCCGAATACAACCTTTGGCTTTTTCTTGCCTCCTGCCTTTTTCCGCTAAGCATTGCCTTTTTATTGGCAGGCTTGCGATCCAATGAATTCTCCAACCAATCTATATCAAATCCAAAAGTCCAATTACAAGAACGAATCAAACGAGAAACTATGAAAAAAACGCTGATTATGTCGATGGGTATCCTAGGGATACTCCTGACTTCGTGTGGCGGAGGAAGTGGTGAAAGCACTTCTACTACCGAGTCCACGCCTAAAAATGAGGTTCAAGCCGATCCAAAAGGAATCGGTGAAGTGACATCTGTAGATCTGGGTACAGGAATCGACGCTTCTCTGGCCGAGACTGGAAAAGCAATCGTCGATATGAAATGCACTGCCTGTCATCAATTGAATGACAAGCGGCTCGTTGGGCCCGGCTTTCAAGGGGTGACCAACCGGAGAAAACCTGAATGGGTCATGAATATGATTACCAATGTGGACATCATGCTTGATCAGGATCCCGTAGCACAGCAACTGCTGGAGGAATGCCTCACAAGGATGCCAAACCAAAACATCAGTGTTCAGGATGCACGCGGAATTTTGGAATTCCTCAGAAAAAATGACGAAGAAAAGGCGGGTGTACGAGACGCCGCAACCAAATAATTCACCTTTTAAATTAATCCTTCATTATGAAAAAGAAAGTCTGGCTATTGGCAATCGGTTTGACAGCCGTTGTTCTGGCTCCAAGCTGTAAACCGAAGGGAGCACAAAGTGCCATTTCGGGAGATGCAGCATCCAAAGTTTATGTAGCACCCGGAGATCACGATGAGTTTTACAATATCGTTTCGGGTGGTTTCAACGGTCAAATGTCCGTTGTTGGCCTGCCTTCTGGTAGAGTGTTGAAGATCCTTCCTGTCTTTTCTGTAAATCCGGAGAATGGTTGGGGATTTTCAGAAGAGTCCAAACCAATGCTCAATACCTCCCATGGATTTGTTCCTTGGGATGACTTGCACCACATCGCTATTTCCACAACGAATGCTGAGCATGATGCGAGATGGGCTTTTGGAAATGCAAACAACACCCCAAGGATCGCCCGGGTGGATTTGACTACCTTCAAAACTGTTGAGATCATCGAAATCCCAAATTCGGCGGGTAATCACTCCTCTCCCTTCATTACTCAAAATACCGAGTATGTAGTGGCAGGAACAAGATTTTCCATCCCGACAGGAGACAATAAAGATGTTTCTATCGATTCGTACAAAGAGAATTTCAAAGGCCATATTTCATTCATTGCTGTGGACAAGGAATCCGGTGAAATGAACCTGTCATTCCAGATCGAAGCACCACCGTTCAATTTTGACTTGGCCCGTGCCGGTAAAAACAAATCACACGGTTGGTTCTTCTTTTCTACCTACAATACCGAGATGGCTCACACGCTTTTGGAAGTGAATGCTTCCCAAAAAGACAAGGATTTCATCATGGCTATCAACTGGAAAAAAGCTGAAGAATACGTGAAAGCGGGCAAGGGAACCAAGAAAAAGGCAAACTATGTCCACAATAAATGGCACGAAGAAACCCACTCTGCAACTTCTACTATGATGGAGGATGTCTTAGTCTTGGATCCGACAATCTTGAAAGACATTGTCTACTTCATCCCATGTCCTAAGTCTCCACACGGCACTGATACTGACCCAACCGGAGAATACATTGTAGGCAGTGGTAAGTTGGCAGCGGTCATTCCTGTGTTCTCATTTACCAAAATGCTTGCTGCAATCGAAAAGAAAGACTTCGAGGGAGATATCAATGGCATGCCTGTACTGAAATACGAGTCAGTACTTCATGGGGAAGTAGTAAAGCCGGGTTTAGGTCCCTTGCACACCGAATTTGACGGAAAAGGATTTGCCTATACTTCCATGTTCGTGTCCTCCGAGATTGTGAAGTGGAATATCGAGACACTTGAAGTAGTGGATCGTGTGCCGACTTATTATTCTGTTGGCCACTTGAGTATCCCCGGTGGACCTACAGGTAAGCCGCATGGAAAATACATGGTGGCTTACAATAAGATCACCAAAGATCGCTACCTGCCAACCGGTCCTGAATTGGCCCATTCGGCTCAACTCTATGATATCTCGGGAGATAAAATGCAGCTTCTCCTGGACTTCCCCACTATAGGAGAGCCGCACTATGCAGAGTCGTTTCCGGCAAGTCTGATCAAAGACCGTCAGGTGAAGTTTTACCCAATCGAGAAAAACATGCACCCTTATGTACTGAAGGGAATCAAAGATGCCCGAGTAGAGCGTAAAGGCAATCAAATTCACGTCTACATGACTTCGATCAGATCCAATTTTAGACCTGATAATATCGAAGGGGTCAATGTAGGGGATGAGGTATACTTCCACGTGACCAACTTGGAGCAAGACTGGGATGTTCCCCACGGATTTGCAATCAAAGGAGCCAATACAGCAGAACTGCTGATCATGCCGGGCGAAACAGCTACCCTAAAGTGGGTGCCGGACAGAGTGGGAGTTTTCCCTTTCTATTGTACAGACTTCTGTTCTGCACTCCATCAGGAAATGCAGGGATATCTGAGAGTATCTCCTAAAGGAGTGAATATGCCTTTGAAATTTTCAACCGGAGACGTTGAGTAAATCCCCAAATCCTACCGTCGGCTCCGAAAAGGGCCGGCGGTAATTATCCCAATCAGTATGAAATCTCTCAATTTTTCAAATCGGATCATGATTCTCCTAGCAGCCTTGCTGATCATTCCGGCCTATTTTACTCCGCTTTGGCAAATCAGTCTTTGGGCACCTCAGTACCCTGAAGGGCTTAATATGAAAATTTGGATTGACCACCTCAGCGGAAATGTGGATCAAATCAACGGGGTCAATCATTACATCGGAATGAGGCATATCGGAGACGAGATGTTCCCGGAATTTGGCTTCTTGATTTATATCATTGGAGCGTTGATTGCCTTGGGGATTATTGCTTTTCTGATCGGGAAAAGGTGGAGTTTATATACCTTTTTTGGTCTGATGACGCTCTTCGGATTGGCCGTTTTGGCGGACATGTATCAATGGGGCTATAAATATGGCCATAATCTGGATCCCAAAGCCGCTATAAAGGTGGAAGGAATGAGTTACCAGCCCCCCTTGATCGGATACAAGGAGCTCTTGAATTTCCTTGCCTACTCCGGACCTGACACAGGCAGCTGGATATTAGTGGGAGGTGTTGGACTGCTGATCGTGGCTATAGTAAGAGATAGATTTGATAAAACTGTAATAAATTGACTTATAAACACTTAAAACCTAATAGAAATGAAGCGCTATCTGTCAATATTCGCACTTTTGGTTTTCCTGGCATCATGCTCGGCAGACCCAAGACCCATTGCCTATGGTCAGGATGGATGTCATCACTGCAAAATGACACTGATGGATCCCAAATTTGGCGCCGAGCTGGTGACTGAAAAGGGGAAGGTTTTTGTATTTGATGATGTGAATTGTATGCTGCAGTATATGGATTCCGAGGATGGAAAATCCCAAATGTATAAGCACATTCTGGTCATTGACTATCTAAACCCGGGCGTATTGTTGGACGCTAATTATGCTTTTTATCTAAAATCAGAAGAATTCAAAACGCCCATGGCGAGTCAAATTGTTGCATTTCCAGATTATGATTTGCTAAAAGAATACAAAAACAAAACAGGTGGAGTGTATCTCGCCTGGGGAGAATTGACGACTCAGTTTAAATGATTTGGTGGATAAATGATGCGAACCATGGGACCTTACTTTAGAATATTCTGTTTGTCATTGATTGGACTCCTCGCCGCTGTGGAGGGACATTCGGCAGTCATTCGATTGGTACCGGGGCAATCCATCCAAAGTGCCGTGGACAAAGCCTCGCCGGGAGACACGCTGCAAATTACCGCGGGAGTTTACAAACAGTCAGGTATAATCATCCGAAAGTCACTCACGTTGATCGGGGAAGGTTATCCGGTTTTGGACGGAAATATGGAAGGCAATGTCCTGATTATAGCGGCTGAAAACCTCACGATTCAAGGACTCAAAATCATCAATACCGGCAAATCCAACATGGACGATTCGGCAGCGATTAAATTTTTTGATTCAAAAAACTGTGTCATCAAAGACAACATCCTGGAAAACACCTTTTTTGGTCTTCACTTTTCCAATTCTTCAGGAATGACGATCACGGGAAACCAAATTCATGCGAATGCTATTCGAGAATTTGAAGTGGGCAATGGGATTCATCTTTGGAAGTGTAAAAACTCCTTGATCAGCAAAAATAAAGTATCGGGACACCGGGATGGGATTTACCTTGAATTTGTAACCAATACCAAGGCTGAAGAAAACTATGTGGAGAAAAACATGCGCTATGGATTGCATTTTATGTTTTCCCACGACAACAGCTACATCCGGAATACTTTCAAAAATAACGGTGCCGGAGTTGCCGTGATGTACACCAAAAATGTACTGATGAAGGAAAACCGATTTGAGGAAAATTGGGGTTCGAGCGCTTACGGAATATTACTCAAAGACATCAGCGACAGTGAAGTCATCGGTAATGTTTTTCTAAAAAACACAGTAGGAATATACATGGAGGGCAGCAGCAGAATCCAGTTTACCGGAAATACCTTTCGTGAAAACGGTTGGGCACTTAAGCTCATGGCAAGCTGCGATCAGAACACCTTCAAAGCAAATAATTTTACGCAAAACACCTTTGATATGAGTTCTAACGGATCGGTGGTGCTGAATACCATCACTGAAAACTATTGGGACAAATACGAAGGCTACGATCTGGACAAGGACATGATAGGCGATGTGCCCTATCGACCGATCAATTTATATAGTGTCATTGTAGAGAAAATTCCCGCAGCGGTGATGCTCTGGAGAAGTTTTATGGTGACACTTTTGGATCGGATGGAAAAAATCCTGCCTACCATGACTCCCGATCAGATGATCGATCAATCCCCTAAAATGAGACCTTATGATTACGGTTAATTCTATATTCAAAAAATTTGGCAAGCTGGAAGTCCTGAAAGACTTTACCCTGAGTTTTGAAAGGGGTAACAGCTATGCTATCATGGGCCCGAATGGAAGCGGAAAGACCACCCTGATCAAATCGATTCTTGGGATGGTACTGCCGGATAAAGGTGAAATCCTGGTAAAAGGCTTATCCATCAAAGGCAGCAATGACTATCGTAAATTCATTGGATATATGCCCCAAATAGGCCGCTATCCCCAAAATATGAAAATCGGGCAGCTGTTTTCGATGATGAAAGACATGCGGCCTGAAATCAAAACCTATGATTTGGATCTGGTGGAGGCCTATGAATTGGATAAAATCAAAGACAAATCTCTGGGTACCCTTTCCGGAGGCACTGTGCAAAAAGTGAGTGCTGCCTTGGCCTTCCTTTTCAATCCAGAAATACTGATTTTGGATGAACCGACGGCAGGACTTGACCCGATCGCTGTCGAAATCCTGAAATCGAAAATCAAAAATGAGCGGGAAGCCGGAAAACTCATACTCGTCACTTCCCATATTTTGAGTGATTTGGAGGAATTGACCAATCACGCCATTTACATTTTCGAAGGGGAGGTTTTCTTCAATGATTCCATCGAAAGTCTTAAAGAGATTACTTCTGAAGAGAAATTTTCCCCTGCCATTGCCAAACTGATGCAATGGAGCTTAAAAAAAAAGTCAACCACTAAAGCTTTGACCTATGCTTAAGTTGCTCAAATACGCGCTTTATGACATCCTAAAATCCAGATTTGCCCTCATCTACACGGTATTTCTGGCATTGGTAGCCATTTCCATTTACCAGGTATCAGACGACTTGAGTAAAGTTTCCCTGAGTCTGATGAATATCATGATCATGATTGTTCCGCTGATTTCAGCAGTTTTTGCCACCACGCATTTTTACAACAATCTGGAATTTATCGAATTGATGCTTGCCCAGCCGGTGAAGCGATCCCAGGTTTTCCTCAGTCAGTTGTTTGCAGTGATCATCATGCTGAGTTTGTCGATTTTGATCGGTTTTGGCTTGCCGATGATGCTGTGGGGAGCAGATAGCAGTCTCATTACGCTCTTGGCAGTTGGGATTATTCTCAGTGCGGTATTCACCGGTTTCGCATTTTTGGCGAGTGTGATGACTCGGGACAAGGCGAAGGCAATCGGGATCAGCCTTGGGTTATGGATTTATTTCTCATTGGTGTATGATGGATTTGTACTTTACTTCATTTACAGCTTTGCGGATTATCCTTTGGAAAAGGCGACCCTTGCTTTGGTAATGCTCAATCCGGTGGATTTGGGTAGGATTTTGATGTTGATGCAATTGGATATTTCAGCTCTAATGGGCTACACCGGTGCTTTTTTTCAAAAGTTCTTTTCCAGCAGTATGGGTTTGCTTATCGCAGGTGGGACCTTGATGGTTTGGATGCTATTTCCTAATTTCTTTGCACTGAGAGTTTTTAGGAAAAGGGATTTTTGAACTCGGATTTGGCACACAGGTCACTCAGAAGTGCACAGATGCCATAAAAATGGAATAGGTCAAACATGCAGTTTTCCCTGCTGTGAATCGGGGGTTTTTAATGAATTTTCTAAAAAGGAATTAGCACAGGTTGGGGCAGAAAAAGTTGCAAAAATGCCTGCAGCAGTGAGTTTTTCATAGAAATAGAAAATTAGCCATTGCGAACTCTCCAATGGCTAATTTCTTGATGTCTAGGATCGCATTTTCTAATCAAGAAAGTCGGTCGCGGAGGTTGACACGGGCCTTGATCAGGTGGTTTTTCACAGTGTTTTTCGAGATTCCCAATTCTTCTGCGATTTCCTGATAGGATTTGTCCTGATAGTAGGAGAGTTCAAGGACTTTTTTTCGTTGGAAGGGTAGCGTATGGAGCGCGCCTTCTAGTCTGTTTAGAATGTTTTCCTCCGCATCTATCATTTCGGGTGAGGATTCGTGAATTCGTGTGGTAAAATAATTTTCCAGACGTTCACGGTCCCGCTTTAGAGATTTAAAATAGTCAATCACCTCGTTTTTGGTAATTGTGAAGATATAAGCGCGGACTCGGTCTTCGGATTCAAGTTCACAACGTTTTCTCAGGATTTTCAGAAATACCTCGTGAAATATCGTCTCAGATTCCAAGGGGTCTTTGACCATGGAGAGGATAAATCGCAGTACGGGTTTTTTGAAGAGGAAATAGAAATCCTCAATGGCCTGGGTTTCTCCATTTTTGAAATCCTTTAATAAAGTTGAATCTAAAGTATTCATAGTGCTGGGCTGGATTAGGAAGTGAAATTTTGAAAAAATCCAGCTGAGTTTTTACGCCTATTGCGAATAAAAATCCTCGATTTGCGAAAATTTTACTTTTGTACAAATGTTTCTATTTGATTCAAAATGAATAGATTAACCCAAGATCATTTCTCCATAAATTTTGGGTGAAAATTGACTATGATCGGTTTACTTTTCTTGAAAAAATTCAATAAAAGCTCTCGGATGTTATCAAATTGTAAATGAAGAAGTTTTCCCAAAGACCTGCTAGGTGCAGACAGGAGACATTGATGAGCGCAGATTTATTTGTGTTGTCCTGCTTCATCTGTTATCCTGCTTCTCCAGATGTTGGACAGTTTGAATTGGTAAAACCTGATCATTCGCTCTCCGGTCTTTGTACTAAAAAGACGACGCCATAAGCTTAGAAAAGAGCGCATCACACCGGTCATCGGTCTAAAATTTACCTCCTGCTTCCAACCCTAGGCTTCGGCTCCGTTCAGCCTGAAATCGGACATCCGACAGCGGTCAACTTTCTGCCTCCTCCCAAATCCCCGTTCACTTGATCACCCCCAAATACTTTCCCATCCAATAGGGCAATAACCAAATGTCACCGGCACTGTAGACTGTGGTACCCTGACTGCCTCCATCGAGGGTAAACCGGTTGGCATTGTGCCTCATGATTCGGGTTTCGGAAGGCGAAAGTACCGTCTCGGTCGACTGTCTGCGGAAATTGGCCGGGATGATGGCGATGTCTTTGCGATGGCTGTTTTGGGTGTGCCAGCTGATCAGATCGATGGGATGCCGCTCCAGAAACCAAATGGAAGGCTCGAGATCGAAGTTTTCAGGCTGGACTAGCGCGGTAAAAATATTCCAAAGTGCTTCCTTTTCCGGGCGTTCAGCTTCCCAGTGGTCGAGGATGGATTTCTTGAATTGCGCTTTGAGCTCCGGGGAAAAAGCATACCGATACAAACCCCAATAGCCCAAGAAGTACATTTCGTCGTCGGAGTGATTCCAGGATTCGGAGAGCATTTTGCTCCAGTCATCACTTCCATCACCGGATTGACCGATGATTGCCATGGGCCTCATCAGGTTCTCGAGATAGCCGTGTTTTTCCATCAGTTCGTATGCTTTTTCCTTGTAGATCGCTTTTCCGGTAAAGTGAAAGGCTGTCTGTAGCATGGCGATGATATTGGAGGAATTGAGCTTGCGATCACCGACTTGCTCGGGAAAGCCATTGACATAGTCGGGATGCCACTTGCCCCAAAGGGTGGGTTTGCCGTCGTAGTCGATGAGATACATGTCATTTTTGACGATGTGATTCATCAGTGCATCGAGGAGCTCAATGGACTTGGCTTTGATCCAGGGATCATCTACGATCTCTGCCAAGACGCCAAAGACAAATACATGTCCGATGGCCTCGTCACTGCTTGTGGTGGCTTTCCAGTCCCATTCAGGATCGGAGGCATGTTGCCAGCGATCCGGGTCCGAAAGCTGATTGATATAGCCACTTCGTTCAAAAGATCGGGAAGGAAAGCCCTCGACCGGATTGATGGTGTAAAGTCGTTCCATGGCCAAAAGAGACTCTTTGCAGTTGGCGAGTGCTTCAGGAACTTTGGTGACGGCGTATCGGAAAGCCTGTCCTCCCAGATACATCGAAGTCCAAAGCCCGTCATTGTCAGAGTCCTTTAGTCTTCCGGAGCTAATGTTGCCCTTTTCGCTGAGCTGAAGTGAGGCATTGAATCCGTTTCGGATATGCATTTTCCGTACTTGGTCTTCCAGAATTTCGGCCTTTTTCGCCAAAGTCATTTCTTCAAAAACCAAGGTAGAAAGTCCTTTTTCAGTCAGGATATGCACTCGGTTTTTGTCCAAAGCCATATCCCGAACTTGCTCCCCGGAAAGCCATCGGTCTCCGAAATAATAGGAAAAGGTTCCGTTTTGATCCAAGCGAAATGCTCCCTTTTTGCTTCCAAACCAATAGTCAGTTCCATTCACCTCCACTGCTGTGATTTCGGTCCAAGGGAGTTTGGTCTGAAGTGTACCGGCTTGATTGTTTGCTAGATCAAGGGTGAAATAGCCGTTTTCTGTCCCGATGACAGCATGGTCTTTTTGGCTATCCAGGGCAAAAGCGCTGAGTTTTTCGCCTTTGGCAACCGGGGAAATCTGCGTTCCGCCCGGGGAATAGGCTGAAATTCCCGAGGCCTGCAAAAGCAAAAACCGGTTTCTTTTTGCGTCAAACCGGATGTCCAAAATCGGTTCCCTTATCGTGATTGGATTGGTCTTTTGGCCTTTTTTCAGGTATTGAAGCTGACTTGGACTGACCGCAACAAAATCCATGTCCTTTCCTCCTGCCAGTGCATGAGGATTTTTTAAGTCGTGCATCAGGTAAAGATCCCCTGCCCAGGCATTGCTCAGCACTGCTTTGTCATCGAGATAGACCAATTGATTCTGATAGGAAAGAATGGCGAGGATAGTCTTGTCCTTCATAGGCAAATAGGACTGATCTGCAACCAACTTACCATCCTGCTGAAAGGCCCCAAAGGCCGGCCGGAGCAGTTTCCCTTGCTCCAAAATCTGAATGGTGCCATTCCGGTCCACTGCCAGACTGAAACGCTCTTTCGCTTCATTTTCTCCAACATATTTGACAGCATAGTCCTGCTGAAATACCCGGTCCTGATGTACTTGTTTGGAAGTTTGGGCCTGCAGTAAAAACGGAAAAAAGAGACTTGAAATGAGCAGTCTAAGGCGGAAGGTCATAACTATTGGATTTTTTGAGGGTCTAACTGAATGTATTGAATGGTCTTTCCGGTTGGCAGGTGCCGGGAATAGCTCAGATGAACTCGTCCGGATGAATCCTGAATTAAGCTTGGGTAGGAAAAACCACCCTTTTTCTCTGGATCAATCGCTAAATATTGCGGGGAGGACCAGGTTTCGCCTTCATCTACAGAAATCCAAAGCGCCAGCCGATAGCGCCCATCCTCCAGGTCATTGCCGACCATCCACCAGCGACCATCCTGCAATACCAACAGCTCCACGCTTGCGGTATTGGGAAAGGAAGTCTTTTGGGCGGAGGTCCAGGAGATGCCTCCGTCTTTAGAAATGCTTTGCTGAATCCTCGTAGGGGCATCCCCTGAATCTCTCATCATGGCGACGATGTCCCCGTTTTTCCGCTTGGCCAAAGCCGGTTGAATGGGCCCTTTTCCAACCACAGGCCTGCTGGGTTTCCAAGTTTCTCCCTCATCTTCGGAGATGGCCATCAGGGAAAAATTAAACCCATCAGAATACAGTGGAAGGATGATTTTTTCGTCAGTGACCAAAGGCTTGATCCGGGTCATCCAGCCGATGCTCCGCTTTCTGGAATCCGTAATAGCTTCCAAAATCAGCTTTTCGTAGGAAGGGGCATATTCAGCCCAAGCTTGGTGTGAATCGGGCAGTTCCTTGAATCGGGCTTTCACTTCTTCGACAAATTCATCTCCCGGGTTGAGTAGAATATTGTCTTGCCAATACCAATTGGGGGCTCCCGGACTATTGAAATCAGTACTTCGGCGCATCCGTAACACAGACTGCTCCCATCGATTTCCCAAAACGGCAATCCACACCAGAAAAAGCTCATTTTTTTGATTGAGAAATACTACCGGATTGCAATCCGGGATGCCAGGCGTATCGGCCATGAGAAAAGGAACAGACCAGGAATCAGAAGTTTTGGATTTTCTCGATCCCATGAGGAGTACATCATCGGCAGTTCGCTCTCCGGACCCTTGAAACCAGACAGCCAAAATGTCGCCATCAGGAAGATATACCAAACTGCTGCCGTGGACATGTAGTGCTTGAGGCGGGAAAATGGCCTGATTCACATCGATTGGAAGGAGAGTGGTCTGGGCAAGCACCGGGCCTGCCCAAAGCCACATCACCAATCTACCTATCCAGCAATGAATGGGTGCCTTGAATATTTTTTTCATTTTTGAATGAGGTTCTTTCTTCTTTCCATCACTTCCCTCCAAGTAGTTAGAATGATTCCCTCTTGCTCGATGAAAGCTTTCAAATCAGGATCAGTCATCGCCAAAAGATCCCCGTATCGGGAGTCTCCCGAACCTGAAAACCGTTTGAAAAAGTCGGAATATTCGATGCTGTGGATAATGATCATCGCTAGCCCGGGCTCCATTTTGTGGAGGATACGTTTAAACTGCCCAACTTTATATTTGCCGAGCTCTACGTGTGTTGCTGACTTTTCCGGCTTCCAATCTCCGCTGATGGTATGCAAGTCATCTAAAACGGGAAGTCCACTTTTCCAGACTTGTTCACCAAGGGCTTTGCTTTTTAGAAGTAATTCAGGTTTGGGGATGGCCATTCCTTCCGTGTATTTTCCTTCTGCTTTAAGTTTTTTGATGATCGGAGCAGTGAGGCTTTCTTCCAAGAGCACATTGTTGCCTCCGGGAAACATCACCGGGATGTCGTACTCCAGGCCGACTTGAATGTATTTTTCCAGGAATTTATCATGGGCAAAAAGTGTCCCCATGTGCGAGTCCAGATGGCTAGGTTTCAGGCCAAGTCCCAGCGCCCGGTCAATTTGGGCTTTGAGTTCGATATAGACTTCTTCAGGGGTGGCGTGTTGGACGACTTGCTCTACGGTGTGCCAAAAAGCTCCATCCGGGTCATGTAGTCCGGGGACCAGACTTTTCCCTGCAAGAGGTTCCCAGCGATAGGTTTTCCACTCGGAGGTAAGGACGAGGTGCAAACCTAAATCCCATTCCAGGTGGTCCTTGGCCTGATGGATAAAATTAGCTGCCCACGGGCAGGGCATCATGATGCTGCAAGAGGTAGCGATGCCAAAATCCAGAGATTGGATAGTTCCCTGATTGGATTCATAGGACATGCCCGCATCGTCTACATGGAAAATAACCACTTTTTTACCCTTGGGGTAGCCCAATTTTTCGGCATAGGTTTGCCCAAAGGAGGAATTTGGAATTGCCCAAAAAAGGCTACAAGTGAGCAGACATAGAAAAAGGTGTTTTCTCATCGGTAGTTATAGTTATTTCAGTCCTTCGATTTTCACTTTGCCAAAGGCCACTTTCTTGCGGTTCCAAGTATAGGTGTAGACCAGATGGTCTCCATCCAAAATCAGCGATGGATAGGAAAACTCACCATCCGGATCGGGAGTTTCTTCCACCGTATGTCGAACAGGCCAAGTCTTGCCGTTGTCCAGGGATATGGCCAGTTCAATGATGTTTCGGTCGCCCCAATTGCCTTCCACGGGATTGTAGAGCAGCGCGATTTTTTCTCCACCCAGATGAGCGACTTCAATTGCACTGTTGTTATTTGGCAGGTCGGTGAGGTACACAGGAGCCCAAGTTTTGCCTCCGTCATTGGAATCTGTGCGGGCGATTTTACCGGCAGAACTACGGATCAACAGGTGAACTTGGCCAGGAGCGGATTCCCAAGCAGAGGGTTGAATTATCCCTTCCTCAGGAATCAGGTTTCGGTCGATTTCGAAATAGGGAGTACGTTCCCAAGTTTTTCCCTGATCGGTGCTGCGGTCGACAAAGGCATTCCAGACTTTTTTCAGCTCATGAGAGGAAGGTGCCAGCCAGGTACCATCGGAAAGAGTCGTCAGATGATTGCGAACGGGCCCTCGTCCGCCCTTGTCTCCGGGTACGAGTTCGGTGGCGGCTGACCAAGTTTCACCGGCATCTTCCGAGTATTGGGTCCAAGTTTCCCAATGGTCGATTTCTTTGCCGACTTTGAAGAATAGAATCATTTTGCCATCCTTATCCTTGTGAAACACCGGGTTCCAATGCGGATCATTTCGGACTTTGGCTATTACTCGGGGTTCAGACCAGGTGTTGCCATCTCCTTTGGCCATCCAAATGCCCACATCGTCGTGTTTTTCATAGGAGCCCCCAAACCAAGCCACGAGGTAGCTTCCATTTCCGAGAGATTCCACAGTAGAGGCATGGGCCTGAGCAAAACCCGGATGGGAATCAAAGATCATGCTCCGGCCTACTTCCTGAAGTGTTACTGTGGGTGGAATCGCGCTGGATTCAGATTCTGATTTGGGAGAGGAGCAAGCCAAAACAAGGCTGGCCAGGATCATGGAAAATGAAGCGAAATACCGTTTTGAATGCATGGGAAATGGGGGAATAATGATGGTTTGTCTTGAATATTACCTTATTGTTTCCAAATCAGGCTATTCTTTTGTCGAAATTTTATTTTGTTGCTAAAAATCAAATCTCCTGCCCAATCAGGATTTTTTTACTTCTGGGCTTTTGTATATTGAAGATGCACACCCTCAATCCCGGCACTATGAAGCAACGAACCCTGATCCTGCTGTTGATCTTTTTGATATTTTTCGTCATTTCGCTGATGTCTAATATCCTTGGACCGATCATTCCGGATCTGATTTCGAGTTTCTCCCTCAGCCTGGGACTAGCGGGATTTTTACCTTTTTCTTTTTTTGTAGCGTATGGTGTGATGTCTTTGCCATCGGGACTATTGGTAGAGAAATATCGGGAAAAGCGTATCCTTATGTCGGCGTTTTTCCTGGGGGCCTTGGGAGCTTTGATTTTTGCACTGAATCCGGAGTTTCAGTTTGCCTTGATTTCGCTCTTTATAATCGGAGTAGGCATGGCCATGCTTCAGGTGGTGATCAATCCGCTGCTTCGGGTAGCCGGAGGAGAGGAGCATTTTGCGTTCAATTCGGTCTTGGGACAGCTGGCCTTTGGGGCAGCATCTTTTTTGAGTCCCTGGCTTTACAGCTATCTGGTTCAGAATTTATTTTCAGGAAATGACTTTTTCCTGATCCGAATGCTGGAAAATTGGGTACCCGAATCCATGCCATGGGTCTCGGTGTATTTCCTTTTTGCAGTGATCGCTTTGCTGATGTTTCTGGTGATCAGCCGGGTGAATTTCCCCGAAGTGGAACTGAAATCCGATGAAAAAGTTGATTTGGGGGGTGATCTGAGACGATTACTGAGGCAAAGCAAGGTCTGGCTGTTTTTCCTTGGAATCTTTTGCTATGTGGGGACCGAGCAGGGGATCGCCAACTGGGTCAGCCAATATTTGCAGGATTATCATGGGGTAGACCCGGCCACCACCGGAGCACAGGTGATTTCCTATTTTTGGGGCTTGTTGACTGTGGGTTGTTTGTTGGGCTTGGTGCTGCTGAAGTTGATGGACAGCAAGCGGGTTTTGATTTTTTTTTCGCTTGGAGCAATGGGCTGCCTGGGATTTGGTTTGCTGGGGTCAGGGGATATGGTGTTGGTAGCCTTTGCCTTGAGCGGGTTTTTCCTGTCGGTGATGTGGTCGATATTGATTTCTTTAGCGCTCAATTCGGTCGATTTTGCACATGGTTCTTTGGCGGGGATTCTTTGCTCGGGGATTATGGGTGGGGCGGTGATGCCGCTGATCGTGGGAGGTTTGGCAGATTGGATGGGATTGCAGTCGGCGATGTTTTTTTTGTTTTTGCCGCTGGCTTATATTTTCTCAGTGGGTATCTGGGCCAAGCCCTTGGTGAGCAATGCCCGGGTAAAATCACTGAAGGATCTTTTTTCAAAAAGTTAAACTATGTATAAGATTATTTTGCTCTTGGACTTTGCCGAAGAATACAGTAAATGCCTGCTGAAGGGGATCAGTAAGTACTCGGCTGAGCATGGGCATTGGAGCTTCTGCCGGATGCCCTTGTACTATCGGGAGACGCTGGGAGTCAAAGGGATTTTGAACTGGGCCAAGGATTGGAAGGCGCATGGGATCATCGGTCAGCTCTATAATGAGATGGAGAATGATCTGTACCAATCCCCCCTTCCGATGATTGCGCAGGACTTTAAAGAACGGTTCAGGTTTATCCCCAATATTACCGGGCAATATCGGGAGACAGGCAAACTTGGTGCGGAGTATTTTTTGAATAAAGGCTATACCCAATTTGCATTTTATGGATTCAAAAACATCGTGTGGTCTAGGGAAAGGGCAGAGGGTTTTGAATCGACGGTCAATCAGGCGGGTTTTCATGTTCATTACTTTGAACACAAAAAAGCACGTTCTACTGACCTATGGTATTACAAAAGCAATTCCCTGAGCAAATGGCTGAAAAGCCTTCCCAAGCCCATTGCCTTGATGGCTTGCGATGATAATCAGGGAGTACATATCACTGAAGCCTGCAAACAAAACAACATTCGGGTACCTCAGGAAGTAGCAGTATTGGGAGTGGACAATGACGTGATGCTTTGTGAGCTCTCAGATCCGCCACTTTCCAGCATTGAACTCGACATCGAACGGGCTGGATATGATACTGCCCGGGCGATGGACTTGATGATTACGGGTAGGGTGAAGTTTTACAGGGATATTTTGGTACCTCCACTGAAAGTGGTCACGCGCAACTCTACCGATATTTATGCCTCTCAGGACAATTACGTAGCCACAGTATTGGATTTTATTCATAAAAACATCGACCAGAATCTCCTGGTTGACCAAATTGTGAAGGAAGTACCCATGTCCAGAAGGTCCCTGGAGAAGCGCTTTTTGGAAGTCACAGGGTATCCTGTCTATAAATACATTTTCAAACTCAGAATCGAAAAACTCGCACAAAAACTGGTGAGCAGTGAGCTTTCGGTTTTTGAAATTGCGCTAGAAATGGGTTTTCCGGACAGTAAAAATATCTCCAGGCAATTCAGACAAGTGATGGGATGTACGCCCGTGGAATACCGAAAAAGAGCCGCAGAAAAAATTCGAGTTGAAAAAGCATTAAAGTAGCCTTTTTTGGAGTGCGGAAGGTAATCTATAGAAAAGTCCTATGCGAAAATCAAATCTGCTCCCGATTCTTCTTACCGCCATGACTTTGGGTACCACTTGGGCTATTCGTGGTCAATTTGGCCATGAGCAAGGAGCAGCCTGGGCCGGAGCGATCGCTTGTCTGCTGCTCGTGTTGGTTTCCAGAAGGGAAGAATGGGCAGAGACTGGTCTAAAGGCGGCCTTTTTTGGAGCGATAGGTTGGGGATTGGGTGGGATGATGAGCTATGGCGTGCTGGTCGGCTATGGTAAATCCTCCGATTTCATGAATGCCTCCTATGGCCTTTTGAGTCTTTTTGTGGTGGGAGGATTGTATGGTTTTCTGGGTGGAGGTCTCTTTGGATTAGGGCTGACGGATTCGGAAGAAAAACGGGTGCCATGGCATCAGGTCGCAGTGGAATTGACTGTAGGAGGCTTGATTTTTTACTTTTTTATTATTGAGCAATTGGGCTGGTTGATGACCCCCCCGCGTTCCGAAGCTTGGGGGATCTGTGCCGGTTCGGCATTGGCTCTGGCATATTTTCTTTACCGGAGTGGGCATCGAAATGCACTACGGGTGGCGGTGTTTTCCGGTTTGGGAGCAGGATTTGGATTTGGTTTTGGCAATTTCCTTCAGACTATCGGCCAACTTTCAGGGATCAAATTCAATTTCTGGAATGTAATGGAATATTCTCTGGGCTTTTTTGGAGGGATTGGAATGGCCTACGGGGCATTGACCTCCCACTGGGAACCTATCAAAAAGTCAAGCAAAAAGGCTGTGTGGCCTCTTTTTGGTCTGGCGGTGGTGATTCCTTTTTTCGTATGGGAGCAGAGTTTTTGGGAAAAAGATATCAGTGCCATGCTGGAAAAAACAGCTCCCGCACAGATGGAATTCTGGGCGAAGGCCATACCTGCTGCGGCCTTTTTGATCTGGTTGGGCTTGGTGGGCTTTGCTTGGAAAAAAGGACAGGACCTCAAAAACAATCTGGCTGAAACCACCTTTTCTGTCCTTCAGACTGCTTGCTGGGTCTTGTTTTTAGCCTATTTAGCGTATACGTTTTTGATCACGGGGTCCTTTATGAGTGGGTATCGTTCAGAGCAATTTTTGTACTTGGTCAACTTTGGCCTGATCTGGTATTTGGCTCCCAAAAGCTCCGCTCAATTTCAATCAGATGGAATCGAGGCGAAAGGGATCTGGAGGCTATTTTTCCTGATTTTGGCACTTATAATTTTATTAGGCGCGATTTCCTCTTCGCTACATGAGGGAATACCGGGAATGCAGACCCGATTTTAGTCAGTTCGTTTTGAAGTCTTAGAAAATTTCCCAGAGATGAAACACAGAAAAAATCACAGATTTTTCAATAGAGTCGATGTGAATGATTGTTGATACACTTTGTGTTTTACTTCCTGATGGTGAATTGATCTAAGAGCTTTCCATCGGCGAGATAGGAGCTCAGCGTCAGGGAATTGCCTTGGATATCTATTTTTTGAAAGAGGTAGTCGTCAGGATAGGAAAGTACCGTGAAGGATTGATCTTGCTTGTCGCTTTCGAAACCCTTGCCATGCGCGGAAGCCGAATGCACAAAAATCAAATTGGACTCCGATCCGGGTTTGAATTCCTTCAATGGTTTGGAACGCATGTAGTAGTGAAAATGCCCGCTGAAATACAAGTCTACATCGTGCTTTTCCAAAATCGGAATCCAGGAATCCTGAATCTCAAGATAGGGCTCCACTGAATTGTAGGCTGGAAAGTGTACTGTCAGAAACTTCCATCGGGCAGGATTTTCAGCTAGGGTTTTGTCCAGCCAGGCCGCTTGATCCGAAATAGAAAGTGTGCCGTCCATCATCAGGAAAAGCACCTCTCCGTAGCGGAAAAAGTAAGTTCGCTCGGCATATTCTTCTCCCGGGCCATTGGATGGAAGATCAAATTGCGCCTGAAACATTCCTGCGCCCAAGCCATCCTGAGAATCATGGTTGCCAGGTACTGGCATGAAGGGACGCTGTGCAAAGCTTTCACGGGTGTAGGAAAAAAGCTTGTCCCAATCATCCCGGTGCAAGCCTGTATTGACTAAGTCTCCAGAGGAAATATAAAATTTAGTCTCAGGAAAACGTCGGGTGGCATCTTGTACCAATTGACCTGTTTTGGGATCATTATGCATGTCTCCAAACCAGATAAAAGAAAAATTATTGTGCACCGCAGGTTCAGTTTCAAATGAAAATACATTTGCCTGCTCAGTCCCGGCACTGACCCGGTATTCATAGGCAGTACCTGGCTTGAGTCCTCTCAGCCGTGCCGTGTGCCGGAGTGTAAATCGGTCATTTTGGAGCAGTCTATCTTCGATTTCCTGCCAAGTGGAATTTTGGGAAAGTGTGTCTGTGCTCCCTTTGATCCAATAGTTCACTAGACCATGTTTCAAGTTTGGACCAGTTCGCCAGTTGATCGAAATGGAGGTTTTGGGATCAGAATCCCAATGAAGCACCGTAAGATCCGGCAAGTTTGAGGATGGAAAATCCGTGCTGCGAAAGGCATCTATGAGATGGGCCTCTCTGGCTCGTCCTCGTATCGTGGTCAAAAGCTTATCTCCTAAAAGCGCAGCTGGGACTTCGGTGATCTTGAGCCCATCCCAGTCGTGGTAGGTGAAAGCCCCCGGTTCCAATGTTTCAAAATGCTGATTAGCTGGGAAAATCGGTTTGATTTCCAGCATTTCATTTTTTTCCAATGGAGCAATACTGATGAAAAATACCGGTCGGTGCTTGTCCAGACCATTTATTCCAAGGTTTATTTTCCCGGAATGTTCTTCCTTTTGCCATACTTCATAAGTATAAAGCTCATTTTTCACGAGGAGGTCGGTCTTTTCAAAACCTGAGCTGGAAAGCCAGAAAGGAACCATTTTCTGGTCCACGTGCCGCATCAGGGAGATCCTTACAGGCTGGTTGACTTCCAACACCCAATACCGAGTGCTCAATACTGACTTTTCTTTATCACTGAGATAGCCCAGCAAAAATTCCTCGGTAAGGAGGTTGAGACTGTCAGCTGGGATATTTTCATAAAGACGTGTCACTATCCCATCCACCGTTGACCTGAGGTCCGGGAGTGCCGGATTTTTAGGGCTACAGAAGCTAAGTAGATAAAAAGTGAAAAATGAATAAAAATTCAAGCGAGACGAAAGATACTTCATGTGCGAAAGTCGGGTGATGGATTTTTTAAAATGATACTCACGAAAAAACAAAATAGACTATTCGAAAAGAAGGAAATCGGGTAGTCCTTTTTTTAAGTGAATGAGTATCCCCTGTGAAATGCCCATGATAAAAGCTTCTCACATAGGGGAATGATTTTTCAGGGCATTCCATGTGACCTTAAAAAATCAATTTTAAACACATGAAAGAGATCGGTATGACTAAACCAGATGCATCGGTATTGATCAAAAAACTTGAATCGGGGGAGATTTCCCGGGAGGAGTTTGATTTGTTTTTGGAGGGTCTGGAAGACCCCAAGCAAATCGAATCCTATGAGGAAGCTTTTCGGCGGGTTTTTGATCGGTTTTTTGAAGATGACTCCACTTCAGAACTAAATAAAAGTAAGCCCAAAAGCAATCAGAATTCCTAACCATCCCTACCCAACACAACTCATTATGAAAAAAAACATTTACCTGTTCAAACTCAATATCTCCCGGAGGATTACGCTGGGATTGATGCTGGGTTTTGCCATGCATTTGCCGCTATTGGCAGAGGCTAAGCCTAATGGTTCCTCTGTTTTTGATGAGGATTTTTTTCAAACCCAAGCCACTGTCAGCGGAAAAATCACTTCCAAATCGGATGGATTGCCATTGCCCGGGGTGACTATTTTGGAAAAAGGCACATCTAATGGCACAGTGACCGATATTGACGGCAACTATACACTGACACTTAGGAGTTCTCAACCGGTTTTGATCTTTTCATACATCGGATATGTGTCCGCGGAAATCACCCTTGCGGGCCAGTCTACGCTGAATTTGGCGATGGAAGAAAATATCCAAGCAATGAGTGAAGTAGTGGTAACTGCGCTCGGGATCGAGCGGGAAAAGCGTTCTCTCGGCTATTCGGTAGGTGAAGTTAAAGGGGAAGATCTACGTACAGTAGCTCAAGAAAACCCGATCAATGCACTTGCAGGGCGAGTTGCCGGGGTTTCGATCAACCAGATGAGCGGGGTTGGTTCCTCCACCAGTGTGATCATTCGTGGAGCCACTTCACTCAGCAGCGACAATCAACCGCTATTCGTGATCGACGGAGTCCCGGTATCCAATACGATGAACAATGTCCGTAACATGGGGGATCGAAACGAGGTGGATTATGGGAATCCCATATCCGATCTTAGCCCGGAAGATATTCAAGATATCACGGTGCTCAAAGGTCCCAGTGCTGCGGCCCTTTATGGTTCACGTGCAGGCAATGGTGTGATTTTGATCACCACCAAAAAAGGTCGGAAAGGAGAGTCTCTGCGTGTAAATGTGACTACAAGTAATGTGTTCGAAAAACCCTATCGGTTTTTGGACTTCCATTATAAATATGCCAATGGAAATCGCACTTTCCTGTTGGATGAGCGATCGGCTTATTGGGCAGGATTGCCGCTCGATCAAGGAATCACCGCAGTGCAGTGGAATAGTCCTGTAGGATCAGACGGAAAAAAAATTCCAACTGAGCTTAGATCGTATCCTGACAATATGCGGAATTTTCTGGAGACCGGGGTGACCTCAACCAACTCAGTGAGTGTCGCAGGATCTACCGACAAAGCGACCTACAGATTGGGTTTTACCAACATGATACATGATGGAATGATCCCCAATACAGATCTCCACCGAAACAACCTGACCATCTCCAATTCCTATCAGTTTAGCCCAAAACTCTCCTTAAGCGCTGACATAAATCTCTCCCGATCCCAATCCAACAACCGTGCGGCCACTACCAACCGAGGGGCAAACCCATTGGAGGCAGTGTACAATTGGTCCCATGTGAATATTAATGATCTCAAAGATTACTGGCTGGAAGGACAGGAGGGTATTCAACAGAAAACTGTTTCCGTCAATCATGACAATCCGTATTTTATTGCCTATGGGATCAATAATGGATTCGTCAGAGACAGAGTTTTTGGAAATGTCAAAATGGACTATAAGTGGACAGAGACCCTGTCCTCCTATGTAAGAATGACGCTGGATACCTATACTGAAAACAGGGAAACCAAAATTCCTTGGTCCTACACCCGGGAAAGAAGAGGTGCCTATCACCTTCAGGATATTGGACGAACAGAAAGCAATATTGAATTTCTGACCACCTATACCAAGTCCTTTTCCAATTTCAACCTTTCGTTAAATGGAGGGGGTAACATCATGCGGCAGTTTTATCGGGACAATTACATGGGTAGCGCTCCTAATGCAGGCTTGATCGTACCGGGACTGTATCGAATCAGCAACATTCCCAATACAGGTTTGAGGTATTCCAATTTTGATTCCGAAAAAGCCATTTATTCTGTTTTTGGAGTTGCTTCATTGGGTTATATGGATCAATTGTATTTGGATATTTCGGGTAGAAATGACTGGTCCAGCACGCTTCCGGCTAATAACCGATCCTATTTTTATCCCTCGGTATCACTTAGCTGGCTTGCAAACTATACCTTCAATCTACCCGAATCCATCTCCATGCTGAAGTTTAGGGCGGGTTTTGCACAAGCAGGTAACGATACCAATCCTTACGCTTTGGACCCGGTATTAGGTACTTCCAATTGGGGCACCCTCATTACTACCAATTACCCTGGAACACTCCTTAACCCCAACCTGAAGCCGGAGATTAATACTTCTCAAGAACTGGGATTAGACTTCAATCTTTGGGATAATCGGGTGAGATTCGAGGGAACCTATTTTTATCAGAAAAACGAAAACCAAATTCTGAGTGTACCTACCCCGGCTTCATCAGGGTTTGCACAGAAGCAGGTCAATGCTGGTCTCATCTCTTCCAAAGGTTGGGAAATTCAGATCGGAGTAACCCCTATTAAGCGTAATAATGGACTTACTTGGGATATCAATGCCAACTTTACCCGAATACGAACCACGCTGGATAGGCTGGCTGACGGCATGGACTTCATCACCTTATGGGATGATAATAATGGTGGCGCTTCCACCTTTGTAGGCGGGCAAATCGGTGACCTTTACAGTAGGGGATTTGCTACTGTGGAGGATAAAAATTCACCTTACTTCGGATGGCCAATCTTGAATGCCAATGGTTCTTGGATCCCTAAGAATGGTAGAGAAGATCGTCGAAAAGTAGGAAATTTTAATCCTGACGTAATTATCGGAGCTCAATCGAAATTGAGTTATAAGCGATTTACGCTCGATATGAGTTTTGACCTCAGACTAGGTGGAGAATTTATGTCCTACACCTATCGATATGGTGAATCTGACTGGAAATCAGCCCGACAGATGGGTCTCTTGATCCCTGGGGGATTGTATTCGCAGGAAGAATTGATCAAGCTGCTGAAGTCTAATCCGGGCAAATACATTATTCCAAGAAACGGTAATTACCCAAGGGTAGGTGGATATACCAAAGACACAGGCGGCATGCCGGTCAATATGGGCGCCGCTGGGGACGATGGAGTATTTATACCCGGAGTCATCCTCAATGCACAAGGGGAGTATGTAGAGCATCTTGGTGGTCCGGGCACGAGAATTTATCCTGCCTCTTCCGGATATCCTTGGAGCTACAATCAGCAAATCACTTTTGATGCATCTTTCCTGAAAATGCGAGAGTTCTCCATCGGGTACCAGCTTCCAAATCTAAAGGGATTTCAGAGTGCTCATGTTTCGGTGTACACCCGTAACCTGATCCTGTGGACCAAGGCTGACATCGGTATCGATCCGGAGCGTGCTTTCCAGGTAACAGGTTCTAAGCAAGGAGACTCGGCCAATCTTTTCCGGCAGGGTATTGAGCTTCAAAATGTCAATCCTTGGACCATGCCATTTGGATTCAAGTTCAGCGCAAACTTTTAATCACCTGAAAAATCACAAGTCATGAACAATTTAAATATAAAATTAGGAACCTTGATCTTGGTTTTTTCTCTCATCGTCGGAGGATGTAAAGACCTTGATGAAATCAACGATAACCCTAACGGTGTCTCTCCATCCAATGCGAATGTGAACATGCTGATGCCTACGGTTTTGGTCGGAGTAGGGCAGAACATTCTTAATCTGGGTTATCAGGATTTGGCTGGGGTAGTCCAGCATACACAAAAAGATGGTTGGAATGGAGGACACAATCACTACGATTGGGGACTGCAAGACTGGAGTGGATGGTACGGACTATTGCGAACTAATCAGTTTATGATTCAGCGGGCTGAAGAGACTAATTCACCTTTCCACAAAGCTGTGGGATTGACGATGAAATCTTTGATTTTCGGGATGATTACAGATCTGTGGGGCGATGCTCCTTATACCAAAGCACTGCAAGGCAGTCAGCCTGGACTTGAAAATCAGTTACCTGCATTTGATAGTCAGGAAGTGATTTATAGGGGGATTATTGAAGACCTAAAGGCAGCCTCAGTCATATTTGCATCTGCAAATAACGCCTCAGTGATTGCGCAGTATGATGTTTACTTTGGAGGCAATGTGACTCGTTGGCATAAATTCGCCAATTCGCTGCTACTTCGATACTCCATGCGTTTGTCTGAAAAAATTCCGGCACTAGCCAAATCCGGAGTCGAGCAGGTGGTAAGTTCGGGAGTCTACATTTCGGATGCCTCTGAGGACGTGGTGATGGATTTCATCGGCGCATCTGCTGGAGATTCTTGGCCTACAGCGGCTTCCTTTGATGCCGGTTCAAATTTTCGACGACTGAAACCTAGTACTACCCTTCTCAATCCGATGTTGGAAAATCAGGATCCAAGAGTACGGGTTTGGTTTAGAGAAGTTCACTGCCAATGGGTAGAGGATAAAACACTAAGCACTGCAACGGACCCTTTTATCCGGAGAAATGGAGTACTGCAGCAAGGCACCGTGTCCCTTACTGATGATCAATATGTAGCCCAAATTGCAGCAGGAAATAAGTTTACACGGCACTATAACCCCGATCTTTTGGGATATAAGCTGGACACACGCAACTATGTGGGATTGCCACCCGGACTGGTAGCGCCATCTGAGCATAATCGAAACCCAACTCCGGGTCAAACGCTGGAAAATCAACATGCCTCACAACTGGCCGATGTATATCGTCAGGCTAAACATGCCCTGCTTAAAGCAAGAATTATTTCTGCCTCGGAAGTGTATTTTATTTTGGCTGAGGCGGCTCTGAAAGGTTATTCGGCAGGAAATGCAGAAAGCCACTATCAAAATGGAATCCGGGCTTCACTCAAAACTTGGGGTGTAGACAACAGATTTGCTGACTTTATCGCGCAGCCAAAAGTAAAATTCAATGGCACTATCAAGCAGGTCATTGAGCAAAAATGGATCGCTAGCTGGACCAACGCCGGGGAGGCTTGGTTTGACTTCCGAAGAACTGGTTTCCCGGAACTTAAACCCGGTCCGGCCTCTCCCGAACCAGTATTGCCTGTCCGATTTATCTATGGTGGCAATGAAATCAATTTCAATAACAATGAAGTGACTAAAGCTATCAATCGCCTGGAAGTGACCCCGTATGAAGGTGGTCGGGGAGCTAATAATCAATGGTCAAAAACCTGGATTACACAAGGGACAAATAAGCCTTGGTAAAAGTTAATTTTTTTGAATAAAAATATCGGGCTTTCGGTTTATCCGGGAGCCCATTTTTTTTAATTCAAATCCGAAATTCTTCAGATAGTTCAAGTTTTTTATTTCTACCAAAGAAGTCGATGAATTAAGAATCTTTTCCCCTATGTGATTTGGGTTACGGTAAATCAATTATTTGATAGCCAACTTGGTGATTAATTCACCGGTTTATGGGACAAAACCTTGTAGAACATTGGCAAAATATCTACCAAGCCAAGGACACCACTAAGGTAGGCTGGCATCAGGAGAGGCCTCAGATTTCCTTGGATTTCATCGCCAAATCCAAAGTTTCTCCAGAAGATCCGATTATCGATGTGGGTGGAGGAGTTTTTTTCTCATGAATTTAGTCTGATGGAAGGAATCAATTACGACCACATCACCCCTGCGGGCATACCTCAAAATTATACCGTTTGCTTATTTCAAAGAATCTGAATTTTCACACATTAAACCAAAAATACCATGTCATACTATCAGTCCAAAACCGTAACATCCCCAGACTTGGCTTCTTTAAGAAGTAAAGTGGAAGCCGCCTTAAAAGAGGTAGGCTTTGGGATTCTGACCGAAATCGACATCCAGGTAACTATGAAGAAGAAATTAGACAAGGACTATCCTCCTTATCTGATTTTGGGGGCCTGCAATCCGGTTTTTGCAGATAAAGTCTTAACAGCCGAGCCTCATATCGGCACGCTTTTGCCCTGCAATGTGACGATCCGTGGATTGGGAAATTCAGAGTTTGAGGTAGCTATTATGGACCCCATTGCGGCGATGTCAGCTGTACAGAATCCTGCAATTGAACCTTTGGCAGGAGAGGTAAGAGGTAAGTTGATGAGTATGTTGGAAAGCCTGTAGTAAGAATGTTTTCAAACTTCTATGTTGAACTAGGATGTCTTTAAAAGTTGGAGTTTTGGGCAAAATCAAATACGTGATCGTTTTTATTTTTTGATCCGGGGGATTTTTCAACTTATCTCTGAATGCTTCGTTTCCAAAATAACTCAGGGATTTTTGAAAAGTCAAAGTCTATTCCCTGCCTCATTGCCTAAGAAGTTTTAATTTTCCCGAAACAATAAATCCATGCGTAAGAAAAGTTCGCTTCATTCCTCTTATTGGCTGATTTGGCTAGTTTCACTTTTGCTTTTTGTCAATTGTAAAGAGCCATTTGAACAGCCTGTATCAAAAGGTGATGATGGACAGCTGTTCGCGATTGATACCGAGCAAAGTGAGTTGCCCTATTTGGTGATTGACACCCGAGGTGCTGAGATTCCCTACGAGCCGGGGGTGCTGGCTACGATGAAAATCTATCAACGCAAAAAACTGGTTCAGGAGCAAAAGATTGACATTGAGTTCAGGGGAAAGACCTCATTTCGGCTTTCGGACAAAAGGGGGTTCAATTTAGAAACGGTGGATGCCTCAGGAGAAGGGATGGATGTTTCATTTTTCGGTATGCCGGAGGAGGAGGATTGGAGACTGATCGGACATGTGGTCAATCTCAAGGATAAATACATTTGGGATAAATCATTGATTTATAATTCTGTCGCCTATGAGCTAAGCAGGAAAATCGGAAAGTATGCCAGCCGCGGCAAGTTTGTAGAAGTGGAGGTAAATGGAGAATACCTTGGGCTCTATTTTTTCTGTGAAAAGCTGAAACGGGATTCCAATCGGATCGATATCAAATCCCTGAATGCCACAGCAACAAATCTGACAGGGGGCTACATTCTCAAAATAGATAAAAGCGATGCAGGACCGGAACATGACGGGAAGCCTCTGTCTTACTTCATGAGCAATTGGAATGACGATGCGCGATACACCTCGCAAAACAGTTTTAGAAGTGCTTTTGATATTTTTGGGAAACCGCTCAGTTTTCCGGCCTTTCAGCCCCCTTATCATCCACAGCAATTTTTGGAGACTTATTTCAATTACGAATATCCCAAAGCTGAAAACATTACCCCTGCCCAAAAAACCTTTATTTCAAATTACATTTTAGACTTTGAAAAGGCATTGTTGGCTGACGATTTCGGAACCGAGGCACGGACCTATACCCAATTTATCGATGTAAGATCTTTCGTAGACTATTTCATCATCAATGAGCTCTGTCGCAATGTCGACGCCTATCGCATCAGTACTTTTCTACAAAAAGACAGAGACGGAAAGCTTGCCATGGGACCTGTATGGGATTTTAACATCGGCTTTGATGAGGCAAAGCGAATTCCCGATACAGATTTTGTGATCAATTATAATGACTATGTCAAAAATGACCCCTGGATGGTTCCCTTTTGGTGGGACAGGCTTTTGGCAGATCCCCAGTTTAAGAGAGCGGTGAAAGAGAGATGGACAGCTCTGAGAAAAAGTGAATTGAGTACTGCTACGCTCACATCCACTGTGGATGAAATGGTTGCCTTATTACAGAAAAACGGTGCGGTGAAGCGCAACTATGCAAAATGGGACCAAGGAATCGGAGTCAACTATGATCAGTCCATTCAGAGCCTTAAACAATTCCTCATTAATCGATCATCCTGGATGGATGGGCAGATTGGAGGGTGGTGAGGATTGCCCATTGAAAATTGCTCATTGAGAATTGAACATTGTCCATTGCTCATTGAGAATTGATCAACATCGGAAATAGTCGCTTGATTTCTTCTTTGCTCGGCTGAGTTCCGTATTCACAGATTTCAAAAGCCTCGGCAAACTTCACCTTTGAGGATCTCTCTTTCCCATACCATTCTTCCAAAGCCTTCATCACACTTGGATTCGGTGCTGAAGTTCGCTTGGATTTCAGCCATGATTTGCGTTCAGCCGCTCCGGTAGGGATGACATCGGGATCATTGGCGATCCATGGAAGCCACTCGTAAAACTGCGAAACGTGGGCATCCAAGGCATCAATTTTTTTGTCAATCACAGAAGTGATGTCGATGGCAATGTGGGGATGGAAGGGGTTGGGTTTTTGAAAATTATCCTGATAGTACAGGAAAACGGGGTTTTTGCGAAGGGGAGGAGTATCTGCCGCGATGTTGGGCACGCCCACCATAAATGCGGCATCCTGCACCAGAATCCCGGTATAGCGGTGATCGGGGTGGTAGTCATTGGATCGGTGCGAAATCACCACGTCGGCATCCCATTCCCGGATTTTCCGGATCACATCCAGGCGGATTTCCAAAGTGGGCAGGAGTTCGCCGTCATGGTTGTCCAGGACATCATAGGTGATGCCCAATCGCTTGGCCACTTCTTGGGTTTCTGCGTAGCGTCGCTTGGCGAGCATTCCGCCTCCCATTTCCATATGTCCGGCATCGCCATTGGTAACAGAGAGGAATTTGACTTTATGCCCCATTTCTGTAAAAAGCGCTGCAGTACCTCCACCCTTGATGTCGCAATCATCCGGATGTGCGCCGATAAAGAGGATTCGAAGCGGCTTTTCTTGGGAAAAAGCAAGGGAAAAACAGAATGAAAGAAGGACGGTAAAGAGGAAGATCTTTTTCATAGGAAATTCTGAGGCAGAAAGTAGATTAAGTAAGTTATCGACTAACTGGGTAACTGGCAAATTGAATAAGTCACTTAAATAGAGATTTAAAGTTTTTGACTGCTTTTGTAACTGATTAATCGAACTCAGCTTTTTAACCTCTTGGCCTATTCAAAGGGACATTATAAAATATCGCGAAAAGTCCTCCCAAAGAACTTCTAGTAGCTTTGGTTAAGGAAATAGGGAATGCATTGTAAATGCGAGCCTGTTACATGGTTAGATAAAAAAAAAACCTGTCCATTCCGGCAGGTTTTTTTAATAAATAGTTTGGAAAATTCTTTTAAAAAACTATCCCATCAGGAGGGTCCATACTCACGAAATCGACTTTGATCAAGGAGTTACCTTATCCAATTTTGGCCTTTAAACCACATCAGGAACCTCAAATCCTTTTCTGTAATTACGGGTCAACATTTTGTCTGCTTCAGGGTCGTTTACAAACTTTTCAGTTTTTGGATCGAAATGCAGCGTTCGGTCCAATTGATAAGAAATATTGCCTAAGTGGGCCAAGGCGGAAGACAGGTGGGCTGTTTCCACCGGGCCATTGAGAATGGAACTGTCACGTTTACGGACTGCTTCAATGAAATTTTCGAAGTGGCCGTCTGTTCCACCAAGTCCTCGATCCATCTCACTGCCGGCGGCTCCGCCATCGCTGCCCGATTTTCCGGGAGTTCTGTCTTTTCCGAGGAAGGATTGGTATTTATCATACCCATCGACCACGATATATCCTTTGTCTCCATAGAAAATATTCCCCACTCCAACCCCATCTTCGTTGTTGGTGTACCAGGGTCTTACCTCAAACTGTATGATTTTTTCCTCTTCAGGATAATGATAGATTGAGGTCAACACCTCAGGAGTTTCCTTGCAGTCTTTCCAAAGGAATTTACCTCCCATTGAGGTGATTTTACTTGGCAAGCCTACATCCAATCCCCACTGACAAAGGTCAGTTTCGTGGATACCCTGGTTTCCGACGTCCCCGTTTCCATAATCCCAATGCCAATGCCAGTTGTAGTGCACCAAGTTCTCTGTAAAGGGACGCATAGGTGCCGGGCCAGTCCAAAGGTCATAATCCAATTCCTTAGGCACAGGGGAGAGCCCTTTGTCTCCAATGTCTCCTCTCATTCTGAACACCAGTCCACGGGCCATGTACACCTTGCCGATATAGCCATCCCGCATGAGTTGGATAGCTTCCTGTACCGCTGGAGAACTTCTCAACTGTACCCCATGCTGGACGATACGCTTGTATTTATGCGCAGCCTCGATCATTTTTCTTCCTTCTGCGATATTATGTGAACCAGGTTTTTCTACATAGACATCCTTTCCGGCCTGACAGGCCCAGATGGTAGCCAAGGAATGCCAGTGGTTAGGCATGGCAATGCTGATCACATCGATATCCTTATTGTCGAGAACTTTGCGGATGTCCTGCTCCAATGCCACATCGGAATTATACTTTTCCTTAAAACTTTTCTGCCGCGCTTGGAGCAGCCTCATGTCCGGGTCGCAAAGTGTAGTCACTTGGACATTTTTTTGCACCATTAGACTGGAGATGTGCGATTTCCCTCTTCCATTCACGCCCAGCACGGCAGCATTAATTCTGTCATTGGCACCGAAAGCCGTTGACGGGATGATGGTGGGTGCAAAAATTGCCGCTGCACCGGCCAGGGTGGATTTTTTGATGAAGGTTCTTCGGGATGGATTTTTTGCCATGTTCTTATCTTGGTTTTTGGGTTGTTAATTTTTTCGAAATTTTCTCAGGGGCGGACTAGGCTTTTCGCTCAGGTTACCGGCACTGATTTATTTTCTTTAGGCGACTTATGCTGCCCATTGAAGTTAAATTTTAATTTTCTAAAGATTCACAATTAAATAATTAGCGTTCAAAGTATTAACTCAATCGATTTCGGAGCTTTCGGCAGCCAAACTCAGCAGGCTAGCTTTAACTATCCCCTTTTCCCAGTTTGAAATCTAAAAGTGAAAACAAGTATCGATAGGCTTTTCTTTGATGTCTTGGGTCTGATCTAAGGACTGGTACTTAGCCTTTTTTTGGAGATATATTCTTGGTTCAATCAATAGTCCTGAAAGACAGGTTTGCATCTAATCAGTAAAAAACTCCTTGCCTGAGCTGAATTTAAGCCTTAATATCACTGCTTAAGCGGCACATTCTATGAAAAGAAGTTTCAGGTTTTTTGCAGTGATATTCCTGGCAGTTGGGCTGGCCCAAGTCTGTTTTGGCCAAAAGAAAGCGGTTTCAGAAAAGTCGCCTAATATTATAATAATCCTTGCCGATGACATGGGTTACGGGGATATCAGCGCCTTAAATCCTGACTCCAAGATTCGAACACCCTCGCTCGACAAGCTGGTACAACAAGGAATTTCCTTTACCAATGCCCATTCAAGTGCATCCGTTTGTACGCCTTCTCGGTATGGATTGCTGACAGGACGCTATGCTTTCAGATCAAAAACAGCTGCCTACGGAATCGGAGGATTCGATCGGCCGGTGATTGAAGCCGAAAGAGAGACCTTGGCTTCGACTCTTAAAAAATCCGGCTATGCGACTGCTGTCATTGGCAAATGGCACTTGGGGCTTGAGTGGCAAACCAAAGACGGCTTGCCAGCTAAGCTTGATCAAAAGACAGGATATTCGAATGTCGATTATTCCAAAGAAGTCAAGAAAGGTCCCAACAATGTTGGATTTGATTACTCCTTCATTCATCCCGCCTCCCTGGATATTCCGCCTTATGTTTTTCTCAGAAATCATAAAGTAATTGATCCGGACATCGTGCTTACCACATCGGTCTATCCAGCCAGAAAAGAAAGTACCCTGTATGCATGGGACAAAAAGCATACGGATAGCTTAGCGGTATATTGGGAGAAGGGAGTCTGGTGGAGACAGGGAGAAATGTCCAAATCATTCCGAATAGAAACCTGCCAATCTACCATTGTCAAAGAAGGAATCGCCTTTATCGACAGTCAGGTAAGCAAAAACGCCGCTCAGCCCTTTTTCCTATACCTGCCATTGACCGGGCCGCATACACCCTGGATGCCGGGGGATAAATTTAGAGGGAAATCGGATATCTGCTTGTATGGAGATTTCGTAATGGAAATCGATGATATCGTAGCCCAGATCAAGGAAACCTTAATTCGAAACCAAATCGATGAAAATACGCTCATCATCTTTGCCAGTGACAACGGGGCCTATTGGCCGGAGGAAGAAATTACCCTGCATAGGCATGACTCCAATTCAGGGACAAGAGGTCAAAAAGGCGATGTATGGGATGGAGGCCACCGGATTCCTTTGATTATGTCCTGGCCGGAGGTAATTCAAGGAAATGCTCAATATTCTCATTTACTGAGCCTGACTGATTTTTTTGCAACCCTGTCTGATTTGCTTGGGCTGGCATCATCCGAAAATCAGGGAAGAGACAGCGAGAGTTTTTCAAAGGTGTTTGATGCTGAGTGGGACAAGCCGCATCGCAATGCTATGGTTCATCACTCCTCCGGAAACCTGTATGGAATCCGAAGCGAAGGATGGAAATTCATCGAAGGCTTGGGTTCAGGTGGATTTACAGACCCTACCCGTATTACACCCCAAAGCGGAGGGCCAACCGGGCAACTTTATCGAATCGGTTCAGATCGGGAAGAACAGGAAAACCTTTTTCTAAGCTACCCTGAAAAAGTGGTTGAATTGAATGAATTATTAAATAAAATCAGGGAGAGGAACTGAATTTGGAGAGGGTAAGACCTGTCAGGTTTTTAAAACCTGACAGGTCTCAAATAGGCTATCGGAGAATTCCAATTTATGGGATTGGAATTTAGGATATAAGAATCTATTTAATGGATTTGAAAGGCAATAAATTCCCTCCAACTTCAGTTGGAGGATTAACAATTTTGGAGTACCAATCCGGCTTTAGCCAAATCATTTGCCCAGAAATACGACAAATATTTTTCGAGTTGGGCTAAAGCCCGATGGATATTGGAGACTTCTTTTCGGAATGGGCTAAAGCCACATTCCTATTCATGGTTTGGAAATGCTATAAACTCCCTGTCAATTGCTTTAAGAATATACAAATTATCATCAGGGCCAAATGTTAATTGGGAACGTGCATGATTCCGGATGCACAGATTATTTTATTTCGGAGAACCGCGTTTTTCCATGTAGGCATTGAAAAGGTCAATAAACTTTTGATCCATCTCATCCGAATCCCCATAGGAAGCGCGAACTTCTTTCAACTTCATATGCATTTCTTCACGAACTGCCGCATAGGAGGGATCGTCGTAAACATTATTCATCTCCTGTGGGTCTTTTTCCAGATCGTACATTTCCCATTCGTCGATGTCGTAGTAGAAGTGCATCAGTTTATAGCGTGCGGTACTGATTCCATAGTGTCTTTTCACCATGTGGACAGCAGGGTATTCGTAATAGGTGTAATAAACGGCATCTCTCCACTGATCCGAACTCCCATTGGACAGGCTTCTGAATGATTCTCCCTGCATCGCTTCAGGCACTTTTACTCCCGCATAATCAAGAATGGTAGGAGCGAAGTCAAGGTTTTGAACGAGCTTGTCGATGCTGGTTCCGGGTTTGATTTCTTTGGGATAGCGTATCAAAAGCGGTGTGCGGAAGGACTCTTCATACATAAATCGCTTGTCAAACCAGCCATGCTCGCCGAGGTAAAAGCCCTGATCGGAGGTATAAATAATGATGGTGTTTTCAGCCAGTCCATTGGCTTCCAGGTAATCCAAGAGCTCACCCACTCCGTCATCCACGGACTTGATGGTTCTCAGGTAGTCTTTGATGTAGGTGTTAAACTTCCACAAAGCCAGGTCTTTTCCCTGCAAATTGGCTTTTAAGAAAGCCTGATTTTTTGGTTCGTAAGCAGCATCCCAATCCTTCAGTTGTTGTTCATTAAATCGACTCAGGTAGTTTTTCACCAATACAGTTGGCTTTCCCTCCGGATCTACTTTCAACTTAAAGTCGATCCCCCAGTCTGCATGCCCATCAATTTGCATTTCCTGCTCCTTTGCTGCCCGACCACGGTTGGAATAATCGTCAAAAAATGTACTTGGCGGGGTGAACGTTTTATCGTCGTAAAGTGTCAGGTATTCCGGTGCAGGTTGCCAGTTGCGGTGGGGAGCTTTTTGGTTGTAAACAAGCAAAAATGGCTTGTCTTTGTCCCGTACTTCTTCCAGCCATTTCAGCGCATACTTGGTCGTGATGTCGGTCACGTATCCTTCGAAACGCTTCATTTCACCGTTGACGATGAAATCCGGATTGTAATAATCGCCTTGCCCGGGTAAAACCATGGAATGATCAAATCCTTGCGGAAGGCCGTCCAGGTGAATTTTCCCGATCATAGCAGTCGTATATCCCGCTTTTTGGAGCAGCTTGGCGAAGTTGTCCTGATCCCAGTCAAAGGGCTGGATATTGTCCACTTTGCCATTGATGAAGCTGTGCTTGCCGGTCAGCACTACGGCACGACTGGGTGCGCAGATCGAATTGGTGACTGTAGCCCGGGTAAAGATGGCCCCTTCTTTTGCCAATCGGTCAATGTTTGGGGTTTCGTTAAGCCCATGACCATAAGCACTGATCGCCTGATAGGCATGGTCATCGCTCATCATGAAGATGATGTTGGGTCTTTTTGCTTCGTTTTGAGCGATACCCTCGAAAGGGGTAAATGCTGTTATGAAAAAAAATAAAGCTGCAGTTAATCTGGTTCTATTCATGTTGATTTTGCAATGGATTTTAGTAACGAATTGGTTCTGGGTTCTTTTTGAAGTAGAAAATCAAAAGCTTGATTTTCCATTCCTGACACCTTCCACAGCCTTGATTTCTATTTCCAGGGGATCGCCCAAGAGCATTGATCCTGTTTCGGTAATGACATAGGCATCTTCGACCCGAATCCCCCCGAAATTACGGTAGTGCGCCACTCTTTCATAGTCAATGTATTCACTGTGTAATTTTTTGGCCTGCCACTGATCGATCAGTTGGGGGATAAAATAGAGCCCGGGTTCTATGGTAAGCACAAAACCTTTTTCCAGTTCTCTTCCCAAACGAAGTGACTTCAGTCCAAATTGGGTGCTTTTTTTGAGCTCCTCGGTATATCCCACGTATTCTTCACCCAAATCCTCCATATCATGAACATCCAAGCCCATCATGTGACCCAATCCGCACTGAAAAAACAAGGCATGTGCACCCTGACTTACCGCATCATCGAGATTTCCTTTCATCAGCCCCAAGTCTTTAAGGCCCTCTGCCAGTTTTCTGCATGCCAAAAGGTGAACTTCCTTAAACCGTATCCCGGGTTTTAATGCGGCAACTGCGACATGATAGGCATGGAGTACGATTTGATAGACCTCTCGCTGCCTGTCCGTAAATTTTGATCCCACAGGGCTAGTCCGGGTAATGTCACCTGCATAATGCATCCCTGACTCGGCTCCAAAATCTCCCAAGAGCATTTTTCCCTCTACCAGCGTATTGGAATAGTTATGGTTGTGGAGGATTTGCCCGTCTATGGTAATGATAGGTGGAAAGGATACGCTGCCCCCCAAGGAAAGGGCCTGACCTGTCACCAAGCCAAGAAGCTCGTATTCCTTCATTCCCGGTTTGGCTTCAAGCATCAATTTTTTGTGCATGCTGACGCTGATGTTCACCGCTTTGGTCAACTCTTGGATTTCTTCTTTTGACTTGATTGATCTCAGGGAAACAACGGCCTTGATGAAGTCCACTGAGACCTGCGACTGAATTTCTGCCAGTGATTTTTTCAGCCATTCGGCAAGTTTTTGGGAATTTTCCGGGCGATAAGGAGGCAGGAAATGGACACGCTGATTAACCGCTGAAGCCAAAAAATGCTCGATTTCGTTTTTTGGCCTGGTTATTCCGACACCAACATTCGTTGCCAGATCCGAAAGCGGCGGATGCGATCCCTGCCAAATCGTTTCCACCACCGTCAGATTGTCCCCGAAAATGATCTCCGAATCCCTGTCAATGTCGATCACTGCAGCGAGTCCAGGTATATTCAAACCAAAGAAATAAAGGAAGGTACTGTCCTGCCTGAACGGATACCAGTTGTCTTTGAAGTTGACGCTGCTTTCTTCATTTCCTAAAAAAAGCAGGACTCCTGATCCCACTTTTTCTTTCAATAGCTTCCTTCGTGAGGTATAAGTTTCTTTTGAAAAGGTTTTCATGATTAGTTTAATTTTCTGTCCCCCTTTTAGCACAACCCATAGAATACAAGGTTTGAGATTTATTGCAACAAGCTGTCGACTGTTGACAGTCGTCTGTCGACGATTATCCGCTACTTTTCAAGTTCATTTAAGCTGGCCGGTAGAATAGCGGATAATCAATTAATCTTATCTCCCTCCTGCAGGCAGACTCCTCAACCAAAAGTTTGTCATGGTCTCGCGCAGGTGGAGCGAGGTATTTTCCCGTTCGTTGATACCATGGGCACGCATGGGGTAAGACATCATGGAAAATTGTTTGTTGTATTTGATCAATTTGTCCACCAGCATTTCAAAACTTTGGTAGTGCACATTGTCGTCGGCCGTGCCGTGGATGATCATGAGCTCTCCCTGTAAGTTTTCTGCATAGGTGATCGGTGAGCCATCGATATAGCCTTTCTGATTATCTTCCAAAAGACCCATGTATCGCTCCTGATAGGTGGCATCGTAGAGTCGTTGATCCGAGACAAAAGCCAAGGCCAATCCGGCTTTGTAGATTTCTGGAAACCGGAACATCAAGTTGAGTGTCATTTGTCCACCACCACTCCAGCCCCAAGAACCTACACGAGAGGGATCTATGAAATCATAGGTTTTGAGGATTTTTTCTACTGTAGCCTTTTGATCAAAAGAGGCCAAAATCCCGATCTGACCATAGATGGATTTGCGCCATTCTCTTCCTCTCGGAGTTTTGGTGCCACGGTTATCGATGCTGATGACCACATAGCCCAGCCGCGCCATGTAATGATGCCACAAGTCTCCATCCGCCCAATTATCCTGAACAGTGGAACTTGCAGGTTCCCCGTAAACGTAAGCCAAGAGCGGGTATTTTTTCGAAGGATCAAAGTCCTTGGGCTTGATCATCCAGGCATCCAAAACCACCTCGCCAATGTCCACTTTGATAAACTCCTTTGGATTCAGTTCCAAAGCCGAATGCTTGGCTTTTAAGGCTCGATTGTCTTCCAAAACCCGAACGGATTCGTGCTTGGGTAGGCTAATTAGGGAATAGACTGGAGGAGTCGTGGTATTTTGGAAGGTGTGGATTGCAAATTTTGAATCCGTAGAAATCTGATAAGCATTTTGTCCTGAGAGGTTCATCGGCGTAATCCGCTCAGCTTTTCCTTTTTTGGTGAGCGAACTGCGATAGAGGTAGCGTTGGGTGAAGTTGTCGGGTGAGGCGATGTAATACACAAAGCCATTGGCAGGATCGATGTGGCTGATGCGCTCCACGTCAAAATCCTCTTCGGTAATTAATTGAGAGGTTTTGCCATTTCTGGAAACTTTATACAAGTGCATCCATCCGTCTCGCTCACTTGTCCATGTAAAAAATTTCTCTCCTTCCAGCCAACGGATATTGTCATGTAAATCCAAAAAGGCCTCGTCTTCATCGACCAGGATTTTTGACAATGCCATGGTTTGGATATTTGCAGTCCATACGGTGTTGGTGTTTTGGCGTCTGTTTAGCTGCTGTACCATCACCTCTTGGGAATTGGGAATAAATTCCATCCGAGCCAGGTAATTATTTCTGGGATCGCCCGGGAAATCAAACCATTTGGTCTGTCCTCCTTCACTGGAGACTACCCCGATTTTCACGGCGGAGAGTGTATGGCCGACTTTGGGATAAGGCAAAGGAATGGGCTTGGAGTAAATAGAATCCAAGTTATTGATCAGGTAAAAAGTGCCCACACCTTTGGTGTCAGACTGCCAATAGGCGATGTTTTTTCCGTCGGG
The DNA here is from genome assembly GCF_030694375.1 of Algoriphagus sp. Taxonomy (GTDB): domain Bacteria; phylum Bacteroidota; class Bacteroidia; order Cytophagales; family Cyclobacteriaceae; genus Algoriphagus. Next base: position 159,565 of record NZ_JAUXYL010000020.1, read on the forward strand.
GCTCCATCTGAACCCATCCCTACATTCTAATTCCTCTTCGTAAACCCAATCAAAGGTGCCATTGATGATGTCCTTATCTCCATCCAAGGTGATTTGGTTGATTTTACCTGATTCGAGAGATTCCACAAAGATGTTGTTCTGACTTACATAGGCCACTCGGCTCGCATCAGGAGAAAACTTGGCAAACATCAACGTAGTAGCGGGGAGGACTTTTCCCAGCTGACTCAGTTTGCGGGTTTTTAAATCCAAGACCCAATAATCTCCCCGGGTATGATAGCGCCAAACCTTTCTGGTATTGGTGAAAACAAGCAACTTGCTGTTGTCCTCAGACCAATGGTAATCTGCGACGGATAAGGGTTTGCCTTGTCCCACAGGCACCAATTCCTCAGCCGAAATCAGGATGGATCGCTTTCCGGAAAGTGCATCGTATCGGACAATATCGTCCCCTTCGAGTTGGGCGCTTTTTTCTATGCTTGAATAGCCCTGCCCGTCTTTCATCCATCGGATTGGACCAAAGCGATTCTGTCTGTAGACCCCATTTTTATAAATGTCGGGAAGTGTTAGTTCGGATTGAGAAAAAACTTCAGCTCCGAAAATTATTAAAAAAGCAAAAACTATATACCTCATTATTTTTTAGTTTAATTGATCAAGATCCGATTTTCTTTTGCCCAGTCAGGAATTCAACGCTACGGGAGTTCTTGTTTTAATAATACCAATAATCGGTGTAATCCTAACAAGCCTAGACAGATTTCAAATTGGAAAAATAAAATCAGATAAGCCCGACAATGCTCATTATATCGGGAAGATTTAAAAAAATAAAGCCTTGGTTTTGAGGATAATAGACTTATTTGGCCATATTTAGTAAAGTGAAGTAATTCCTTTTAAATTTATTTCTGTGTCTTTAAGAAAATAATCCAATGAGTTATCCAAGCATTTTCAACGATGTAATCGGCCCGGTGATGCGGGGTCCTTCGAGTTCCCATTGTGCTGCATCTCTTAGAATCGGCAGGATTTGCCATGATCTGATGGGGGGTAGCATCTCGGAAATTTTGATCGAGTTTGATCCCAACGGTTCTTTGGCCACCACGCACAAGGAGCAGGGTTCAGACATGGGATTGTTCGGAGGATTTTTGGGATGGGAGGCTTATGACGAGCGCTTGGTCAATTCCGAGATGCACATCGGTGCGGCGGGTATTCAGGTAAAAATCGAGATCAAAGACATTCAGGCAGAACATCCGAATACGTATCAAATTACCTTAAAAAATCCCAGGGAAACGCATCAGGTCATTGCCATTTCTACCGGTGGAGGGATGATAGAAGTCATTGAAATTGATGGAGAAAAGGTGTCAGTGGCCGGAGATTGTTTCCTTACCCTGATTTATGCAGCAGATCTTCAAAAACCGGAAAGTTACTTCCAACAATCCGGCTTGTCGGATGAGGTGGAAATTCATACAGCGGAAGGCAGTTTTTTGGCCATCAAATCCCAGGATTTTTTAGATGAAACGCTGATTGAGGAACTTAAGTCACTAGACGGAGTGTCCCAAATCAAGCAAATCAGGCCGGTGTTACCTGTGCTTACAGGTAAAAATCAGACCGTCCCATTCATTACCTGTGAGGAGATGCTTGCTTACAATCAGGACAAGAATTTGAGTTTGTGGGAATTGGCTGTGCGGTATGAAAGCATTCGGGGTAATATCACCTCCGTGGAAGTACTTGCCAAAATGGAGGAAATCAGAATCATTCTCAAAAATGCAGTCGAGACTGGTTTGAAAGGAACGAAATTCGAAGACCGAATATTGGGCCCACAATCTGTGAAATTCAAGTCCATGATGGAGGATCGGAAACTGATCACTGGGGATGTCTTGAACCGGATCATCATGTACGTATCGGCTATCATGGAGGTCAAGAGTTCCATGGGTGTGATCGTGGCAGCACCGACTGCGGGTTCTTGCGGAGCGATGCCCGGAGCAGTGTTGGGCGTAGTAGATTCCTTGATATTGTCAGATGAAGAGGCGGTCAAAGCCTTAATGATTGCAGGTTTGATCGGAGTCTTCATCGCGGCTCATTCCACCTTTGCAGCTGAAGTGGGAGGTTGTCAGGCAGAATGCGGTTCCGGTGCTACCATGGCTGCAGCTGCCATTGTTCACTTGGCAGGAGGCAATTTGAATCAAAGCATTTCTGCGGCTTCCATGGCTTTGCAGAGTTCTTTGGGAATGATCTGTGACCCCATTGGGAATCGGGTAGAGGCACCTTGCCTCAACAGAAATGTAATGGCCGCCTCCAATGCACTATCCTGTGCCAATATGGCCCTGGCAGATTACGACCATTTGATCCCTTTGGATGAAGTTATTGAGACCATGTACGAGGTAGGAAAAAGTATCCCCAACACCTTGCGATGCACCAACTTGGGAGGATTATCAATTACCAAGACTGCGAAAGAAATCGAAGCTCGGCTTACGCAGAAGCATTTTTATAAGAGTTGTTGATTCTAATTTTAAAGAATTCCGGTCTGTGAAGACACAGACCGGGGCTTATTTTTTATCTGATTGAAAATCCTACCATGGTGCCTTGGAATCCATATACCGCGGACTTGTGGAACTGGATAATTTAATAGGAATGGCGCTTTAGCCCATTCCTACAAGGCATTATTTTTATTGGCGGGCTTTAGCCCAAAAGTTAGAATTTCCGGTCTGTGAAGACACAGACCAGAGCTTTGGAATTGCTAGGGCATGCTAAAATTTCAATCATTTTGGGGTAGTTTAGCGCCTCTTTTTGGAATGGGCTAAAGCCACATTCCTATTGAAAATTCTATAATATGACCTCGGAATTGCAATTCCAGAACCCTTGCTTAAACTGTCAATATGTCCACTTCTGCATAAATGTTCCGAAGTTCTTGGGATGGATAATATTGAGTTTTGGGAATTTCAGATCGATGAAAATTTGATGATGCTTGTCAAAGGTGAGTAACCCATCCGCAGATGCAGAAATTGCTAAATCTGAGAATTTGTTGTCATCAGGATCGTCTTGTATAATGCCCCAACGGTAAAAGGGTTCGGAAAAAATCACGTTTGTTGCAGTGCACAAAATATCGAACACCAAATTTGCAGTCGTTTCGGAATAGAAATCCGTTAATTTTTCGGCATACTCTGCGAGTATCTCCGTACTGACTATCCAATCAAAGGATTTTCGTTCAAAAGCGGTATAAATGGCAAACTCGGGATTTTTCCTATTTAGCGTGGTGATGAGCACATTGGTATCCACCACCAATTTGGGTTTAGGTTTCTCAATCACTTCACTCACTTTTCTCTGAGTTGATCGTAATTCTTTTGAGAAATCTTTTTTTGAGATACCATTTGGTCAACTTCAGATTTCAATTTTTGAGAATAATGATTGGTGAGTAGATCCCTTATCTCCACAGATTCTTCATAACTCATCTCCCTATTGAACATGCGCAAGAGGCTCAGCTGAACATCATTTAATCCTCTATTTTCTTTGTCTACAGTATCCATTAGTTCTTTTAGAAAGTGTTGATCAAAGTTAACTCAACTGCATTAGATGTCAAAATCAGGAATTTAGCTAGTCAATATTGATTTGGCATACTATTAAATTCCCTCCTGCTTTAGCTGGGGGGAGAAATTATTGCGGCACCTTCATCCATCGCCAAACAATAGTTCCGTAGCTGGACTTGTGGCTTTTCAAGGTTTTGGAGATTCCGCTTAATTGGCCTTTTCGGTCCCGGGTAGTTTTGAGTTCAATTAGGGAAAATTCCCCGCGCTCATAGTCATAGCTGACACCGTCATCATTGTATAATAAGAAGGTATTTTCCTTGGAACCGTACAGTCTGACTTCTAACGTTTGATCCGACTTTTTATCTAGTGTTGTCAACATGGGGATGATTCCTCCATCTTTGACAAAAAGCGGGATTTCTTCGAGTTTAGTCTTGATGGTGATCGTCTCGCCATTGCCGGCATATTCCCCGGTGTAGAAATCATACCAATTTCCTTTTGGAAGTACAACTGATCGCTCCACTTGACCGGTAAATACCGGGGCGACAAGTATCGATGGTCCCATCATGTATTGATCTGTTACCTCCAGCCTTTTTTGCTCTGCATAGGGATTTTTTGCATCATCCAATTCACCTCCGGTTAAGGTCTCCTGAGTGATGAACCCACTCTCCAACACCATGGCTCTGAATGGGGGAATTCCTTTTTGATTGTATTCATAAAAAGCGGTGTAGAGGTAGGGCAGGAGTTTCATTCGAAGCTCAATCGTATTTCTGACCAGGTCTGTGACTTCAGGGAAGCTCCATGGTTTTTTACCCGATGACCAGGCATTGAGCATCATAAGCGGAGAAAAACTAACCGTTTGAAATCTACGGATCCATTCCTCGGCAGAGTTTGCACTCCGAATTTCGGGCGTCCACAAAAGTCCTGACAGGGACGAATTGGCCAATGCGGTCACATAGCCTTCGTGATCATAATGATCGCTGTACAACACAAAATTATGATTGCTTGCCCCGATGTAAGCGGACCTGATCAGATTGTATGTTCGCTGATTCTGTTCTTTAAAATGACGGTCAAACATGTCCATCATCATCATGCCGTAGAGTTGTCGAATTTCAACCGCATCGTTTCCTGAAGGGAAAGTAGCATGGTCAGGCCAAAGCCAAACATCGTATCCATCCACCTCATCAAATTTGTACCCACTGACTCCGATGGACAAATGATTCTTTTGGTGGTGTTTCAGCAAGACTTGTTGCGCTTCGGGAATCGTATAATCCGGTACTTCCCCCAGCCAAACCGTGTGGCTGCCTGTAAAGGGACTGATGTCTTTGTACATAGTGGAGACAGGCGCGACATAGGGATTCTCCCATAGGTTGACTTTTATCCCTTTTTGATTCAAGGTCTGTACAAATTTTTCAGGATTCGGGAATCGTGTGCTGTCCCAATCGAAGGAACAGGGATAAGCAAAACTTTGCCAACCCGGTTCAAGTCCTATGACATCCAAAGGAAAATCTCTGTCTTCAAAATCCTGAATTTCCTGCAATACATCCTGGTCACTGCTTTTGGTATGCATTCTATGCCAGAATCCCAAGCCCCATTTGGGAGGGATAATTCCTCCTCCGAAAAACAGATTGTAGCGTTGAACCACCTCGAGGGTTGTTTTTCCGGCAAAGACATATATTTCCATTCCATCCCCTTCAACACTCGCTTCGACCGCATCAGACAGGGGACGGGCAGGCCAATTCTTTCCTGTGGTTCGGTCTATTCGTTCGGGAAGGGAACTGTCTTTCCGATTGCCCACACCCACATGGACTTTCACCCGTTTGGATGAATTTATCAAAACTCCATATCCTTCACTTGAAATGTAAAAGGGAACCGGTGCATGCGTATAGCCCTTGATCCCACCATAGTGATCGACTTTAAGCGTATAAACTTCCCTACGTCTGTTGATTCCTTCAAACTCCAGCCCTAAACCATAAATTTGTTCTGTTTCACGCAGAGGTAACCGGACATTTGCCCGATTTGGTGTCAGTAGGCTGCGGCTAGCATTTTGGTCAAAAGGAAATGGCGCATCTCCAAGCGCTTTGATTGCATCTATTTTGGGTTCATTTGCATAATCAATTGGATTCAATCCCATCTCTCCAAAACTTGCCTTCCAGATACCCGGCATCACCTTTTCCCATTTCAACTCCTCCATCTCTGAAATCAGGGTATTCTGTGCGAATCCATTTGAACAAATCAGAATAAGTAGCGGCAGCAGGAAGCAGGGTTTGAAAAGATGCTTTTTAGATTTTGTGTTCATGTGTTGGGTTATAAAATAGGAGTTCGGGGTCTCAAACTAGAAAAAAATACCTGTTTTACTAGCTGTTCCATTTCTGTAATTCGTTGGTGATAAAGGCTTCAAGCAGTTCCTTTTTGGGTAATTCGAGAAGGTATTTGGAGACGAAGAGTTGATTGTCCATTCCGCTCAAGGCGTATTCAACCAGTTTTTTCCCCTTTCCAGTACATAGCAAAATACCTATCGGTGGGTTGTCATCTTTCCTTTTCACTTCTTCACGATAGTAGGCTACATAGGTGTTGAGCTGAGACAAATGCTCGTGCTTGAACGAATCTATTTTTAATTCAATTAATACATGACATTTTAAGATCCTGTGGTAAAACACAAGGTCCACAAAAAAGTAATCATCATCTATTAATATCCGCTTTTGGCGTGCCTCAAAACAAAAACCATGGCCAAGCTCCAAAATAAAGGCCTGCAAATGATCTAAAATGGCTGTTTCAAGGTCTCTCTCTTCTACCAAATGTGAAGCATTCAGCCCCATGAAATCGAAGAGGTATATTGATTTGATAGCATCAGTAGCCTGCTCTGGAATTATTTTTTGCTCTAATTGCTGGAAGGCCAACTCGGTTTTTTCCGACAAACCCACGCGCTCGTAAGCAAGTGTATCTATTTGCCGTTTTAATTCCTGAACACTCGGCGTTGTTTTAATGATTAATAATTCAAAAAAGATCCGCTTGGTTGGGTCCTTTATTTTAAGAAGTTCAACAAAATGAGTAAAAGAGATATGTTGGATTAGATGCCAGAGGTAGCTTTCATTTCGCTCAGTGAATTGTGCAGTTGCCGACTGCACAATTTCTTTTTGAAGGTTTGGAGAACCTGATAGTGCAGTTGATAACTGCATAATTTCAGGTAGTGATTTGTTTGGCGAATCCACCATTTGCGAAATCACATCATTTAATTCGATGTATGCCAGGTAAAATTGCCTGAATAATTTCAAGTTTCTGTTTCCTAAGCTCTTGGTATTTAATGAGTCAGCTAGTGTGTCAATTAAGCGACTTCCATACCTAGCTCTATCCTCTCCCTTTTGCTCAAACTCAACAATATAAAACCCAATCAGCCAATTTCGTAAAGTCAGGGACACGTTTACAGCCTTCGCCGCCTGCTGCTGAAAGTGCCCGTGGGTGTTGGATATTGTCTTTACTAATCGTTCAAAGTTCATTTGACCAGGAAGTTTAAATGTTTCCAAATTAGATTTTGGCTAAAGCCTCTTGATTTAAAATCGTGATTCACTGGAAGAACTAATTCACATTCCAATTGAAAAATAATTTCCTTCAAATCTTTTGAATTACCAACGGAGTATTTAGATATTATTTGAAGTTCATCACAAGCTGTAGCATATCGACCTTACTCCCGTCCTTCCCCCAATTGATGAATTGTATTCTGAACTAATCCGACTACAGCCTTTCCTCTTTCATCCTTAACCCGGTATTGGATTTCCATTCCCCAGGTTGGTTTGATCTGGGGGATGTCCAGCAGGATGGACTTTTTGTCTTTTCCAAGGGTTGCTTTGCTGACGGTCAAGGTTTGTTCATTGTAGTGCTTGGATCCGTATTTTCTGGATCGCAAAAGATCCCAAGTCTTCACCGTGTAGTGTGCAGTATCCGCGACACTTTTTGCATTCAGTTCGTCGGTGAAGTTGAGCTCAATTCCCTGGCTTGTTGCTTTGATTCCCACAGGAATGACCATGGGCTGATCCACTTTTCGGATCCGGTAAAGTCCTCCCAGTTGTGGCTGGGTGGAGCCCCAAGCGGAGAGTCCACAGAGGTACAATTGTCCGTCTCCGGGATTGAATCTGCCTCGCATCACCCCGGTAGAAAATCGCGGAACAGGCAACTCAAAAACCCCTCCCTGTACCTGTTCTCCGATTTTTTCAAAGGGTACCACAAAGACTTTTCCGTAGCCGTAGGACAAGTTCAGAAGTTTTCCATCTAAGGCTCCCCACTTTTTACTGTCCACCCACAGCAGTTCGGAAGGAGATTGATCCCGCTCCCGATCCACCCAAACGAGTGGGAGTTCCATCCCTTTTTCGGTGCTGTCGGCAGGGGGATTAAATCCAAACATATTGCCATAGAATCCGCCCTCTTTCACCCAATTGACCCGGTTCATCGGATTCCAATGCCCTTCCTGATCGGTTACGATGAAGTTGCCGTCAGGATTAAGGCAAACCCCATTGGCCGCTCTAAAACCGGTGGCAATGATTTCGGTCTTCTGCCCGTCTTTGCTCACTTTGATCAAGGTGCCATGTTGAGGAACCAAGGCCTCCCGGGCATGCCGGGCACTTTTGGCATAGTAGAAGTTGCCTTCTTTATCCGTCTGAAGACCCATGGCAAATTCATGGAAGTGGTCGGTCACCTGATGGTCATTGTTGAAGCTTTCGTAAAAGTCAGTTTCTCGGTCGCCATTGAAATCATGCAATTTGACCAGCTGATCTCTGCAAGTGACAAAGATTTCTTCATTGACGACTTTTATCCCCAAAGGCTGAAATAGGCCCGAAGCAATCCGCTGCCAGGTGAGTTTGCCGGAATTTTTTGTGAAGCCCTCCACCAACCAAACATCGCCGTCGGTAGAGCAAATCACCCCTTTGTTGGGATCTTTGAAAAAGTCCAGCCCGCTTAATCTAAACTGATTTTTCCATGGACTGTCAAAAGGCGGATTCATGATGTCCACCTGAAAGGGGCCTTCCTGTGTTCCTTGCTGAACCTCGGATGTTAGCCTTTGTGGATACCTTGCCGGGCCACCTTTGATGAGAGGATCCAATGCCTCAGGAGGGCTGGAGGTTTTGGCAAATTGCTGAAGTCCCTTCATTCCAGGTTTTCCCATCAGCAGTTTGATTTTGATAGGTTTGTAGGGAGCAATCTCCATCACAGTAAATCCTCCCTGCTCTTTCAAGACTGCCCCTTCTCCCACCAGGGCAACTGCGGTTCCGCTTGGAGCTATCCTCATTTTCAAGGATTTATCTGAAGGGGAAATATTCAGTGTTCGGGTGAATACCGGTTGATTTTCTACGGTTTCCAGCCCAAAGGTTTCCAGGACCTTCGCATTGCCAACGGTATAAGAAATGATCACCCGGTCCTGAAATTGATAGAGTCCCTTGAAATGCGCCCATTCCCGCGGCAGGGGTCCGAACTTTCGTTTATCCCGAGCAGTAAACCGAGGATCCTCAAAACTGCCTTTACTTGGATTGGCCCAGGAAGGTGCCACAGGATTTTCAAAATGAAGATCTCCTGCAGTTCTTGGAGAGATATTGTGCTTTCCGTTAAATAGAATTGCTTCCCAATCGATAAATCCATTTCCTGTCCAAGCCCCGGCTACCCGCATCAAATCGTGATCAAACAGCATCCAAGCTTTGCCCGCAGCCACTCCTCCAGGTCCTTGATCCAGTCTAACGGCGATGCCTTTGTAGGCAAAATTGGCTTTGGAAAAATTTTCATCCGGAAGCGGGGAAGGTCCCGAGGAGCGTTCCCTTGGAGTAGCATTCAGCCCCACTACTTCATAGGTATTGATCAGGAAGTTGCCATAGTCCATTTCGGCCCAGGGCTTAAACTCCTTGGGTGCAGGGCCTGTGGTGGTCCCGACAGGGAGGCTGGCTAAATAGGTGGAGTCGATTTCAAAGTACTGATCCGAACTGTCTTTTTGCAAAAAAGTCTCGCGCAGGTAATTGATGATGTCATACTTTTCTACAGGTGTCAGATTGACTTGTGGAGGCATGGACCCATAGCCACGGGTGAGCGTCTGATAGATTGAGTAGGGATCATTTCCCACTTTAAATTTGTCCTCCCAAAATTTGAAAGCTGTGGGAATCGAGCCCACCTGATCGGGATTCCCATGACAATTGAAGCAGATATTGTTGTAGATATGCTCTCCTGTGCGAATCGACTCGTCATGCCGATCGTCCAGAGCAGTAAGGAGTCCTCGGTGGTCTATGTCTTTTTCATAGTCAGGCAGGTCGGATTCGGAAAGGGTAAATCCGGTAGGGGATTCGGCTTCTTTTTTACTCGGATTGCATCCGAAAAAAATCCACAGCGCAAAAAGGGAATAAGCAAATGAGTAAAGTCGATGCATAGTGAAGGCGGTTGGTGGTATAATTTATTGATTATTACCAGAAAAAACACCGGGGAATTAGCTTTGAATATATTCTTACCAAAGACCAAGAAATCCAGCCCGGATTAGTGGCTTTTTCGGGTTTGACTTTTGCATGAGTTATTATGATAGAGAAAAAGTTGGTTTCTTTGACTTCATCCCGAAGGGATGACCTGTTTATAGAAAATCGAAATAGAAGGAATTATTCGACCCAGAGGGGTCGTACCATTCTCTCACCTTTTCCTTTCTATAGACATTTGACCCATTCTGGGTCTGTAGCTTTTTATTTACAGGGAACAATGCCGAGCTGCCAATTCGCCTTCTTTTTCAAACAATGGGGTGGTAAAAACAAAAAGAAAACTGGCCGAGAACTCAATGGACAAACCTATGATGAGATACCTGACGTGGAATTGGAAAAGTTTATTTAGAAATTTTTACTCATTTCCAGCCAAAATAACCAGCAATTCTATCCTGAGGATTTCCTCTAGCTTGGCAATGGTAGAAAGTTTAAAATCATTGTCTCCCTTTACCAGTTTGCTTACTTGCTGTCGACTAACGCCTAAAGCATTAGCAAGATCGGTTTGATTCCAGCCTTTATCGTCAAGTGCATCCAAAATGCGGAACGAAATCCTAGTTGACTTCTTAAGCCATGCTTTATTTTTGATTCTGTATTCGACTTTTTCTTTCCAGTTGGAAGGATGATTTTGTGCTGCCAGATTTTTTAATTTTTCTTCCATATTGTTCAGTTAATATTTTTTAGAAAAATTGGATTCCACTCAAAAATACCCAGTACAGGGTATTTTCCATTCCTAATTATTTCTTTTCTTTAGCAAACTGCTTAAACAGCTCATGAATAGATTTAATCCGATCCAAAATATTGAAAATGACGGCTTAGAGATAATGGAAGTTGGAAACTGGGCTCAAAAGAAATATAAATTGGTTGGAAAGTACTGTGATATTTTCACTTCTGGAATGAAGAATAAATGGGACCTAGTTTACCTTGATCTTTTTTCTGGCCCCGGAATTGTCAAAATCAAGGAAACGCCAAATCTTTTGAAAAATTCGGCACTCATAGCAATGTCCTTACCCAATTCATTTAACCATTATGTTTTAAATGATTATTCCTCGAATACTGTAAAATCTCTTCAACAAAGAATTGAAAGACTTCATCCTGACAAATCTTATCAACTTTATAATGAAGACGCAAACCAAGTAGTGGATAAGATTTTTGATGAATTGCCAACTTATTTGAAGATTTCCAAACCACTTTTTTTCGCTTTTATTGATCCGTTTTCATTAAGTCTTCATTTTGAGACCATAAAAAAACTTTCGGCTCGGCAGGTTGATATCTTGGTATTACATGCTCTCCAAATGGATGGAGTTAGAAATATGGGGCACTACATTAGTGAAAATAACCCTAGATTAAATCTGTTCTTTGGTAATTCTGATTGGAGATTAAGATTAACAGAAGAAAAGGTGGCGAAAGGGCAATTTGTAAAATTTTTATCCGATGAGTTCGATAACAGTATTAGAAAATTAGGCTATAAAGCTGCGATTATAAAGGAAAGAATAACAAATAATCAAGGGAGTGGAATCTACTATCTTTCATTTTATTCGAAGCATGAAAGAGGATTGGATTTCTTTGAAAAAGTAAGGAAAGGGAATAACGACCAATTTGAATTGTTTTAATTATGGCACAAACCTCAATTGAATGGACCGAACTGACCTGGAATCCGGTCACGGGCTGCACGAAAATCTCGGCAGGCTGTAAATTCTGCTATGCGGAAGTAATGACTAGGCGGCTTCAGGCCATGGGAGTGGAGAAGTATAAAGCCGGTTTCAAAAAGGTCAGAATCCACGAAGATGCCTTGGGTATTCCTTACTCATGGAAAAAGTCAAAAGTGGTCTTTGTCAACTCCATGTCAGATCTTTTTCATAAAGATGTACCTCTGGAATTTATCCAAAAGGTTTTCCAGGTCATGAAAGACAATGGCCAGCATGTCTTCCAAGTTCTGACCAAACGGGCGGAGCGGCTCGCTGAAATCAGCCACCTCTTGCCTTGGTCTCACAATATTTGGATGGGCGTGTCTGTAGAAGATGATAGGGTCTTGGACAGAATTGATTTTCTTAGGAAGACTGGTGCCAGAGTTAAGTTCCTTTCCTGCGAACCGCTAATCGGTCCTTTACCAAATATGAATTTGGAAGGGATAGACTGGGTCATCGTCGGTGGGGAAAGCGGCCACAAGGCCCGACCTATGGATTCGGAATGGGTTTTGGAGATTCAGGAGCAATGTCAGAATGTGAAAGTCGCCTTCTTTTTTAAACAATGGGGCGGTAAAAACAAGAAAAAGGCAGGCAGAGAACTGAATGGGCAGACTTTTGATGAAATGCCTGAGGTGGAGTTGGAGAGGTTTAATTGAGAATTTTATTTCTCGTCTTTTGGCTGGACCATAGGTTCACATTTTGTCTTATTCACAACTTTGGCTCTCAAATCAGCCTTGTTTTTAAAATGTCTTGCGATGGCATAGCTCTTTTGTTCGTAATCATCTTTTCCATTGTTTGAATAATAGAAATTCTTAATGGAAATACAGTTTTCATTTTCAAAAATGGTATTCAACAAAGTACGATCAGATAACCCACAGGAATGACCATAAAGATGAACTTGAAATGGTCCATTATTAATGAATTCCAGCATCTTTCTGTAGTGATCAAAATGTAAATATTTGAATGATTTAATATGCTCGAATAGGACATCATTATTCAAGTTTTCGAATTCCAAATAGTCCTTATCCAACTCGTCTCCATATCCAAAAACTATCCCTTGTTTTGTTATATCGTCTCCATATAACTCTCCGTGAATAGGGATATATATTGGATTAATCACTCTGATTTTTTCTAAATATTTGAGTGGTAACGAAGTGTAATTGAAATTTAAAACACAGATTCCTTTTGGTATTAAATTTTTTCTGATGGTATTTGGAATTGTTTCATTTATCGAAATATTCTGCGTGAATTGTTTAAATAATCCGTCTGATACAATTAATTCAACTCTTTGGATTTCTTCCTTTAAATAGTGATTTAATTTCTTTTTCAGGGATTCAAGATCACTATTTACTTTGGTGATTTTCTTTGAATCATTAGTCTTGCTTGCAATTCGTAAGAATTCAAAAAATACTAACTCGATATCCACCCATGATTTTTCTTCAATTGAATGAAAAATACTTTTTAAAAATTCTGATTGACGCTCTACTGTGATTCGATCTCTTTTTTTAACATCCATGAATTTTTCATAGACTTTAGATTTCTCAAGAGTTTCTAAATTTATATTTAAATCAGAAAAATAAACATGAGAAGTGATAGAGATCAAGTCATCTTCATAATGCAAATTCCTTTTTATTTTGCTTAAGATCTTATATGAATAATCTTCAATAAAATCTTTAAAACTTGTTTTCAATCCATGAGCAAGATCAAATCCATTTCCAATAATTATAAGCCTGTTTGCCTCTTTATAATTATCAAATATGGAAGAATCAAATTGAGGAGTATGCCTATTCATTAATCCTTCTAAATCAGGAATTCTTATCTTTTCATTCATTGAAGAATTCGATTAGTTATTTATGAGAAGTTTAGAAACTACACCACCTCTCTCAAACAACTCTGCATCCAGTGTTCTTGGGTGGTTTGATGGGTTTCGATTTCTTGTTCTAAATGATCACATAAAGCCATTAAGGAGTTGACTTTTTCTACTATACATAATTGCTCTTGAAGAGTGCAAACAGGAAATGGAACACAAAGAACTCGGTCGGGAGAAGTATGTCTTACTTTTATTCCAGTACATGTTCTAGCCAACTCATTTCTAAAGAAGGAGCTATTAAAGAATAAGAAAGAAAATTCTGGAAGGACAATCTTTGAATCAAAACTCATTTTCCCTAGTCGTTGGTTGTGTAGGTATACCATTCCATTATCAGGTATAAAAGCTGGACTCCCAAGTAACCCTGCCGCTTGCTCGGTCATAGGGATAATTAAATCACCTGGTTTTAGAATAAACTCTGGATTGACAGGTCCATAGTAGTACTTTCTTTTATTTTCACGATCACGAAAACCTCCATTTTCATGAAAATTTCCTGGAGTAGTTAAAACATAAGGTGTTGGATCACTTGTGAAAAAGTCACTACTAAAGGCATAACCATGCTTTAGTTCACAAACATCACCAAGACGAAACCATTCCCAACTTTCAGGTAGGGAGAAGTGTTTTTCATTTTCTTTAATAGGTAAATCCCATTTTGGTTTTTGCTTTATTGTTTTCTTTTCTGCTTTGTTCTGTCGCTCTTTTTCTGCTTTGATTTTTTCCAAGAGTGGAGAAGCATGGTCAACTTCGACTCCCTTCAGTCTAACTTCGGATCTCCAGTGATGCGTCAATTTCCCTTGAACAGCCAATTGTAAAATGCTTTCCCGGAGTTTTTTGATATTTTCCTTTTCGGTAAAGAAAGTGCCGAAATGTTCCTGTAAAAATGCCCACTGACTGGCGGTATCTTGTTCTGCAGCTTGGGTCAACTGATTCAAGCCAGAAGTCACAAAATCTGACTTAAGCTGAATTCGCTCTTTCGTCAAAGCTTCCAATTGCTCCACTTCTGCAAACAATTGATTGACCACTTCTACAATGGCTTTTTGTTCTTCAAGGGGAGGAAGTCCTATTATTTCCAAAAGTAAATTTTTGGTGTCGAGGTGTGGAATAGCCGCACCAATCATGTTCTCATTTGCTCTCTGATAATCTTGTAAAAAAATTATCTTGATATATTCTTTAATAAATGGAGGTGTCTCAATAATTGCCAATGTTGAACCAACAATTCCATTTTTTCCATTTAAAACTAATCCACTTCTTGAGCCATCACAAACAACTAGGATATCATCCTCAGTACATTTTGGAGCTTTTTTATCATTGCTATATCTTCTAACATTCCCCCTATCAAGTGCTTCAATATCTTGATAGGGAAAGGCTTTAACTGATTCAGATAAATCAGCCGGATTCTTTCCTTTTTGTAGGCTAAAAAGCTCATGGTTTCTTACTTGAATCCAGTTTTGAGGTAAATCTAGTTTTAACTCGCTTTCATATTTTTCAGATTTAACCCTTCTCCCCTTTCTTGCTAGTTGTTCGGAATTATGTTTTTTAATTCGATCCAGCAACTTTCCTGAAGGTTCCACAGTCGGATTTTCCTCTCGCCATTTCTTTGTCAATTTCCCTTGCACGGCTAATTGAAGGATCAATCCTTTCAGCTCTTGGGCGTTTTTGGGATGTAGCGTCAGCTCCTTAAAATGTTCTAATAACTGCATGGGCTTAGCGTAGCGCTTCGGTTAAAACCTTGATAATCTCCTCCTGTATTTCGGAGATCTTCTTTTCGCTTGCCTGATATTTCTTTAGCAAGACTTCAGGACTTGCCAGATTATCAGCCTCCTGATGGGGATTTTTGATATCCAGATTGTATCCCCGGTTTTTGATCTCTTCAGCAGAAACCTTCCAAGCATGTTGGCTGTAGGCTTCATTTTCCCGATCATTCCACCAGGCTTTTTCCAAGTCAAACTCCTTGATATGGATCGGTTTGCCCTTGTTGTAGCTCTTGACTCCATCCGGATAGGGATGCTCGAAATACCAGATCTCTTTGGTCTGTGGTCCTTTTTCGAAGAACAGCAAGTTGGTCTTAATTCCGGTGTAGGGATTAAACACGCCATTGGGAAGGCGCACGATGGTGTGCAGATTGCAGCGCTCCATCAGTTCTTCTTTGATTCGGGTTTTCACACCTTCGCCGAAGAGGGTGCCATCCGGCAAGACAACGGCACATCGACCGCCGTCTTTCAGCAGTCGGATGATCAGGGCCAAGAATAGATCGGCGGTTTCCTTGGTTCGGAACTTCTGTGGGAAATTCGTTTCGGTCCCGTCTTCTTCCACCCCGCCAAAAGGAGGGTTAGTAAGGATAATATCCACCTTGTCACTCGCTCCCCAGTCCGCATAAGGCTTGCTCAGGAGATTGTCTCTCCGCACCGCAGGCACATCAAAGCCATGCAGCATCAGGTTGGTGGTGCATAGCAAGTGGGGTAGGGGCTTTTTCTCTATCCCACGAATAGTGGCTTGGAGATCACGCTCGTCTTGGTCGTTTTGAACCAGTGTTTTCTTGAAATCAATCGCGCAGGTAAGGAATCCGCCCGTCCCGCAAGCAGGGTCAAGAACTGTTTCCTTGAGTTGGGGATTGATAATATCCACCATAAACTGCGTCACCGCCCGCGGAGTGTAATACTCTCCCGATGAACCCGCCGACTGCAATTCTTTAAGAATCGTTTCGTAGAGGTCATTGAACAGGTGTCGGTCTTTGGAACTGTTGAAATCGATGCGGTTGATCTGATTGATGACCTGACGGAAGAGCGTTCCGTTTTTCATGTAGTTGTAGGTGTCCTCAAATACAGACCGGATAATCTTGGCTTGCGGGCTGATGCTGAAATCGAGTTCTTTCAAAGCTGGAAACAGCTCATTGTTGATAAAGTCCATCAGGGCATCGCCTGTCAGGCCTTCCTCGTTGGCGGCCCAAGTTTGCCATTTCAGTCTATTGGGAATCGGGCTTTGGTAGCCCTCGATGGTGATTTCCCATTCTTCTTCCTTATCTGCAAAAATCTTCATAAAAAGCATCCAGACCATTTGTGAGATGCGCTGTGCATCTCCGTCTACTCCTGTGTCCTTCCGCATGATATCGCGGATGCCTTTAATGTTGGTGGTAATTGTACTCACTAAGCGATGGATTTATATATTTCGTTTTCTAACTCTTTAATAGCGGCTTCAAAATCTTTTGTCTTACCAAATTCTCTAACTATTTCCACGGGTGACCCTAACTGAACAAACGGCTGTGCTTTTAGAAGACCTTTTTGTTCTATAGTAGTGATTCCCTCTTCTTCATACTTATCCAAAAGGGCATTCAATACCGCCTGAGCTTTTTCACTGTATTTGGCAAAGTAATTCCGCTTGCGAACCTGCTCCGCCCGTTCCTTGCGAGTCAGCGGAGGCATATCAAAAGCCACATGGCAGATCAAATCAAACGCATCCATATCCTTGCCCACTTCCTCCCGCAAGGCATCAAGCAGAATTCCCTGCTCTGCAAGTTCCGCAAATAGCACCTCTTTCTTCTCTGTTTCTGTCCATCGCTTGATAAAAGCATCTAAGGAGCTGAAGTTCTGATCAATGTTTTTTCGGGTGTAATCCTTCAGGGATTCCGTGATCAATCTTCCGTCCGCTCCAAAATATTGAACCCGTTCATTGATTACCGTCACAGGAACATTGTTGACATAATACTTTCTTGGTTCGGGGTCCGGGTCAGGCTCGGGGATGTTGATATCAGGTGGAGTTGGGTTCAATTCTGGGCGATCATGATCATTTACTTCATCAAAATCTTCTGACTCTTCTGATTCCCCCTCTACTTCCGGCGGGACTGGAGAATCGTCGATTCCAGGTTCGTAGATCTGAACCGGATCTCCATCAAAATCAGGATCAGCAAAAAGGTTGGTGGCTTTTCGGAAATCCATAATCGTGAAATATAGCTTTCCTTCGGCTTCCCGGATTCTTGTGCCTCTTCCCACGATCTGCTTGAATTCCGTCATCGAAGCGATGTTGGCTTCCAGCACGATTAGCTTGACCATTTTGGTGTCAATTCCTGTAGTCAGCATTTTAGACGTGGTTGCGATGACCGGGAATCGTTCTTCCACATCGGTAAAGTTGTCCAGTTCGCGTTTCCCGATCTCATCGTCACCTGTGATTTTGACGACATAATGCGGATGCTTTGATACCAGATCAGCATTGGCGTTGATCAGAGCCTGTCGCATTCGCTGGGCATGTTCGATATCGATGCAGAAGACAATGGTCTTGGCAAATCGGTCGGTGGCTTTTAGGAATTGGGTAATCTTCTCGGCAATCAGCTGAGTTCGCTGATCGATGACCATTTTACGGTCGTAGTCCTTGAGATTATAGATTCGGTCTTTGATTTCATTACCGTATTTATCCAGCATTCCGGCAGAGGGTCGCCAGCCTTCATCCAAGTTGGTGGTGATTCGGACCACTTTATAAGGTGCCAAAAAACCGTCCATAATTCCCTGTTTGAGAGAATAGGTATATACAGGTTCGCCGTAGTAATCCATATTGGAAATATCCTTGGTCTCCTTAGGCGTAGCAGTCATACCGATCTGTGTGGCCCCTTCGAAATACTCCAAAACCTCCCGCCAAGCGGATGCCTCAGAAGCTGAACCCCGATGGCACTCGTCCACAACGATCAGGTCGAAAAAGTCTCTACTGAACTCCCTATAAGCGTTTTTTTCTTCTTCGTTGCTGGTCAAGCCCTGATAAAGCGCAAAGTAGATTTGGTAGGATTTATCAATCTTTCGGTTTTTGATGATATGCATGATATCATTTCCGAAAGGGGAGAAGTCACCATTTTTGGTTTGAGTCAATAAGGCATTTCGATCTGCAAGAAATAGAATCCGTTTTTTGATGCCTGTTTTCCAAAGCCTCCAGATCAGGTTGAAAGCGGTGTAAGTTTTACCGGTTCCGGTTGCCATGACCAACAGGATTCGATCTTGGTCTTTTGCAATGGCTTCGATGGCTCGGTTGACAGCATTCGCCTGATAATACCTTGGATTCATTCCAGAGTCATCGGCATGATATTCTTGCTCTATGATTTCCCTTTCCTTGGGAGTTTCGATTCCTTTATAGTTCAGGTATTTCTCCCAAAGTTCCTGAGGAGAGGGGAAATCGGACATGGAAAGCTCCCTTTCACGGGTTTCGCCATTCGTCTTGTCATGGAATACAAAAGAGTCGCCATTGGAAGTAAAGACAAAGGGAAGCTGAAGAATCTCTGAATACTCCAGGGCCTGCTGCATCCCAGCTCCGATTCCTTTGTTATTGTCTTTAGCTTCAATGATCGCTATTGGAATGTTTTTCTTGTAGTAAAGAATGTAATCCGCCCGCTTTCTTGTGCCTCTGGTATGGAGAGATCCTTGTACGATGATTCGCCCATCAGTAAAAAACACCTCTTCCCGGATCTGTTTTTGAATATCCCAACCCGCTTTTTTCAAAGCAGGGGTAATGAACTTCGTACAAATGTCTCGTTCGGTGAGGCTCTTTTTGTGCATTGGAAAAAATCAGAGGAAAAGATTGATCTCTAAATATATTAGTTTATGTCAAAAGAGAAAAAATAAAAGGAAAATGAACGGAAAATTCCTTTTGAATCAATTCAGGTTTTCTTTTCTCAGTACGAGAGCGAATTATAGCCCAAAGCCTGTAACTGGAGCATGCGTATGGTGTAGGTTTCTACCACATCCAATCCCGAAAAAAGCTGCTCTTTGGTGACGCCAAGTCTTTTCATGGCTACACTACAAATACTAACCCGGACTTTACCCTTGTATTTCTGAAAATACTCTTCAAGTTCAGAATCTTTCACCATCGTTTTGACGACCGGGCCTTTCACTACAATTTCAAAATTTTCGATTCCGACGCCATTTTCCATAAAGGTATCATAGACCGATAAAGCGCTTTTGAGGCCATCCTCGTCTTTTACTCCGAAGACGTAGTTTGGTGTTTTATTGAGGTCAGAGATGGTTTCTTTCTCAAGGATTGTCTGGCCGAAACTGGTTTCGTTGGCCAGAAAAATGAGCGTAAGTGCAATGATGCACCAAAGTGATTTTTTCATAGTCGAGGCAGGGTTTGGGAATTCCTAAAAGACAAGAGGTTTAAAAGTACCAATTTTGTAGGAAAGCTAGGGATTGAGCCAAAACGAAAAGAAAGAAGAAATAAAAAAAGCCTCAAATCTGATGATTTAAGGCTTTTTGTTTTGCTCCCCCTCTAGGGCTTGAACCTAGGACCCCATGATTAACAGTCATGTGCTCTAACCAACTGAGCTAAGGAGGAATTTGGTTTGTTTTTGATATCCCTTTTGGAAATCGTGTTGCAAATGTAGTGCATCCACATTTTATTCCAAATGTCTTTTTAAAAAAAACTTGGATTCTCCGGCTTTTGACCTAGTTCTGTTTCTTTTTCAGGGACTTATTTTTTTAACTTATTAAACTTTCAAAGAAAAAGTATTTTAGCGCACGCTGTGCGGATGAATTATCCAGACGGATAATATTCAATTCTTTTCCCTAACTTTTATCTTCCCAAAATAGAAATTACCAACCTATGGAAAATTATACACTTTCGATCAACGGAAAATCGCAGGATGTCACTGCGCCCGAAGACATGCCCCTGCTCTGGGTGATTCGGGATTTATTGGACATGAAAGGAACCAAGTTCGGTTGCGGTCAGGCGCTTTGCGGGGCCTGTACGGTTCATTTGGACGGTGAGGCGGTAAGATCCTGCAGTCTGCCGATTTCTCAGGTAGGAAGTGGGAAAATCACCACCATCGAAGGACTTTCAGCGGACGGAGACCATCCGCTTCAAAAAGCTTGGGTGCAGCACGTGGTTCCGCAATGTGGCTACTGCCAATCGGGTCAGATCATGAATGCGGCAGCCTTGCTCGCCAAAAATCCGAGTCCTTCCGAATCGGACATTGAAACTGCCATGGAAGGAAATCTCTGCCGCTGTGGCACCTACAATCGTATTAAGGATGCCATCCTCACCGCTTCCAAATCCTAAACCCTAAATCAGCAAAGTCATGATGCCTAAATTGCCATTTTTGAATAAGCAGAAGACAGGGTCTTCAACTTCAATCAGTACAAGTGACCGGAGTGAGATTTTCAGAGCTTCCAGAAGGGATTTTCTGAAAATCGGTTCGCTGGCCGCAGGAGGATTTGTATTGGGAGTCAACTTCCAATGTAGCGGACCCAAGGGCGAGCTGATCTCTTTTGCACCAAATGTCTTTGTCAGTATCGGTTCGGATAATATCGTCACCATCCTGGCGCACCGGTCAGAGATGGGAACCGGTATCCGGACTTCCCTGCCGATGATCGTAGCCGACGAGCTTGGAGCGGACTGGAGCAAGGTGAAAATCATTCAGGCGGAAGGGGACGAGGACAAGTACGGAAACCAAAATACAGACGGTTCTTTTTCTGTCAGGATGTTTTACGAACCTATGAAAAAGGCTGGAGCCACTGCCCGGCACATGTTGGTGCAGGCTGCTGCAAAAGAATGGAGAGTCGATCCATCCGAATGTGATACCGAGGCAAGCCATGTGATTTTAAAAGGTTCAAGCAAAAAGATTCCATTTGGTGACCTGGTCGCTCAGATTAAGGAAATGGAAATTCCCAAGCCGGAGGACCTTCAGATGAAGGATTTTTCAAGCTACAAGCTGGTTGGAAAAGACGTTCCCATTTATGATGCGAAAGATATCGCTACGGGTAAGGCGGTTTTTGGAGCCGATGTGAATCTTCCAAATATGCTGATCGCCGTTGTCCAAAGAAGTCCTGTAGTTGGAGCAAAAGCGACATCCTACAATGATGAAAAAGCTTTGGCGATTCCGGGAGTTAAAAAAGTGATAAAAATTGACGGACCTGGTCTTCCGGCCGGCTTGGATAAGCCATTGGAAGGCCTTGCTGTTTTGGCTGAAAATACCTGGGCAGCGATCAAAGGAAGTCAGGCTTTGGAGATTGAATGGGATTTGGGTCCAAATCAAACCTACAATTCCGCCAATCAATTGCAAAGTATGTTGAAAAGTACAGCGGCTAAAGGCACGGTCAAGCGAGAGCGGGGAAACTTCAATCAGGCAAAGTCTTCCTCCGGAAAAATTATGGAAAAGACCTATTTGGCTCCTTTTTATGCACACTCAACAGTGGAGCCACCAGCTGCCATTGCCGATGTGAAGGCGGATGGCTCGGTAGAAATCTGGGCGCCAAGTCAGCATCCACAGTGGGCCAGAGGTGCTGTGGCTGGCGCTTTGGGAATAGATGTTTCAAAAGTCAAATTGAATGTCACATTGCTCGGAGGAGGGTTTGGGCGAAAGTCCAAGCCGGATTACGTCGTGGAAGCAGCATTGCTTTCCAAGGCAGCCGGAGTTCCTGTTCGGGTTCAGTGGACCAGAGAATGCGACCTTCACCATGATTATTACCACTCTCACAGTGCACAGCGTATTGTCGCTACCCTGGATGGCAGCGGCAATCTGACAGGATGGAATCACCATACTGTTTTTCCTGCGATTGGATCAACCAATAGCCCCGGCCTACCTTCGGATGGGGAATTGGATTTGGGATGCCGGGATTTCCCTTACGATGTGCCAAACATCCGGATCGAAGCTCATGAATCCACTGCGCATACTCGGGTGGGTTGGCTGCGTTCGGTGAGCAACATTCACCATGCCTTTGCGATCTGTACCATGCTGGATGAGATTGCCGAGACCCGCGGGATAGATCCGATAGATCAGGCCATCCAACTTTTGGGTGAGGACAAGGACCTGGCTTTTGCAAGTGAAATGATAGGAGATTACGGAAACTACGGAGAGAAAATTGAAGATTTCCCCTGGAATACCGGACGAATGAAAAAAGTCATCCAGACAGTAGCTGAGAAGTCAAATTGGAAGCAGAAACTTGCGGATGGCAAAGCAGTTGGCTTTGCTGCGCATAAAAGCTTCCTGACCTATGTGGCCTGTGTGGTGACGGTGGAAAAAGATGCTGCAGGTAACCTCATCATTCCGGAAGTTTACTATGCGGTGGACTGTGGAATCGGTGTAAATACAGATCGTATCCGTTCCCAGTTTGAAGGAGGCGCTCAGTTTGCCACGAGTTTGGCGATGACTTCGGCAATCACTTTTGAAAATGGCAAGGTCCAGCAAAACAACTTTGACACCTACAAGGTCATCCGGATGCCACAAGCTCCCAAAAAGACCTTTGTCGAGATTATACCAAGTATGGAGAAGCCAACAGGAGTAGGGGAGCCACCTGTTCCGCCATTTATTCCTGCCTTGGCAAATGCGATTTATAAGTTGACAGGAAAGAGGAATTATGAATTGCCTTTTAAGGCTTAAGTTGAAGTAGGTAGTTTTCGGGGCCTTATTTGCTTGGGGAAAGTAGGTAAGCGGTAAAAAGTAAGTGGTGAGTTGTAATGTACGACGACTCACTACTTACTATTCACTACTCACAACTTACTGTTCACTACTCACAACACTTACAGGGGACATCCCGCCTAAGGTAACTGAAAACTAATTACACAAAATGGCTTCGACTCCGCTACCGATGGCGGATTGCATTAAATTTTGTTTTTACTAATTATTCGAAATTATATTCCGATTTAATGAAGTGAGATTTCTCACCATGAACAAGTTAATTCTGGTTCTAAGCTTAGGTTATTCTTTTTCTTCGTTCTTTTGGCTTGACCCAAAAGAACCAAAAGGTCAAGATTTGCCAAAGCTCCAACCGCACGAGGCCGAACGCTGGCTCGCTCCTGCCTGCTGCAGGCAGGGGCAAATCCTCCCACCGCGCCCTTCCGATCGATGTTTTGTTTACGCAGGTTAAATCAAATGTGGTTTTACATTTATTGACTTACTTGGTGTGCAAAACCCTGTCATTTCCTTTTTGTATGTTCGCAGAATATTTCCAACTCAGCTTGACATCCTGCTGCCAACCGCGACTGCGTACTGATTGTTTTTCAATTGAATTAATAGGAAGGTTTCTTACTTTTTCAGTCAAAAACCATCATTTCCCGTATTTTTGACTTGATGTATAAATTACTTTCTTTCTTCCTCCTTCTTTCATTTTCAGGATTTGCACAGCAAGTTTCTGATTCGATCTTTGAATCCGGAATTCTGATTCGATCAATTGAAAATCCTGTTTTGGAGGAAATGAGTGGCTTGGCTTTTTCCAAAAATCATCCTGATAAATTCTATACACATACCGACAGCGGGGGAGAGGCGACTGTTTACGTATTGGATTCTCTGGGAAATGAAATCGGGAAGATTGTGCTGAAGGATACAGAAAATCGGGATTGGGAAGATATCGCAGTGGGGCCTGGACCCGGTGGAAAATCCTATGTCTATGTGGCGGAAATCGGGGATAATGCGGGTGTCCATAAGTCTGTGAAGATTTATCGTTTTTTGGAACCCTCTATAATCGAAAAGAAGATTACCGTAAAGCCCGAGGTTTTGAAATTCACCTACCCAGAGGGTGCTATGGACGCAGAGAGTTTGTTTGTGGATCCTATTTCGGGAGATTTGTTTATCGTGTCCAAGCGGGATAAGAAAAACACGGTTTTCTGCCTGAAATCCGATGATTTTGGAAAAAAAGAGGTAGTTGCAACAGCGGTGGGCAAACTCCCATTTACCAGTGCAACAGCAGCAGACATCAGTCAGGATGGTTCAAAAATCCTGATCAAAAACTACTTTAAAATTTACTACTGGGATAGAAAACAGGGTGAAACCGTGGCCGATGCCCTATCAAGAAGCCCGAAGGAATTGCCCTACGTGCCCGAGCCGCAAGGGGAGGCCATTGGCTTTCAGCCGGACGGAAAAGCCTATTACACCATCAGTGAAAAGCGCTATAATATTCATCCGGTTTTGTACCGCTATCCAGCCAAATACTAAGTTATGCAGACCAGCTCCACGATTCTGATGGTTCGTCCCGCCAACTTTGGATTCAATCCGGAGACGGCTGAAAATAACTTTTACCAGAAGCAGGATTCCCGATCCCAAGATGAAATCCGACAATTGGCTCGAGCGGAATTTGATGGATTTGTAGCTCTGCTACGTGATCAAGGTGTGAGAGTGGTGGTGATTGAGGACACAGACTTTCCTGTTAAGACGGATTCGGTTTTTCCGAATAACTGGTTTAGCACACATGGGGATGGGAAGCTGATACTTTATCCGATGTTTTCCCCCAACCGGAGACTGGAACGGAGAAAGGACATCATTGAGCAGTTGATGCATCTGGGCTTCAATGTGAATGAAATCATTGACCTGAGTTTTTTTGAGGACAGTGGGCAATACATGGAAGGCACGGGAAGCATGGTGATGGACCATCAGGCTAAGGTGATTTATGCCTGCTATTCCCAACGCACGCATCCTGTCCCTTTGGACTATGTAGCCAAGATTCTGGGGTACTCCGTGATTGGCTTTGAAGCTTCTCAGGAGATCGACGGTGTGAGCAGTCAGATTTATCATACCAATGTGATGATGCACGTGGGGACCGATTTGGCAGTGGTGTGCCTGGATAGCATCCCCAAAGCTTCAGAGCGAAGAATGGTGCAGGAATCTTTGACCAAATCCGGGAAGAAACTGATTCCGATTACGGCCAAGCAAAAATTCAATTTTGCGGGAAATATGCTGGAAGTAAGCAATGATGGGGGCGAAAAATTCACCGTGATGTCTCAAGCTGCCTTGGATGCGCTCAATGTGGGGCAGATCCAACAAATCGAAAAGTACACGACCATCATCAGTCCTGCTATTCCGACCATCGAAAAACTAGGTGGAGGCAGTGCCAGGTGTATGATGGCTGAGATTTTTTTACCGAGAACTCAGTAGTAGGAATCGCCCATGTGAGTGTCTCCACTCACGTGATTTCCCACTCCTAATCTTCCAATTCAAAATCTTTGCTTTTGTGAATGTCTCCGCTCAATTGATTCTCAAGCCACACACAGACAATGCAAATGATCCATTTGGGATGAAGTGAGTGGAGATATTCACTTCGGCAGAAAGCAAAAACATTATAAATTGAACCGTGAGTGGCGACACTCACGGAGGCGGAGATTTAAAACCATCAAAAAATACCCTATATAGGGTATTGCTCTGATTATTTTTTAGCTCTACTTTTCTGATATTCTTCAATTTAACCATAAACTTTTCTGAAAACTTATGAAATCAAACAATCAAACAATCAAACAATCAAACCCTCTGGGGATTTCCCTGTGAGAAATTTGGAGATTTTAGCTTTTAGGTATGAATGTGGTATAACTAAGTTGAAAAAGAACTTAAGTCTTTTTGGACTCCTTATCTTACTTTTCGCTTGTGATAAGTTTAATACAGGTCAATTCCCCGAAAATCCTGTCAATCTTGGTGAACTTAACTCATCCTTTGATGATATAAATTCTGATATTCCATTTGTAAACCACGAGGTTCAATTGGTTTTTTCAACAAATCGTGGAAATAATCAATCTTTAGATTTTAATCTGGTTGTTTCAAGTATTGATTTTAATTGGGATAGATCTGATGGAATACTTTTGGTTAATTCTTCAAACAAACTTTTCGATGCGAAATTTCAATCTTTTAGAGATATGGTTCGCAGAACAGAATCACCCGCCCATGAAAAGGGGCCTTACAGTTTTCTTGAAAGTGAAGGCAATCGGGTGCTTCTATTTAGCAGAGAAAATGATGGAGTTTATTCAATTTTTTCTGAACAAGAAAAACCTTCTATCGGTGCAAGAATTACTCAAAATCATCAAATTTTGAATGAAAAGTCTAATGAAATGTACCCCTGTTTTTATGGGAAAGATTTTATAAAAGGAATTGATAATACACCTTCGCGTCCTGAAAAAATGATTTTTTCCTCTGATAAGGATGGTAAGTTTGATATCTATGAAGCAGCTATTCCAGTAGGTCAAAGCCCACTTCAGTTTCTTAGCCAAAGCAATTCAAAAACTATTCAAAAGCTATCATTCAATACTTCCTCTAATGACCACATGCCTTTCGTCTATGGCGATTTGTTGGTCTTCTCTTCCGATCGACCGGGAGGATTTGGGGGGTATGATTTGTATTATTCCCAGAAAACTGCCAATGGTTGGACAGTGCCGATCAATTTTGGTCCAAAGATCAATTCCGAATTTGATGAATACAGGCCTGTCGTCTCTGAACAGCCAGAATTTAGCAATCGTTTGATGATCTTTTCCTCCAACCGTCCAGGGGGGTTGGGAGGATTTGATTTGTACTTCGTAGGGATTCCGAAGTTTTAGAAAATTACAAGGATCAATATATTTTCGGAGAAAGAAAGGTTTTAATTAGAGAAGTGAGTGGATATTCACTTCGGCAAGACACTCATCACGTTGGAGAATTTACTTCAAACGGTTTAGGGATTCAGGCAGGACATAAACGTTGATCCCATTTTTTACCACAAAGGTGATGATCTCCCGACCAATCTGCACTGATTCTATTCCTTTCACAGGGGTTGGTCCCAAATCAGTTACGACCTTGGTCGAAATCGAATACATTTTCAGATTTTCTCCATCGACCCAAAACAGATGTTCGTTGTAGAAACACATCCTTTGGTCGAATTGGAGATCCGCTTTTTGGATAAAATTCCCCTGATTGTCAAAAATGAAAATTCCCGTAGTCGGGACATTCATGAATAGGCGGTTTTTGAACTCCCGGATTTCGGTCACTTTCAGATCAACTGAATTTAAAATCAAATTGAGGGGCTGCGATTGAATAATGATATTTCGGAGATAGTCCAGACTTTTCAGCGAAAGATCAGATTCATCCCAAATCCAGATGATGTTGTTGTTTCCCAAGGTTGCAGCTTTGGGGAGGGTGATGGTATTGATTAATAAGCTGTTTTCGGCAATCGGGTTCAGGAAGCGATCCATGATTCGATACGCTTGAAGATCGGCCGAAAAGGTGAAAATATTGACCGTCCAGGAAGCTTCCAATTGGTGAATCCTGGCTTGCCGGGTAGGAGAGAAGAGGTTGAGCTGCTTACCGGATTTGTTAAAAAGGTATACATCACCTGTAGCGTTACTTACAAAAATTTGGTCCCGTGTATCGAGAGAAACCAAATCTAAGTTATTCAACTTGATCTCTGAAATCGGGTTTCCGTACTCAAGTTTATCCTGAGCTAAAAGCACATTGGAGAGCAGCCAAAAAACCAGAATCGGTGCGTGCTTCATTTTTCGAAAGTCATAAGTTTTCCACCTGCGGCATCAAACTCCAAATACGTATTTTGGGAGACCCACTCCCCCAGATTGAAGTAGGTCGATTTTTCACCAACAGGAAGCTCCAAGGGAAGGTGCCGATGTCCGAAGATGTAAAAATCATGATGAAATCGGGATTCCAGGTCTTTGCAATATTGCCATAGCCATTCATCTTCATTCATGAAGCGATTTTCATTTTTACCCATGTTGGTGATTCGACTTCGGCTTGACCATGCTTTGGCAAGTTTAACACCAAGATCAGGATGAAGCCATCTGAACAGCCAATTTGCAAAGGGATTGGTGAAAACAGTTTTGAGGAATTTGTATGAATTATCTCCCGGGCCCAAGCCGTCTCCATGTCCTACCAGAATTTTTTTTCCTTCAACAGATAGCACAATCGGGTGATGATATACCGGTATTCCCAGCTCTCTGGTGAAGTAGTCTTTCATCCAGAGATCATGATTTCCTGTGAAAAATAGGATGGGAATTCCCTGCTCCCTGATTTGGGAGATCTTTGAGATGAATGGAATAAACCCTTTAGGAATGACTTCACCGTATTCAAACCAAAAATCAAAAATATCTCCTACCAAAAAGATGGCAGCGGCATCATTTGAAATCGAATCGAGCCAACGGATGATTCGTTTTTCTCTGATTTTACTTTCCGTTTCATTCGGTGCTCCCAAATGAAAGTCAGAGGCAAAATAGAGTTTTTTCCCTTTCAGAGAAAAGTCAAGAGGTGCAGCTTGCATGTAAATAGATAATGTCGTGGAGCAAAAATAAAAAAGCCCCGATTGGAACGGGGCTTTTGTACTTATTTTTCTGTCTTGACTTCCGGCAGCTCTACTTTTTCAATCTCGGTTTCAGCTTCTTTGGCCCCTTCTTTCACTTCTTCCGGGGCGATGATCACCTTGTCCTTCTTGTTGGTGAAGGCTTGATACGTCGTCTCCTTGTCGAAAGGCCGCTTTCCGATCAGTTTTTCCAAGTCAGCCTGGAATAGGATTTCTTTTTCCAAAAGCTCTTTGGCCAGAATCTCCAAGTGATCCCGGTGTTCTTTCAGAAGATCGAGCGTACGGGTATAAGCAGATTGGATCAATTTGCTCACTTCCTGATCAATCATCTCAGCGGTTGCTTCAGAGTAAGGCTTGGTCATTTTATAACCGTCAGCCTTGCTGTCATAGAAGGAAATGTGTCCTAATTTTTCATTCATTCCATAGACCGAAACGATGGAATAGGCCATCTTGGTGATCCGTTCCAGATCGCTCAGTGCACCGGTTGAAATTTTCCCAAAGATGATCTCCTCAGCAGCACGTCCACCCAGGGTCATACACATCTCATCAAACAACTGCTCTGTCTGATAAAGAAATTGCTCTTTTGGCAGGTATTGAGCATAACCCAAAGCCGCCACTCCACGAGGTACAATACTCACCTTTACCAAAGGATCGGCATGCTCAAGAAACCAGCCTGCTACAGCGTGTCCCGCCTCATGATAGGCAACAATTTTCTTTTCATCAGGGGAGATGATTTTGGTTTTCTTCTCCAATCCGCCGATCACCCGATCCACTGCGTCCTGAAAATCCTGCATATCCACCGCAGTTTTGTTTCTTCTTGCGGCAATCAAGGCGGCTTCGTTACACACGTTGGCGATTTCGGCACCGGCAAATCCCGGAGTTTGGGCAGCCAGTTTTTTAGGATCGATATCCTCAGCGATTTTGATCGGCTTCAAGTGCACTTTGAAGATAGCTTCACGGCCATTGATATCCGGCTTGTCAATGGATATTTGTCTGTCAAATCGACCCGCTCTCAATAGAGCGCTGTCTAGGACATCAGGTCTGTTGGTGGCGGCAAGTACAATTACGCCAGAATCGGTACCGAAGCCATCCATTTCTACAAGGAGTGAGTTCAGGGTATTCTCTCGCTCGTCATTTGAACCAGGCATTTGGCCCTTTCCTCTGGATCTACCAATTGCATCAATTTCATCAATGAAGATGATACAGGGTGCTTTTTCTTTGGCCTGCTTAAACAAGTCACGCACTCGTGCTGCTCCTACACCGACGAACATCTCGACAAAGTCAGAACCTGAAAGTGTAAAGAATGGTACTCCTGCCTCACCGGCTACAGCTTTTGCAAGCAAGGTTTTACCGGTGCCCGGAGGGCCTACCAGCAGTGCACCTTTTGGGATTTTACCTCCCAGTTTGGTGAATTTCCCGGGGTTTTTGAGGAATTCTACGATTTCCTGAATTTCTTCTTTGGCTTCATCCAATCCGGCAACATTGTCAAACGTGATCTTGACTTTGTTTTCTGCATCAAAAAGCTGAGCTTTTGACTTACCCACATTGAAGATTTGTCCTCCCGGCCCGGAGGGTCCGGCCATTCTTCGCATCATAAACCAGAAGAATACGAATAGCAAAATCAGGAACCCAAAGCTTCCGAAATAACTGCTCCAGTTTTCTTCATTGGTCACAGAAGCGCCAATCCTGCTTTCTTCAGGCATTTTTTCTTCCATAGCCTGAAAGTCAGTCTGGAACTTATCCGAAGTGGTCACTTGCAGCGCGTAGTGTGGCCCAGTCGGATTGAAAAAGGAAGAATTGGATTCTAACTCAGTCTTGTATTTGGCGTTTTGTAAAGCGGCAGGTTTCAGGGTAACATCTACCCTGTTCATGTTTCGGACGATTACTACCTTGGCGACATCTCCGGACATGTACATGTCTTCAAAGCGCTTCTGCGTGATATCAATCACTGCCCCGCGCTGTTGGATCCATGTCAATCCCAGAAGTACCATTACGGCAGCAATAATCAACCAAAGTTGAAAATTGGGTTTTTGAGGTGCCTTAGGAAGTATGCTTTTATTCTTATTTTTTTCGCTCATCGCTTTTGTGGTAATTCTTTAAGATTATGCTAAAACGGATTAACCATTTGAAAGTTTATTCGGGTATTTAATTCACTCGGATGGTTTTGGCATCTCCCCAAAGCTCCTCCAAACCATAATAATTTCTTTTCTCTTTCAGGAAAATATGGACTACGACATCAAAATAATCCATCAAGACCCATTCGCCGTTTGATTTCCCCTCAACTTTTCGTGCAGGAGTTTCATTTACCTTTTGTATTTCGGCTTCAATAGATTCTGAGATTGCTTCAAGTTGCGTGTCTGAATTACCGGAACAGATTACAAAAAAGTCAGTTACTGAATTTTTTATTTTCCTAAGGTCCATTACTAAAATTTCAGAAGCTTTTTTTTCTTCCATTCCTTTGACGATCACCTTGCTCAGCGCTTCTGCTGTCATATATTGATTTAATTTTACGGGACGATGTAAGTAACCCTATTAGCCCAACCGAAAAATAATGTATAAAATTCTTGCCAACACGATTTTTTTGGGGAAAGATGTTCTTTTCCTGCCAGAGTGTCACTCGTCTAATGACAAAGCTCTCGAACTGATCCGATCCGAGAAGGCCAATGAAGGTACAATTGTAATCTGTAACCATCAAACTCAGGGAAAAGGTCAGCGAGGTAACACTTGGGAAGCGCTGCCGGGTCAAAACTTGACCTTTTCGCTGGTTTTGAAGCCAAACTTTCTGGATGTGTCCGAACAGTTTTTTCTTAACATGGTAATCTCTAACAGTATTCGCAGAATGCTTCAAGACTACCTCCCTGACTTGAAAGTAAAGTGGCCTAACGATTTGGTAGTACCTGACCGAGGTAAAATCGGAGGTGTGTTGATTGAAAATATTGTCAATTCATCCGCATGGGAATTTGCCGTTGTAGGAATTGGACTGAACATCAATCAACGAGATTTCCTAAACAAAAACGCCACCTCTTTGTCTTTGATTACAGGTGGACAGTATGAACTTGAAGAGCTGTTAAAACTACTCGTTGCCCACTTAGAGCAAGGTTACATTTCCTTAAAAAAGGGAAAAATGGAAGAGGTTCGGAAGGAATATCTGAGTCATTTGTTTTTAAAAGACATATGGGGAACTTTCACAGAAAGTGAAATCGAATTTGATGGGAAAATAGTCGGTGTTTCTCAAGATGGAAAACTTCAAATAATGCTAAAAGATGGTTCTGAGCGGTTTTTTGGCCTTAAGGAAATCACCTTCCCAAATCTTTAGCAAGTTTTCTATTCCCAAATTTAAGCAGTAACTTTGCTGTTCTTGTAAGAGTTTAATTCTTTAACTATCAATAACATGTCAGAAATTAAATCTGAAAAATTCATTCAGTACCGAGTAAAAGACATCTCACTTGCCGAGTGGGGAAGAAAAGAAATCAGGTTGGCGGAATCAGAAATGCCAGGATTAATGGCCTTAAGAGCCGAATTTGGTCCATCGCAGCCTTTGAAAGGGGCTAGAGTTGCCGGCTGTCTTCACATGACAATCCAGACTGCTGTTTTGATTGAGACTTTGGTTGCCTTAGGAGCAGAAGTAACATGGTCTTCTTGTAATATTTTCTCCACTCAGGACCACGCAGCAGCGGCTATTGCAGCTGCAGGAATCCAGGTTTATGCATGGAAAGGTCAGACTGAAGAGGAATTCGAATGGTGTATCGAACAGACCTTATTTTTTGGTGAAGAAAGACAGCCATTGAATATGATTCTCGACGATGGTGGTGACTTGACAAACATGGTATTGGATCAATACCCTGAGTTGGTTGCCGGTGTCAGAGGATTGTCTGAAGAAACTACCACAGGAGTACACAGGCTTTACGAAAGAATGAAAAACGGTACGCTTCCAATGCCTGCCATCAACGTGAACGATTCTGTAACCAAATCTAAATTTGACAACAAATACGGCTGTAAGGAGTCCCTAGTGGATGCAATTCGTCGTGCTACTGATGTGATGATGGCTGGTAAAGTAGCCGTTGTGGCAGGATATGGTGACGTAGGAAAAGGTTCTGCGGCTTCATTGAAAGGTGCTGGCGCACGTGTGATTGTGACGGAGATTGATCCGATCTGCGCACTGCAAGCTGCTATGGATGGGTTTGCGGTTAAAAAGATGAAGGATGCCGTGAAAGAGGGTGACATCATCGTCACTGCTACCGGTAACAAAAACATCATCACCGCCGAACACTTCAAATCTATGAAAGACAAGGCGATCGTATGTAATATCGGCCACTTCGACAATGAAATCGATATGGCTTGGCTGAACAAAAACTACGGTCATACCAAAAATGTAATCAAACCGCAGGTTGACCTGTACGACTTGGATGGCAAAGAAATTCTTGTTTTGGCAGAAGGTCGATTGGTGAATTTAGGTTGCGCAACGGGTCACCCCTCTTTTGTGATGTCCAATTCATTCACAAACCAGACTTTGGCCCAGCTGGAGCTGTGGGACAACTACAAGAATTATCAGCCGGGAGTGTATGTGCTTCCCAAGCATTTGGATGAGAAAGTGGCAGCACTTCACCTTTCTAAATTGGGCGTTGAATTGGACACTTTGTCCGCTGATCAGGCTGAATACATAGGAGTGGAGGTTCAAGGACCGTTCAAACCGGAGTATTACAGATATTAATTAACAGAGTAAAAGTTGCTTAGAGAGGCCTCGAAGAAATTCGGGGCTTTTTTATGGATTTAACTGAAGCGATCTTCCATCTGGCAAAGTTGAAGTCACAACGGGATTGCAATTTATGCTCTGTTCGAACCGGACTTTATAATCTATGCTACTGGAGGGGCTTCTGGAGATGATCCAGTTCTCTTTTCCTTTTTGAGGCAATTCCCAGCCATCCCGGTAGCATGAGAAAGACTGTTCTTTTGCTTCTGTAATGACCAAGGAAAAATCACGCCCAGCAGGATTTCTTCCTTCTATTCTTCCTCGTGTACTGAGCGCAAAGGGCCTTGAACCAAGCCTTGCCACGGAATAGGAAAAGGAGCCACTGGCTACAAAACCAAGATTTTTTTCAAGCTCAACCTGTAGATTTTCAAAAGTTTCCTTGTTTTCATTGAACGAAGGATTTACAAAATATCTGACTCCGTCAATTAACGTCTTTCCAAAGAAATATTTTTCATAGGTCATCGACCAAGATGGGTTTGAAGTATTGGAAAGCGTAAAGTCCAGAATGATTTTGCCTGTTCTGAGCGTTTTATTCGGCTGCTGGCACTCCTGTGGATTAGAATAGTTCAGCTCAATGATTCTCGAACCGGGACTGCGGATAATTTCAGGGCATCCTGGTAATTCTTCCGGAAATGTCCTGAAATACTCAGTCAAGGAAATATTTCCGAGGTAACTGCTTTCATTTATTGCCTCAGAAAACCGAAAAAACTGATTCGCCTCCTGACTTAAGTCAGTGGAGATGTCTTTACCGACATCTTCTGTACAAGACCAAGAAAGGATTGAAGCTGAAATAAGAAGTAGGAATTTTTTCATTTGAATAGTGAATAATGAGATGCTTTCAAATTCCGCGCCTGATTGCTATCTTGGCTTTAACGAAAGAATTCAAAGACATATAATCAGTCCTGCCTGATTCAGGTAGATGGTTGCGAGATAATGGAAATAGACAATGAAAAACATATTAGAAACAGATGAAATCGAGCCTGTCTGCTACAGGCAGGCATGACTAGGATCGTCACACACTGGGATGCCCCGAGCTATCGGGGAATCCATGCGAAGATTCCATGTGGCAAATAAAAATCAAATTATAAACACATGAAATTTAACGAAGGAATGCTCCGTGAGGGAGCACTTAAAGATAAAAACATTCTTGTGACCGGAGGCGGTACAGGTCTTGGTCGATCCATGGGGGAATATTTCTTGCAGCTGGGGGCTAATCTTGTCATCACATCGAGAAAAATCGATGTCCTTCAAGAAACTGCCAAAGAAATGATGGAAAAAAACGGAGGCAAAGTCATTCCGGTAGCCTGTGATGTCCGTGACATCGATCAAGTGGAGGCGATGTGGGAAAAAGCAAAGTCCGAGTTGGGTCAAATCCACGTAGTACTTAATAATGCAGCCGGTAATTTTATCAGTCCGACAGAAAGACTGTCTACCAATGCGTTCAATACGGTGTTGGATATTGTGCTAAAAGGGACTTCTCAGGTCACACTTACTGCCGGAAAGGATTGGATTGCACATAAACAGGCAGGAACATTCTTAAATATTGTGACAACCTATGCCTGGACAGGGTCTGGATATGTGGTCCCTTCTGCTGCAGCAAAGGCAGGAGTACTAGCTTTGACCCGCTCCCTTGCAGTAGAATGGGCAAAATATGGAATTCGATCCAATGCAATAGCTCCGGGGCCATTTCCGACCGAGGGTGCTTGGAGTAGATTGCTGCCAGGTGATTTGTTAAAAAAATTCGATCCAGCTAAAAAAGTTCCTGTGGGCAGAGTGGGTGAGCATCAGGAACTGGCAAATATTGCGGCCTATTTGGTTTCTGATTTTTCGGCTTATGTCAATGGAGAAGTAATCACAATTGATGGTGGAGAGTGGCTTAAAGGTGCAGGAGAGTTCAATAATTTAGATCAGATACCTCAAGAAATGTGGGATATGATGGAGGTGTCTAGAGGAAAAAAGCCCTAAGCCCCAGCATAGTTTGGGGCTATCTGAAAGCTAAATGGAAAATCAAAAACCTGTAATCATAATGGACCAATTCCACGTTCCCAGGATTCATTTTGATTCACAGATTCCTTGATACTTTTCTTTAGAGATTGATCGAGCTGTTTGGATTCTGTTTTTAGGATTTCAAGAAGTTTTCTGGATTCCGGAGTATGTTGCTCCGTGTCCAGTATTTCCAAAACACCAAGGATATTTGCTACTCGCGCTCTTAGCGAATGAGATTGTTGAAAAGCTAGGTCCCGCAGAAAATAGTGGTGCTCTCTCAGCCAGATTTCCTGCTTCTTCTTTTCGGTGATGTCTATGAGTAATCCCTGCATTTTCTGTGGATGGCCTGTGGAATCCCAGTCGGTAGTTTTGCCAAAGCCCACGACCCATATTGTTTGATTTCCTTTGGATACAATCCTGAATTCCTTACGGAATGGCAGATTTCCGGGAGTTTTAAAATGTAAATTAAGATCCCTTAATAATTCCTGAAAATCTTCGGGATGAATGTGTTTTTGCCATGAAATTTCTTTCATGCTTTGAATTTCTTTCTCTGAATATCCCAGCATTTGCGCCACCCCGCTGCTGATGTAATCTCTTTTGGTGCCAGGGTCAAAATCCCAAAATCCAAGTAGCTTATTTTCTAAAAGAATATCTACCAGTTCATTCCCGTTTGTAGTGCCATCAATAAATTCTCCCAAGCCTAGGTTATATGGGCGTAGTGGTTCAATAGGATGGCCAAGTCCAAGGCATGTCCCAAAGTCCTCGGTGATAAAGAAAAATTCCCATTTTGTCGAAACAGTATTTCCATCGGGATGATTGATTTTTTGTAAATCAACCAGAAAAGATTGATGGCTGCTTTTCCAAGCTTTTATTCGTTGATTTTCATATTTTGACCAGTCGGAAGCCAAAAAGCAATCTGCGAAATAGATTGGTTTTTCTTTGTGGTCAAAAAGTGACGGAATAGGCCCAATGCCGGAATCAGAAGACATGACTTTCCCTGACTTGTCAAAAGTCACCTGGAGAAAATATTCAGAGGTAATGGCTAGATTGCTCAAAACCTGTATGGAATTCCAATCCTGCATTTTGCAAACTTAAATGAAATCTTCGTTTGAAATACGTAAACCAATAAAATTTATACAAAATACATTAAAATATATTTATAATGGAAAACAATCCGCTTTTTTTAAATCGCTCCTCTTTTGGAAATACCCTTCATATTGGTAATATATTGTCCGAAAAGGAGGCGAAAACACTCTTGAACGATTGGGTGAAAAATGATAAACTCCAAGTTCACATGAAGCAGGTGGCGCACTTGATGAAGGCTTTCGCCAATTCAAAAGGGTACGGGGAGCTGATAGTGCAGAAATGGTATTTGGCAGGTTTGCTGCACGATGCTGATTGGGACCAATGGCCGGATCAGCATTGCAAAAAAATCATTGAAGAACTCGAATCAAGACAAATTGACCCGGAAATCATTCGAGCGATTGCCTCGCATGGGCCGAGATATTTTGGGGTAGAACCAATCTCTGAAATGGACAAAATGCTCTATGCTTTTGATGAGCTAAGTGGATTTGTCCATGCTTATTCTTTGATGAGACCTGAAGGCTATTTGGGAATGGAAGTGAAGGGCGTGAAAAAACGATTAAAGGACAAAACTTTCGCCGCTCAGGTTAGTAGGGAAGATGTTCAGGACGGTAGCGAACGGGCCGGAATTCCCCTTGAAGAACTTATTCAGTTTGTGATCTCCAATCAGGGGGATGCTGACCTGAATTAAACCAAAAGAGCCACATCAGGTGTGGCTCTTTTTCTATTCTTCTTCTATAGGTGTGACTGGTCTGAAATTACCAGGAGGTAGTTGATCTGCTACCTCGTCTTTTTCGAATGGGAAAACTTCTACAATTGGACTTTCGGTAATATCCGGGACACGGAAACTCACCAGCATGTTGCTTAGACTTTCCTGTATTCTGTCATAGGCTTGTTTGACATCCTCGGCAGTGACAATCATGTATTGTGTGACTTTTTTCTCCTTTCCATTGTCTCCATCTGCAATCAAATAAGTGATTTTACACTTATGCCATTGGTCAGCATCCTCATAGAAAAACACGTCCACGATATTACTTTTGCTGATGCCGGTTACTTGAAAGTCTCCTCTGATTTGAGATCCCAGTCGATCATAAAGAATCGCTTCGGCCTCCGTAAAAGATACCGCATCTACCAAATATTGCTCGGAAATGCTCTTCAGCAAGCCTTCCTCATTTTCTTTTGCGTATTTGACTTTGCACAAAAACCAGGTTCTCATTTTTTTCTGTTTTAAACATCCGAAGGTACTTTTTCTATTTTAAAGCTTCGAATGATTTCTTCGGATATCTTTTGGATTTACAGTGGTGGATCTATCAATTCACTGATAGTCAGTTGAAAAACTTATAATAAACTAATCCTGCCGTGAGAGTGAAGTGGATTTCTCAAAAAAGATTAACTTGTTCTCAATAATAAACCCATGCGAGAAAGAATTTTATACAGCTTCCCTGTCCAGCTTTTCCTTCTTCACCTTCGGAAAAATCTTGCATTGGTTTTTGTTTGGGGGATTTTGTTGGGTGTAATTCTTGAGCAGTTTGGAGTTGTTCTTGGGATACCATTTCTTTTTTTGGATCCGGAATATCTGCATAAGGTTTCTTGGTTGAGTTTTTTTTTGATGGGAGTAGGATTGGCCATTCTCACAATGGCATTTCATATGACCACCTATATTATGGACGGGAGGCAGTTCAAGTTTTTGGCTATTATTCCGAAGCCCTTCATTCATTTTTGTTTAAATAACTCGATAGTTCCACTGATTTTTTATCTGGTGTACATTGTAAAGTTTGTTGTCTTCCAGTTGGATAATGATCTACCGTCAGACTGGGTGGTGCTGAAATATTTTTTTGGATTTTCCCTGGGCAGTATATTTAGCTTTGGGTTGATCTTCGGATATTTTGCGTTCACAAACAAAGACTTTTTCATCCTTTTTGCAGGTAGTTTGGATAAGAGACTTCGGAAAGTCCGGATGACTCGGGCCACAGTTCTCAGCCAATACAAAGAATTAAAAATCAGGAAAGATAAGGTAATCACTTATCTGGATCTTGGATTGAAATTGAAGGATGTCCGACCGGATATTGCACGATTTGAAACACAACAATTGCTTCGGGTTTTTGATCAAAATCACCTCAATCTCTTTCTGATCCAAATCTTCCTAATAGTTGTTGTCTTGTTTTTGGGGATTTTCAAAGAGAAAGAAATTCTGCAGTTTCCCGCTGCGATGAGTGTGACCTTACTATTGGCGATTCTGGTCATGTTGGTAGGGGCAATGAGCTTTTGGTTGAGGAGTTGGGCTACGTTGGTGGTAGTTGTGATGATTTTTTCAGTCAATTATTTTTCAAATTTTTCTTTTTTAAATCGTCCTCACGAAGCATACGGAATCAATTATGAAATTCAACCTGCGATCTACTCTTTGGCAAGATTGGACTCGCTTGTTCATCGGGATACGCTGCAAAAGGACAGGGAAAACACCCTGCGAATCCTCGAAAATTGGAAATCCAAATTCCCAAATGATTCCCTGCCAAAATTGGTTCTAGTGGCTGCCAGTGGAGGAGGACAGCGTGCGGCACTTTGGACGCTTCATGTCCTTCAGACCATGCATCATGCGACAAATGGGGTAATTACCAAGCATACCGAGTTGTACACTGGAGCTTCCGGGGGAGTTTTGGGAGAAGCTTTTTTCAGAGAGATTTACTTGAGGTCTCTTTCAGATTCGGCTTTCAATCCGACAGACGCCAGGTTTTTAGATCAGATTTCTGCTGATAATCTCAACCCAATCATTTTTACGTTGCTGGTAAATGATTTGCTGATTCGAAACCAGCGCTTTGAATATGGAGGATATAGCCACCTGAAAGACCGTGGTTTTGCCTTTGAAAATCAACTGAACATCAACACACATGGGATATTGGATAAACCCCTGAATGCGTATCGTGATCCTGAATTTCTGGCAAAAATCCCATTGCTTCCAGTCACCTCACTGGTGACCAATGATGGACGGAAATTGGTCATTTCCCCTCACTCGATGTCTTTTTTGGGGAGTTCAACATTAGGGAAAACCGGTATGGAAGAAAAAAAGCAAAGCATCGACTTTCTCCGTTTTTTTGCTGCACATGACGCAGGAAATCTCAGGTTTTTAAGCGCACTACGAATGAGTGCGACATTCCCATTTATCACTCCCAATGTCGAATTGCCCTCGGAGCCGACTATGGAGACGATGGATACAGGATTGTCCGATAATTTTGGTGTCCAGGATGCTTTACGCTTTTTGTACGTATTCCAGGAGTGGGTTGCGAAAAATACCAGTGGAGTGGTCTTGGTCTCTATACGTGATTCCGAAAAATCAATTGAAATTCCAAAAACGGAACCACCCCGGATTTTTGAAAAAATCTTTACCCCTTTGAAAAACATTTACATCAATTGGGACAATGTTCAGACCATCCAAAATGAGGTTCTTTTTAATTATATGAATGAATCCATGCCTTTTGAGATGGAACGAATCGAATTTGAATATGCTCCTGAGCATGTTCAGGTTGGAGAATTAACAGGTTCTCAGGAGACAATGCAGCGGGCTTCATTGAATTGGCGATTGACTGCACGGGAGAAAAAGTCAATTTTAACCAGCATTTATTCCTCTAAAAACAGGCTTGCCATCGACCGGATTCAGGAGATTTTCTCCAATTCACCAGTGGATTGAGAGAATTCAATAAGCAATTCCGATTTTTTTGTAGATAAAATGCATGAGCCAAGCAGGACCGATGAGTAGAAACTGGAGGTCTTTGAAAAAGGAAGGTCTTTTTCCTTCGATTTTATGACCTAAAAACTGGATGATCCAAGCAATAACAAAAACTCCAATGCTTATGATCCAAAGCTTTCCAGGAAAAGCAATGTTTAGGAAATTGGCCAAAGCAAGACACAAGGCTGAAAAAAACAGCATTCCCATACTCAAAGGCACAGAAAGTGAAATGTAATACATAAGAGTAAGTGCTAATGCAATGGTAGCCCAGTTGGCGAAGTTGTGTAAAAATGACAAGGGCTCAAGCAAAAGGCCGGCTGGAACGCTGAAGATCAACCCTACTACACTGAAGAAAATCGCAGGCACACAAAACCAATGAATCAATTTGTTGGTTTGATTTCGGTGACTTTCGCCATACTCTTCGAGAAGTAAATCAATTTTTCTCATGGTTTTTTGGGTTTAAATGAGGTAGTTTCGATTCAAATTAGGCAACTCATTTCAAATTTTAAACTTTCCGCTGAAAGATGTTTAGTTATTGGGAACAAAAAAACTTTTTTAGCTATGACTTGATCGTCATCGGCTCAGGTTTTACAGGGCTTTCTACTGCGATCAATTACAAAAAGAAAAAGCCCAAAGCGAGTGTGCTGGTCTTGGAGAAGGGTGTTTTTCCGACCGGTGCGAGCACCAAAAATGCAGGCTTTGCCTGTTTTGGAAGCTTGACAGAAATATTGGATGACTTTTGGAGTATGAGTCCCAAAGAAGTCACTGCCTTGGTGGAAAGGCGATACAAGGGGCTTCAGCAAATCCGTAAAAATTTTGGTGACGCAAGGCTTCGATATCAGCATACGCATGGTTTTGAGCTTTTGGAGGCTGAAAATATAGCTGCAGCAGATCAAATAGGTGAAGTCAACAAGATGCTCAAAAAGCTTTTTAAGAAAGATGTCTTTTCCCTAGTCAAAAAGCCTGAAAAATTGGGTTTTTCTGACCGGGTCAAACTGGTTGTTGAAAATAATTTTGAAGGAGAACTCGACCCGGGAGCCTATTTGGGAGCACTCTGGGAAAAAGCTTCAAAAATGGGGGTTAGAATATTGACAGGTGTATCAGTAGTGGAAGTTCAGAAAGATGAGGGAATCGTTTTGGCTGAAAACACGGGAAAAAATAAAGTCTTTGAATTCAAGGGAGAAAAAGTTGCGATATGTACAAATGCCTTTTCTAAAAAACTTTGGCCAGAGTCAGAATTGGAACCCGGGCGAGGACTCGTATTGCTGAGTAAGCCGCTAACAGAAAAGTTACCTTGGAAAGGGTCTTTTCACATGGACAAGGGATTTGTTTATTTCCGGGAAATTGACGGACGACTTTTATTGGGAGGAGCGCGAAACAAAGATTTTGAGAAGGAAAAATCGCTCGAATTTGAGACTAATCCAAAAATCAAAAGCCACCTCGAAAATCTCGCAAAAGAAGTGATTTTACCCGGAAAGAATATCGAATGGGATATGGAATGGACTGGTATTATGGCTTTTGGGCCGAAGAAAAGTCCCTTGATTCAATCGATTGGTAAGAAAACGGCTGTCGCTGTACGGCTTGGAGGAATGGGTGTTGCGATTGGTTGGCAGGTAGGAAAAGAACTTTCCCAGCTACTTTCAAAAATGTAATTGATTTTTTTTACTTAGATTCAAAGCCTTTAAACTTCCTCATAAACTGAATGAAAGTACAGCAAAGAACTCCACGTATTATTGATGCGCTGATACCAATTATTTTTCTAATTATCCTTTTGGTTATTAATATTCAGATTTTTGGCACTGATAGTTTAGCTGGCTCCAATCAATTGGTTTTGGTTTTATCATCTGCTGTGGCAGGTTCTATTGCGATTTTCAGACTTAAAATCCAATGGGAAGCGCTACAGGATGGCATCGTGAAGAGCATCAGCGCTGCGATGAGCGCCATTCTGATATTGTTTTTGATAGGGTCACTTGCAGGTACATGGTTATTGAGCGGAATAGTGCCTGCGATGATTTACTATGGATTGAAAATCCTCAGTCCCGAAATATTCCTTGTGGCTGCCTGTATTATCAGTGCAGTTGTATCAGTAGCCACAGGTAGCAGTTGGACGACCGTAGCGACGGTAGGTGTGGCATTATTGGGAATCGGTAAAGCATTGGGTTTCGAAGAAGGGATAATCGCGGGAGCGATTATTTCAGGGGCCTATTTTGGAGATAAAATGTCACCGCTCAGCGACACGACAAATCTTGCACCGGCTATGGCCGGAACGGATCTATTTACACATATCCGGTATATGGCAAAAACCACAATACCTTCCATTTCAATCACGCTGA
This sequence comes from Algoriphagus sp., assembly GCF_030694375.1. Classification (GTDB taxonomy): domain Bacteria; phylum Bacteroidota; class Bacteroidia; order Cytophagales; family Cyclobacteriaceae; genus Algoriphagus. The sequence continues at coordinate 201,995 of NZ_JAUXYL010000020.1, forward strand.
TCTTATTTGTGGTCATTGGGTTGAACTATGAGACTGCCGGCAGTGTGGATGATGTGAAGGCTATTTCAGATACCATATCCGGGAAATTTAATATTTCAGCCTGGCTTTTTCTTGTCCCTTTAGCTGTTTTGGGGATGATTGTAAAAAAGGTCCCTGCGATTCCCGCTCTACTAGCAGGAGCGCTCCTAGGGGGAGTTTTTGCACTTATTTTTCAGCCCGAAATCGTAGTCGCCATCGCCAATGATTCTGGTTCCTATGCCTATTTGGGATTCAAGGCAGTGATGATGTCGCTCTACGGGGAGACGGCAATAGTGACAGACAATGACATTGTGAATGAACTTCTGGTCACCGGAGGAATGGCAGGAATGTTGAATACCATTTGGTTGATTGTTTGCGCGATGGTTTTTGGAGGAATAATGGAGGTAAGTGGTATGCTGCAGGTACTGGCTGAAGCTGTGATTAAAAAAGTACATTCAGTAGGTTCTCTGATTGCTTCTACTGCCGCAACTTGCGTGTTTTTCAATATCACTACTTCGGATCAGTATCTGGCGATTCTCGTGCCGGGTAGAATGTACGCAGATATCTATCGGAAGAGAGGACTCAAACCTGAAAACCTCAGTAGAACCTTGGAGGATTCAGCGACAGTGACTTCTGTTTTGGTTCCCTGGAACACCTGTGGTGCAACACAAGCCTCAGTATTGGGAGTGGCCACATTGACTTACGCACCTTATTGTTTTTTCAATATTATCAGTCCGTTTATGACCATTTTATATGGTTATTTGAAAATCGGGATCCACTATTATGAGCCGGAAGAAGAGTTGGTATGATTCCTTATAGTATTAGCAAAGAAGAAGTCAATGAATTGCCTTTAGGGCAGTTTGAGGGAGAGATTTATTTGATAGATCATCCAGATCAGGTGGAGGAGGCTGTTGATTTTTTAGAAGATCAACACATTATTGGTTTTGACACCGAGACCAAACCTTCCTTCAAAAAAGGGCAGTTTAACCATGTTTCCTTGCTTCAGCTGTCTACTTCAGAGCAGGCATTTCTTTTCAGGCTCAATAAAATCGGTTTCCCCGGGCCCCTTCGCAACTTGATGGAGAAGGAAAATCTGGTAAAAATTGGAGCTGCAGTCAATGATGATTTGAAAGGATTGGGGAAACTGACGGATAGTTTTTATCCGCAATCTTTTTTTGATCTCAATGATGAGCTGAAGAAAGTTGGGTTTCACAATGTAGGTGTGCGAAATCTCAGTGGAATGGTGCTGAAAATCCGGATTTCCAAATCAGAGCAAGTTTCTAACTGGGAATCCGAAATCCTGACAGAAAGGCAACAGCGCTATGCTGCAACGGATGCCTGGGCTTGTCTGAAGATCTTCAATGTACTCAGGGAAGAGGGGTTCCTTGATGAGTTGTTCAATCCAATCTGACCGATAGCGCTTCGATTTCTTCTAACTTTTCCAGTACTTCATCCTTTAATCCTGCTCTAAAGGAAAGCGTAAGCATACAGTCCAAGGCCATTTCCTGCGAAATTATGGTCAAGCCTTTAGCTTTGACCACTTTCATTACCTCATTCATTGCAGGGTATGGGAATCGTAATTCCAATTTAATTTTCACCCATTCCTGTAGGATTTGATTTGCTTCAATGGCTAGTGCTGCGGCTGTTTTATAAGCCTGAATCAGACCACTTACCCCCAGCTTAGTTCCTCCAAAATAGCGAACCACTACAATGAGCACATTGGTGAGCTGGTTGGACCGGATCTGGCCGAGAATTGGATCTCCTGCCGAATGATTGGGTTCCCCGTCATCATTCGCGCGAAAGCTCGATCCGTCTTGACCCAAAACCCACGCATAGCAATGGTGTGAAGCATCAAAATATGCTTTTCTTAAAGAAGCGAGTTGGGTTTTGATTTCTTCCTCAGAATTCACAGGAAGAGCAAAGTAAAGGAACTTGCTGCCCCGGTCTTTGTAGTTCCCCTCACTTCTCCCTGCCAAAGTCAGAAAGGAATCTGATTGCGTTTCATTTTCGGAGAAGTGGTCCATTAGTGTCTTGTGAGATGAAGACTTGAAAATATAAAATTAACAGTAGGCTAACTTCGCCTTTACCTGAATTGTCTTATTTTTAGCTATGGCAAGTACAGAATTGAATAACAAAAGGCTAGAATACCATGCTCCTTGGCAAATCGAGATTCCCGGTCATGCCAATGAAAGCGGATCGGTTCATTTTTGGGAAAATTTTCAACTCTTTCCACATGGAGTACTTCGCTGTTTTTGGATTTCGGGGGTAAAGGAAGGCGAATCCCGTGGGAATCACGCGCATTGGCAAGAGTCACAGGTAGTAGTGGCCATAGCGGGAAAGCTAGAAATCAAAGTGATAGGCCTTGATGGCAATACGACAGTATTTATTCTTGAAAAGCCAGGTGTTGGCCTTTTCGTTCCTCCCTTAAATTGGATTGAAATCCATTTTTCAGCAGATGCTGTGCTTTTGGGACTTGGTGACCGGGCTTTTTCAGAAGCGGATTATATCCGAGACAAAAACTACTTTGGAAGCCTTCAATAAAGAAACTGCCAACCGGCATGAATTGCAGGTGGTCTCTTCTTTGGAAGAGCGGGATGCTTATTTTCTAAGGAACTTTCCTTCAGTCGGATATTCCAATCCGCTTGATTTCAGGTGGGTTAAAAAGGGAAAGACCAAGGCATCTCTAACCTTGGCAATTTCTGAAAATTTGGAGGCAGTCTCACTCCCGCTGTGTCCTTTTGGTGGACATTGGATTGAAGAAAATCTGTCCTCAGCCGAGGTGGATGAGTTTATCAAAGCAGTTTTGGATGATTTGAGACAACGGGGAGTTTCTGCAATCCGAATTGTTCAAGCTCCAAAACCTTACGAACCGAATTTTGACTTGATCAATTATCTCTTATTTAAAAATGGTTTCGAGCTGGAATCCCTTCTTAGTCACCATTTTTTCATTGGGAAGAAGAAAATCAAAAAGTTTGTCCAAAAAGACTACGCCAAGTTTCTTACCAAATCCAAGGAACTTGGATTAAGTATACAGACTGGCCCGATTTCGAATTTTGGTTTCCTTCAAGAAATCAAATCCTGGAATCAGGAAAGAGGCTATGCTATTTTATTTGATGAAAAGCGGTTGATTTCACAGGTTTCAAATTTTCCGGAAAGGTATTTTCTGATCAGTATTATTAAAGAAGGTAAAGCCCTTGCTCATACACTAGGTGTGAAACTCTTGCCTGATTCTATTTATTATTTTCTCGCTGCTATTCAACCCAAAACTTCGGTCAAAAATCTTGGGGAAATTTGTCTTTACCAGCTTTTTCAGCTCGCCTCAGACCAAAGGCTAAATTTTATTGATTTGGGATCTTCAGATCTAAATTTGGGTACCAATCATAATTTAATGTTCTTCAAATCCCGTTTTTCGAACGATATTAGCAATAAGGTCACTTGGACTTTAAAACTCTAAAATGGAAACCTCAGATTTGGTTACGGTAATTTGTATTGCATACAATCACGGGGAATGGATTGAACAGACTTTGGAAAGTGTCCGCGCACAGGAGTATTATGCCAAAGAGCTATTCGTGGTTGATAATGGAAGTACGGATGATACAGCTGAAAAAATCCGAAACTGGGTGAAAATATCCGCAGGCGAAATGTCTGTTGAAACTATTTTTCATGAGGAAATGCAGCCTTATTGTCGATTGTTTAATGATGTGCTTGCCCAAGTCAACAGTCAATACCTAGTTGATTTGTCTGGTGATGATATATTATATCCGGAGCACCTTAGCTATTCAATCCGTGAACTGCAAATGGCGCCATTCGCAGGATTTGTCTTCTCTGACGCATATGTTTTGGATCAAATGGGTGAAGTCAGGACCTTCTACAAAAGAAATACGGGAGGGGACTTGATCGAAGAAATAGAGCTTAGCAATATCTATGAAACGTTGATTCAACGAAATTTCATTTGCTCTCCTACGGTCGTTTTTAATACCGCCGCGCTTCGAAAGGAGGGGGGATATGATGAGTCACTGTACTACGAGGACTTCGATATCCAAATAAGGATGGCAAGAAATCATCCGGTGGTATTTTCGGATCACATAGGAGTACTCAAACGAAAACATGAAAACTCCATGTCTTCTTCTCAGTATCAAAATTACCAATCCAAAATGCTTCCAAGTACAGTGAAAGTCTGTTCTAAGATTCATCAAATGAATATTTATCCGGAAGAAAACCGTGCTTTGAAAAGAAGAATTCTGTACGAACTAAAACACGCACTTTGGTCGGCTAATTTTATTCCAGCACGCGAGTTGGTGGACTTGGGGGAAAGTTTGAAGATGAAAAGTCTTCGGTTTTTTATTTATAAAATTTGGGCAAAACAGGAATGGGACATTTCTTGGCTGTATGTCCGGCTGACTTGATTACCCGACCACCACTTCTACAAAAGGCAGATTAGAAAAGTATTTTTTACCGATTTCCAGAATGTCTTGGGCAGTAAACTTTCTGAGAAATGCCAATTTTTCCATATAAAAATGAAAATCCAAGCCTGAATGATGCACTGATCGAAAGCGATCAATTAAATCAAAAGACGAGCTAAATCTACCCAGCATTTGCCCGATGAGGTAATTTCTTACTACTTCAAGTTCTTCTTCTGGAACTGCCTCCTGGCTGAGTCTTCTTATTTCATTATAAATTTCAGTAAGAACCTCTCCTGTATATGCTTTTTGTACATCTGCACCTACCACCCAATAATTGATGTCACCAATCTCAGCTAAGGAAGAACTGATCCCATAAGTGTGGCCTTTGTCTTCCCGTATATTTTTGATCAATCGTGACCCAAAATACCCCCCTAAAATTGTATTGAAAACAGCCAGTGCCTGAAAATCCGGATGAGATTTTGGGATGGACCAGTTGCCAATCCGGATACTGGATTGCAAGGCCTGTTGACGCTCTTCATGAATTTTAGGGTTCATCGTGACAGGTGGAAGTATTCCCGGAGTTCCTTGGGTTCTGTATGGGATTTTGTTGAGAATAGACTCGATTCTGAAAAGTTCATCCGAGTCAAGATTACCGCAGAGGAAGAATTCCGTATCGGTCAGTAAATTATTCCGGTAATAGTCGATAAGATCGTTTCGTTGAACATTATCTACATGTTCTTCGGTGATTTCCAGTCCGTAAGGGTGATTTTCTCCAAAAAGAGCCTTTCGAAACAAATGGCTTGCCCGTGAAGCTGATTTTTCCTTTTCCAAGCGTAGGCTGAGCTTTCGCTGGGATTTCCTTTTTTCAAGACTTTCCTCCGGAAAAACCGCCTGATCAAAAAGGGAACTAAATACAGGCAATACTTCGAATAGATGCTTTCTGGTGGTGACGAGACTCATCCCCTCATGTGAATAAGTCAGTAGCGGATGAACTTCCGTGGCGTGGAAATCGAAAAATTCAGAAAGTTGGGATTCAGAGTGCGTGTGCGTGCCTTCTGTGAGCAATTGCAAGGTAAAGGACGAGACCAGCGATTTTTCCAAGGAGAGGATTAATCGTTGGCTTTTTCCGATGACTTCAAGTTTTACCGCATCCAGATTTGGAGTTGGGATAAAAAACAGCGTCCTGCTTCCGCTGAGTTTCCGCGCTTGTGGAGCGGGCAATACAAAATCTTCCGGAATGATGAATTCAGGCGCTTTTGATCTGTTAAGATGCATTAATTGCTGTTAATCGTGTAAAGCAGGGAGAATCGGAGCGTCTCAGCCAAGGGGTGGTTTTGTACTTGGGGCACTAAATAAGAAAAGTCGAAACCAATCTTTTTGAGAGTCATTCCCAGTCCCATGGTGAAATATCTTCGTCCACCCTTGCTTGGATTTTCATAAAAATAGCCCGTTCGTAAAGCGAATTTTTCAGCGTATTTGTATTCTACGCCAAATGAAATGTTGAATTCTCTTAGCTCCTCATTAAACCCGTCAGGTGCATCCGAGAATGATCCAAACATGCCTGAAATCAAGGCCCTGTTAGGGTCTTCTCCCGCCTTTATGATCAAGTTTCCATTTTCGTCTGTAGCAAGAGAACCGTCCTGATTGGTCTCATACAGTGGGGGAGTAGGTACCATCAGTTTGTTGAAATCCAGTGCAAAAGTGATCGAATTGACCGGATCAAAATTGATTGAATAGGCAGTGCCTATACGGAAGTTGGTCGGGATATAGTCCAGATCTTCGGCACTGTTGTAAGTGATTTTAGGACCAATATTGGTAATAGCAGCACCCCAAGACCAAGTCCCGTCTTTTGCGCCGATGAAGATGGGTTTTTGATAATAGAGTCCAATATCAGTTCCGACACTGATTCCAGGCTTAGCTTCTGATCCTCCGGCAGAGGAGATATTTCCTGAAAGATTGGAATGAATGAATCGAGCTGAAATCCCCAAACCAAAGTTTTGCGACAGTTTTCGGGAGTAAGTGCCTCCTATGGCAATATCTCTTGGGTTAAATTCCCCCAATGGATTACCGACTCCATCAGTCAGTTGAATATTACCCATATTGAAATAGCGCATATCAAATCCAAAAGCAGAATTTTCATCAATTTTTTTAAATCCTGTCAAATAACTGACCGACATATCATTGACTAACCTGCCAAGCCATGGAGAGTAAGAAAGTGAAAAACCCAAATCATCTTTAATAAATGCAAGCTTTCCTGAATTCCAATGCGCAGAATTAGCGTCAGGGGATGTAGCTACTCCCACATCACCCATTCCGGAATGTCGGGAATCAGGGGCGAAATTTAAAAAAGGAACAGCTGTGGTAATAACACGTCTGTTTGGATCTTGGCCGGATATAATTACACTGTTTTGTGCATAGGAAGAAAAACCACCCAAGGCGAAGACGATTAAAAGAGTGCTTTTCCAGCTTTCTATGGCCTTTATTTTCATCGAATAATTATTTTTCCACTGACCGAATCCGAGGAAAAGTCAGATTCTGACTGCAGCGCTAATTTGTAAATATAAGTTCCTTTTGCTGGATATTTTGATCGGCTTTGCAAAAATATCCATGACAAACTATGAACATTCTCTTCAGCTCTTACCAAACGAAATGATTCCGTAAATAGTATTTGACCGGATAGCGAGTAAACTTCCAAAGTAAGATTAAGGTTTTCTCCCGGACGATTGTGTTTGATTTCAAAATTACTTTCAACTGATGCAGGATTTGGATAAACTTTATGATCCAGAATTTGCATCAGATTGCTTCCTTTAATTTCAACTTCCAAACTAAGCGAATTTTCATTTCCAACAGTATCCCAAGCTCTGATCAGAATGATGTTTTTTCCTTCTACCAAACCTTCTAAGAAAACTTTAAAGCTTCCTTCCCTGTAATCGCCATTTTTCGCAAGGTATATTTCATTCAGAATGATGGGAGACTGTTCATTGACTTGAATGCTGAGGTCCTGACCGGGGATAAATCCGGAGACATTGATTCCACTTTGGTCAACAAGCAACGCTTCAATTTCGATTCTTGTAGCAGGAAACAAAAAAGGTCCTGCCGCTTGACCGTTGAGAATCGGTCTAATTTCCGGTCCGGTCGTATCCGTGATCGGGTTAGGTTGTATTCCTCCTATTACCGGTTTTTTGCTACCGATGGCTTGCAGGCCTGTTCGGGTATCCCAAGCTCGGATTCTGAGATTTCCATTTCCAAATTTCGGATTGATACCCCTTGGAATAAGGAATTTGGCTTCTAGAATTCCAGCCTCAATTTTCCCCTGACCCTTAAAAATTAATACTTGTTCTTCTTCAAATTCATAGGGACTGCTTTCATCTCCCAGAGTTTGCTGAGTCACAGGTTTGTCCCGGACTTCAATTTGATATTCCCCATGGAATCCGGACTGGAATGCCTGAGTCAATGGATCGATGACTTCTGCTTTTAAAACTATTTCCTGAAATGCCTTCAGCGTGTCTACTGGTGTACCACTTTTCCCATCTGTGATAGCTGTTATTTTTAGTTCAAGGTCTGGAATGGCAAGCTTGAGGCTAGGATCTCCCAGAAGTGAAAAGTTTCGATTCAGTGCGCCGTTGAGGCTTTGGTTTTTTGTGTTCTTGAAAATCGCTCCAAAAGTTTGGTGTTGCCCTTCATTTTTCCGGAAAACTTCTTTGATAAAAGCCTCATTCAATGCAAAATTGACACTGCTAAATACGGGCCTTCCCGTAGTCAATAAAGCAACAGCGCCTTTTTCCCGGGCGAAAAGTAATTCTTCGGCGGCCGACCTTACAAATGGACTGTCATGTCTTCCAAATTCACAAGTTGCCGTGACCCATAGCGCCAGTTCCTTTTGTCTAGCCCAATCTGCAATGTCGGAGACGCTGAATATCTCCTCTGCCGTCAACGTGGTTTCATTTCCGTGACCGATGTAATTGAGTATCAAAGTGCCCTCTTCCAATGTCTTTTCCAAGGCTGCCTTTGCTTGTGGAGCGCTCTGTCTTGTCCCTGATCTCTCTTGCTCGAACCTGTCCAAATAAAGCTTTTGAACCAGAAATTCGGGATGATTTTTCGTCAAATAGGCCGCGTGTGCTTCTGCATCCCTGACGTGGATATTGTTGTCCGCATCGTCGGCTAAAAAAGTAACCCGAGAGGATTTGGGCGTCCGAATGGGGTTTGTCTCATAGCGAATGATTTTTTCGACCATCTCATTCGCTTCCGTAAAGTTGATCGCCGGAAGCCTTCCCACACCGATTTGCATCCGTTCATCGCCTTCGCGTGATTCTTCCCAAATGCCCTGTCCATAATCAATCAAGCCATAATAGTCATCTGAACTGAATGTGGTTAGAGGATTCAAACTTTCGCGACTCGTGTAGATCGGAACCAGATTCGGTCTTCCTCCCAGTTTTCTCTTATAATCAAACGTGCCTTTGCCAAGGAGTAGCACGTTCTCAATTTTTTTATCCTTTTGGTATTGATAAGCAATGAAATTTCTGATTGCGTTGAGATCAGGATTACCATAGCCGAAGCTTTGATAGATTTGGTCAGTAGTTACTACTGAGGTTTTGACCCCCATTCGTTCCTTGTGAGTGCGCAGTTTAGTTGCTGAGGAAAGCAAATGCGGGGAAGTGATAATCAGGAGTTCAGGAGAACTATCCGAATCTCTTAAATCCAGGAAGACAGGTTTTAATTTCTCGATTTCGGTCACCTTTTCGGGTGAGAAGATTACCCACTTTTTACCCAAAGCACTGAGCCCTGAACTGGCATTGAATGCTGTTGGATTGAAAAAATCGCTTACTTCCCATGTTTGAAAACGCGGATCTAAAGTTATGGTACCCGCGTTTTCAGCTTCAAAAATCCCTTCTGTCAGGTTTGAATTTGAAAATGGAACGCCGACCACGAAATAATCCAAATAACCGGCCGATTCAGAGCCTGAACCCTGAAATGTAAATCTGATTTGTGAAAGTGAATTCCCGTTTGGATTGATTCTCAAATCAAAAATTGCCTCGCGCCCTTTTGTTCCAAAAGTGGAATTTGGAATGGAATTAAATGCAAGTTCTCCCAAAAGCTCGTTACCCGTGAGTATCCTCATGGTGGAATTGGAAAAAGATTGAGCCATCAATTTCCCATGCATAATCCAGGGCAGTGAGGTCTCCGATCTCAAGGCTAGGTTCACATTGAGACTTTGTCCCTGACGGATGGGGGCCGAAAACCAATTCCTGCCAGAGTTAAGAATATTCGTTTTCTCTTCTTTGAATGTAGTGAAGCTATACCAGATTTGGTATGGGTTTGAAGCTTGTGAATTGGCAGACTTTTGCAGAATTCTTAGCGGATTCGTTTTCTTTCCAATGAGAAAACTCAGGGAATCAGAAAATAAATGGTGGGTATAACTCAATCCATTTGGAGAAAAAGTCAGTGTATTTGGACCTGAGAGAAAAAAATAGAGATTACTGCCACTTTGTAAGGCCGGAATTTCCTGAAGGTCCATTTGATCGGCTTGGACTTGTTGGGGAAGCATGCCGGGGAATCCGTAGACGCTGACTTCCGAAAGGTTGGTAAAGCCAAGTTTTGCGGCCTGTTCCGCAGAGATGCTATAGACTCCCTGTTTTGGGGTTTTAAACTGAAAAAAATTTGATTGCGCAAAGGTGAGCCTCGCGAAAAGACTTAAAAAAAGACCAATACCCCAAACTGTAATATTCCACCTCATTCACTTCCTATTGCATTTTCGATCACAGATAGTCCAATATACGCCAAAATCACCAGAGGGATGCCTGCCAATTGAAGCCAGGCGAATATACTTATGCTTAGAATGATAAGAATATAGCGAAAGCGATTTTTAGGAAAAGAAAGACTTTTGAATTTCAAAGCGATGAGGGGAAGTTCGCTTATCAATAGAATAGCGAAAATCCAAGCTAAAATGATCACTAAAACCGGGGAGGAAAGCCAGCTTCCAAGGGTTGGCCATGTAAGTGCCAAATAGGGAAGGGTACTCAGAAATAAGGCATTTGCAGGAGTCGGTAGCCCGATGAATCGGTCGCTCTGTCTGGTATCCAGGTTGAATTTGGCAAGGCGATAAGCTGAAAGCATGGGGACAATCAAGGTCAAATAAGGAAGTAAAGACTCCGGTTGAACTTCATTTTTTGTCATCATAAAGAGAATCAAACCCGGCAATACTCCAAATGAGACAACATCCGCGAGCGAGTCCAATTCTTTTCCAATAGCACTCTGAACTTTGAGTAGTCGGGCAACAAACCCATCCAAAAAATCAAATACTGCGGCAATCAGTACAAAGTAAGCACCGGAGAGAATATTTCCATTCAACACCCATATAATCCCGACGACTCCAAAAAGCAAATTGAGGAGTGTGAGTAAATTTGGGATGTGGGCTTTGATCTTCATTGGATGGCCCGTTCTCCTACAAACGGATTGTAGATTTTTTCGAAGGCTATTTTGGTTTCCGGGCCGTGACCGCAATAAATAACCGTTTCAGCAGGAAGGGTGAAGAGCTGGGTTTTAATTTTCTCCAACAACAAAGCATGATTTCCTCCAGGGAGATCTGTTCTGCCTATGCTTCCACGGAAAAGTGTGTCTCCTGCAATACACTGCTTGCTTTTTTCATGATAAAAAACCACGTGGCCCGGTGCATGTCCCGGTACAAAGAGCACTTTAAGTAATTCTTCTCCCACCTTGAATTCCTGACCTTCTGTTAAGAAGTAATCTGCCTCTGAGGATTCATAGCCTTGAAAACCATAATTAGGCGCATAGACTTCCACCGACTTCAGTACAGGGATTTCTTTTTCATGAATCCAAAGTGGTATTCCGAATCGCTTCTTTGCCCAGGCATTGCCAAGAACATGGTCGATGTGGCAGTGCGTATTGAGAAGGTGAAGTACTTTCAATTCCTTTGAAATTATAAAGTCCTCGAGCTCCTTTCGTTCACCCACAGTATGACATCCCGGATCAATCAGTACAGCGCTCCCCAGGTCATCATAAGCCAAATAGGTGTTTTCTTGAAAAGGGTTGAAGGTGAAGGACTTGATATAAAGCATTGCAAAAGTTGATGTGATCGCAGCAAAGTAATGAATTATGCCTTTAATTTGGGTTATGGAAATTGATTTTTTGATCATTGGACAAGGCATCGCCGGTACTGCACTGGGCTATAGACTGGAGCAGCTAGGGCAAAGGATTGTGATTTTGGATCAACCGGAATCAAACAAAAGCAGCCGTGTGGCAGCGGGCTTATATAATCCTGTGACAGGTCGGAAAATGGTGAAATCCTGGATTGCCGAATATCTTTTTCCGGAAATTGAACCGTTTTATGAGGAATTGGAACGAGTCAGTGGGAGGGAATTTCTGACGAGAAAAAAGATTTATCGCCCTTTTCTCTCCATCGAAGAACAGAATGAGTGGATGGGTCATTCAAGTGATCCTAAAATCGGGATGTTTATTGAGGAGATTTTTACAGAAAGTCAGTATCCCGAATTGCGGGATCCTTTTGGAGGTGTTCTGTTAAGGATGTCCGGCTGGTTGAACAGCAATGAATTTCTCGATGGTATGGCTGCCTACTTTGGGGAGCGGTTGATTTTGGAGGAGTTTGATGAAAAATTGCTTGAAAAGTGTTCAGAGGGCTGGAAGTATAAAAATATGGTTGCGAAAAACCTGATTTTTTGCAACGGTCTGGGTGCGTTAAAAAGTCGGTTTTTCAATTATTTACCTTTTTCGCCCGTGAAAGGAGAAATTCTTGAGGTAGCGCAAGACTTTGATCCGGATTTCATCGTAAATAGAGGGGTTTTCAGGGTACAGTTGAGCAAAGGGGTTTACCGGGTTGGATCAACCTATACTTGGCATGATCTGGACATCGGACCCACTGAGAGCGCAAAAAATGAGATTTTAAGTAAGCTTTCTGATGTAGTAATGCTACCGATTGGAGCCATAAAAAGTCACAAAACCGGAATTCGTCCTGCGACAAGAGACCGAAAACCATTTCTCGGCAAACATCCTACTGAAGATGGCGTTTACATCTTCAATGGATTCGGCGCTAAGGGTGTATCTCTTGTGCCTTATTTTAGTAAAATAATGACCCAATACCTGATAAAATCTCAACCTATCCAAACTGAGGTGGATATAGCTCGGTATTTTAAGTATATTTAAAACCTATCAATCTTGATCCGAATGCGATATATAGTCTTTCGACTTTTGATCTTATGTCTCTTTATCGGAAGTTCTTCCATTTCTTGGGCTCAATTTGACCAAGAGCGATTTGGTAAAAACCGTATTCAGCATAAAGAACTTCAATGGTATTTTTATTCGTCCAATAATTTTGAGGTCTACTATTATGACCGAGGGGGCGCTAATGCCAAAATGGCAATTGAATATTTAGAGGCCGAGTTTGATAAACTCACACAAATGATCGGCTATGTAGCCTATACAAAACCTAGGATTTATATCTATAACTCTCCTGAAGAAGGTCTTCAAAGCAACCTGAATCTCAATAGTCAGAAATACACTGAAGATGGTCAGACAAGATTTACAAGACTGATAGCTGAGGTTTCGTACAAAGGACGAGTGGACCAATTCAAAGCGGATATTATTTATGCCACTTCCAAAGTCATCATCAGGGAGATGCTATACGGCGCTTCAGTTGCTGACGCGTTCCAGGCTAATCTGGTCAATGATTTTCCGGCTTGGTATATTGACGGGGCGGCACTTTATCTTGCCAAAGGTTGGAGTAGGGAAATGGATGACTTCATCCGACAATATTTAAGAGATAATAAGAATCCGAAAATCCTGAATCTAACAGGAATAGAGGCCGGTTTGCTAGGCCAATCCATCTGGAATTACATCTCTGAAAAATATGGCCGTAGATATGTCTCCAGTATACTCAACTTATCGCGAATCAATAGAAACGAGGAAAACAGCATAGCTAATACGATTGGTGTAAACGCGAAGGTGTTTTTTGAAGACTGGAAAAACTATTATCTAAAAATTAATGAACCCGTCTTTGCTTCCTTCAAAAGCGTTTCTCCAGAGTCGGCAATCGCAAGAACATCTTCAAGGGTAGATGGTGCAATCAGCGACATTAAATTTAGTCCCGATGGACTTTTGCTCGGATATGTGCTCAACAATGCCGGGAAATTTAAAGTAATTGTACGAGATCTCTCCAATGGTACCGAACAGACCATTTTCCAGGGAGGAGCAAGCTATGATGAACTTTCGCCTAACCTGCATTCTCCGATCATAGCCTGGAGAGATTCTGCTAATTTGGCAATTGCCTCCTTTAAGAGAGGTTTTACGACATTGAGACTTCGGTCGATTGACGGATCAAATCAGGATAAGATTTTCCTTAGAAATATCACTCAGATCTTAAGTCTCGACTTCAATGAGTCAGGCAAGAATATGGTTCTTTCAGCCATCTCCAACGGGAAATCAGATATCTATACGCTCAATGTAAGGGGCCAAGGCAAACGGCTGACAAATGATATATTTGATGATTTATCTCCTGCTTTTCTGAACGATTCAGTCATTGTCTACTCCTCAAATTACGTGGATTTACCTGATTCAGTCTTGACGGCTACTCCTGATATTAATATTTTACCCAATCAGTATAACCTGATTAGAGTGGATGTATTGAAGGATACCACCATTTTCACAAAGCTCACTAACTCCAATAGCAAAAACATCCATCCGCGTAAATTAAACAGTAATACCCTGCTCTACATGAGTGATTTGAGCGGAATCACAAATTTGATGCGTTTCAGCATCGGTAATCAGGTTTCCAATCAAATATCAGCCTTTGACAAGAGCATAGAGGTTTTTGACGTGACCAGTAGAATGAATAAGATAGCCTACGCGCTGAGAAATGGGAAAGAATCACTTTTGTATGTGGAAGGCTATAGTGGCGTGGACCAATTTACTCCCAGTACACCCCGGGTCCAACTCGCTCAAGCTAAAGACTTAAACGAACGCTTGGCGGCGAGAAGACTGCTCGAGCAAAGAACAAATGCTGCAACGCAATCGCCCTCAATACCCGCTCCAATTCAAGAGCCTGCACTAATCGATACAATTCAAAAAAACAGGACTTCTTCAATTAATCTGGATCGATTGAGATTTGAGTCTAGAAAAGGTGTCGATACAGAAAATTACACTTTTGACACACTTCCACAGCTTAAAACCCCGGCAGAAACTAACCGTCCTGATTTGACGCGAACGAATCTCCTGGAATCTTTCAGAAGGCAATCTTTACAAAAGAGGGTGACGGGGCCAAGGAGAATGGAACCCCAGTTTTTCACAAATCATATCAATACCAAGGCCGTTGTTGATCCACTTAGAGGGTTTGGCATCAACCTCAACGGGAAAATGACTGATGTTCTCGATAATCACATTTTTTCTGCCGGGATAATGACTGCATTGGATTTTAATTCCGGTGGAGATGTGTGGTTTGAATACGAATATTTGAAAAGTAGACTTGATTTTAGAGGTAGGTTTGACAGAAAAACCATCCGAGTTTCTGAAAATGATATCTCTTTTCAAAAGTATGTATTGACCCAAATCGAAGCGGGTGTTTCCTATCCTTTAACTATCAATTCGAGATTTTATGTTGCGCCCTTAATTGCAAAAACCCAATATTTTAATCTAAATGCAGATTCCTTGATCTTGGGTCAAGTTCCCGATCAAAACCGTTTGGACGTCAATTATGCCGGGGGAAAGGCAGAATTTGTTTACGATCGAACGGAACCAATGGGACTTTATTCCTTTACAGGTCTAAAAGCCAAGGTTGGCTTTATGCATTACCAAGGCTTGAATAATGCGAATCGTTCATTCAGTAATTTCTACTTAGATCTTCGCAATTATCAAAAGATTCACAAAAACATCACCTTGGCCTCCAAGCTATATGTAGGGTCTTTTATGGGGAAAAATCCACAAAATTACCTCATTGGCGGAATGGACAATTGGTTGTTTAATGAGTTTTACAATCCACCATCCAACAGACCCGAACCTTCTCCGGTGAGAAACCCCTCCGGCGCGGAAAATTCAAATATTCTCTTTGCTGATTTTGTAGATCTAAGAGGATATGACTATGACGAAATCAGGGGTAGAAACGTGATTACTTTTACTACAGAATTAAGAATCCCGCTATTCTCATATCTGTCCCGAGGTAATATTACTTCCAACTTTGTAAGAAACTTCCAGCTAGTCGGGTTTTATGATATCGGATCTGCATGGAATGATTTTGCACCATGGGAGCGTGTCAATGATCAAAACACAGAAGTGATCAATACACCGGGATCCCCTTTTGTGGTGGTGCTCAACAATTTCAATAATCCATGGCTTCAAAGTTATGGGGCGGGATTGAGGACTGTTTTGATGAATTATTACGTCAAATTCGACGTAGCCCGTCCAATCCGAAATTATGAGACCGAAAACCTGAAGTTTTACTTTACTTTAGGTTATAATTTCTAATAGCTAATAATTTATGATCAAATCAATGACCGGCTTTGGTGTTGCCGGATTTGAGAATGAGCAAATGATGATTCAGGTCGAAGTTCGGTCTCTCAACTCAAAAATTTTGGATTTATCCATCCGTAGCCCACGACAATTTTCTGATAAAGAGTCTGAAATTCGGGGATTAGCCCAATCCATTCTAGATCGCGGAAAAGTAAGTATCTCCATCGAATTTGTTCCGAGAGGAAGTGAAAATCTTCCCGTCACAATTAATCAAGGCCTTTTTAAGGCTTATTTTGAGGAATTCAAAAACTTGGCTGAGTTAGTTGGGACGCCTTCAAATGACTTATTTAAGCTTGCCTTACAGTCTCCAAATGTAATCACTTCGATTCCAATGGAACGAGAAGATGGTGATGATTGGGAGCAGACTAAGTTGGTGTTGGAAGAAGCGTTGAAAAAATGTGACGGCTTCAGAATAGACGAGGGCGCTTCATTGTATTCCAAACTCGAGGAAAATATTACGGTGATCAGATCCGCTTTTGAGCGGGTCAAACAGGAGGAACCTATCCGAAAAGAGCGAATCAGACAGCGGATCCGCAATCATTTTACCCAATGGATGGATGAGAATTCTTTCGATGCTAATCGATTTGAGCAGGAACTGATCTATTATTTCGAAAAACTTGATATCACTGAAGAGCTGGTAAGGTTAGAAACGCACTTAGATTACTTCATGAAATCGCTGAGCGAAGAAAATGGTCAAGGTAAAAAACTGGGTTTCATCAGTCAGGAAATTGGTAGAGAGATTAATACCATCGGATCCAAAGCAAATGATGCTGAAATTCAAAAGCATGTCATCCTAATGAAGGATGAACTGGAAAAAATCAAGGAGCAGTCGCTTAATGTGTTATAGTAAAGGGGCTGTCTCATAACTGTTGCTTGTTACATTGAGTCTTAAATATTCTGCGAACATACAAAATGGAATTGACAGAATTTTTGAAGTCCAAAGCCATAAAAATCTTGATCTACGATTGAATCTTAGCTGTCTAGACAAAACATTGATCGGAAGGGCGCGGTGGGAGGATTTGCCCCTGCCTGCAGCAGGCAGGAGCGAGCCAGCGTTTGGCCTCGTGCGGTGGGAGCTTTGGCAAATCTTGACCTTTTGGTTCTTTTGGGTTAAGCCAAAAGAACGATGGAAAAGAATAACCTAACCTAAGCTAAGAACCAGAATTAACTGGTTCATAGAGAAATTACATTTCATGAAATTGGAATATAATTTTGGATAATTAGTAAAAACAAAATTTAACGTAATCTACCATTTGTAGCGAAGTCGAAATGCGGCTGTACTCGCTGCGCTGCAAATGGCCTTCGACTCCTGTCACACTGACCCTTCGATTCTGCTCAGGTTGACTGGAATCGAAGGGTCAGGCTGATTCATTCAAGCCTTTTGAGACAGCCTCTTTTTTTTGAAAATACCTTATGCCATTTTCAGGTTTTTGAACATGGAGCATTCCTTTAGATGAAATCGAGTCTGTCACAGGTATGTAGGAAGCGACACACACTGCGATGATTATCCTTCCTTCGTGAATCTCCCGATTAAATTCAAATTATAACCTGATAATAAAACGAGGACTCTCATTCGGGTAAAGTAATTCAGATTTCTTACCAATTCAATTACTATCCAAAGTAGGCAGGGTTAGTTAAGCTTGAATTTGATTGGCATAGTCATTCGAGATCTCACCGGTCTACCATGATGCAGGGCAGGTTTCCATCTAGGGGAATTTTGGACCACTTCTAAGGCTACTTTATCGAGAAAAGGATCGACTGATCTCACAACTTCTTCATCCTGTATACTTCCATCTGTGTTGATGACAAATCTGAGAAATACGGTTCCTTCAATTCCCATTCGTTGTGGCTGTTTCGGATAGGTGAGATTGGCTTTTAAGTAGGTATACCAAGCATCCATTCCACCTTGAAACTGCGCCTGTACTTCTGTGAAATCCAATATCTCCGCCGCAACATCGATATTTGGAGGACCGGCTAGCTTGATCTCCGGAATTACCTCATCACCTGGAAAATGGATATCAATAGTCAAGATGTCATCAAGTTCGATATCGTCATCTATCACTTTGATTTGTGGGGCTATTACAGGAGGTGGTGCCGCCGGAGGTACTTGGATAGTGATCGGGATTACTTCCGATTCCCAATTCGAATTAGCATTTGAAATATTAAGAAGAGGTTTTTCCTCATAAGCTTTCCATTCGAAAGCCACCAAAACGAATGCAATCGAAATCGCCAATCCAAGATTGGAGATTGCGCCTGACCACTTGAGAAGGTCTGATTTGGGATTCTTTTTTAATTCCATGATTGTTAGAGAAATGTTTATAAAAATTTACCAAAGAATTCTGGTATAAGCTATTTCTCTAACGTTTATTAACTAGTTAAAAAGGAGGAGAGGTTAGGGCAAAAAAAGACCCGATTTCTCGGGTCTAATATGTGTTAGCTAAGTTTGAATCGAATCGGAAGTCTCATTCGAGTACGAACCGGACGGCCTCTTTGCTTACCAGGTTCCCACTTTGGAGCTTCTTGCACAACTTTAACAGCTTCTTCGTCACAACCTCCACCAATACCTCTCAAAACTTCTACGTCTTGAATGGATCCATCAGTGTTGATTACGAATACAACAATCACAGTTCCTTCAATTCCCATTCTTCTTGCTTGAGTAGGGTATTTTAGGTTTTTGGAAAGGTATGCATTCCATCCTGACATTCCCCCTGGAGGGTTTGGCTGAGTTTCTACGACGTCAAAGATCTGATCTGCTTTTTCTACAACCGGAGCTTCAGAAATTACCACTTCCTTGATCACAGTCGTTTCTTTGACATCTACGTCAAAATTCACATCGATTTTTTCCTCAATTTTCACTTCATCAGGAATCTCCTCGATGATAGGCTGCTCCATTGGCGGTGGTGGCGGCGGTGGAGGTGGCTGTTCGGTGATAGGTATATCTAGCAGCTCCTCGAAATTGTCATTCACACCACCCAGGTTTTTAAGCCCTGAGTCATCAAATGACTTGTATTCGAAGGCAGCAAGAGTAAGACCTACAGCTACTGCTAAACCAAGATTGGTAAACATACCCACCTTCTTGGTTATATCAGCGCTTGGAGACTTTTTTGCTTCCATGGTGAATTTGGTTTATACAGGTTAATTTATTTCAAATTTTGAATAACAAGTGTAAGAATTATTGAAGATTAATCCAAAATGTATTTAATGAACGGCCATTTTAAATATCCTAATAATCCTAGACCTGCACCTAATGCATTGGCAATCATATCCATTAATTCAAACGATCGATAAGGGATAAATTGTTGTAAATATTCAAAACCAATTCCAACTAAGACTCCAAACAAAATGAAATTTCGCCAAATCTTCGGATTCTTGGATGAAACTTCGTTTTCGTCTATCCCGACTCCACTCCAGAGATAGCCCTGGATCAAAAACGAAATAATATGGACGGCCTTGTCTTGAAAATCAAATAGATCAATTTCAGGAAACTTTGTTCCAGGTGTAAGCATGGCAAATGCCAATACGATCATCCAGGAAATAGCAAAGAAAATCCTCAATGATTCAGAAATTAAGCACCAACTAATTCAGCATATTCCGATGCGTCCAACAGTTCGGTGAAAGAGTCATTTGAGATTTTCACTTTTACCATCCATCCCGCTTCGTAAGGGGCCTCATTTACCAGTTCTGGCTCAGATTCCAATTTGTCGTTGAATTCAATGATTTCACCCGTGATCGGCATGAAAAGATCAGAAACAGTTTTTACAGCTTCCACAGATCCAAATACTTCACCTGCTTCAATCGTCTCACCCACTGTTTCAACTTCTACATAGACGATATCTCCCAATTCTTTTTGTGCAAATTCTGTGATACCGATGGTAGCTATGTCTCCTTCGATTTTAACCCATTCGTGGTCTTTGGTGTACTTCAGTTCTTGTGGAAAATTCATGATTTGTTCTTTGTTTGGGTCAAAATTAAAAGGAATCGCTTGAGTTTGAAATCTATTGGGATAAATTAAATCTTAACTGTCCACCAAAAGCTGTGGAGGTTCTCCTAAAGGCTGTGGTTACACGAGGATCATTGATCGTTCGCTCAAAGTAAATGGTCAGATTCAGGTTCTGATTGATCACATATCCTACGGTTGGGCGGATTTGAATATTGAGGTTGCCATTGGTTACGGTGCTGCCTTCTTCAATTTTTCGCTGAACTTGGCGTACATCCACAACCTTGGAATCCAATCGCAATTGAAGGTCGTTTTTAAGTACCTTTTGACTTCCCTGTATACTAAACGGGATTTTCACGCCGGCTTTTGTATAGCCCAGTGTCAGGCCAAAGTCACTGCTTTTCTGCTCGGTTACTTGGGAGTTGGAGAAATTCAAACCAAGATTTCTTTCCCTGTTATAATTGATGGCCACATTCAGACGGTCTTTTGTCAGGACGTCAACTCCGATGAGTGGTGAAAATCTCTCGGAAAGGACTACCTGATTCAACACGTAAATGGGGATAAACTGCCCATCATCATTGGTAATATCAGGCCGGCGAACATTTTGTAAGGTATTGAAGAGTTCAAGACCCTGTTGATATTGCAGGGAGTTGGAAAAATTACTCACATCATAAGTGGAAGAATATGCATGGGTGAGATTAATGCTGCTGAATTTGTCACTCAGTCCTTTCAATCGGGATAATCCTCGGTAATCCACTCTCCAGTTGGGAAGAGGAGTTTTCGGGAAAGGATTTAGGCTGACCTCATTCGGGTCTTTTCCCAAATAGGCTGCAAGAAATGACGGGATTAAAACATCTTGTCCATTTATTCCATAAACACCACCACCGACAGTTTCTCCATCCAATCTTTCCTTGATGATTGAACGATAGTTTTCAAAATTCCTGAAAAGAGGGGAGTTGTTCTGAATGTCGTCTTTTGCGAAAGCAGTCCCTATCATAATGCCTGTGATGGAATATGAACCCAACCGGTTAGGACTGATACTTTGGTAATCGCCGGGATTATCCAGAGAGTTTCTGAAGATTTCTTGGTAATCTCCAACTTCCCTTTTTCTTGCTTCCAGTGTGACTCTAAAGTCCCGTATCGGCTCCAAAATTCCGGTCAGTCTTAGATTCATGGCTCGATTCTGCTTGAAGGTCTGTGTCAACTCAGCACTTGGGGCAATATTTCCGTTTCCAGCAAGATCGTATCTGACGTTTGGATTTTGACTGCCAAAAAGGAATGCCCACCCGGGATTGTTCCAGGCTCTGTCCATTCCCAATAGTCCGGTATTTGGCATATAGCCAGGTAGAAAAGTTCCATCAATTACTCCATAATTGAAGGTGATCTCCTTCGTCATCATCAGAAATTTCAACAGCTTATTGCTGAAGGGTGTACCGATCGTATCCTCGGCATTTACTGTCGTCCGTCCGGGTATGCCGGGACGTTTTGGCGCATTCAATGCCGCCAATTTCTTATTCTTATTGTAGAGCTTCATCAGATCAAACTTTCCGGTCAAATTTTGATCCCTGGTGTTTTGAATGATGTTTCCTAAGGTGTCTTTTTGGCCAATTGCGCCGGTTTGCCAATTATAAGTGGTTACGTATCGATAGTCGGTCTGAATCCAATCAGTCATTGGAAGTTTATTCAGCGGAAGCGAATAGTTTAATGTAGCCCTATGATTATAATTTGTAGTTCTTCCGAATCGCCAGGCATTGTATTTTACCGAATCGCGTTTGGCTTCCGTATCCAGATCCCCTTCAGGCTCGTCAACTACAGCGCTGGCTTGTGATTCAAAATCAACTCTTAAGCTATTCGAAAGATCCCAGTTAATATTGAAAGACCGATTTATGAAGAAAGACTTCTGAAATAGTGGATCAACCCCGCTGGTACCCAGTTGATCGTTTCTGTACTGAGATCTCAGGAAGCGTCGATCCACGTCCACTCTGGCCAAAAGCAGGGTAGGGGAAAGATTCAGGTTGAAATCCTTGATCAATTTGAGGAATGGCGAAGTCATCCCTTCCGAATTTTGAAACGGAGCGATTTTCCATTCCTTTGGCTGGAAGCTATAGGTGACATTACCACGGTTAGTCTTGAAATTGTAATTTTCAATCTGTGCATTGGTCTGAGTCACTGATCCCATTGCATAGGAGAAAGCAAAATTCGAAAGGTCATAGACTCGATTTGGTGAATCCGTGTTCTTTTTGATTTTCCGGACATTATTGAAACTGATATTTCTTCTTTTCAGCTGATCCTGGGCGATTTCCCGATATGCCGCCCGTTGGGCGTCAGTTTCATATTTACCCAAAGCAACTTCAAATGGTACATCTGGATTCAATGGGTCGTATTCCGGTCTTGTGTTTGAATTCTCTATTGAGAAATACATTGGAATGCTGACTCCAAGGGCTTCGGGAAGGAGTTTGTTTACTTCCACGTTTGTGGATATATCGTACTGCGTAGTTGCTTGTCTAGTTCTTTGGGAAAGCCTTGTTTCCAATCCTCCAAAGCCAATGGAATTATGTCGAATTGACGCTGATACAACAGCCACATCAGCAATTTTCGCATTCAAATAAGCATTTGCAGCCCATCCATTACTCTTGGTAAAACCTGTTACCCGAAGCTCATTCGCCCAAAAACAAAAGGATTTTGAAGAACCTATACCCGTGCCCGGATTTCTTGCGCCAAGCATCATGCCCTGTACCATACTCAACTCCGGTCGGCCGACTACGGTAACTTTGTATTGTCGAATATTCTGAGAAAAAGGCAAATTCAAGGGGGCCCGGTTGTTGTCCCGCTCTACTTTTACCCCGACGATCTCCTGGATCGCGATGTCTATCTCATTTTCAAGTGGCCAAACTGCTCTTGCGTCATTCGTGCCCAAAGGAGAAACGACAAGAGGCACTTCGATTTCATAGTAATTGTCAGTGTAATCAGTCCCTAATCGTAAGAAAGCGGTAATTTCTCCATCTTGGGCATCAAGACTATTGGCATGGAAGAACATTTTTATACGCTCATATTGTACGAGGTCTATGGTGAGATTTCTGAATACTGCCCGGGCATCTTTCGGTGCCAAATCCTCCACGCATACTCTCAAGGATTGTTCATTCAGTCTTCTTTCAACAGTAGAAGTATTGTCCCGGTCTCGGTTAATTCCTGGAGGTAAAACATAGGGACTGTGTTTGTCACTGCCTTGGGCGTTTTGCTCAATATTGACTACATCTACCACCACATTGGAATTGTCCGGTTCAGGGATTTCGAAGAATCCTTTTTCGAATAGCGATTCCTGAAAGACCCTCCATTGGCTTCCTACCATTCTGAATTCGGCCATGCGAAGTACGACAGGTTGTGCAAAATCCGTCAAATAGGTTCGCATCCACCGGATGGATTTGAATCCTACGATGTCACCTTGTACACGGTCAGGCTGGCGGACAGGAATCCTAAAAAGATACCAATTGATTTCTTCCCCTCCCTCGTTGTGTGTGACCTGATCCACGATGTAATTTTCACCCACATTCAATTGTCCTGGCCTGAGATCTACTTCATATTCATAGTAGTTTTCCAGTTCATTGATGGTGTTGTCGGCATTCAAATCCTCGTTGTCAGGCGTATTGCCACCTGAGGCGGTGTAGGGAAGACTGGGGTCAGCTGAAACAGGCGTGTTGCCTTCCATCCCGTTGAATTTCTTGTAACGCTCCAGAATTTTTATGTCAGCCTGATCGAATTTATCATCCAAATAGTACTGAAAAGCGTCAGCAGACACATCTTGCAAAATGGCATTACGAGCCTGTTGCGATACATTGAGGCGATCCACAAATCTGCTTTGAAAAAAAGCAGGTTCATCCTCATTTTTCAATCCATCCAAACCCACATCTTGATTGACTCGGGAAGATTGTGAATTATCAAAAGCAGGAATCAAAAATTGCTTTCGTGTGATACGTCCCCATTCATTTTGACCAGTTTCAGTTGGATTTCCGTCTGCAGGCAGTCCGTTTTCAAAGGCATGGCTACCATCCTTCATCACGTCTTCGGATATATCGCCAAGATTGATGAAGAGTTTACCCCCCGTGGTGTTATTTTGATTGAAAACCCCGTCCAAAACCCGCCCATTGTCTCCTTTTAAAAATGGGTCCATGAGCCAGAATTCAATGTACTCGATATTAGTTCTATCAAAGTCAACTTCCGTAGTTATTGCGCGGGTGACCCCACCATAGTTTAATCTTGGGTTTGGTAAAAAACCGTTGAAATCCAAATTTGGATTGTAATTAAACATTCCCCGTTCGCTTGGAAAAAAAGCTAATTCAAAAAGCGGCTGTGGAACCACAATTACATCCCGGTCTTGGTTTTTGAAAATTTCCTGCGGGATTACTCGCCTTACGTAATGGTTTCTCCGGTCTTGAGAGCTCAAATTGGTAGGTACTCCGGGACCGCTTTCTCTATAAAAAATATTATCAATGTTATACCATGCTAGGCGTGCTCTTCGGTAGGCATTTCCAAGATTATCTTCGGTTTGGTTGCTTAAGTCAAACTTGTTGTCTTGCGTTTTAGGGGTGGATGAAAGTTTCCAATTCTGGTTTGCGGCGGCCCCTAAGTAGAACGGGGTAACAGCGGCTTCAAAGTCATCGATGTAAGAAGCAGCGTCCCCATCTACCGTATTGGAAGTACCGGGAATCAAGTGGGCGAATTCAGCATTGAATTGTACAAGTGATTTCTCTTTGGTGTTGGTGAATGGTAATGCATCTGCGAGCTTAGTCAGCCACCTTGATTCATCATTGAAATTAACATCCAAGCCCCAAAGGCTGTTTCTCAAGGTCTCATTCCCTGTGGCAATTCGGGTGATGTTTGGACGCTCATTGAGAAACAAAAACGTACCACCAATATTGAGTTTTTGACTGGCCAAATAATCCAGTCTGGTGCCCAGAAGACTTCGCGTCTGGAAGGATACCAAATCGGCTTTTTCGAAGCTCACATTGATTTGTTTTCCGGATTGTAAAATGGCGTCGTTGATAATCACCAATCTTCCGACGTTGTAGTCAATGGTGAAATCCACCCCTTCGGTCAATGGAATGTTGCCCGCTTGTACTATTACAGATCCCGGAGCGATATTCAATCCCGGAAGCTGAATTTCACTTGCTGAACCAGCCGTGAGTCGCCCTTTGATAAAATATTTATTCAATCTGGTCACAAGTTCTGCATCTGCCTGAGTGGTGCGGTAAAGTGTGTCATAGACATACTTATCCTTCAGAACCAGTTCCCCGGGAAGAAAATTCTTCGCCAAGTTAGATCCAAAGGGTTCCAGTACAGGGAAAATCAATAAACCTCGATTGGAGATCATGGTCAGTCCTTCCACAAAATCAAAATTTCCATCCGGAGCAGGATCGTTCTGTGGATTGAGATTGTCCAGTCCTGTCAGTCGAATCAGGGGTTTGTCTTTGACATTTGCGCCTTCTAAAAGAGATGGATTATCCAAACCTGTGCGGTCATCCCTGTAAATCACCTGAAGCTGGAAACCATCCCGCAAGATCTGGCTGGCATTCAGACTATACACGTTTTTCATCATCAGATCCCAAGTAGGAACTCTGGTGTTAATCCGTGCAGGGCGGAGAAGTTTGAGGAAAATGAGTTCGTCTTCCCTTCGTGTTTGGTAATCTTCGGTCAGTTCACCGACTTTATAGACTTGACCATTGTAGGTGTATTCGTAAGAAACCGCCAGCACTTCATCGTTCTGGAGTCTTCTGAAAAGTGAAACATAACCCAACTGTGGGTTAAAGAAGAATTCCGTCTGATCTAGTTTTCTTGCTCCGTTGATCTGCTCAAAGTCGACCCCTTTTCTTATTCCGAGGCTTGATTCTATGGCTCTCGAACCGGTATCAAAAGGGCGGAAAGAAGGATTTTTACTGATATTAGAATAGAGTAAATTTGCGTTATTGCCTGCTGGGGCTCCGGGTGTGCCTGTACCGATGGCTGGGTTTGATGGATTCAAAAGCACACGTCCCTCTCCTAAATCCATAAAGGCGGCAAAATTTCGGAGTGTTTCCGTATTTGTCGCCCTGTTCATGATATAGACTTCAATTCTGGTGACATTCACTCCAGAAAGCACCTGAGGAAGACCTCTTAGCCAGCGTTCGTAATTATCTCTGAAGAAATGGGACAAGAAAAAGTGGCGGTTTTCATCGTATCGCGATGCCTGAATGTCGAAGGCCCTGCCTTGTCCATTTGCATCAATCACCAAATTATCTCTCCGGCCTCTTTGAGTAGAGGCCACAGCGGTGACATTTAATTTCCCAAAACGCATTTGTGTTTTTACACCGAAGAGATTTTGAGCACCTTGAATCAACCTGTTCTGTATTGGCATGCTGACATTGCCTATTTCCACAGATTGGAGGATGTCCTCATCGAAGCCGTCATATTCGACTTTTAGCTGATTTTGAAAATCGAAGGAATTGTTGGAATCAAAGTTGGCAGCGATTTTCATCTTTTCACCCATCGACCCGTTGACGGCCATTTGGATCTGTTGCTGAAAATTAAAGCCTCCATTCTGCTGCTGACGGATAGGGAGTGTGGGATTGTCAATTCGGCGGAAGATCGCCCCAAAGTCGAGGTTGACATAACCCGTCGGGACGATATTGATCTCACTACCTCCGAAAATCCGGTCAAATGATGGACTGACAGTCAGCGGAGGGATCAGGCTCCGACCTTCGACAGCACTTTCGCCGTCCATTGCCCTCGCTCTGGATCGCCAGTAGTCTTGCCTGACCTGATATTGCTGGATTTCAGAAAATCGTTCGAAGTCATATTCTTGCTCATTTCCGAATCTTGTGGTGTCAAGTTGATCGACAATATTGTATCGAAGGGTGGAATCGATCAGTACAGTTACTTCCTGAGCTAGCGGTGGAGCTGGTATAAATGGAGACTTTGGAAGAAGAAAAGGATTCCTATAGGGGTACAAGGGATTGGTTCTCATGTTTTGCCAAAGCAAAAATGAGGGCGATAGCCTACGAATATTTAGGGAATCTATTCGGGATTTGGTGCTGTCTGCTGCGACTTGTTGGGCTTTAGCCGGTGTTATAGCTAATACAAATCCCAATATGACTAGGAGAACAGGCCCGTGACTTCTAAATTTCCCCTTGCAAAAAGTCAGTAACTCCTGAAAGTCCAATCCAGCTTAAAGTTAAGGTGTCTTTAAAGATGCTTTAATTAAATCTTCTAAGGAAATTTCCCCTTCGGTTTTTTTGAGAATCTGAGTGATATTTTTCTCTGCCATTGCTTTTGGGAATCCTAGTGTAACCAAGGCTTGTAACGCCTCCTCGCGGATTTTATTGCTGGACTTTAGGAATCCAAGCGGCGTGCTGAGCTCGTTACCCCCCGATTTCCCGATTTTATCCTTTAGCTCTAAGATAATTCGCTGTGCAGTCTTGACCCCGATTCCTTTCACTGCCTGAATGGTGCCCACATCACCGGAAAGTATGGCCTGCTCAATTTCCCCTGTATCCAAGGATGAAAGTATCATTAATCCCGTATTTGGTCCAACCCCATTGATGGATATCAACAGGAGGAAAAGTCTTTTTTCTGTTTCTTCCTTAAAGCCGTAAAGTGTATGTGCATCTTCTTTGATATGCAGAAAGGTGAGGAGTCGAATCTGCTCCTCATCTTTGATTCTGCTGTAGGTCTGGAGGGAGATTTTCACCTGATAACCAATTCCTCCCACATCTATAATGACGTAGGTGGGATCCTTGAAGACAAGTTTACCACTCAGGTATGCAATCATAATATTCCTTCAGAAGATTGAGCATCCACCACAGCAATAGCCACCATATTCACTATTTCACGAATAGAGCTTCCCAATTGTAAAATATGAACAGGCTTGCCCATGCCAAGCAAAATTGGTCCAATGGCTTCTGCATTTCCCAGTTCGGCAAGTAATTTATAAGCAATGTTACTTGAGGCAAGATCCGGAAAAATCAGTGTATTGACCTGATTATGTGCCAGGGTGGAGAAAGGGTAGATTTCACGTTGCAGTTCTTGATTAAAGGCCACATTGGCCTGCATCTCTCCTTCGATGATGAGATCCGGATACTTTTTCTTAGCCAGAGCTGTGGCTTTGGACATTTTAGTCGGGATATCGCCTTCCGCTGAACCGAAATTTGAATAGGAGAGGAGTGCAATTCTGGGCTCCATGTTGAAAAATTTCACCGCATTTGCTGTCAATCCGATGATTTCTACCAGTTCCTCAGCGGAGGGGTTCAGGTTCACTGTAGCATCGGCAAAGAAATAGGGGCCTTTTGGCGTGTTCATTATGTACATACCAGCCACCCGATTTACTCCTTTTTTCACTCCGATCGTCTGAAGAGAAGGTAAGATAGTTTTCGGGTAATCACGGGTCAATCCTGAAATAAATGCATCCGCTGAGCCTGTTTCGACCATCATGGCCCCGAAGTAATTTCGCTCTTTGACCAGCCTGTTCGCATCGTACAACGTCATTCCCTTTCGCATGCGTTTTTCATAGAGGAATTTACCGAAATCCCTGATCATTTCAGTTTCCTCTAGCGGATCGATAATGACTACATTGGCCAGATCCAGAGAATTGTTTTCAATCATACTCAGGATCTTTTCCCGATTACCGAGTAAGATAGGAATGGCGATTTTTTCATCTCGCAGGGATTGAGCAGCTTTTAGAATTTTCAGATTATCCGCTTCACCAAAAACAACTCGTTTCGGATCTTTTTTGGCTCTTCCGATGACTATTGACATCAACCTTTGATCGATTCCGATTCGCTTTTGGAGCTCCAATTCGTAAGCTTCCCAGTCGTGTATCATCTTTTTGGCAACTCCTGATTCGATAGCAGCTTTGGCTACGGCAGGGGCTATAGTCGTTATCAGTCTTGGATCTACAGGTTTTGGAATTAAATAAAGTCGTCCAAAGGCCATATTGAGATCTCCATAGGCCTTATTTACGATTTCAGGAACTGGTTCTTTGGCCAGTTTGGCGATGGCCATTGCCGCAGCGAGCTTCATTTCCTCATTGATAACTGTAGCTCTTACATCCAAGGCACCACGGAAAATGTATGGGAATCCCAACACGTTGTTCACCTGGTTAGGATGATCAGAACGGCCTGTAGCCATAATCACATCCTCCCGAGCTGCTATTGCCAGATCGTAGGTGATCTCCGGATCCGGATTTGCAAGTGCAAAAACTATCGGATTGGGAGCCATAGACTTAATCATCTCCTGTGAGATGATGTTACCTGCAGAAAGGCCTAAAAATACGTCTGCTCCAGGCAAAGCCTCACGGATATGATGAATATTTTTATCTGTTGCAAAATCTCTGTGGATGTCTGTCAAATCCTGTCGATCCAATCTGATGACCCCATCCTTATCACAGACAATGATGTTTTCTTTTTTGACACCCAAGCTGACATAAAATCGTACGCAGGAAATGGCAGCAGCACCTGCACCACTTACTACGAGTTTTATATCACCGATTTTTTTGTTGACAATTTCAAGTCCGTTCATTAGTGCGGCACCTGAGATGATGGCTGTCCCATGCTGATCATCGTGCATTACGGGAATTTTCATCTGCTGTCGGAGTGTTTGCTCAATCTCAAAGCACTCGGGCGCTTTAATGTCCTCCAGATTTATTCCTCCAAAAGTCGGTTCTAGGGATTTGATGATCTGGATAAGTTTTTTAGGATCTTTCTCATCGATTTCCAGATCGAACACGTCAATGCCTGCAAATTTTTTAAAAAGTACTGCTTTCCCCTCCATCACAGGTTTGGAAGCTTCGGGGCCGATATCACCTAGACCTAAAACGGCCGTTCCGTTTGTAATGACGGCTACAAGATTTCCCTTTGCAGTGTATTTGTAGACATTTTCCTTGTCCGCTTCGATTTCCTTGCATGGCTCAGCCACACCGGGTGAATAGGCAAGCGCAAGGTCAATCTGACTTGATACAGGCTTAGTTGGGATGACTTCAATTTTTCCCGGGGAACCTTGGCTATGGTAATTTAACGCGTCTTGTTTTCTAATTTTGATGGTCATAGATGGTGGTTTGACAAAAGTCAGGCACCCTGGTCCTCTTTCCAGCTAATGTCAGTATTGAGCAAAATGGTTTGGATCTCGCGAAGTGCATCCCGGTGTATTTCATTGGGGAAATAGATAAAACCCTCCATGTAATACAGTTTGCCTTTGGCTTCATCCACCATTAAGTATCCGAGGTAAGTTCCTCCCATACTGAGATTGTTGGTCTTCCAGGTTCCCCTGATTTCCACGGTAAAATTATCATTTATCACCATGTTTCTGAAAGCAGGTGGAATTTGTTTTTCACTTACCACAAAAGAGCTGGGGTCATCAGGATCGCCAAAAATGTGTTTCTTGGTGATGGAATCTCTGAGGGTCAGTATGTTTGCTGGAAAGGTTTGCTCCTCAGAAGTATAATCTGTTTCGTAAAAAAAGATGCTGATATCCGGCCTTCGTTCTGTGGGTGTAGGGGATCTCATCCATAGAAAGTCTTCGGTTGTTTTTGCAATTTGGTAGGAAGCTGGGGCACTTATTTTAATTCCTAGTTTGGTTCTTGCCTCATACTCTGCCGTTGAATTTTTTCTTGAAAAAAGTGGCTTTTCCAATCTTCCACGCTCTCTTACCTCAAATAGGTTTTGAAGTCGATCTTTGTTTTTTCTTAAGTTGGCGATCAGTTCCTCCTCGGTATTTCCAAATAGATAAAGGACTTCCTGACCTATGGCATATTCATCTTCCATTCTAAGGGAATAGAGATTTGGATCAGCTTGGGCCTTTTCTTTTGATTCTTTGGAAAACTGCGCATTGATGATTTGGCTGCCTCCTCTTTTATCGTCGAAAGTAGTTACATAGATTAGATTAGTGTACATCTTGAGCATTCTGTTCATTGCCCTCGGATCAACTCGGTGAACTTTAAACATGCTTTCTGATCTCAGCATTCCAGGCAAATCTGCCTCGAAAATATCCCGCAACTCTTCCCCGACTGGTCCTGCCCATTTGGTGGAGTCGATCGCTAGCATAATTTCCCCAATAGAGCCTCTGGCCTTAGGTTTGGTGCTATCAGATGCATTACCATTCTCTCCACATGAAAAAAGGGCGATGGAAACAAGGAATAGAAGGATATGAGCGAGTGATTTCATGATTTTTCTTGTTAGGGGCATTAGTGACAATATAATTACTAAAAGTCAGTCAAGCTTGTTTTAGCAATTAGATTGTGAGTTAAATAACTTTAAAAAAATAAACTTCCGTGAATTAGCCAATTATAAGCTTTTGACCTGGCTTAATATTATTGGAATTCAAATTATTGAGTCGTTTGATCTGATCTATGGAGAGCGCGTGTTTTTGGGATATAATCCAAAGGGAATCTCCTGGACGCACAGTATAGGTTCTCTGCTCAGTAGATTTGGAATTGTCAGCCAGTGTTGGAGCGGTACTTGTCTTCCCTGAATGGATGTAGAGCGTCTGTCCAACTTTAATGAGGTTTGAGCTCAGGTTATTCCATTCCTTAACCTGGGTCACACTTACACCATGTTTCGAGGCTATAGATCCAAGGACATCCCCTGATTTGACTTGGTAAGCGATCCTCCCTGAGTTGGAATTGGCAACTGCTTTTTCAACAGGAATTATCGCAGGAGGGGTGTTGGAAGTAAGAAGAAAAGTGGGCTGATTTCCAAGCGAATCGCTGATCCAGGCCAAATTCTCTTTGATGAAAATTGCGCTGGATTTTGGGATTTTCACCTCCATACTTCTATTAGAAAGAGGAATAGATCCATTTTTCACAGAGGGATTTAATTCCTTCAACTCTTTGAGACAGATGTCGGTCAAGGCTGCAAGCTTTTCTAAGTTAAGCGCTCGGTCAAATCTGATTTTATCATACTCAATTGGGTAAGTTGGCTCTTCGAGGTTAAAGTTGTGTTCTTCGAGGTGATTGAGTACATATAAAAAAGCCTGTACCTGGGGAACATAGCTTCGGGTTTCTTTTGGAAGGTGGTCATAGATTCCCCAGAAAGTAGTCTTACCGCCAGATTTTCGAATAGCCTTGCGTACATTCCCCGGTCCACAGTTGTATGCTGCCATAGCCACTTCCCAATCCCCAAACATGCGATAAAGTGACTTGAGGTATTTGGCAGCAGCGTCAGTGGATAATTCCGGGTCCATTCGATCATCTACGTCCGAATTTACATTCATGCCATACATCTTTCCCGTGGCAGGCATAAACTGCCATAGTCCCATGGCACCGACTCGGCTTTTGATCTGAGGATCCAATCCTGATTCTACAATCGAAAGGAATTCGATCTCGGAGGGCATTTCATGTTTTTTGAGCGTTTCTTCGAAAAGTGGGAAAAACTTGTCTTTTCTTGCTAAAACCATTTTCGTGTAATCCCGATTTCTTACCGTGAAGTATTGGATAAAGGAAAATATCCGATCATTCAATGCAAAAGGCATCTCAGTATCCATTGCCTTAATTCGCCGATTTACTTCTTCATAAGTAAAATCGGGGATGTATTCGTAATGATAGTTGGGTTGGATATTTTCGGAAACCGAAACGGCAGATTCTTGGGGTGACTCTTGGGAAAAGGCTTCGGAAAACGATATCATGCAGGTAATGATTACTGGAATGATTGTTTTGTATAGAGGCTTTTCCATCATTGTAAGAGTTAAGAGGTCAATTCTGTCAGGTAATTACTAAACGCATATAGCTCCGCTTCTTTGAAGGAGTTGGAGATTACCTGAAGCCCAATAGGCATGCCAGATTTATCCTTTCCGTTTGGAATCGAAATCGCCGGAACTCCTGATACTGAAGCTTGTACTGTAAAGAGATCTTCCAAATACATCGCCACTGGATCACCACTATGCTCACCAAACTTAAACGCTGTAGATGGCGTAGTCGGCATGATAATGTAGTCAAATTCGTTCAAAAGATTTTCTGTAAAGTCTTTTATTAGTCTTCTTACCTGTTGAGCCTTTGTGAAATAAGCATCATAATAGCTTGCAGAAAGCACAAAAGTACCCAGCATAATTCTCCTTTTGACCTCTTCACCAAACCCCTCACTTCGGGTAAGCTTGTACATGCTCTCCAAATTATGTGCATTCGGAGAGCGATAGCCGTATTTTACACCATCAAAACGGGAAAGATTGGAGCTGGCTTCTGCAGTGGTGAGAATGTAATATGTGGGTAATAGGTATTTTAATAGTGGAAACTGAACCTCTGTTACTTCGTGTCCTTCGGATTGAAGTTTTTCTAACACGGCTAGTGTATTTTCTTTAATCTCTTGTTGTAAGGCAGGCGATTCTAGAGTCTCTTTAAGATAAGCTACCTTGGCTTTTTTTTCAAAATGCAAAAGCTCGCTATAATGCAGCACCGGCTTACGGGAAGAAGTGCTGTCAAACTCATCATGACCAGCCATTATTTCCATGACCAAAGCATTGTCTCTGACGGTCTTTGAAAAAATCCCGATGGTATCAAAAGTGGATGCGTAAGCGATCAAACCCCATCGCGATACCCTCGAATAGGTTGGCTTCATCCCAATGACTCCAGTGAATGCGGCAGGTTGGCGAACCGAACCACCGGTATCCGTTCCCAGAGAAACGGTACATAGATTTGCCTGTACAGCAACTGCTGAACCTCCGGAGGATCCACCAGGTACCCGTGTTTCGTCCATCGCATTGAGCACTTTGCCGTGGGCAGAATTCTCATTTGAGCTTCCCATTCCAAACTCATCACAATTCAGCCTACCGATGATGATGGCATCTTCGTCAATTAGTCGTTGAACTGCAGTAGTGGTAAATTGGGATTGGAACCCTTTAAGTATGTTGGAGGAAGCGTTGGCCTCATGACCTGCATAGCACAGGACGTCTTTGATTCCGATGACCATTCCGGCAAGTTTGCCGGCTTTACCCTTGGTGATTTTTTCGTCGACCAAGTCAGCTTGCTCCAGAGCAGATTGCTTATAAACTTCAACGAAGGCGTTTAAATGCGCCTTCGTCGTGATGTTTTCTAAGTAATGGGTGACGATTGCACGGCAATCAGCCTCTCTGTTTTCGAGCGATTTCTTGATTTCGTCGAATGAACTAAATTTTTCCAATGGTATTGGATTAAGGGATTACTTCTTTTTGTCTTTCAGCCCATCTTCAAGATCGTTCTGAATTTCTTTAGTGGCGTCTTTGAATTCTCTGATGCCACGGCCCAATCCGCGGGCCAATTCAGGGATCCTTTTAGCACCAAATAGCAAGAGGATAACGACGATGATCAAGACGATCGAGCCTCCGCCCATGTTTTGAATAAAACCTAATGTAGTCATGATGGTGTATGTTTAAGGATATACAGTGTTACAAAGATACAATTGTCACGCGCTTAGGCAAAGTTCCATTGCAAGACAATTGCTCTTTTTTATGAACATACGATATTAAATTCTATTTGGACGTAATCCATGTTGCAGGGTCCATGATCTGAAGTCCCTTCCAAGTTTGGAAGTGAACTTCTGACTCACCGTTTGGATTTACTGCCACTTTTCCGATCGTTTCTTTGGCTTTGACTGTTTGCCCCACTTTGACACTAATGTCTTTTAGACGGCTATACATGGTGAAGTATTCGCCGTGCTTGATGATTACGGTCAAGCCATATCCAGGGATGGTGGATATTTTACTTACGGTACCGTCAAAGACCGTCCTGACATTTGCATTGGGCTGTGTACGGATCTCCAGTCCATCGCTATCCTGAACGATTCCTTTCAAAGTGGGGTGCGGGTAAGTTCCATAGCCCTGCGAAACAAACCCCGTCTCCACAGGCCAAGGTAATTTCCCTCTGTTTCCCGCAAAGGAACTGGAAAGTGCTGCTGCCTCAGGTGTCATAGGCATACTGGTACCAGCTTTTTTGGTTGTAGTGGAATTTGCTCTTTGAGATTCAGCCTCGGCACGACGGATTTCATCTTCGATCACCTGCTTGATCATCCGGTTGAGCTGCTCTTGTTGTTTTTTAGTTGCGGTAATCTGACGCTGAATATCCTTTTCTTTTTTTGTAAGGGTATTGACCACACCTTGCTGGCTTTTTCGTAGCCGTTCCAATTCTCCTTTTTCTTTTTGCTCCTCGGAGAGGACGGTCACCTTATCTATCTTTTTTTGGTCTAATAGCGCCCGTTGACTAACCAATTCATTTGAAAGTTTTTCGATTTGCTCGGCTTGTTGTTTCCTGCTGTCACTGTATTGCTTCAGGTATTTCAACCGCATGTATAGCTGATTAAAATTACCAGAACTAAAAACAAATGCTACAATGGAAAGCCCTCGGTTGAGCTTGGATGAATTGTATATCATCCGGGAGTACTCCGACTTTAGGTCTTGTAGCTGCACTTCCAGCCCCTTGATTTTTTTTTCGGTTTCGCTGATTTCCTGATTGATCAGGCGTACTTCCCTGTCGAGCGTATTGACAAGACGTGTTTGGGACTGAAACTGGCTGGTGATTGCATTTAATTCGCCAAGCGAAGTTTGTTTGGTTGCCGTAGTTTGTTTGAGAATAATATCAAATTCTCTTAAGCGTGCCTGCACTTCAGCTTTCTCTCGCTCAAGTTCTTCTCTTGTTTTTTTTGTTTGCGAAAAAGCTTCAAAACTCCCCAAGAAAAGGAATACTGCTAAAAATGAGATAAGTCTGTACATCCGCATAGCGCTTAGAATCTGAAAGGAAAGCTAAGTGGTTCGGAATTGGGATCGATGGAAGTCCACTCCAGGTGGATAATTGTATTTTGACTTCCTCCAGGAAGTTGGTAGGCGAGCTTGAATAGTACTGCGGCCGGGAATGGCTGAGAAGCGACATCTTGGAATTTGGGAAAACTGGCCAACACGGAACCTCTGTCATCCAGGGAGTTGCTGACGAGTTCGGATACTTTGCCGTGACTGGTCTCCACTTTAGAAAAGTAACGGACATTGTCTCTGACTTGGGTCAACTCAAATTTTCTCCCAACTCTCAAAAGTCTGTCCTGATAGTCAAATTCAAAAGGGACATTTGCCCAAAGGACATTTTGAAATAATTCTAGAGAAAGCTTAATGCCGTAAAACTGTTCAAATTCCGCATAGCTGAGGTTGATATTCTCGCTTCCAACTCTATCCCGAATTTGAATTCTTTCTTTGGTGAAAAATCCCCGGATTGCTTCCATTCCCATACCAGGCGACATGGTAAACCAAAGGACACTGTCTTTTTTAGCACGTAAACTTAAAGTTCCCCGAGTGATCTTTCCCGATTCTTCTTCGATTACGATTTTGGCTTTGGCACTGAGGTAATCATATTCAGCCGCTATTGGCTGAAACTCTTCCATCTGTCTATCGCCTTCATAGATCACAATCTTTTTTGCGCAGCCAGAAAGGCAAATCACAAAAAACGTCAAAAAAACT
Source organism: Algoriphagus sp. (assembly GCF_030694375.1). Lineage (GTDB taxonomy): Bacteria > Bacteroidota > Bacteroidia > Cytophagales > Cyclobacteriaceae > Algoriphagus. The sequence goes on from NZ_JAUXYL010000020.1 coordinate 238,313, forward strand.
ACAAAAAGCCTATTCATGGTATTTCCCTTCTTTTATTTTTTGTGCCAGTTTGTCAGAAGCTTCCGAACTCCCCTCCGCTTTTTTCCACCAAGTCATCGCCTCAGAGACTTTGCCAAGGTGATATAATATATCTCCGTAATGTTCCAGCATTACTCCGCTTGGTTTCGTTTCATTTGCCAGAGCCTTTTCCATGTATTGAGCTGCTTCTTCGTAGCTTCCCATTTGGAAGAGAACCCAAGCATATGTGTCTAAATAGGTAGCGTTTTTAGGATGTTTTTTTACCACTTTTTCAGACATGACTCTCGCTTTTTCCAAGTCTCTTTTTTCCAACGAAAGAAAATAGGCGTAATTGTTCAGTACCTGCTCATCTCCTGGATTGAGCTTGAGTGCTTTGTCAAAAAAGACAAATGCAGAATCTTTTTCACCAAGATTATAAAGGGAATTTGCTACAGAACCAAAGGCCACTTGATCCAACTGTGGATTTTTCCCGGCATTGAGTGCGATTGCTCGTTGCAGGGAGACGACGGCTACTGAATCTTTTTTGCGAGCAGACTTCACTACTCCATCATAAAACCAAAACTCAGGTGCTGCCGGAAATTCATCGACCCCCATGATGGTGAATGTCTCCACTTCTACAAAATCAGGATTGTCTCCGAATGAATTTAAAATAACCTGCTCCAACAAGGGTGCATTTTTTGGCTGGATCTGGAGTGATTTTTTGTAAAAATCCATGGCAGTGTCCATTTCCCCATTCATTTTTTTTCGTTCGCCAATTACCTCCAAAACCATCGCATCCTTTGAGTTCAGAGCCAACATGAGTTCCTCCATCTGATCCAGAAGGGAGTCTCGGTTGGATGTCTTCATTTCTGAAAGCATGGATTTGTATGTCTTTGCTTTTATTTCACCGTCAAGGTCCGAACTTTTAAAGGCAAGCATCAGAAAATCATTGGCGCGGACAATTTCACTCTTTTCTTTAAGCAGGGTATAGGCTGCCATGTGGAGCTCAGGCTGATTGGGGTATTTTTGGATTTCCTCCAATACCAAGTCCAATGCCTCATCCAAACGGGCATTGTTGTACAGAATTTCAACAAGATTTAATACGAAGTTGGGATTGCCTGGAAAAGATTCAATTAAGACTTCGCCCTCCCTGATTGCACTTCGTAAATCATTCTTTCGAAGATAAATGCGTTGTTTTTGGGTAGTAAAGGGCTCCCGTACTCCAAAATAAGCTTCCGCCCGATCCAGCACGACCAATGCTTTGTCAAATTCTCCGGCGTTCAGGTAAATAGAAGCGAGGTCAAGATTATACTGTTGATTTTCTTCACCATCGGCTGTCAGTCGATCCAAAATCTCTGCAGCTTTGAGCGGTTGTTTGAGATTGGTATAAATCTCCGCCACCATCAGCGCATAGTATTTATTGTTTGGGTCAGTCAAAGCCGCCTTTTCTGCATACGGAAGCCCCTTTTCGGCCTGATTGGACCGCACCAACACTTCGGCTATTTTGTAATTAATGGCTGGTTCCTTTGGGGAAAATTCCAAGGAGCGTTGAAAGTAAAAATAGGCTTTTTCAAGATCCCCGAGTACCAGGGCTTTTTCCCCCTCGATAAAATATCGACTTGTTTTGGTTCTTTTGTCCTGAACTTTAGCCTCTTTTTTTGAGGGAGCCTGCTGGGAAAAACTGGGACTCCAGCCTAAAAACAGAATTGAAAACAGGAAAAAGAAACGGGAAATTCTCACGGGGATTTGGGAATGCAATATCAATTCACAAACATAATGCCTTTTGCTCAAAATGAATGGACTATTTCTTCTAATGCCAGAAAGAGCAAGAGGGAATTAACTTAATTTTTTCCGTCCAAGTAAGGCCGAGAGCTCATCCTTCTCCAAAAATCCAACCAAAATCAAAAACAGGACGACCAAACTGTTTTTGGCCAGAAAACCAAAGAATAAAGAGTCCAAAGTCAGGAAAAATCCGGCGTAACTCAGCCCAAAAGCGAAGAGTAAATAGACTATGCTCCTGCCTGTCTGATAGGGTATTGGGTAATGTTTTTGTCCGTAATAATAACAAAGGGCAGTCATCACCAGGTAGCAGGTCAAGGTGCTCAATGCTCCCCCCAAGTATCCCAACACTGGAACCAAAGTGAAAATGACAATCAGACTCACAAATGCCCCGACCAAGGTGATCCAGAAACTGAATTTGGTTTTATCGGTGACTTTGAACCAAATGGATAGATTGAAGTAGATTCCCAAAAGCAGATAACCCATCAGCAGAATTGGCACAATAAAAAAGGCAGAATCGTATCCTTCCCCTTTGGGAAATAAATAAGCGATCAGGTCGAGATTGACCGAAATGGCGATCATAAGTGCAGAACAAAAAATAATGAATGCATGCATCACTTTTGCATAGAGCTGAGGTGAATTTTTATCCGAAGACTTCCCGAAAAAGAAAGGTTCTGCGGCATATTTGAAGGCTTGAATCACCAAATTCATCAGAATTGCCAGTTTGATACTGGTTCCGAAAATCCCCGCTGCTGCCCTTGCGCTAAGGCCGGGGTAGAAGTTTGCAGGGAGAAGATATTCAAATAATAGTCTGGAAACGAGCTCGTTGGTCACGCCTGCCAAACCCATAAAAAGCAATGGAATCGAATACTTCCACATCGGTCTTATGATTTCCTTGTCCAGTGAAAAACTGAAAATACCTGCTTTCCACCACACATAGGGGATGATCAGGCCATTGGCAAAGAGGTTTGCCAAAAGAATGTATTCAACTCCCCAGTCGAGCTTGTATCCAAGGAAGCCATTTTCCATGAAACCGCCGGAGATTAATAAAGGAAACCAGACGATCAGCAGTAGATTGAAAAAAACATTCAGTAGGACATTGATCATTTTAGCACCTGCAAAAGCAAATGCCCGATTGCTCAGCCTAAGTTTGGCAAACGGAATTGCCAAAATTGCGTCAAAAGACAAAATCAATGCCGTCCACCGGAAGAGATAGGCCTGACCTGGATAGTTCAGCAACTCGGCCAACCAGGGTGCAGCCAGAAATAACCCGCTTCCTAAAATCAGGGTGGACGTAATCAAAAGTGACTGGGTAGTATTGTAGACTTTGTCCGGATCTAAATTTTTGCCGGTGGAAAACCGGAAAAACGAAGTTTCCATTCCGTAGGTGAAAATGATATTCAGAAACCCTATCAGTGCATAAATCCCCGTAAATGAGCCTACGACTTCCTTATTGAGATAGGAGGTGTAAATGAAAATCATCAAAAAATTGATGGATCTGGCCAGAATACTGCTCAGCCCGTAAATGGCAGTCTGTCCGGCTAATTTTTTGAGAGTACTCATTTGAGAGCAAGGAGCTTACTCTCCTTTGAAAATAGGTTTTCTTTTTTCCAAAAATGCGGAGGTTCCTTCTTTGTAATCACCGGATTTGACGCATCTGGCAAAGCTGTTTGCTTCGGTTTGATAGCCATCTTCCGGTAAAAATGCTGCATTGACACAATCTACGATCATCCCAATGGCTAAGGGAGCTTTTCCCATTATTTTGGCAATGATTTCTTCGGCTTTTTCCATTGCCTCTGATTTAGTTGGAAGCACATGATTAACAAGGCCTAAAGCCAAGGCGTCTTCAGCGCCAATCATGTCGCCGGTCATCATGAGTTCGTTGGCCTTTCCTCGGCCAATAAGTTGGGTGAGACGTTGAGTGCCGCCATATCCCGGAATGATTCCCAGGTTCACCTCAGGTTGTCCAAATTTTGCATTGGCAGTAGCGATTCGCATGTGACAAGCCATCGCCAATTCACAGCCTCCACCAAGTGTATAGCCATTGGTTACGGCAACTATTGGCTTGTGACAGTTTTCGATCATGGCAAAAATCTCCTGCCCATTTTCTGCGAATTTCCTTGCGTTTACTTCATTCAATGAAGCGATTTCGCTGATATCTGCTCCAGCAACGAATGCTTTTTCTCCTGAACCAGTCAGGATTACGGCCTTGATGCCGCGGTTGTCTATCACCTCCTCAAAAATACCCTTCAATTCCTCCAAAGTAGCATGATTTAGCGCATTCATTTTGTCCTCCCTGTTGATGTTAAGGTAGAGTACGCCATTTTTTTCTTCGGTCAGGATATTCAGATAATCTGCCATATACGTTTGAATGTGTGGAAACAAATATACGCTTAGGGGATACAAAGCCAAATTTGAGCGCTTAGAAAAATCCAAATGAAGGTTAGGATTTGACTTTACCCAAGAATTTTTAACCGGATTACAGGGGTAAATAATTGCGGATAGCGGTCGGCTTCAGGCATTTTTGATTACTTTTGCAGCATCAAATTTTAAACTAAATCCGCTATTAATATGTCTTCAAAAAGAAAAATCACAGTGGCTTATGGTGACGGAATCGGCCCGGAAATCATGGAAGCGACGATCAATATTTTGGAAGCCGCAGGAGCTCAACTTGAATATGATGTAATCGAAATCGGGGAACAAGTATACCTCAAAGGAATCAGTTCAGGGATGGAGCCAAGTGCTTTTGAGTCACTTCGTGAAACCAAAGTATTTTTGAAGTCACCTATAACTACCCCTCAAGGAGGTGGTTTTAAATCATTGAACGTTACCACAAGGACGTCTTTTGGACTTTTTGCCAATGTCCGCCCATGCAAAGCTTTTTCACCATTTATCCAAACTCATTTCCCCAAGACGGATATGGTCATTATCCGTGAAAATGAAGAAGATCTGTATGCCGGAATTGAGCATCGAGGAACTCAAGAAGTGGTCCAAAGTATCAAATTGATCTCTCAACCCGGATCTGAAAAAATCGTCAGGTATGCTTTCGAATACGCAAAGAAATACGGTCGGAAGAAAGTGACCTGCATGACCAAGGACAATATCATGAAGTTGGCGGATGGATTATTTCACAGAACGTTTGACGAAGTCGCTAAAGAATATCCCGGAATTCAGACTGATCACAAAATCATCGATATCGGGACCGCTTTGATTGCGGACCGTCCCGAGATTTTTGATGTTATCGTGACATTGAATCTCTACGGAGACATCATTTCCGATGTAGCAGCACAAGTGACAGGTTCTGTAGGACTTGGTGGTTCGGCAAATGTGGGTGAGGAAGTCGCTATGTTTGAAGCCATTCACGGTTCTGCGCCGGATATCACTGGCATGGGCATCGCCAATCCATCAGGACTGTTGAATGGGGCCATCATGATGTTGGTACACATTGGTCAGCCGGAAGTGGCGGAGAAGATCTCCAATGCCTGGATGAAAACTTTGGAAGATGGAATCCACACCGGAGATATCTATCAGGAAGGACTTTCTACCAGAAAAGTGGGCACAAAAGAATTTGCTCAGGCGGTAATTGACCGGTTGGGACAATTTCCTGAAACTATGGTGCCTGCTTCGTTTGACAAAGACGATACGACCCCAATGAATACCAAAGTGAAAGGCAAACCTGCTCAGAAAAAGGAATTGATCGGAGTAGATGTGTTCATTGACTGGAATGAGGCTGGGCGTGATCCAAATGTCATCGGTGAAAAACTTCGCCAGGCAAATGCAGGTGGACTTCAGTTGCAATTGATGACCAATCGAGGTGTGAAAGTATTCCCTGCAGGAATGAAGGAGACATTTTGTACCGATCATTGGAGAGCAAGATTCTCCATGGCGGATCAGTCATCCGTAAGCCATGCTCAGATTTTGGAGTTGTTGGGTCAGATCAATTCCCTTGGATTTGATACCATCCAAACAGCAAATCTTTATTCTTTTGATGGAGTGAGAGGTTACTCGCTGGCTCAAGGAGAATAGAATTTGAGATTTGAAGTTTGAAATTTAAGATTGTCTCGGCAGAACAGTTGGTTGGTAGTTCAGATGTGAGTTTGTTTCCTCGTTTCAGCAGAACATCAGGTGCATGATTTGTTGCCATTGGTAGGAAAGTAAAAAGTATGAATTTCGAATGATTAACGCCGAATGTTGAATATCGAATAATGAGGATAAAAGGGGAGAAGGGAAACTTTCTCCTTTTTCTTTCTCCTCACTTGTACTTTGTACTTTGTACATGGTACTTTGTACTCCGATGCAAAAACGTGTTCTCATCATCACCTATTATTGGCCTCCGAGTGGAGGATCTGGGGTACAGCGTTGGTTGAAATTTGCCAAATATCTTCCCGAAGCAGGATGGGAGCCTGTGATTTTTACTCCGGAAAATCCTGATTTTGATCTAAAAGATGAGAGTTTGCTTGGGGAAGTTCCTCAGCATCTTGAGGTGATGAAATTTCCGATTTGGGAACCCTACCAGCTTTTCTCAAGAATAAAAGGCACTTCTAAAACTCATCCCGGAAGGCTTCTGGAGCAGAAGGAAAAGGGGGTTTTGGAAAAAATTGCCATTTGGATGCGAGCCAATCTGATTGTGCCTGACCCTAGGGTTTATTGGGTCAAACCCTCCGTTAAGTTTTTGACTGATTTGGTGAAAAGCGGTCAGTTTCAGGCAGTGATCACGACAGGTCCTCCGCATAGTGTGCACCTGATAGGCCGGGAATTGAAGCGAAAAACAGGCATTTCGTGGGTTGCGGATTTTCGTGATCCCTGGTCGCAATGGGAATTTTTGGATACGCTCCCCATGAGTTCGTTCGTTCGGAGAAAGCACGAGAAACTTGAGCAGAGCGTACTCAAAGAAGCCGATGCAGTGATGACGATTTCTCCGACTTTTCAAAAAGACCTGGAAAAACTAGCTCATCGAAAAATCAAGTTGCTCACCAATGGTTACGACCCTTCGGATATCCCTATGGGTTTTTCTCCAAAGAAAAAAGAGCCGGGGAAGCTCCATTTGGTCTATTCCGGAATCATCGATTCGATCCGAAATCCGATTCCGGTGTTGGTAGCGATGAAAGCTGAATTTTTTGAAAAGGAAGAGTCGGTAGCACTGACCTTTGTAGGGAAAGTCAGTGATGTGGTAATTAATTATGTACAGGAAGATGATTGGCTGAAAAGTCGGATTCATTTTGCAGGATACGTCTCTCATCACGAGGTTTTTGGGTTTTATGCAAAGGCTGATGCTTTGGTTTTAATTCTCACCGACACCAAAAATGCCAAAGGAAATATTCCTGGAAAGCTGTTTGAATACCTTGCTACAGGGATACCGGTGTTGGCCTTAGGAGATCCCAATGGAGATTCTGCTCAGATTTTGACGGGTTCAGGAGCAGGTGAAGTGATTGCACATGTTGATTCAGCCGGAATCCGGAACAAACTTCAATCGCTCATGAATCCGGGATCTTTCGTGGTAAATCCCACAGGTTTGGTGAAGTATTCCAGACGCAGTTTGAGTATTCAACTAGGTGAAATTCTCGATGAAAATACCCTTTCTTGATCTGGGCAGGATGGAGGCAAGCCTCAAACACCGTTTGAAGGAGCGGTTTTCCGATCTATTAGATGCCGGAATTTTTTCAGGAGGAAAGGAAGTGGAGGCATTGGAAAATTCAGTTTGCGACTTTTTAAAATCCAGCTTTTCGATTCCCTGTGCCAATGGAACAGACGCCTTGGAATTGGCACTTCGTGCTTTGGGAATTGGGCCTGGAGATGAAGTGATTGTCCCTGCCATGACGTGGGTTTCGACTGCCGAAGCGGTCGTGATGGTTGGTGCCAAACCTGTTTTCTGGGATACCGATGAAGAAGGTTTGTTGCGAAAAGACTGGGAAAAAGCCGTTGTTTCAAAGTCCAAAGCAGTGATCCCTGTTCACCTTTATGGTAAAATGGTGGAAATGGCTGATTTGACTGTAAAAGCCAAATCACTTGGACTTTTCGTGATTGAAGATGCGGCACAGGCTTATGGATCTTTTCAAAATGGCAGAGCAGCAGGTACTTGGGGCGATGTGGGTTGTTTGAGCTTCTATCCTACCAAAAATCTTGGGGCTTTGGGAGAAGCTGGAATGTGTCTGACTCAGGATGAATTTTTGGCAGAAAAGCTCCGACTTTTACTCAATCACGGTCAACCCTTGCGGGATCAACATGAATTGGTGGGAAGAAACAGTCGAATTGATACAATTCAAGCTGCTTTTTTGAATGTGATGCTGGAAGATTTTGAAGCAAATCAACAAAAACGAAAAACTATTGCAAAGCGATATTTAGACGCTTTTTCCGGGATTGAGGAACTGGGTTTGCCATCTGGAATTTTGGACTCGGATCACAATGCGCATCTTTTTGTCATCCAAACGGAAAAGCGAAATGAATTGAGGGATTTTTTGGTAAAAAAGGGTGTTGGAACGGCGATTCACTATCCTGTGATTTTGCCCGAGATGAAGCCATTTGCAATCGTCGGGGATTTTGAAAATGCCAGAAACCTCGCAAATATCGGATTGTCTTTGCCTTTGAATCCCTACTTAAGAAGTGTGGAGGTTGATGTAATTATTGAGTGCATCTTAGCTTTTTTCAGGAAGTAGTGAATTCATTCTGTTTGATTTACAGACTTTTCCCTATTTTCCCTCATGACTTTCACCCAAGAGCCGATTTTTATAGCGGCAACGCTCTGTATTTCTGTCTTTTTTGCCAATTGGATGACTCGGTTTCCTTGGGGAAAAACGATCGGAACTCCCATTCTGGTCATCTTGCTATGTGCGCTTTTCTCTAATCTCGGAATTATACCCAGTGCGATGGACGGAAGTCCGGTTTATGATGGGGTCTTCCTTTATTTGGCTCCTTTGGGGATTTTTATCGCCTTATTGGAAGTGGATCTGAAAAGCGTGAAAAAAGCAGGCCTGCCTCTTTTATCCATGTTTCTGTTGGGAGGTGTCGGAACTGTTGTGGGTGTATTAGTGGCTTGGTTTGTAGTCAATCCAGCCGTGGAAATTGGGGATTTGGCTCCAGCTGTGGCGGGAATGTTTACAGGAACTTATATCGGAGGGTCGATTAATTTCAATGCAGTTGCGCTTCATTACAAGGTCAACGAAGCCGGAAATCTGTTTGCTGCGACGACTGTCGTAGACAATCTGATCGGAACACCCTGGATAATTGCCACATTGATTTTGCCCAAATATTTGCAGAAATGGTTTCCTCGAAAGAAACTGGCTTCAGCAGCTACGACTGTTAAAAACGACGGAATTGAATCCATTTCGATCAGTTCCTTAGCTTCTATTTTAGCTCTGGGATTGCTGGGAATGACTGTCAGCAAAGTGTTGGTTTCTTACTTTCCGCAGGTTCCGGAGATTATTTTCCTGACGACCTTGGCATTGATTCTTGCGCAGTTTCCGGCAGTTCAGCAATTGTACGGAAAGCATACCCTTGGCTTTTTCTTTATTTTGATCTTTCTGGCAGTGATTGGTACTTTGTGTGATTTCAGAGCTTTATCGGGAGTAGGAAGTTTGGCTGGGACACTGATTCTGTTTGTAGGTTTATTGGTCTTGATTCATGGGTTGGTGATATTCGGGGTTGGGGCACTGTTCAAAATGGACTGGGATGTGATAGCTGTAGCTTCACAGGCGAATGTGGGAGGAAACACGACTGCGATCGCAGCTGCTGAGAGTTTGAATCGTCCTGATTTGTTGATTCCCGGTGTGTTGGTGGGGAGTTTGGGAAATGCGCTTGGGACGTATGTGGGATTTGCGGTAGCGGGAATTTTGTAGAGTAGCAAGTGCTAGATTTTAGTATCAAGAAGTGGAGACAAATGCCAAAAAGCTTCAATGACCAATAATCAAACTCAATTTTCAATTTTTGAAGAACCCAATACCTTAATAATCCAATAACCAATAACCCAAATACCATGGAAGCCAGTATTCTCACCCAACTCTTCTTGCCACTTGCCTTGGCAGTCATCATGTTTGGAATGGGGCTCAGTCTCCGGTTTGATGATTTCAAGCGGATTTTGATCTATCCCAAAGCAGTGGCAATTGGGCTGACCAATCAACTCATTTTGTTGCCTTTGGTGGCTTTTGGCTTGATTAAGGTTTTTGGTTTGCAAACCGAACTCGCGGTCGGATTGATGATTTTGGCGGCTTGTCCCGGAGGAGCAACCTCCAATTTGATCACTCATTTGGCCAAAGGTGATTCCGCACTTTCGATCACCCTGACTGCGTTTTCTTCGCTGATTGCCGTTTTTACTATTCCCTTCATTGTTAATTTTGCCATTTTGTATTTTATCCCAAGTGGAGAGTCCCAGCCACTAAATGTATTCGGGACGGTCATTTCGGTTATATTCATTACCATAATTCCTGTAGCGATCGGTATGATGGTGTTGAAAAAATCTCCTCAGCTGGCGCAAAAGTGGGATGCGCCATTTCGGAAAATCTCTGCAATTTTCTTCGTTATAATTTTGCTTGCCGCGATTCTGAAAGAGCGGGAAAATCTCATTGAATATTTTGCGGAAGCCGGCCCTGTAGCGCTTACCCTGAACCTTGCCACCTTGGCCTTGGGATATTTCAGTGGAAAAACCCTAGGCTTGAGTAAAAAGCAAAGCACTACCATCGCCATCGAGTCTGGGATTCAAAACGGAACGCTGGGCATTACCATTGCGGCTACACTTTTGGTGAACTCCACGATGACGATACCATCTGCGATTTATGGTTTGCTGATGTTTGGGACAGCAGGGATACTTATATTTTTGGGGAATAGAAAGGGTTAAAATAAATCACCGGATCTAAATCACCTGGTTCCAAATGAAAAAAATGTTTTATTCTATTATTCTATTTCTGATTTCATTTCAAGGGATTTCTCAGACTTATTTCAACGAATTCGGTAAGCGGACCACCAAGGAAGACTTTGAGGAAAAGATCTTAAACGGCCCATATTTCGGAGTTCCGGGCGATGAAAAAGGCGTGATGAAATTGGTTCATCGGATGCCTGTTGGCTTGATTGATGCAAAAATCATTTATCAAAAATTGGGTTTGGAGGATGCTTACTCAGCAGGCAGACCGCTGATCGTGCTCTACTATCCCGGTAAGGATGAGTGTAATTCCACAGGACTCGGAAACACGCCAGAAAGTCTCAGGAAAAATGTGAAAGCAGTGGCTCGCTATTCCGAAAAGTATGATGCAGTCGCTCCTTTGTATTTTTACAAAAATCCTCATGGCTTGGAAAAATATCAAGGAATCCAACAATGGACAGCTGATCCGGATGGGCTTTTTGAGAATCAGTTTTTTCCTTTTCATTATCCCTGTGGAAGCTTTGTGGTGATCAGTCCCAAAGGAAAATACCGGGCGATATTGGGGGAGTATCCGATTTCGCAAATCGATGTAGCACTAAAAAAACTTTGAAATGGAAACCAATTATCAAGAGCCTAAAATCAGATTGGCGACAGCAGCGGATTTGGGAGATTTATTGCATTTGGCCCGAACTTCATTTTTACAGGCCTTCACCGCTGGCAACAAACCCGAAAATGTACAAGCCTATCTCAATGAGGCATTTACGCTTGATCAATTCGAAATTGAACTAACCAACTCTGCATCCACATTTTTTGTAGCTGAACATGACGGTGATTTAATTGGATACACCAAGGTCAATCAGGTGCCTGCACAAACGGATGTACATGATCCGGAGAGTCTGGAAATCTCCAGACTTTACGTACTCGAAGATTTTTTGGGACTGGGATTAGGAAAAAGGCTTTTGGAAACAGCAATTGACTTTGCGAAGCAAAATCAAAAAAAATACCTCTGGCTGGGCGTATGGGAAAAGAATGCACGTGCGATCCGATTTTATGAAAAAAATGGCCTCCGAATTTTCGGAAGCCATCCTTTTCCTTTCGGAGATGAAATTCAAACGGATTTTTTGATGCGTGTTGATTTTCAACAGATTGCTTAGCTTTATTTTTTTATTTGGAACATTAACTTTAAATACTTTTAGTCAACACTCAAATGAAAGAAAAGAACTGGATTTGGATAGTATGCATCGCGATTTTTGGATCGGGTCTTTACTTTCAGTCGATAAGCTTTGACTACACCTTAGATGATGGTCTTTTTATTATTTCCAATCGAATAACCACCAAAGGAATGGAAGAGTGGACTGAACTCTTCAAGTACGGTTCCATGAATTTCATAGAGATTAGTCCAGTTAATTCCGGGATATATCGTCCTTTTACTCTGCTAACTTTTGCTTTGGAAAATGAGCTGGTGGGGAAGTTTAATCCAATGGTCAGCCACTCAATTAATTTGATTCTTTATTTTTCCCTTTTGATAATCGTGGGGTGGATTCTGGTTTTTCTCATTCAGAAACGTTCGCTTCCATGGTGGGTAGGTGGCTTGACCCTATTTCTATTTGCAGTGCATCCTGTGCATGTGGAAGTGGTGGCATCTGCAAAAAGCAGAGACACATTACTTTCAGCATTATTTGCGTTTAGTGCCATTTTGATTTGGGCTCAAAATTATAAAAACCTGAAGGCAGGTCACTGGATTGCGCTACTGAGTTTGTATTTTTTCTCCCTGTTATCGAAAGAAGAGAGTATCCCTTTGATAGCCTTAGTCGGGTTAATTGCCTATTTTTTTCTGGGGAAAACGCCTTGGGAAGCAGCGAAATCTACTTTGCCTTTTGCCGCAGTAGCTCTTGTTTACTTGTTAATTCGAGGGTTAATACTTGACAGTGCTTCAACTGCTTATGACTCTTATGTCAACAGTGTGATGTATATGGCCAACGGATCTGAAAGATTGGCTACCAACTTCTACATCTATCTGCAATACTTGAAGTTGTTGATTTTTCCCCATCCTTTATCTTGGGATTATTCCTTTAGTCAGTTAACTGTTCAGAATTTCCAAAGTATGCAAGTTTGGCTCAGTATTTTTATTTTTGGTGCAGTGATTTACTTCGCTGTCAAAGGGTTCAAGGAAAGAAATTTGTTCAGTTTTGGCATTATTTTCTACCTGGCCACTTTTTCGATATTTTCCAATATAGTGCCTGCGTTGATCATAGGTTCGAATCTTGGAGAGCGATTTCTATTCGTCCCGTCTTTGGCCTTTTCTTTTCTGGTAGTTTACCTACTTTTTGTGCTGAGTAAAAGATTACCGGGCAAATGGGCAAACCTTTTTCCGATTTTGCTATTGATTCCTGTTTTGCTTGGATTCTCCTGGAAAACTTTTGACCGGACGAAAGTGTGGAAAAACAACTTCACTATAACTAAAAACGATGTAAGAAGCGCTCCAAAAAGCTGGAGAACGCATGCTTTTTACGCAGATGAGCTGAGAAAATTGGGTTTGGAGATGAAAAAAGATCAACCTGATTCCGCAAGAAACAACTTTTTGGAAGCAAAAAAGGAATATAAAATCATGCTGGGTATCCTAGGTAATGATATGCCGGTCTCTCAATACTTGAGTGCCTATGCAGAGGTATTGATTCTGCTGGGGGATAGCACAAAAGCTATTTCAACTCTGGAAACAGCGATTGAAAAGAACCCCAGATCATTTTATCCCTTATTTCAGTTGGGTAGATTTAATTTTGATAAGGGTAATTATAGTGAGGCTGAAATTTTTTATCTCAAGGCACTTCAGGCGGATAAGGCTAGCCTTGGTCCTCTGTACAGAAATTTAGGTCTCACTTATTCAAGGATGTTTCAAAAAGAAAAAGCCGTAGTTGCTTTAGAGAAGTCGCTCCAATATTCTGAAGATCCGGAAATCAAAAAAGTTTTGGGTTTTTTGTATTCCGAACTTGGTCAAACGGAGAAAGCCTCCCAATATCTTATAAGCGATGAAGTTAGCACTCCTGAAGAAATTCAATTTGTCAGTGCTTTGATTAAGGGGAATTCGGCGTTTGAAAAGAAAGATTACAAGACGGCTTTGGGTGAATACCTTAAAATTGAACCAGTATATGATCAGGTAGACGGTCAGTCTAAGTTTCCTTCTTTTTTCTCAGCCTTCGGAAAAACACTTCTCGAGACTGGGGATACCACTGGTGCCAAAATTAATTTTCTCAAAGCCGTAGAGAAAATGAAAAGTCAAGATCCAGTAGTTTATACCAACTTGGGTACGATAGCTTTTCTAAAAGACAAAAATTTTTCACTAGCGGAGAACTATTATAAAAAAGCCATTGAATATGGTGTTGAAGATAAATTTAGCGGTTATTCCAACATTGGAATGACCCAACTCGCACAAAAGAAAGAGAAAGAGGCTTCTGTAACTTTTGAAAAAGCGTTGGAATTTGGGAGCAGTAGATCTGTTATTGGAAACCTCTATTTGTTGAACAGATCGCTCGGTAATGTGGAGAAAGCCAACTACTACCAAGGCCTTCTTGGTACTCCTAAATCAAACTGACAGATTATCTATAGCCAAATGAAGTAAATTCCTAAACCTGAAAATTTCCCGTTTGATAATTTTAAAGGTGAAGGAAAAATTGGGCTTTTCAAAAATAATGGCCTCCGAATTTTCGGAAGCCATCCTTTTCCTTTCGGAGATGAAATTCAAACGGATTTTTTGATGCGTGTTGATTTTTAACTGCCCAATTCTCCTCTTCTTGCCATTCTTTGCATCTTTTTGTTCGCGAAAATGGCCACCTCAACCCGACGGTTTTGTGCTCTGGCTGCCGCTGAAGTATTGGGCACTGCTGGCATTTCCTCCCCGAATCCCCGACTTCGTAACCGTTTAGTTGCCACGCCGGAATTACTCAGGAATTGTTCCACGTTCAAAGCTCTTCGTTGAGACAAAGTTTGGTTGTATTCGGCTGTCCCGGTGTCGTCGGTGTGCCCTTCAATTACTACTTTGGTGTCAGGATATTTTTTTAAAGTCGTTGCGAGATTTTCCAGATTGTTCCGGGAGTTTGAATTCAGTGTAGCCTGATCCACTGCGAAGAGAATCCCTGAATCGAAGGTGATTTTGATTCCCTCACCTACTCGTTCGACTTTGGCGCCTTTGAGGTCTCTTCTTAATTCTTCGGCTTGTTTGTCCATTTCTCTTCCGATAATGGCTCCGGCAGATCCTCCGATGGCAGCACCTACTATTATTCCTGTCGCCGTATTGTTTTTAGAGATCAGTCCGCCGATGACCCCACCGGCTGTACCTCCGATTGCGCCGCCTTTGACAGCATTGCTGGTTTTGCAACCTATAGAGGCCAAGGAAAGGCTGGCGATAAGAAACAGCAATAAAAATTGATTTTGAGTTTTCATGAGTGTATTGATTTCTGAAATTTTGGTATGTTCTACTGGTATCAAAAGATCAATTCCTATTCCAACCTTTCCACACCAATTCTGTAAGTCCAAATCAAAAAAAAAATGGGGAACCCTGCATCATATTAGACCAGAATTCCCCACTTGAAAATAAAAGCAGTTTTGCTTTTTTGGTTCCAGCTTATGGCTGAATTGATCCGCCTTCAGCTTTCTTTGCCTCTTCCTGCATTTTTTCATTGGCAACAATTCCGATTTCTACTCTACGGTTTTCACTTCTTCCGGCTACAGTAGTATTGTCAGATTTTGGCAAGGCCTCTCCAAATCCATGGGTCGTGATTCTTGTGCCACTTACTCCTTTGTTTTTCAGGTAAGTTTCCACAGAAGTTGCCCGCTCCAAGGAGAGTTTTAGATTGTATTTTTCAGAACCTGTATCATCTGTATGACCATCGATGATGATATTTGTATCCGGATATTTGTTCAGCGTTTTGGCAAGACTGTCAAGATTTGCCCTTGAAGAAGCATTTAGTGATGCTTTATTGATATCAAACAGTAGCCCTGAATCAAAAGTCACTTTAATTCCTTCGCCAACTCGTTCCACTTCTGCTTTCTTCAAATCTCTCTCCAGCTCCTCAGCTTGCTTATCCATCTCACGGCCGATAATGGCACCGGCTGAGCCGCCGATCGCTGCACCTACGATTATACCCGTTGCAGTATTGTTTTTGGAAATTAGTCCGCCTATAACGCCTCCTGCAGCCCCACCGATTGCGCCGCCTTTCAGTGCATTGCTTGTCTTACAACCGATAGAAGCTACCGTCAGAATGGCGATCAGAAATAGACCTAAGATTTTATTGTTCGTTTTCATAGTTTGTGATTTTACCCTTCGCTTTAGGTTTGTGATTTCAGCGACTGAGTACTTTATTCCTGTTCAATTGCTGTACCATCATGAATAGGTTGAATGAGACTCGATTTATCACTTGAAATTGGGGAATAAAGCCCCGATTTCGGGAACATTCCCCAGTTTGAAAGCAATTCCTTGAATGGATTGGTTTGCAAAGGTGATTCGGGTAATTTTGAAGAAAAAAGCATCATGCGCCGATTTCTTCTTTTTGCCGTAGGTTATGCGGGTGTCCTTTTCAATCTTTTTGCTCAACAGAAAGAGCCCATTGTAATTATGATTTCGCTAGATGGATTCCGATACGACTACGTGGAGCGATTTCAGCCGGAAAACCTACTTAAGTTCATTTCTGAGGGAACAGCAGCGGAAGGCTTGATTCCTTCTTTTCCCAGCAAGACTTTCCCCAATCACTACACCATTGCTACGGGAATGCTTCCCGAAAATCACGGTTTAGTAGACAATTCTTTTTATGAGCCTTTCAAAGATCAGGTTTATAACATGGGAAATCGGGACATAGTACAAGATGGGTATTGGTATGGTGGTACGCCGATTTGGGTATTGGCTGAAGAAAACGGCCTCAAAGCAGTCAGTTACTTTTTTGTGGGTTCGGAGGCACCTGTGAAAGGAATCCGACCGAGTGAATACTTTGACTATGACGGGAATGTGCCAAATCTTACCCGGATTTCACAGGTTTTCTCATGGATGCTTTTACCGGATACTGAACGGCCAAGTATGATTACGCTCTATTTTTCAGACATGGATGATGTTGGTCATGCATACGGACCTTCTAATGATGAAAAATTAAAGGAAAGACTTGATAAACTTGATCGGGAATTGGGGGCGCTTTTTGAAGGCCTGAAAAGCTTTGATTTACCGATTACTGTAATATTGGTATCCGATCACGGAATGGCGGATGTGCCTAAAGACAAGCTGATTAATCTGGACCAATTGACCGAAGGGATAAATGCCCGAATAGTGAATAATGGCGCCTTGGCTCATCTGTATTTGGAGGATCCTTCTGAAAAAATAAAAGTGATTGAATTACTCAAGTCCCGTGGTTCAAATTTCAGCATTGATGAGCTGTCCAAAAATGAAAATTACACGGACATTTCCCGTTTTCCTCAGCGGATCGGAGACTTGATGATTATACCGGAGTTTGGCTATTACCTTGCTGACAACAGAGGAATGCTCCGCTATCAAAATCGGTCCGCGATGCTGAAAACAGATGTCTACGGGGAGCATGGCTTTAGTCCCAAAAACCAAGAAATGTGGGGAATTTTTTACGCTATGGGGCCAAGAATTAAAGTTGGACATCAAATTAAGCCTTTTCAGAATATCCATATTTACCCACTACTTTGTCAGCTTTTAGGATTGGAAACTCCGGCTGGAATAGATGGTAAAAAGGAAGTATTAGCTCCAGTATTACGTGATTGAAATGAAAAGATCAGCAATCCAAAGTCGAATGGAGGTTGATTTTCTGGTGCGAAGATTTTATGATCGCGTCAGGCTGCATCCTTCGCTTGGACCAATATTCAATAGCGTAGTCCAGGATTGGGAAATACATTTGGTTCACCTTTCGGATTTTTGGGAAATGATTTTGCTCCAGACCGGACCGGGAGCTGGGAAATTCAATCCCGTCAAAGTTCATCGTGAAGTTGACAAATCTGTAGATCATAGTATAGAACAGGCTCATTTTGGCAATTGGCTGGAACTGTGGTTTTCAACTATTGATGCGTATTTTGAAGGTGAGACGGCAGATTATGCCAAAGAACACGCCCGTCGGATGGCTCATATGCTGTTTATCCGGATTTTGGAAGCGAGATCGAAGTAATTGACAATTCCTAAGGATTTTAAGAGTAGGTTTTTGAACAAAATGATTCGAAATACATTTTTAATCTTTTGAAATGATTTTATGGATTAAAATAAATCGTAATTTAAAAGTGTATTTTCCACACCATACGATGAAAAAATCTCTTTTTATTCTCTTTACTCTCCTTTTTTTAGCAGTCTCAATAAGTTTTGGTTTTCAAACCAGTCCACTGTTTTCAAGCCAAGAACCCCTGCCTATCAAGATGTCATTCTCGATTAAAGAATTGAGGAAAAACACCAATGACTCCACCTACATGGATTCATTTCTTATGCTGGAGTCGAGCCCGGGACAGTGGGACACCATTCCTTTAGAAATGCGAACCCGTGGTAATTTTCGTCTTGCCAATTGCCTTTATCCTCCTATCAGAATCAAATTCAAGAATAAGAAAATCAACGGGACTGTTTTTGAAAATAATAAAAGTTTGAAGTTGGTCCTTCCCTGCCAAAAAGGAAAAGGCGCGGATTCCTATATTGGGAAGGAGTATTTGGCTTATCAGCTTTTGGAAGACATCACCCAGTACTATTTTGATACCCGATTGGTTCAAGTCAATTTCACAAACCTCGATGATAAAAAAGGAGGAGAGACTTCTCTTTTGGGCTTTTTGATTCAGGACGATGATGAGGTAGCTGCCCGATTTGGTGGAAAAATTGTAGAAGGAAGAAAAATTCTCCCTACAGTCATGCAAGATTCTGCAACTGTCAGACAGGACTTTTTTCAATTCATGATTGGCAATACGGATTTTTCAACACTTTTTCTCCACAATCAAAAAGTACTTCAGTTGGATGAAAAAACGATCATTCCTTTAGCTTATGATTTTGACATGTGTGGACTGGTTAGTCCCCCATATGCTCAAGTTAGTCCTCAGTTAAACATTAAGTCAGTGACGGACCGCCTGTACCGGGGATTTTGTAGAGATGAGGCCTTTGTTCAGGCGATCAGACAGGAGTTTTTGGCAAAGGAGTCTCAATTCTGGAGTACTGTCGAACGCCAACAGCCCTATATGACAGATATAGATATGAAGATGACAAAAACCTTTCTAAAGGGGTTTTTTGATGTATTAAAAAACGACAGACTCTTCCGGGATCAAATACTGGCCGCTTGTAGAGGTAGCGACGGTGCAGTTCAAGGTAGATAAGAACTGAATTGTCATTTTTGCAGATTTTACTAATTCTGGAGCCACAGTTAAGTTAGTTTGCACACACTGCAATTCAAGAGTGGATTGCAAGTTACTTTTTTTAAATTTCAATTATATAAAGCAGACAGCTTGTTCGACTTTGGGTGATTTGAAACGGTTTGCACGGTAAATTCCCTAAATCTTTTGAATGGTCAATTCAAAAAATGATAAGGGGATTTTTTATGTGCAACTTAACTTTTGTGACTCAACCGTGTAGAATAGGAGTAGACTCCTGATGATTTCTGATTTTTGAACTTTATTTTTTGATTTTTCCTGTTCGACAATTTTAACTGTAGGTAGCCCAAATAAATTCTGACATCAAACCTTTTTAGTCGTTATGCAAAACCAAATAGAAAAATCCAGAATAATGATTGCAGTTTTCAGGGAGTTTGGCATTCCCATCACCGGATCCAGAAAGCAAATGCGATTTTATTCCGAAATCCCGGTGGACAAGTTTTATGTTGAGGGAATTCTTTTCGAATTGGAATGCAGACTTGGAGTTTTGCTGGACGATGAAGATAATCAGCAGATTGATTCTCCTTTGGATGTGATTCGTTCTTTTAAGGATAAAGACATTGCCTGATTACCATTTGGCATCAAAGAACTTTTGGGTAGATTGTATGGACAAAAAGCCCAATGAAAAATCTACTTTCACTACTCGTTCTGCTGACCTGCCTTCAAGGCGTCTCTTTTTCACAAGTTTCACTTTTTGACGGGAAAAGCCTTTCAGGTTGGTACATGGATGTTCCTGATCTTCAAAAAGACAGCAGCTTAAGGAGACCATTTATTGTGAGGGATGGATTATTGGTCAGCTTGGGGACTCCGGGAGGCCATTTGATTTCGGATAAAAGCTATGAAGACTACATTCTGGAATTTGAATATCGATTTGTTGGAGATCCGGGCAATTGCGGGGTTTTAGTCCATGCCTCCACACCCAGGGCCTTGTACGGGATGTTTCCAAAATCCATAGAGGTGCAAATGATGCACAGCAACGCAGGAGATTTTTGGTGTATTCAAGAAAATATCCAAGTGGAGGATATGGAGGAAAGAAGGGGTCCGAGGGAAAACTGGGGAGTAACAGAAGGCAAGGAGCGGCGGATTATCAATTTGACGGATGGTTCCGAAAAACCACTTGGAGAATGGAATCAGATGAAAATCAAGTGTGAGGGAGACAAAATTACCGTGTGGGTTAACGGAGATCTTGTCAACGACGGATTTGGTGCCACTGCTCAGAAAGGTCAAATTGCACTTCAGGCCGAAGGGGCAGAAGTGGAATTTAAAGGATTGATTTTGACATCCTTGAAATAAAAATAAGATTGATAGCTCATTGGAGTTTATAGTCCTACAATATTTTTTCTTGGAGGCTGTGACTAAAACCCATTTGAGGGTTTAGGTCATTTTTTGGAGATCCTAATCCTGAGGGTTTGAATTGGATTTTTTAGTGATTTGTACTTAAAATCAATTTTTGGTTAGTGTTTTTGATTCAAAAAAAAGCTCCCATTGGAGTTAATTTTAGTCTGTAACGCATTGAATCTCCATGAACTTACCAATTGCAGACTGGCATGTGCATCCAAATCTCAAAACCTACGGCCACAGCTTTGATAGAAGCCTGTCAGACAAATCCAGTCTTTGGAAACACGATTCTCCAGGCTTTCTAAAAAAGCTCCTAAACCGTGTTTTTGGGTTGACCCGGTATTATCAGGCCACGTATGCATCACTCCACAGTGGAGGAGTGAAAATTGCCTTTGTGTCTTTGTATCCTTTTGAAAAAGGGTTTTTCGTAAACGGGATGTTAAACGGGCCTTTGACCGCATTTTTTGCCAATATGGTAACCGGAATTGGTTTTCGGCGCGTCAGACATCTCCAAAAACAGCTGAATTATTTCAATGAACTGGAAGGGGAGATGCGGTTTTTATTGAATGCGGAAAAAAGTTGTCCCCGTGGAAGTGAAATTTTATTATGGGAAATTTCAGATTCATGGAAAGCGGTTTCACAAGAACTCACCAAAGAAAATTCGCTCATAATCATACCCACAATAGAGGGGAGTCATGTTTTCAATTCAGGTCTTGGAGCCTTCGGGAAGGAAACTAGCGAAAAGCAAGTCCTCCGGAATATAGACAGGCTGAAAAATTGGAGGCATTCGCCATTTTTTATCACTTTCGCACACAATTTCAGCAATGACTTTTGCGGGCATGCCCCGAGTTTGGAGAAACTTGGGCCTTTGGTCAATCAAAAACCTCAAATGGGAGTAGGGTTCACGGAGTTGGGATGGACTGTGGTCAAGTCACTTTTGGATGACCGCAATGGCAGACCCATCCTGGTGGACTTGAAGCACATGAGTTTACAGTCCAGAAAGGAGATATATGCCTGGAATGGAAATCGAGTAAAAGGGAAAAGCCCGCTAATTGTAAGTCATGGGGCGGTTACAGGCTGTAGCTGGGAGGAAAAGGGAAGATTTCACCACCCCCTGTTTTGTGAGGCAGAGATCAATTTTTACGATGAAGATATTCTTGAGATTATGAGCTCGGGAGGGTTTTTTGCCCTACAGCTGGATGCCAATCGGCTCGGAAATTCTCGGGCAATCCGAAAACCTGTTTTTGGAGACAGGAAACAGGGGTTTGAGTCCTCCTGTCGTCTGATTTGGGCTCATCTCAGGCATATCGGCGAGCTGCTTGACAGCAGAGGATTGCCAGCCTGGGATCAGGTCGGACTCGGATCGGACTTTGACGGCACGATCAATCCCTTGGAGGGAATCTGGACAGCAGAAGATTTTCCTGCTATGGCACAGGGACTATTGTTGGAAATAGAGCGTTATCTCGATTCAAAGAATTGTCTGAGTGATTTAAACAACAAATACGTCGAACCTGAGGATATCCTCAACAAGTTTCTTTTCGGAAATACGCTGGATTTTTTGAAGACGCACTATAGCCACCCAGCCTTTAACCACGAGCAGAAAATTGGCAAAATGCATCAATAAAATCATCTCAAAATCCTCCTGTCAAGTTCAAGAGGATAGCTTTTAAATTCAAGCGAATTGAAATTGCCGGAAAGTGGGTTGATTACATAATTCAGGGAATTCTGATCCACAACCGAGGGTACAGCAAAGCAAAGAAGGCCTGATTTTAACAAGTCGGTGCCATATTCCATTGATGCTCTGACTGCCGGGATTTGATTCCATCCCAAGGGTAACTCATCTGTTTTGGGCATAAAAATGAGTTGGTCTGGAATGTTGATTTCCATGACAGCATAGCGGATATAGCGATCAGCAGATAGCAGTTCGGGATCAATTGTCAATCGCTCCAGTAAGGAAGCTGAGACACTTGATCCGGCATAGACTGCCGGAGTGCCCGGAAGATTCCACCTGCCTCCGTAGATTTTGGCTCCTTCACCGCTTGCGTCGCAGTATTGGGTTAGCGCCAGTCGGAATACTTTCATTTTTGTCAAATAGTAATCCCGTGCTGTAATCGCATGATCTCTGCCTTGAGTAGGTCAAGCCCCGCAGAGACATCGATCAGATCCAGGGGGATCCGATTGCCGAGTGAAAAAAGCGGACGCTCCATCCATCTGCGAAACCCCTCGCGACCAAAGTAATTAACCCCGATCGCATAAAGCTCGGCCAATTCGTAGAGCTTTTCAGATTGACCGGTATCAAAAACATCTTTGCGCTGCAGAGTCTTGGCAGAGACTCCCAATGCATCAGCAAGTGTATTGTAATCCAAGCCTGAAAGCTCCTTAAAGCTCTCAAATGAGCTTTTGTCAAGGCCATTGCGAAAAGTATCAACCCGATTAAGTGGCTCATCCAGCCAGTCAAAGTCTACTCTAAGAATGTCTTGAGCAGACAAATGTGCTTTTTGATAAACTGCAATTGCAGGCTCGCTGACTTTGAGGATTTTCTTTGCCATGGCTTTTATCGGTAAATTGTCTCCTAAGATAACGTAATTTGTCTGATTTTTGATTTATGTTACCACATTTATTTACTTAACAAGCAATTTTTTTACTACCGTGACTATAGAGAATTTGGTTCTAAGGGGGATAAAAGTGCGAAAGGCAAGTCTTATAATAGCCCCAGGATGCATGCTGGTTAAAAGGAAATGACTTAGTTTTGAGGATCAGATATTTTCAAAGACCTCAGTCAAGTCAAGTTTGAAACTTGAGATCACTTTGGATTCGACGATTTCTCCGATGGTAAAAAGTTTCGAAGGAAGGTATTTTCCCTCAGCCAAAGTATAAATCATCAAGGTACACTCATTGGGATGAATCACCCAATATTCCTGAACGCCGGACTCCTCATACACCTCGTATTTGTTTTGGATTTCTTTTCGGTTGTTTCCTGGAGAAAGGATTTCAATAATCAAATCAGGTGCCCCGATGCATCCGAATTCGTCTATTTTTTCGGGATCACAGATCACGCAGATATCAGGCTGCACTACGGTGTCTATATCCTCGTTTCTTTTGGATTTGACCGGAAGTCTTACTTCAAAAGGTGCTGTAAATACTTCACATTTTTCACCTTTTAAGTAATTATAAAGATGATTTGATACGTTCAGAGAAACTCGCTGATGATTGACTCGAGGTGCAGCGGCTTGCTTGAAGATTTTCCCCTTGATTAATTCCACCATTTCATCCATCTGCCAAGTCAGGTAGTCGGCATAAGTATAGTGCCCATACTCGGAGAGCGGTTCTTCGACTTTGTTGGGTTCTTCTGGCTTTTGCATAAGTTAAAAATATGGAATATTTGCAATGGAGAGAAATTAGCTGAATTAGGTGTTTGGTTTAGAATTTTGATCTTGATCATATTAAACTCCCCGCATTTCAATACGCTATTCGTACATATGAGTTGACTTCGATTGGGTTGAAACCAAATTGTGCAGATATTGGTATCTTTATCCAAAGAATCTTATAAAAAGATGGATGTACAGGCAACAAAACTAGAATTGATAGAGATGCTTCTCAGAACTAAGGAAGAAAGTGTCCTGAAAAAAATCAAGGAATTACTTGAGACTATTTCCTTGAGCGATTCCGAATTGACAGAAGCTGATTATAGAATTTTTGATCAGAGACGGGAAAAGCATCTTTCTGGTCATTCTAGCTCCTTTTCTTGGGAAGAGGTGAAAGAAGAAGCTAGAAAGTCGGTGAAATGAAGCTGGAATTAATTTTAAAAGAGGAAGCTAGACTTGAGATCATTGATGCGTATCAGTACTACGAAAGTGCTAAAGTTGGTCTTGGCGAGATTTTTTTGACTCATTTGGACAAGTGTTTTGATCGTATGCTGGCACAACCTCAACAATTCCCCATGAAAAGGGCTCCATATCGGGAGGCTGCAGTTACCAAGTTTCCTTTTTTAATCATTTTTGAACTGCAGGAGAAAAGCATCATAGTTTATTCAGTATTTAACACTTGGAGAAACCCTGAGAAAAAACCGGGAGAAATTTCCTAAACTTTCAGGCCCTAAAAAGCCACCTCCCCACAGCCTGGCCCTTCGCTAAATAGCTCCAATGGAGCTTTTCTTGATACTCAGTCCTCCCCAGCATTCCAGTACGCCATTCGTTCCAGTAAATTCACTTCGATCGAGTAGAAGCCGAATTCCTCTGTCACTTTTCCCTCAATCCGATAGATTGCCCGGCCTTTGAAGGGGTGTTTTTTGACTATAGGAGGGAAGTGAACCGTGTCGATCCAGTCACCGTCCCGATCCAGAAAAGTCCCGAAGTTCATCACTTCGCCCTTCACTGTCCGAGTGTATTTCACTGTGACCAGATAACCTAGGATCATCACCGTTTTCCCCAGATGACTTTGCAGGTCTTTGGCTTTGATTCCTTGAATACTCTGATCTTTGACCAGGTGAAAAGGGGAGTCCAGTGGAAACTCCAGGATATCGATCTGATCGAGTATTTCCTGTCGGATGTCCACAGCTTCCAAGAGCGGAATTTCGGGTTGACGATTGCCAAAGGATAATCCTCCGGAGCGGAAAAGCTCATTGGTAGCAGGAATGGCTTTCTTCTTGTTCAGAATGAAATGGGCTTCCCAAAGCAGTTCTTGTTTGGTTTTTCCTGTAAATCGAAAGCAAGTGATGCGGATCAGGATCAGCAGCTGCTCCAGACTGACCGCAACCCGCGCCACAAAGTCCGCCAAACCCAGAAAAGCCCCATTTTCACGACGCTCCAGCAGAAGCTTTTCTACCGTCGTTTTTTCCAAAAACTTCATGTGGATCAGGCCCAAGTACACGGTCTTTCCTGTGATGCGAGTCAGGTATTCGCTCTCGTTGATGTGCGGAGCCTGAATGTCCGCTCCGTTCATTCGCAGCTCATGAATGTAGAATTCGGTATGGTAAAATCCTCCGAAGTTATTGACCACGCCCACCATGAATTCCAGTGGGAAATGGGCTTTCAGGTACATACTTTGATAGCTCTCCACCGCAAAAGAAGCCGAGTGGCCTTTGGCAAATGAATATCCTGCAAAGCTTTCGATCTGATACCAGACTTCAGCCGCAACTTTGTCTTCCCGACCCATTTCCTTGCAGTTGCTGAAAAACTTCTCCCTGATCCGCTGAAACTCGTCCTTGGAACGGGATTTTCCACTCATGCCTCTTCGTAGTACATCGGCTTCGCCCAGACTCAGCCCTGCAAAGTAGTGGGCAACTTTGATCACGTCTTCCTGATACACCATGATTCCATAGGTCTCAGGCATGATCTCGGCGAGTACGGGATGAGCCGTTTTTCTTCGCTCTTCATCCACATGACGCAGGATGTACTCCCGCATCATCCCGGAGCGGGCGACTCCGGGTCGGATGATGGAGCTGGCTGCGACGAGTTCCAGGTATTCGTCTGCTTTCATCTTTGCCAGTAGCATTCGCATGGCTGGAGACTCCACGTAGAAGGCACCAATCGTATGACCCGTCCGCAGCATTTCCTTGATTTTCGGGTCTTTTTTGAATTTATCGACTTCGCGGATATCCACTTTTACGCCCTGATTTTGATAGATGGTCTCGATGGCTGACTTGATGTGTCCAAGTCCCCGCTGACTCAGAATGTCAAATTTGTGCAGGCCGATATCCTCAGCGATATGCATATCAATGTGGGCGAGGGGAAAGCCCTTTGGCGGCATATCTGTCGCCGTGTAATAGTGAATGGGTTTGTGCGCAATCAAGATCCCGCAGGCGTGAATCGTCAGATGCGAAGGCATGTCGTGCAGCACCTGACTGTACTTGATGATCAGCTTGCCGAATTGATCAGGTTCGTAGCCTTCCTTGTTAGCAAAATGAATCAGGGACTCGATGTCTGACTTGGGAAGTCCGAAGACTTTTCCCAGCTCGCGAAAGACGGAGTTGTACTGAAACGTACTGTAGGAGCCCAACAGTGCCACATGCTCGACCTTGTCGCGGTTGTATTTCTGAAAAATGTAATCCGTGACCTCATCCCGATCGGTCCAGCTGAAGTCAATGTCAAAGTCAGGGGGATTTTCCCGATACAGATTAATAAACCGCTCGAAATACAAGTCCAGCTCGATCGGATCCACGTCCGTGATCCCGAGACAATAGGCCACGATGCTGTTGGCACCGGAACCCCGACCGACATGGTAGAAGTTGCGCTGCTGCGCAAAAGTGACGATGTCGTAATTGATCAGAAAGTAAGATACGAATCCTTTTTGCTGGATGAGTTCGAGCTCTTTTTCGATGCGTGTACTGACCTCAGGCTGCAGGTTGGGATAGCGTCGCAGTGCGCCTTTGAATGCCTCCTGTCGGAGAAAGTCAAAGTCCTCCCAATCCGAACCCAAGATATCGCGACGGTTTTTGACTGCCTGAAAATAGAATGAGAACTGACATTGCTCGAGTAGCTTTTGGGCGTTGACGAGTAAATAGCTGTGGCTTTCGCAGCGGGAGACCAAGTCAGCATAGCTGTAGAATTGATCGGTGGCATCGCCTTGCGCTTCTTTTGGTAGTTTGCTGAGGAGTGTGTTTAGATCGATGCTTCGCAAAAGGCGATGTGCGCTAAACTGAACTTTGGATGAAAAAGTCGCCGGTTGGAGTAGTACGAGCTTTTCCTTTTTTCGAAACCAGGGAGAGGAAATCAAGCGGTTGAGCTGTCCGGGATGCACGCCGACGAATTCATTTTCCCGCAGGGGAATCAACTTCTCCGGCAAAGGATAGATGACGAAGCTGTTTTCAAATGCAGGGGCTTTAGAGGTGAACTCCTTTTTATGGACAAGGTGATCGGAGAGGTGCCGGTTGAGCTCGTATAATCCTTCCTGATTCCGGGCCAGTCCGATGTATTTTTGTTGCGTGCTGTTGCGGAAGTCGATGCCGATCACGGGATGGATTCCGGATTTTTGCGCAGCACGGATAAAGGGGAAAATCCCTGCCGTGCAGTTGATGTCCGTGAGGGCGAGGGCATCGAGTTTTTTACCTTTCGCCTCAGCGATCAGCGCTTCCACAGACATCGTCCCGTATTTGAAGCTGAAGTGAGAATGGCAGTTGAGAAACATTGGAAGTACGAAATATGAAGTACGAAATACGAAGAGCGGAAATACGCTTCGTGAAATATGCGTTGCGAAATAGGCTTCCTGCGGAAGCGAGATAGTTCCAGCAGTTAATGCTTGAGGGTCGCCCAAGGCAGTGTCTCCACTGCCGCAGTTAATAGTTATTTTGTTTTGTTGTCCTGCTTCTCCCCCGATATATCCATCGGGGCTGGACAAATCGTTTTGGATTGCAAATCCCGTGATCGGACCTCGGGATTACAAATCCCAAGGGCAACAAGCTGAATTCTTTCAAAATGTTAATTATTTTAACATTTATATGTTTATAAATTAGACAAAATGATTGGGATCATGTCAAGGGCTTGATTGATTTTTGGAGGAAAATGTCGGGGAAGGGAGGAGGACGTTTTGATTAACCCATCACACAAAAGCGAAAAAATCCACCAAAAATGCGGTTGATTATCCTGTGTTTTAGATTTTAGCAACTCAGGCCGGATAATCTGATTATTTTTGCATCAAACCACAGAAATATTGGATCAGCAAGCTATAGTCAAAACCTTCCGTGAAAAAGGACAGGTCACTATCCGTGAAGGAAACGGAAAGAATCTCACACTCCTGAAAACGGAGAATTGGAAACCTGAAATGGGCTATGACTGGACGTTTCTCTTGTTTGATACATTTCAGATCCGCACTGTGTGTGAGCCATTTGCAGAGGTTTCCTTGGATATTGTGGATTTTTCCTCTAAGCCCACGATCTACCATAGTCCGGTCAGCCGGGTGATTAGAAGCGCACCTATCCAAGATGGTAACATCCGTTTTTCATTGATCCGGGAGCCTAATTGGAACAAATTGCTTTTTCAGATCTCGCAGCCGGTTTTGGCAAAAATTGATCATGAGAAAAATGAGGCTGATTCGCAAACCGAACTTTATTTCCCGCTTTTGGGTCCAAGTACTAAAGAAATGTTTCTGGGTCCGGAAGGTGATGTAAAAATTATTGTTGGATGAATTTAAAAGCCAAGCTAGACGAGCTCGAAATATTCGGAAAAGTTGCGAAAGCAAGTGCTACGCTAGGTATTAAATCCTACGTCGTCGGCGGCTATGTCCGTGACCTTGTATTAGGCCGTCCAAGCAAGGATATCGATTTTACCTGCGTAGGAAGCGGGATCAAGCTGGCCCAGGAGGTTGCCAAATCATTTGATCAGCATGTCCCGCTTTCGGTTTTCAAAAACTTCGGTACGGCGATGCTCAAACTCGATGACTGGGAGATAGAGTTTGTGGGAGCTAGAAAAGAGTCCTACCGGCTGGAATCCAGAAAGCCAATCGTGGAAGACGGAACTTTGCAGGAGGACTTGGAGCGTAGGGATTTCACGATCAATGCATTGGCGATTTCACTTAATCGGGAAGATTATGGCGATTTGATTGACCCTTTTGACGGGTTGGGTGATATGAAGCGAAAAATCATTAAAACCCCACTTGAGCCGGGAATCACCTTTTCAGATGATCCTTTGCGGATGATGCGTGCAGTGCGATTTGCAGCCCAATTGAACTTCGATATAGATGCGGACACTTTTTTTGCCATTTCCGAAAACGCGGCAAGGCTTCAGATTATTTCCGCAGAGCGAATAATTGATGAATTAAATAAAATCGTTGCTACCCCAAAGCCTTCCTATGGATTTAAGCTTCTGTTTGCCTCGAAGCTTTTGCATGAGTTTTTTCCTGAAATGGTCGAACTGCAGGGAGTGGATTCGGTCGATGACAAGTCGCATAAAGATAATTTCTACCACACGCTCCAAGTATTGGATAATGTATGTCTCATGACCGATAATCTTTGGCTTCGCTGGGCTGCGATTATGCATGACATTGCCAAGCCTGCGACCAAGCGTTTCAATCCCAAAGTGGGCTGGACCTTTCATGGACATGAAGATCGGGGAGCCCGAATGACTCCAAATATCTTTCGCCGTTTGAAACTTCCGATGGATGACCGGATGAAGTATGTGCAAAAACTCGTTCGTCTTCACCTCCGACCCATCGCTTTGGTCAAAGACGAAGTGACTGATTCGGCCATGCGAAGATTGCTTTTTGATGCGGGCGATGATATCGAGGACTTAATGACCCTCTGTCGCGCAGATATCACCTCCAAAAACAACAAAAAAGTCAAGCGCTACCTTGAAAACTTCGACAAGGTGGAGGAAAAAATGAAGGAAGTGGAAGAAAAAGATCAAGTTCGGAATTTTCAGCCTCCGGTCAGCGGTGAAGAAATCATGGAAACTTTTGGGCTTTCACCTTCAAAAATCATCGGTGAAATCAAGGAAGAAATAAAAGAAGCTATATTGGAGGGCAAAATTCAAAACAATCCTGAATCCGCACGAAAACTAATGTTGGACATTGCCCGTAGCAAAGGCATTGCTCCTAAGGATACACATCACATCACCAAAAAAACAACTGATTGACAATGAAGCGCACATTCTTACTGCTGCTCCTGGCCTTTTGTGCCGGAAATCTTGCTGCCCAAACAGCAACTGATTCTATTCCAAAACTGGATCCAAAGATCAAAGCCGCACTTAACGCAGCAGACCAAACGGCCTATCAAGCGGCAATTCGGTATAGTGATCTGGAAATGGCAAAAACCAAATTATACGATCTCATGATCCGTAACCCGGAGAATCCCCGCTACATGGAGGCTTTGGGCAATATTTATTTTGACAACAGTCAATTTGCCTCTGCCGCTCTGGTATCCTTGGATTTGCTGCAAGGCAACAGCAAAAATGTCGGTGCTTTGGAAATTGCCGCCTACTCCTTAGAGCAATTGGGAGCTTTGGACCGTGCCTTGCCACATTTCGAAAGCCTTTATTTGTTGACAGGAGATAATTTCAGCCTTTATAAATCGGCATTCCTCCAATACAATCTTAAGCGATATGAGGAAGCGATGAATTCTGTGAATATGTTGGTAAAAAACTCTAAAGCAGATGAGAAAATCGGATTTCCAAAATCTCAGACCGAAACACAGGAGGTCAGTATGAAAGCTGCTGCGCTCAATTTGAAAGGATTGATTTATTTGGATCAAAATTCAAAAGTTGAAGCTAAAACAGCCTTTAATGAAGCAATCGCACTGGATGCGAATTTCGTTCAGGCTAAAGAGAATCTTAAGAAGACAAATTGATTTCAAATCGTCAACAGACGACGGTCAACTGTCTAAAGAAAGCAAAGATGAGCTTCAAAACAGTTTGTTTGTTGCTGGATAGAAACCGGATACAAAGATTTATTAATCTAATTTGAAATTTAAAAGCCGGCCTAGTGCCGGTTTTTTTTTGAACTTTTTAAAAGTCAATTGCCAGTAATGGAATTGTTATTTTATTTGATTGGGATAGGCAAAAAGTAGAAATTGAATAGATTGGGTTGTTTTTAAATTTTCAAAAAATTTTAACTGATTTCAATAATTTCCATGCAATCACGAACACTAATCTGCCTGTCGCTTTTTCTGATTTCCTCCTTTCAGCTTTTTGCTCAGGAGGCAAGGGTTTACAAAGAACCCAAATTTCATTTTGATTGGTCAAAACCTTCTGAATATCCCGATCGAATCGTTCTGAACTTTGGGCAGAATCCTGCCACTGAGGTCAATGTAACCTGGCGAACAAATACGGAGATTAAAGCAGGTTATGCGGAAATCGCAGTCGCCACTGCCGCTCCGAAGTTTTGGAGAAACGGAAAAACGTTGACCGCCAAAACCGAAGTTTTGGATGCCAGTTCGATCCAAACTGCAGAAGTAATTGCCAATTATCATTCGGTTGAATTCAGGGATTTGTTACCTGATACTACTTATGCTTATCGGGTTGGAGATGGAGAGCGTTGGAGTGAGTGGTTTCAGTTTAAGACGGCTTCTGCTAACCCGGGAGATAAATTTTCTTTTCTATATGTGGGAGATGCGCAGAATTATGTGCTGGAACTTTGGTCTCGCCTGATTCGGGAGGGATTCAGAAAGGCCCCCGATTCGAAATTCATCATTCACGCCGGAGACCTGATCAATACTGCGCATCGCGAGCAAGAATGGCACGAATGGTTTACTGCAGGTGGTTTCATTCATAGTATGGTCCCGTCCATGCCTGTTCCCGGTAATCATGAATACCGTGCAAAAAATCAGGAGGAGATAGATCAAAAAGTGAGAAGCCTTTCGGTTCAATGGAAGCCACAATTTACCTTGCCCCTCAATGGGCCCAAGGGTCTGGAGGAGACCGCTTACTACATGGATTATCAGGATGTCCGATTTATCTTTCTGGACTCCAACCGGGACCATGAGCTTCAGGCTACCTGGCTCGAAGAGATTCTGTCCAAAAACCCAAAAAGCTGGACAATTGTGAGTTATCACCATCCACTTTTTTCAGCCTCCAACGGTAGAGACAATGAGGCATTAAGAAATCTCTGGAAGCCGATATTTGACAAATACAAAGTTGACATTGCGCTGCAGGGCCACGATCACGCTTATGCCCGTGGCAGAGTGGCGCCAGGAGAGAATGTGATGAATGGGTTGAATATGAAAGACATGACAGGAACGGTTTATGTCGTTTCTGTTTCAGGAGGAAAAATGTACGATATCGGAGATGACTGGACCGAAAAGGGAGGTCAGCGTGACCGAACTGCCGAAAATACCCAGCTTTTTCAGGTGATAACGATGGAAGGGAATCGCCTGAAATTTGAATCCTTCACTGCCGTGGGAGAATTGTATGATGCCTTTGAACTGGTAAAAGGGGAGAATGATCTCAATCAATTTATCGAGCTCAGAGTAAATGCAGTTCCTGAAAAGACCCACACGAACACGATTCCCTACAAGGATTGATCAGGGAAAAATCAGGTAGGCAATAGTGGTCGTGATGAGTGAAAGCAAAAAGCTTAAAGCCAAAATTTTCAAGTGATTGGTCTCCCAATGTTTATTGGTTCCATCCCCATTATCAACCATTCGCTTCATCGGCCTAATAGCTAATTGAACTATTGCGAGAATGCCGAGGAAATAGATAATAAGGAGGATTAAAAAAGATGCGATCGCTTCCATCATTCCAAAGTAAGCTTAACATGGAAAAAGAAAAATGATTTTAGACAGGTTTAACATTTTCTTAACCTGAAATAATTAAAGGCGACTGTTAAGGTCGCCTTTAATTATAATGGGATTGCAGTGTTATCGGACCGCGATTGTGTCAGGATTTCCATCAGGATCATTCTTGACAGTTCCACCAGAATTCACTGAGCCGCCAAACAATAATATTCCAGCGACATGGGGTGCAGCCATGGACGTTCCGCTAATGGTATTGTATCCGCCATCTTTCCAAGTGGAATTTATACTAACTCCCGGCGCAACAAAATCAATGGGTGGGTTGCCAAAATTAGAAAATGTGGCAAACACATCAGAACTGTTCATAGCCGAAATGGTGTAAATATTTATCCCATTTACCCGTGCAGGAGAATAATTGGCCGCATTAGCTGAGCTGTTTCCTGCCGCAATTGCAAATTTCACTTTGGAGGAAGCAGCTAAGACCGCATCATCTAATGCTTGGGAAACAGGACCGCCTAAGCTCATATTTGCCACGTCACTTGAATTGCCAACTGCTGCGACATGATTCACGCCGGCTATGACCCCTGAATAAGATCCGGAACCCCTTGAATCAAGAACTTTTACTGGAACTACTGAAGCTCCAGCAGCCACACCTACTACACCTATAGTATTATTGATGGCTGCTACTGTTCCAGCTACGTGGGTTCCATGACCATTGCCATCATCAAGTGAACCCGCATCCCTTCCACTGGTAAAGGCATTGAAGCCAAGAGTTGTGCTGACATTTAAGTCCGGGTGATCCAAATCTATTCCGGTATCCAAGATGAAGGCTTTTCCAGAACCCGAGTAATTCAATGAACCACCTACCCGGGTAATTCCCCAAGGTGTAGTTTGACCTGTGCTTCCTCCGCCCCCGCCGCTACCTGGTCCTTTACCGGGAGGGGGAGCCAAAGCAATAATTCGATCCGGCTCGATGGCTTTGACAGATGGATCCTTTGCCAGCACAGCGTATTGTTCATCCGTTAAGCTTACAGAAAAACCTTCAATTGTACTGCCATAGACATGCTCGATATTGGCATCAGCGATTCTGTACTTAGCCAAGATTGAACTTCCGGTTTTTCGCATAGTTGCCTGCACAGATGCATAGCTCATGTCTTTCCGTAAATTGAGGCCCGTGGGATTAAGCGTTACGATGTATTTTCCCGGAATGATATCACCATTTTGATACTTGATGATTTCCAATTCCTGTGAATCAGGAAGCGATAAATCTTGTTCGGATTGACAAGCTACTAAAGCTACTCCGATGGAAATTGCAAGTGCAATTCCCCGGAAAGTGGTCGAGTAAAACAGCTTTTTCATAGGATAAGATTTTGATAGTGGTTGATATTAAGTCATTTGCATACTTAATATTCCTAAATCACGTCATATATCCTAGAAAAAAATTAAAATATAGTGGTCTACCGCTCTTACCGATAGGTTAGTGTCAATTGTTTTTTTTAGTTTTTAAACTGTCAAAAAGAAGATCCAAAGGATACATCATGCAGCTGACTGTCCAGCAATCTTCCTTTTTCACATTTCAAAACCCGATAAGGAAATTTACGCAGCAACTCATGATTATGTGTTGCCATAAGAATGGCTGTTCCCTTTTTGTTGATGTCCTGAAAAAGTTTAAAAATCCCATCGGCCACGTCAGGGTCAAGATTTCCTGTAGGTTCATCAGCCAATAAAATAGATGGTTCGTTGAGTAGGGCCCTTGCAATCACCACACGCTGCTGCTCCCCGCCTGACAGCTGATGGGGCATTTTTTGCAATGAGTCTGTCAAGCCTACCTGTATCAATACCTCGCTGATTCGTTCTTTGATTTTAACTGGATCAGTCCAGCCTGTGGCTTTTAGAACAAACAATAGATTCTCCCAGACTGTGCGGTCACTGAAAAGCTGAAAGTCCTGAAAAATGATCCCGATTTTGCGGCGGAGAAAAGGGACTTCACTATTTTTAATTTTGGTGAGTGAATATCCTACTATTTCGGCAAGACCAGATTGAAGTTTTAGATCTGCGTAGAGTGTTTTGAGAAGGGAGCTTTTACCACTTCCTGTCCGACCGATAAGGAAGACAAATTCATGCTGTTCGACAGAAAAGTTGACATCGGACAATACAGGCGTCTCTCCTTGGAAAATTGTGGCCTGCATGACCTGAAGCACTGGTTTGGTACTGAAATCCATTATTTAGAGATCTAGTTTTTGAAGTTTTCCGAAGGCTAAATTTTTAATCACTTCTTCCAGTTGTGTTTCTTTTCCTTCCAAACCAAACTTTTCAATGTTTTTAAGCGGTCTGTCTGCTCGGAAATAAGCGACCAAAACAAAGTTTTCGTCTCGGATCTGAATGTAATCCGGAATTTTAGCTTTTCCTTTTACTTTAATGATATACATACGTTGGGATTGAAAAAGAGGCTGTATCCTTGTAGAAACAGCCTCTTTGGTGTTTTATTTTCCGGCCGCTTTAGCATGATCAGCCAGAAACTGTGCCAGACCCGAGTCCGTAAGTGGATGCTTGAGCAATCCGGTGATTACTTTTAGTGGACAGGTCACCACGTCAGCACCAAGTTCGGCGCATTTGATGAGGTGCATGCTGTGACGGACCGATGCAGCAAGAATTTCTGTTTCGAATCCGTAATTCTGGTAGATATGAACGATCTGACCGATCAGTTCCAGGCCGTCATAAGAAATATCGTCCAGTCTTCCGATAAAAGGAGAGAGGTAAGAAGCCCCAGCTTTGGCAGCAAGGATAGCTTGACCTGCGGAAAAAACCAGCGTACAATTGGTGCGGATTCCCTCGCTGTGAAAGTATTTGATCGCTTTGATCCCGTCTTTGATCATCGGGATCTTCACTACGATTTTGTCATCGATTTTCGCCAGTTCTTTTCCCTCGCTGATCATGCCTGCGTAGTCTGTAGCGATTACTTCAGCGGAAACTTTGTCGTCCACTATATCACAAATCGCCTTGTAGTGAGCTCTGACCTTGGCTTCACCGCTGATGCCTTCTTTGGCCATCAGTGAGGGATTGGTAGTCACACCATCCAAAACGCCAAGATCATAGGCTTCGCGGATTTCGTCCAAATTGGCTGTATCAATAAAGAATTTCATAAGAATAGGTTTTTGGTGAATGCTTGAGTAAAATACACAAGCGGAATTTTGATTTACAATAGGCTAACGAACAAAGTTAGGATTTAAATCAGGATAAGGAATTCCTAAAAGTAGCCAATTTGGAAAATTTAAGGCAAAAAAGAAGCGGCATCGCACCGCTACAACTGCTTACCCTTGCTTCCTTCCGGACCTGGGGGATTCAGCAGGAGCTGGTCGTGCCGCTAGGTCACAAAGGTAAGGCAAATTTGACTTGAAGCAACAGGTAGATACCAAATAGATGCTATGCATCAGGGAATCAAGTGGAAAAACTTTTTGACAGGGACTGACCACGTTTTAGTTTCGACGGCACGTTGATACAAACCTCAATCCTTTTTGGTGACATTTTGGAAGGTGGATTTGTAGAATGTTTTAACTTGGTACCTTATCCCCAATTTCCTTAAACAAAATCAAGAATTTATGCAAAAATCGCTTTCCATATTATTCTTGGTGACTGCAGCTCTAGCAAGTTGCCAAGCACCAAAGCAGTCCAACTACCAATTTCAAGTTTCGGACTTAGAACCCAATTTGATTACACTCGCTTCAGATGAATTTCAAGGACGAAGACCCTTCACCGCTGGAGAGGAGATCACGATCAAGTTTTTGGAAGATGAATTCAAAAAGTTGGGTTTGGAGCCTGGAAATGGCGATTCCTACTACCAAGATGTACCGATGGTTTCCATAGTAAGCAAGTCTTCGGAAACCATGGAACTCAAAAATCCAAATTCTTCCGTTTCGCTCACAGGATTTCAAGACTTTGTAATGTGGACGCAAAAGACGGATTCCTTGGTGGAGATCAAAGATGCTGAAGTAGTTTTTGCAGGCTTTGGGATCGTTGCGCCGGAGTATGGTTGGGACGATTATAAAAATATTGACGTCAAAGGAAAAATCGTCGTCGTCCTAGTCAACGATCCAGGCTTCGGGACAGAGGATGTCTCGCTTTTCAAGGGGAACACCATGACCTATTACGGACGCTGGACTTATAAATATGAAGAAGCGGCGAGGCAAGGGGCTTTGGGTTGCCTGATTGTGCACAATACCATACCAGCAGGATATGGATTTAACGTGATTCAGGGAAAGCATCATCAGCCGATTTTGTATTTGGATGATCGTGGAAAGGAAACTAATAAGCTTGGCTTCGAAGGCTGGTTGACTTTGCCTTCAGCTAAAAAACTATTTGAAATGGCTGGAAAAAATGATTCTGAACTCTTATCGGCTGCTCGTAAACCCGATTTTCAAGGCATGCCTTTGGGTGTGAATCTGTCTGCTTCCATCCAAGTCGAGGCTGAGTATAATGTCTCCAAAAATGTAGTGGCCAAACTCACTGGAGAGACAAAACCAGAGGAATACCTCATCTATACCGCCCATTGGGATCACTTTGGGATAGGAAAGCCGGATGAAACCGGAGATAGCATCTACAATGGGGCCTTGGACAATGCCTCAGGAACTGCTGCGCTTTTGGCTTTGGCCAAGGCTTTTGCTACAGACCAAACTCCAGATCGTTCCGTGATTTTCCTTGCGGTGACGGCCGAAGAACAAGGTCTTTGGGGTTCGGCCTACTATGCCGAAAACCCGATTTATCCTAAGCAAAAGACCGTGGCCAATATCAATATGGACGGAATCAATCCTTACGGAAAAATGAAAGATGTCTCGATAATTGGTTCGGGACAGTCAGAAATGGAAGATTTGCTCAATGTGGAACTGGAAAAGCTAGGTCGCTACAGTGCTCCAGAACCCAATCCCGTGGCAGGCTATTACTTCCGTTCCGATCATTTTAACTTTGCTAAAATCGGAATTCCAGCCTTGTATTTCGGGACTGGGATCGATCATGTGGAAAAAGGAAAGGAATACGGAAAACAGCTTCAAGACGAGTATGTGGCCGTTTACTACCACAAGCCATCTGATGAATACCACACCAGCCGCTGGAATCTGGATGGAGCTGTTGATGATGTCCAGATCCTTTACAATGTTGGAAAAAGCCTCGCCAACTCTGACAAATGGCCCAATTGGAAAGCCGGGTCGGAGTTTAAAGCGGTGAGGGATAGTTATATGAAATCGAGCCCAACTCAATCAACAGATAAATGATTATAGGATTAGCTAAAATTTTGCCTGTTGATCAAAAATGAACTTGGATAGTGGCATATAATCGTCGACAGTAGACTGTCCACGATGCAAGGCACGTTTTATCGAACTTCATACCTTATTTTCTTAGACTATTGGAAAAAAAACGGATATACAAAAAAAGTAGTACCAAAAAGCCCATGGAAAACTCCATGGGCTTTGTATTTTATTTGAGCAGTGATACTAGCCTTTAGGCTAATCTTAATTCATTAAAAAGCAGACTTAAAGCCTTCCATTTTCTGATCCACTTGCGTGTCAACCATGAATGAGATCACGACTTTTTCCCATGCCATAGTTACTTTCGCTACTTTGTTGTTTTCGGCAGAGATGTGATACTGTAGTCGCTCGGTATTTCCGGCAGTAGGAGCTACTTTGAAGGATACCGCGTCATCAGCAGCCACAGCTTCCTCGTCGATTGCACCTTCTTTCATGTAGGCAAATACAGAAGCGGCTTTGCTGTTCAAATGTACAGTCCACTCACCCGAAGCCGCTGGCGTCATAAAGATGGAATATTTTCCAGCACGAAGATTTTTGCCACCCACACTTACAGGAGTACTGAATTCAATAATCGTTTGAGCATTTGCTCCTGCTCTCCAAGTCACACCGTATTTCTCGATTTCTCCGAAGATTTTTCTGCCTTTCACGGCTGGAGAGGAGTAGTCAATGCTAATTTTGGTAAAGCCTACTACCTGAGATACTGTCGCCGCCGGACTAGCTGCAGGAGTTTGTAATTGGGCAAATGCTGCAATCGTGGTAGTCATAACCAGCGCGAAAGCAAGGAAAAAGGATTTTGTTAATTTCATTTTGTTTTGATTTTGGATTCAGATCTGAAAGCTAACAAAAAAACAGCAAGGATGTTTACACAAAAAAACCTTCCAATTGCTTTTGCAGGAAGGTTTGATTTAAATGTAGTTCAGATCTATTTTTTCAATTCACTTTTTATAAAAGCAACACTTTGAGGTATCTGAGCAACCGATCTTGAGCTTTCATCCTCTATTACCAGATACTTAGTTCCCTGTTTTTTGGCTTCCTGTATCAAGCCTGCAATATCGATGTCGCCTGTGCCCAAGACAACATTTGCTTCGACGTCTCCTCGTCCGTCAGGCGAACCCGGAGTACCGATCTTTCTGTCTTTGAGATGGAGTTGGGGAAATTTACCCGGATGGGCCTTCATGATAGCCAAGGGATCTCCACCACCCATTTTTACCCAAAAGACATCCATGTTAAATTTAAAGTGATTTGCATTTTTCAGCATATAATCCATTGGAGTTCCACTCCCCGAATTGGAAAACTCGTAGCCATGAGGATGATAAGTCAGCGTAATACCTTCTTTTGCCAGCATTTCTCCAGTCTGATTGAAGAGATCAGTGGCTGCTTTAATCTCCTCCATAGAGATTGGGCCTTCTGCGTGGGGAATCCAATAGCAGGTTGCGTATTTTGCACCGTACTTTTTGGCATCAGCGATGATACCTGCAGGATCGGTTTTTAATCGGTTGTAGTCCGCTCCGACACCGACGATTTTTAACTTATTATCGGCAAGGAGCTTTTGGTATTCTGCATCAGACATCCCGTAGCCGCCTCCGCCTTCGAGCGCAGAAATACCCCATTCGGCGATCATTTGATGGTATTTGACCGGATCGACTTTCATTTCGTTTCTGAGGGAGTAGAGTTGCAGCGCAATTTCCTGAGCGCTTAGGCCCATTGGGCTTATGAGCAAAAGTCCTATCAACAGGTGTTTGATCTTCATAGTAGGTTGATTTTGAGTTGATCCAATTTAGGCATTTCCATATACCAAATGCAAAATTTTTCTAATCAGGGCTACGGCCTTGTTGAATTTATGCGCTTCCAATTTTTCAATCTTTCCAGAAAAGATTACCTTATGCTAATCAATTTGCCCATGAACTCACGAAGAAAATTTATCCAAAATACCTCCTTTTTAGGATTAGCTATGAGCATCAACCCTAATGTTTCACTTTTCGCCGCTCGGGAAACCATTCTCGGACACGGTGATTTCAAATATAAAATTGATCCCACTTGGGGCAATCTCGATCCTGCAAAAGTGCCTGTGGTCAACTGCCACGAAATGGTCATGGACCGAAAAGGCCGAATGATTATGGTGACGGATGAGGTGAAAAACAACATCATCATCTATGATCAATCGGGGAAACTTTTGGCTACTTGGACACTCAACATGGATCGGGCTCACGGGCTTTCTTTGGTGGATGAAGGCGACGCGGAGTATCTCTGGGTAGTGGATAATGGTGGGAAAGTGGTGAAAACTACGCTCGATGGAAAAGTCGTCACTGAAATCCCATCACCCCTGACTTCAGGTATTTATACTGAAAAAATGACTTGGGTTCCAACAGAAACAGCTGTTGGGCCAAATGGAGACCTCTACATCGCGGATGGATATGGTTCTCAGTATTTCCTACAGTACGATAAAAATGGAAATTTCATCCGAAAGTTTGGGGGAAGTGGGAAAGGAGATGCACAGTTTAGCACAGCGCATGGCATAGCAATCGATCAGCGTGGGGGAAAAGCTCCAACTTTGCTCTGCACCTCCCGAGGACACAATTCCTTCAAGCGTTTTACCATGGATGGAGAATATCTAGAGACGATTTTTCTTCCCGGGGCATTCGTTTGCCGTCCGGTGATCCATGGAGAGAATCTCTATGCCGGGGTATGTTGGTCGAGATTGAGATACTTGGAGCAGACGGACAATTCCGGCTTTGTGACGATTTTGGACAAAGACAACAAAGTAGTCTCCAATCCGGGTGGAACAGCCCCTGAATACCGAAATGGGGAACTTCAACTGATGGTGCAAAAAGAGCCGGTGTTCAAGCATTGCCACGATGTGTGTATTGATCAGGATGAAAATATCTACGTCTGTCAGTGGAATGCAGGGAAAACGTATCCGATTAAGCTCACCAGAGTTTAAAAAATGATCAATGGACAATGATCAATGATCAATTTTCAAGTAAGGGAACGATTACATGGTAAGAACCTAGTCTTCATTATTCGACATTCGATGTTTGATGTTCAATATTTCAATAATGAATCTCGAATTTTGAATATCGAACACCGAACTTTAAATAACCCATAACTAATAATCCAGACGCTATGAAATCAGTAACAGTAGGTTGGTTTGAGATCCCGGTAGCGGATATGGACCGGGCAATTGCATTTTATCAAAAAGTTTTTGACTGCATATTGAACAAGCAGGACATGGGCGATTTTCAAATGGCTTGGTTTCCATGGGATGAAAGCAAAGGTGGAGCAGGAGGGAGCTTAGTATTTCACAAAGACTTCTATCATACTTCCAAACTGGCAGGAACGCTGATTTACTTTTCCTCAGAAGACTGCGTGGTGGAACTCAGTCGCGTGAAAGATGCAGGAGGAGAAGTTCAGATTCCTAAGCGGATGATCGCTCCGGACATCGGTTATATGGGAGTTTTTCTGGATTCAGAGGGAAATCGGATAGCAGTTCATTCAATAATCTAATCTCAAACCAAAACCACTCGCAGGCTCTTTGCCCCATGTGCTCCGATGACGAGCGATTGCTCAATGTCAGCTGTTTTGGATGGGCCTGCGATAAAAAGCCCAAAGCCTGAGTGGGCATTTCCGACTAAATCATAGCCCTGATGCATGGTTTCGACCAGCTTAGATCGGTCGAGCACAATCACTAGATGCTCTGTGATAAATGGCAAAGCGCGAAGTCCAAGGTTAGTATCTTCCAGCCAGATGGCCCCGTTTTCCGCTACTCCAAATTGTCCATCCAATATAGCCAATTCTAGATCTTCCAATTCGTG
The DNA here is from genome assembly GCF_030694375.1 of Algoriphagus sp. Taxonomy (GTDB): domain Bacteria; phylum Bacteroidota; class Bacteroidia; order Cytophagales; family Cyclobacteriaceae; genus Algoriphagus. Next base: position 279,932 of record NZ_JAUXYL010000020.1, read on the forward strand.
GGGATCTTCCGGCAAAGTTAAATTTCCGGTAGTCCTGAAATGGGCTGAAAGTGAAATGACTTTTTGAAAATTCATGCTTGGAAGCCACTTTTCAAATTCGGCCTTGGAAAGAATCTCGCCTTTATTTCCTAAAATGGATTGGCTAAAAACTTCCTCCAAATCCCCGGAAAGGGGAAAATCAGGAATTTCAGGAAGTGATTTACTTTCCGAAGAAACGCCACGGATGGCGGCCAATATTTTCTCCCGACTGCTCATGGACGGTTCTTTTTATACCATTGCTGAAAAGTTTCCGTGGGAGTTTCCGGCAGGTTTCGGCTTTTTCCCCAGGTATTCAAAGGATGATAGATCATGCTGTCCGGCAAAGCTCTCAATGCTGCACGCATCAGATTTCCGGAGATTTTATAGGCCAGGGGACTTTTGAAAATCCCATTTGCCAACTTCATGGAAAGTCCTTTACCAAATTCCCCATGGGTTTTTGTGATCTCCTGTCGCCATTCGTAGAGTTGCTCATGAATGTTGATTTTCACAGGACACACATCCGAACAGCTGCCGCAAAGCGTGGAGGCGAAAGGCAGCGTGCTGTGTTTTTTCATATCCAGTCCCGGCGAAAGGATCGAGCCTATCGGTCCGGGAACTGTACTGCCATAGCTGAACCCACCGCTTCTTCGATAGATTGGGCAGGTGTTCATGCATGCGCCGCAGCGGATACATTTGAGCGAATTCTTGAATTTTTCCCGTGCCAGTTGAGCAGTTCGGCCGTTGTCAACCAACACGATATGAATTTCTTTACCTGGAGATGGACTTCGGAAGTGGGAATTGTAATTGGTGATGGGTTGTCCGGTGGCAGAGCGGGCGAGTAATCTCAGGAATACACCAAGATCTTTTCTGCGGGGAAGAATCTTTTCGATTCCCATACAGGCAATGTGGACATCAGCCAAATGAACGCCCATATCGGCGTTGCCTTCATTTGTGCAGACGACAAATTCGCCCGTCTCAGCAATTCCGAAATTGACCCCAGTGATCGCAACTTTTGCCCCGAGGAATTTTTCCCTGAGGTGAATTCTGGCGGCCTGAGTCAGGTAATAAGGATCCTCGTTTCCTTTTTCAGTATGGAGTTTTTCATGGAAAAGGTCGGAGATTTCGCCCTTTTTTAAATGAATCGCAGGAAGGACGATGTGACTTGGCGGTTGATTCAAAAATTGAACGATCCGCTCACCCAGGTCAGTGTCCACCACTTCTATTCCTTCTTTTTCCAGATAGGGATTCAGATGGCATTCTTCGGTCAGAATGGATTTGCTCTTGACGATAGCTTTGCAGTTTTTCTCCTGGAGAATCCTTAGAACGTGCTGATTATGCTCTTCAGCATCAGCTGCCCAGTGGATTTTAATCCCGTTTTGAAGTGCATTTCGCTCGAAATCTTCCAGGTAGGAGGCCAAATTCACTAAGACGTTGTCCTTGATCTGGGAGGCCAAATCCCGGAGTTGTTCCCACTCGGGAATGGTTTTACTGATGCGGTCGCGCTTATCCCTGACAAACCACAGCGTTTCGTCATGCCATTTCGCTTTGGCCTGATCTTTCAGAAACTCGGTGGCATTTTCGGGATGACTCATGTGATCGCCTGGTTTAAGATTTCTGCCACGTGCATAAACTTGATTTTTTGTCCTTCTCGTGTGGCAATTCCTTCCAAGTGCATGATGCAGGACATATCTCCTCCTGTGATGATTTCTACCTGATGATGGAGATGATCCTCCAGTCGGTCCTTTCCCATTCGGATCGAAAGAGCTTCCTCCGTGACGGCAAAAGTCCCCCCAAACCCACAGCATTCGTCTGTCCTGTCGAGCTCCACCCAATCCAAACCTTCCAGGTTTCCCAAAAGTTTTCGGGCTTTATTGAATGGTATCTGGTTGAGCTCCGAACTGGAAGCCAGGCGTAAGCCACGCTGCCCATGGCAGGAAGCATGGTAGCCGACCCGATGTTGAAACCTGCCTTCCAGCCGTTCTACTTTCAGGATGTCAGTGATGAATTCAGTCAGTTCGAAAACCTTATGGTGGAGGTCGTTCTGTTCTTGTTCAAGTTCAGGAATTCGGGGAGAATGCTCCTTGACATGCAACACGCAGCTTCCCGAAGGTGCAACTACATAATCAAAGTCTCTGAATAACTCCACAAAATGCCGGGTTGTTCCAATTGTATCTCGCTCATAACCAGCATTTGCCAGCGGCTGACCGCAGCAAGTTTGGCCTGCCGGAAAGCTGACCTTGCATCCTAATTTTTCCAATAACTCCAGGGTGGCGATCCCTACTTTGGGGTAGAATTGATCCACATAGCAAGGGATAAATAAGGCAACGTTCGGCTTGAAGTTTTCCATTTGGGGTAAGTTAAACTTAGGAGTCCAGATTCACCAGCATTGCAGCACCTAATGCCGAACCATTTGGGAAATCACTGGGTATGATCTCCATTTCAGGAAGTTTTTTACGAAGCATTTCCAGAAAAATAACGTTGGCATTGAAGCCTCCATCCACAAATAGCCGATTCACCGGCGCGCCGTCAAGGACAAGTTGGATTGAGGCCACTTGAATGTCGGTAAGCTCATGGAGGAAGGTATAGTAGGCTTCAGTGAATTCTGAAAAACTATTCCAATCGCTGGAATCAACTTTTTCAAGTCCATAGTCAGCAGGTTTCAGGTATTTAAAGCCGATTCGCTTTTTCGGGTTTTTGCTCACTTTTTGATAGAGCGACTCATCGAATTTCAGCTTTTTGTAAGTGCCAAGGGGAAGTGTCCAATGCGCATACATTTCCTCTACCTGGACTTTGTGCTCCTCGCCGATAAATAACCTGGAAATTTTGATGGGTTGTCCTGTGATGCTTAGGAATTGGAGACAATCCTTGTAGAGTTCAGATTCTGTAAGAGAGGTTTTGTTAAATGGGTTGATGGTGATCGCCCAAGTTCCAGTGGAAAGTAGGGCAAAAGGCTCTTTTTCTTGCTTCAGGTAAGGCAAAAGTGCTCCCGAGGAGTCGTGAACACCTATTCCGCAGGGAATTCCTCCAAGTTCAGGTTTTGTTTTAAGCAAAGAATTACCTGGGAGAATCGGGGGCAAAAGCGCTTCGATTCCTTCTCTTTTTAACCAATCATGGTAATCCATTTTCCCGAAATCCCAAAGTCCGGTATGACAGCCTATACTGGTGTAGTCCGAGACCATTTCTCCGGTGAAAATCAAGCTTAAATATTGGGGTAAGTGAAGGCAATGGCGTACTTTTTTGAAATATTCAGGCTTGGCATATTTTAGAAAGTAGAGTTGCAGGCCTGAATTTAGCATGGCTAATGGAGGGGAGGAGGTTTGCTGGCAAAAGGCTGCTTTTCCTCCGTTTTCGGAATAAAAACGATTCAAAAGATCTTCCGGAAAGGGCTTAAGGTAATCGTAAAGTGGTGTGACAGGTTCCCCATTTTCATCTGTTTGGACAAATGAAGCACCGTGACCTGAAAAATTGAGCTTTTTGATTTCGAATTCCTGAGATTTTAATGCTTCGCAAAAGGTGTTCAACATCCATTCCCGAAGGGGGAGAATAGGCTCACTGGGAAAGTCGTCTTCGTCAGGGATTGCTTGAAGCCGCGTGTAGGTACTGTGGACTTCTTTTAGATTTTCATCAAAAAGAAAGAATTTTTTATTCGTTTTTCCGATGTCAAAGACAGCGGTAACCGGGATTTTAGACATTTATTCAAATACGATTTACGAAGTACGAAATACGAGGGCCAAGGCAATGTTTGGGCTTTCGACTTTTGGAAAACTTGGAACCTTACAACCTTGCCACTTTCCAACACTTTCAATCCGCGAAGGCGGACAAGTTCTTCCAATCCCTCACAAAGACTTTCTCAAGGTCATCCGGAATTGATTTTTGATTGGAATTCGGTCCTCAATCCCCAAAATTTGCTCGGCAATGGTTTTGCCCATTTTCTGAAAATCCGTGGAGATGGTAGTTATTCCATCTGCAAGGATTTCTTTAAGGGGGGTGTCGTTGTATGAAATGATCCCGATATCTCTGCCAAGTTTAAACATCTGTTCCCGTGATTTCTTGACAATGTTTACCAGGTCAGTTTCTGCCAAGACGATATGACAATCTCCCATATCCAGCTGCTCGTCGTCATCTACGCCGTCAACAATAAGATTTTTGAAATCATGGAAAAAGCAAAAACGCTTAAATCCATCCATGATTTCTACAGGATACAGGTCGCCTTTGGGGAAAACCAAAATCAGCCTGCTGTATTTTCTCAAATGTGAAATACCGGACTCCAGTACTTCAAAGATGTCTTTTGAAAAGTCCTGGTAGACTCCCGGGAATTCATTTTCGTGGTCTTTTACGGCCCGGTCAATGATCAGAAGTTTATCCTTGGGAATTCTGGTGATGAGGTCATATGCTGTTTCAGGGTGTCCAAGACTGTTAAAGAAATGAGGAGCTAAAACATAATAGTTATAATTCCCGATGTTGGATTCCAACAAATCCTCCAATAAGTTTCGATTGTAGTGATGAATCTGCAGATCCACCGTAGCATCTGCTCCTAGTGTCTCGATAATCGAATAATAGATGATCTTTTTATACGAACTCAGTTTGTTGAAAAGCAACAGTACCTTGACCTTATGTCCCATATGAGTAGACGAAATATAAAAGCCTTTGCCTCTCACCGAAGAAATGATTCCCCTGTCGCGAAGTTCATTGTAGGCTTTTTCCACCGTGTCACGGGAAAGAAGAAAATCAAAACTTGTCTCATTAATAGAGGGAATTCTGTCTCCGATTTTAAGTTTTCCCTTTTCGATGTCCTCCAGGATCAAATTGACCACCTGGAGATATTTCGGTGTGCGAGAATCCACAGCGATTTTTTCGGATTTGTCAAGAAGCATAGGTTACTGGGTCTAATGGGTTGGGTAAGGTAGGGTAATTGTAGTTCGAATCTATCGAGGGAATGCGGCCGCGAGACCACCATCCACGTTGAGCATATTTCCTGTTGTTTTGGTTAAAAGTCCACCTACAAAAGCAAAAGCTGCGTCTGCAATGTCACTCACTTTCACACTTTCTTTTAATAATGTTCTGTTAGCGTAATATTGGGGGAGATCTTTTACATCAATGCCATAAGCCTTGGCGCGATTTTCAGCCCAGCCGCCTTCCCAAATATTGGAATTTTCGATAACTGCATCCGGGTTTACAACATTCACGCGGATTTTATCTTCAGCCAACTCAGCAGCCATCAATCTTGACATATGCAATTGCGCTGCTTTGGCTGTGCCATAAGCCACATTTTTTGGGCCTGCCACCAGTGCGTTTTTGCTTACAATATTGATCACATCCCCTCCGAGGCCCTGCTGCTTCATTAAAGTTACGCCAGCTTTGGAAACCTGATACTGTCCCATGACCAAAATATCGTTCAATCGAGCCCAATCTTGATCTGTGTGATCTTCAAAAGCTTTGGAAATAGAAATCCCGGCATTGTTGACCACGATATCTATACCACCAAATTTCAGGCAAGTTGCCTGGATGGCGTCTGCCAAACTCTCGGAATCAGTTACATCAAGTTTTGCCCCCAAGACCACATCCTTGCCATATTTTTTTTCAAATTCCGCAACGGCAGTGGCTAATCTTTCCGGATCAATATCAGTCAAGACCACGCAGGCGCCTTCCTGAACATATTTTTCAGCGATGCCTTTTCCAATGCCTCCCGCACTTCCTGTGACGAGCGCAATTTTTCGGGAAAGTGGTTTTTCTTTCGGCATTCTCGAAAGTTTTGCTTCTTCTAGCAACCAGTATTCGATATCAAAAGCTTCCTGAAGCGGAAGTGATACATATTCCGAAACCGCCTCAGCACCACGCATGACATTGATGGCATTGATGTAGAATTCACTGGCTACCCGGCTGGTTTGCTTGTCTTTTGCGTAGCTGAAAAGTCCAACGCCCGGCCACAAAATCACAACCGGATTGGGGTCGCGCATTGCCGGACTGTTTGGATGCTTGTGTTTTTGATAGTAGTCAGCATACATTTCACGATATGCCTGAAATGCCACACCTATTTTTTCTTTTAAACCATCCACGTCGCTAAGCACGGCATCCGCGGCTAAATCCAGTACAAGAGGGCTAATCTTGGTTCTTAGGAAGTGATCCGGACAGCTTGTGCCCATTGGGGCTAGCTTGGTCAGGTCATGACTGTTGACGAATTGTAGTACAACTTCTGAATCACTGAAAGTACCTACCATTCGTTTTTCCGAGGATGCAAGTCCACGTAGAATTGGAGCTAGCTTGGCTGCTTGAGATTTTCGCTGATCCGGCGAAAGAGATTTAACTTTTTCCCCTCCAAAAACCGGTCGTTTTTTTCCATAATTTGATTCCAAATAAGCGGATGCCATTTCAATGACTTCAAGGCTGTTGAGATAGCACTCATAGGCCGTGTCTGCCCAAGTGAATAGCCCATGACCTCCAAGCATAATCCCCCGGATTCCCGGATTATTGTCTAAGGCTTCCTTAAGTTGCAAGCCCAGGTCAAAGCCTGGTCGCTGCCAAGGAACCCATGCAATTGCACCTTTCCATAGTTCTTGGGTGATCTTTTCTCCATCCTTCGATGCGGCGATTGCAATAGCGGCATCCGGATGCAGGTGATCAATATGTTTGAATGGTAAGAAACCGTGTAGGGGCGTATCGATCGAGGGAGCTTTTGAGTCCAAATCATAGATGCAATGATTGAATAATCCAACCATCTCATCCTCAAACTCAATTCCGCGATAGATGCCTTTTAGTGATCTGAGTTTGTCAACATACAAACCAGCCAATCCAGAACGGGTCATTGTGCCAATATCGCCTCCCGAACCCTTGATCCACATCACCTCCACCGGCTCCTTGGTCAATGGGTCAAGCTCCATTGTTTTACAAGAAGTATTGCCTCCGCCATAATTGGTAATCCGAAGGTCGGCTCCGAGTATGTTAGAGCGATAAATTAAAAGTTCTACCTCGTTTCCTTCCAGTGACGCGGCTTTTGCCTCGTCCCATAGGTAGCTTACATGCTTGAAACTCATAATAGGTGTATTCATTATAACAGGTCTACTGGTGATAGGATGAATTTCTCAGAAAACGACTCAATAGGTGTCCTGTAGTGTCTTGAGTGAATCGTAGTTTTGAATTTTTTTTTATGAATTTGAAAGAGTCTTCAAATTATCCGAGAACATGATTTTAAAATTTACCTTTTAATTAACTTTTTGCAAACTAAACCTTAGACAAAGGGTAGAAAAAGTTTTAGACAGGGCAGGACAGGTTGGGACAGACATTATGTTTTATTGAAGTCAAAATAATTTTCAATGAGCAACAGATTCTTTAAAAAAATAGTTGGTGAAACCAATGAATATGAACGGACCCCTATTCCCGGGGCTAGCCTAAAAGGAGGCAAAAGCTTTCTGGGCATGTATGCAGGAGAGCATACTGCCGGGACAGAGTTTGTCATTGGGCCACTATTTGTTGCACATGGAGTGGCCGCGGGGGACTTGGTACTGGGGCTGTTGATAGGGAATTTACTGGCCGTATTGAGTTGGGGGCTGATCACCGGGCCGATCGCAGCATCCAAGCGTATGACCTTGTATTATCAGTTGGAGCGCATTGCTGGGAAAAATCTGGTGCGTTGGTACAATCTGGTTAATGCTCTCATGTTCTGTTTTTTGGCGGGATCGATGATTGCCGTTTCAGCCACAGCTGTGGGGATTCCTTTTGATCTGGAAATGCCCACTTTGACTGATTGGCTTCCGCGGACACCGGGTTGGATTGTCACAGTATTGGTGATGGGGGCGGTGATCACTTTAGTGGCTATCCAAGGTTATAATCAAGTTTCTAAGTTTGCAAATATCATGTCTCCCTGGATGATTTTGATTTTCATAGCCGCGGCAATTGTGGGATTAGCCCAACTTGGAGTTGGTTCTTTCGAAAGCTTGATCACCATTGCTCAGGAAGTGATTTGGAATGGAGTACCACTCGCCGGTATGTCCAAATTTACGATTTGGCACATCATCTTTTTCGCCTGGTTTTGCAATATGGCCATGCATATAGGGATGTCAGATTTGACGATTCTCCGCTACGCAAAGTCCTGGACCTATGGATTCTATTCTTTTGCGGGAGTTTTTTTGGGACATTTTGTGGCCTGGATAGCCTCAGGAATTCTTTATTCGGTATTTCTTCAGGCCAATACAGCCTCACAGGAATTTGCCCCCGGAGCGATTGCTTACCAGACCTTGGGCATTGCCGGAGCTATCTGCGTGGTGATCGCTGGCTGGACTACGGCGAATCCCACGATTTATCGGGCCGGGCTTGCACTGCAGGGGATTTTCCCTAAAGTACCAACTTGGAAAATCACAGCCATTGTGGGTGGAATTACCAGTTTGGCTGCTTGTTTTCCTGCTTTGGTAATGAAACTGCTGGATTTTGTGGCCTTGTATGGCTTGCTTTTGATGCCGATGGGAGCGGTGATTTTTGCGGATTTCTATTTTTCCAAAAAGATGGGCTTCCAATACGAAGGGGCATTGAATTCCAAGTCTGATTTCAGTGTTCCTGCCTTGCTGAGCTGGGTTTTGACTTTGGTCTTCTGTTTGGGATTGAATTTCTTCTACGGGGTGGAAATCTTCTTTCTAGGGCTTCCTGGTTGGTTTGTGGCAGTTGCCATCTTTGTTGTTTTATCCAGAATGAAATATCCACTTGCCAAATCACTTGCGTAATGAAAAATCTGTTGAAAATAGGTTCGCTTTTAGGCTTACTGCTGACTATTGTACCCCCGATTATCTTTTTTATGGGGAATTCGGATTTGAGTCAAATGAAATGGACCATGGGTTTCGGTATGGTGCTTTGGTTTGTGACCGCTCCGTTTTGGATAAATAAAACCAGTCAGCAGTAGGCAGTCCCAGTCAGCAGTAGATAAAGCCAAAATGTAAATTACCAATTCTCAATGCCCATTGAATCGGAATACCTTGAAAATTGTCCCGATAACTACGTGATGAAGTTGATTATTGCTCATTTAACCAATAACTCAATAACCAATAACTCAATAACCCATTTCCAATAACCCATTACCAATAACCTAATTACTCATGCCTACCGACTTCCACCAAAAATCACTTCAGCTTCTTTCCGAGCAACTCGCAGAAAAGGGAATCGATGCCTCAAAATTGATTTCCCAGATATCCGCCTTTCAAATCGCGGTACCAAGCTGGGCGCTTGGGGCGGGTGGAACTAGGTTTGGTCGATTTTCGATCGGAGGCGAACCCAGAAATTTGGATGAAAAGCTGGAGGATATCGGGCTTTTGGCCAAGCTGACCAAACGGACGGATGCCGTTTCCCTCCATATTCCATGGGATATTCCGCAGGATGTACAAGCGATCAGGCAAAAGGCCGCCGATCTTCAGATCAGCTTCGATGCAATGAATTCAAATACCTTTCAGGACTATGGTCAGCCATTATCCTATAAAAAGGGTTCGCTGAGCAATGCCGATTCGGCAATCCGAAAGCAGGCAGTGGAGCATAATCTTCAGGTAATTGAGATTGGAAAAAGCCTGGGAAGTAAAGGGCTGACGGTTTGGCTTGCAGATGGAAGTAATTTTCCGGGACAGGCGCATATAAGAAAGGCATTGCAATGGACTACCGAATCCCTGCAGGAAATCTATGCCGGTTTGCCGGCTGATTGGAAGCTTTTACTGGAGTACAAGCCTTACGAGCCCAATTTTTATCACACGGTGATTCCGGACTGGGGCACCTCGGCCTTGATCTGTAAGCAACTCGGCGATCAGGCAAAAGTGCTGGTGGATTTGGGTCACCACCTTCCCAATACCAATATCGAGCAGATCGTGGCGACGCTGATGCATCAAAACCTGCTGGCAGGATTTCACTTCAATGACAGCAAATACGGAGATGATGACCTGAGTACCGGAAGCATCAAGCCGTATCAGTTGTTTTTGATCTTCTGCGAATTGATTGGTGGTGCTGAAGAAAGGGCACAGGCTTGGGAAAGTATTTCCTGGATGATCGATGCGAGTCATAACACCAAAGACCCACTGGAAGATTTGATTCAGGCTTTAGAAACCATTTCTCAGGCATATGCTAAAGCGCTGTTGGTGGACAGAAAGAAGTTAGCTCAATGTCAAAATGAAGGAGATGTAGTCGGAGCGCAGGAAGTGCTACAGGATGCATTTTTGACAGATGTGAGGACATTGGTTTGCGAGGCGAGAATCCAAAGTGGGGGAGAGGCCGATCCCTTGGCTTTTTACAGAAAAGAAAAAATCCGCGCTAAGCTTATCGCTCAACGCGGAAAAGATGCCCAAGCGAGTGGGTTGTAACTCATTGATATAGCTCGATTTGGTTCAAGTCTCCTGACTTGGACCAGACAAGTCTATTTATATAACTCAAAGAAATTCGCTGGTTTAATCACCTTGAAGCTTGAATTGGGATAGGTTTCGGAAAACTCTGCCGGAAACTTACCTGGAGCTCCTTCCGAATACTTGAACTCGAAGCAGGTCAGATGTCCGTCTTTTTCTTCGATGTAGTCAATCTCCTTTTGGTCATAAGTTCTCCAAAAATAAGTATTGACAAATCTTCGGTGGTTCTGGTTGAATTTGATCCTTTCAGTAATGCAAAAGTTTTCCCAAAGGCCTCCTACATCTGTTCTTAGGTTCATTTCATTGAAATTGCGGATCACTGCATTACGGATTCCCACGTCGTAGAAGTAGATTTTTTGACTTTTGGCAAGTTCTTTTCTTAGATTTCGGCTGAATGAGTTCAGTCGGAAAATCACAAAGGATTTCTCCAGCAGCTCCAGATAACGCTTGACCGTATGCACATTTGTTCCTGTGATTTGAGCGAGCTCATTCAGTGAGGACTCGCTTCCGGTCTGCAAGGCAATGGCAGCCAAAAGCTTGAACAGCAAGTTAGGCTTTTTGATTTGCTCAAACTGGAAAAGGTCTTTGTACAGGTAGTTGGAAGAAATCTCAGCGAGTTCTTCGATTTTTTCATCTCCAATACTGTTGAACACCTGCGGATAAAGTCCAAATCTCAGGAAGTTGGGCAGGTTGGCTTTGATCTGAATGGGGTTGAGTATCTGACCGATTTCTTCCAGGGAAAAAGGAAGCAGCAGAAACTGACGGGATCTTCCGGTCAGTGGTTCGGAGACCATTCCTGAAAGCTCAAAGCTGGAAGAACTAGTTGCAATAAACTGAACCTGTGGAAAGGTGTCAACAAGTACCTTTAACACCAAGCCGATATTCGAAATGTGTTGTGCTTCATCAAAAATAATCAGCTCACGATTTCCAATAAATTCTGCTAAAAGCCCCGAATTAGTCGTAGAAAGGGCGTCTTTGTATTCCTGAAGCTCACAGTTGATGTAGGCTGATTTTTCTGAAAACTTCGTCAGCAGGTGTTTTACCAAGGTTGTTTTCCCGGTTCGTCTGGCACCATATAGGATCAGAACTTTCCCTTTGAAAAGCTGGTATTCGAGTTGGGAGTTGATGGTTCGGGATACTTGCACGAGTTCGTTTGATCTAAATACATGAGTCTAACTTCACAAATTTACGCAAATTTATGAGCTCAACTTCACAAATTTAGCTAAATTTATGAAGTTGACTTCACAGATTTCAATGAATTTGTGAAGTTGTACCTATTAAGTTTTGCAATAAAGCCGCAATTCGGTCTTTTAAACGGAATGGATTATCTTCCTTTTTTCAAACCCAAAAGATCATGAAGCAATCCATTTACTTGGCTGTTTTTCTGCTTACAGCCTGCTCTGCTCCTAAAATTCAAGAGGAAGTTGAAACCTCCAAGTTTGAGACCATCGGTTCGGTCGAGCGACTTGATTCGGCTATTAATTCGCTGATTGCTGCAGATGCAAAAATTGAAGTGTTGACTTCGGGCTTTGAATGGGCAGAGGGTCCGCTTTGGCTGGAGGATCAAAAGGCGCTGATTTTTACGGATGTGCCTACCAACAAAATCTGGAAATGGACGGAGCAAGACAGCCTTTCGGTTTACTTGAGTCCTTCGGGCTACTTAGGTGATCGCACGGATAAGCGCGAACCCGGAGCAAATGGTTTGACTTTGGACTCTGAAGGAAATCTGATTCTTTGCCAGCATGGAGAGCGGCAAATTGGGAGAATGTTGGCATCGCTGGATTCCCCAAAATCAGAGTTTGAAACTTTAGTAGGCGAATATGAAGGCAAGCGATTCAACAGTCCCAATGACTTGGTCTTTAATTCCAAAGGGCAACTCTTTTTCACCGATCCGCCTTATGGGATGGATCCTTGGGATGAGAAGCAACTGGATTTTCAGGGCGTTTATCGTTTGGATCTTGACGGAAAAGTCAATTTGCTGGTGGACACCCTTTCGCGACCCAATGGAATCGCGCTGAGTCCGGATCAAAAGATACTCTATATCGCCCAGTCTGATCCGGAGAAAGCGCGCTATTATGCCTTTGATTTGGATGAAAATGGAAATGTGATTTCCGGAAAAGTGCTTTTTGATGCTACTTCAATTCAAGGTCCAAATCGAAAAGGTCTTCCTGACGGTTTAAAAGTGCATTCCAACGGAACCCTCTTCGCCACCGGGCCCGGTGGAGTTTTGGTCATCAGTTCGGATGGGAAACATTTAGGATCGATCCTTACTGAAAACGGGACGGCAAACTGTGCCTTTGATTCGGTTGAAAAGTACTTGTATATGACAGCGGATGGGTATTTGATGAGGATAGGGTTGAAGTAGGGAAGAAGGGAGGTATGGGAGTTGGTAAGTGGTAATGCGATGTCAGGCTGAGCGGAGTCGAAGCCGGATGGTATGGATTTTAAAACTTAAAATACAGGGTCATCCTGAGTCTTAAATATTCTGCGAACATACAAAATGGAAATGACAGGGTTTTGCACACCAAGTAAGTCAATAAATGTAAAACCACGTTTGATTTAGTCTGCGTAAACAAAACATCGATCGGAAGGGCGCGGTGGGAGGATTTGCCCCTGCCTGCAGCAGGCAGGAGCGAGCCAGCGTTCGGCCTTGTGCGTTGGGAGCTTTGGCAAATCTTGACCTTTTGGTTCTTTTGGGTTAAGCCAAAAGAACGAAGAAAACGAATAACCTAACCTAAATTTAAAACCAGAATTAACAGATTCCTGGCGAGAAATCACACTTCATGAAGTCGGAATATAATTTTGAATAATTAGAAAAAACAAAATTTAACACAATCTGTCATCGGTAGCGGAGTCGAAGGGTCCTCGAACCTTCAGACTCCCGTCTGTCGGGTACTCGGACTGACACAGCATTAATATCCTTTTTTAATTTCCGTCATTAATAATGGGGTCGAAGCCTAGATTTTCGGCAAAACCCAAGGTTTCCGATACTCCGGAAAGATCAATTCATTTGCTTCTTTATTTCCGACAAACTCTCGTTTAGCATCTTCCCAAATCAAGCTTTCTGCCCCAACTCTCGCGGCGATATTGGGAATGTGCGCATGGAGTGCAGCGATTCTTCCGGCTTCGGGTGGACAATTTGGCTGACTGCGCGTTTTGATGCATTCCACAAAGTTGGCAACATGTGCATTGTGGGATTCGGTGGTTCCTTCCAGTTTTTTCGCTTCGATTTTATTGGTTTTGGCTGTTGGGTCCCATTCCGGATAGATCTCATAGCCGCTTCGGTTGACGACCAAAGTGCCCAAATCTCCCACATAAGCGATTCCATAGGGCTTACCATAAGGTCCGGTCTGCAAGCCCCCATTCATGTCATAGTTGATCAGAAAGTCCTTTTTAGAGAATAGCACATTCATCGTATCAAAAGTGTCCCGATCCCGGTTTTCCATATTTACATTATTCGCATAGGTCATCACATGACCCGGTGCACTGGGATTATCCTCAACCCAAATCGCCATGTCCAGTAAATGCACGCCCCAGTCTGACATCAATCCTCCGCCGTAATCCCAAAAGTGCCGCCAACTTCCGTGAAAGCGGTTTGGATTAAACTCCCGCTTTGGGGCCGGACCCAACCAAAAGTCGTAATCCACTCCTTGAGGAACGGGGGTCGCGGGTTTAATTTCACTCCCCAAACCGTAATTGAAATTTGACCAGATATTCACTTTGCGGATTTTGCCCAAGTAGCCACTTTTCACCAAATCCCTAGACTCGATAAATGCCTGTCCTGCCCGCTGCTGCTGTCCCACTTGCATGATTCTATTGTATTTGCCGGAAGCCTGAGCCATGAGATCACATTCGCCGATGGAATTGGCCATGGGTTTTTCCACATAGACATCCTTTCCGGCTTGGCAGGCTGCCACGGCTATCAGGCAATGCCAATGATCCGGAGTTCCGATGATGACGGCATCGAGGTCTTTTAATTCGAGGAGCTTTCTGAAATCTGTAAATCGCTGGGGTTTCTTTCCTGTTGCAGTTTCCACCTCTGCGATTCGCTTGTCCAGGATGTTTTGATCCACATCGCAGATCGCGACGCATTCCACTTCCGGAAGGGCGATGTGATGACGTAGAATTCCGAAGCCCATATTGTTGCAGCCGATAAGTGCCACCCGAATGCGGGCGCTTGGAGCTATTTTTTGTTTTGCCTGAATTAGAGATGGAGCAAGCCAAAGGCCTCCTGCAATTAAACTTGATTGTTTTAGAAAGGATCTTCGATGAGTCATTTTGGGAGGAAGTCTTGATACGATGGATTTAAGTTAAGGGAAAAATCAAGGAAGGAAAATCAGCTGAAATAAATTAGCTGATGACAATCAGTTTTTTGATAAAAAATTCTGCAAAATGTTTATAACCTATGTAAAAATTGTGGAAATCTTGTGATTTCACCATCTTTAATTTGGGGAAAAATTGTGGAGAAAAAATAGATTAAAAAATTGGAATCTGTATGTAAATCAAGCAACTTTAAATCATCAAGTAAGAGATAAAAAGGCCGAAAATAAGATTTCGGACCGTTGTTTGAAAGGTTGAGATCGGGCGCAAAGGGGGATTTTTCTTTGGAAAAATTTCTGAGACGGGTAACCGCAGAAGTGCCAAAAACGATGAGCTGAGTTTGAGTTTCTCTTCGGAGTAATTCAAATTTCCGGGCATGAAGGAAAGGACAAGCAATTGACCTTTTGAGAGAGGCAACTCCAGAAATGCGACAAACGGATTAATCAGTGCTAAAATCCTTCGGGATGATGGCGCATATCATCTGGCACAAAGGAACGACTGCTTAAACGCAGGAGTTTGAGACGGACCACCGCAGAAGTGCATTTAAGATCGGCCCAAGATGGAGTCTTCGGACAAAATCAGGATACTGGGTATGAAGGAGCTTTTCGCAAGAAAGGTTTGAGACGGGCAACCGCAGAAATACAACAAGGTATCTGAAAACTGGGACATGCTCTTCGGAGCTACTTCAGACATTCGGTTTTGACCTGGGCAACTGGGAATAGCCTACTAACGGTAGCTTGAAGTGAATTGAGGACTATGGTTTTCAACTCATTAAACGGGAAGATTTTCGCAAGAATTTCTTCCCGTTTCTGTTTTTAGGCAACCTTATTTTTATCGGGGATCACATTTTTTGTCCCACTGAAACCATTCTTCCGGCGCTTTGGCTACAAATTTCCCTTGGGTAAATTTAATTCGATCAGGAGCATTGGGTTCACTTGAACTTTTAGATGAAAGAAAAAACTCCAATTCAAATACTCCGTGGATTTCTTTTTTGTCAGAATCATAATGCGTTAACTGGAAATAGCTTTCCCTTAATTCGGAATCCAATAGGTAAACTGTACTTATCGCATCATAACCTATCGTAGTGATGTAGCCGGGTCGTGGAGGTTGACCTACTGTATTTGCGAAATTTGGATTGTTTTGAGCTGTATTTTTGAGTAATTCTTGAGCTGACTGGATTTCAGTGGTGGGAAGAATAAAACCCAAATCTAATATCCGTTGAAAGTAACCACTTTCGTCATAAGCAGCAAAGCCGAATCCAAGCGGGATAATTGAATTACCAGGCGAACAGGTTATTTGTTTTTGCAAATAAAACCTTATTGGAGATTTCCATTCTTCTCCGTTGAAAAGCACGGTCATTTCTCCATTAAAGTTCCTGATATCAGGTTCACCGTCTTCTTGATTACAAGAAAAAAAGGCACCTGCTATGAATAGTACAATAATTAACTTTTTCATAATTAGTTTTTAATAAATCGCAGGTGAATAATTTCATTTAAGGAGTTTTGATAGCTGAATAAATATACTCCTGGTTTTAATTTATCGACAGAAAGCGTTATTTGTCGTTCATTTTGTGATTCAATACGGATTGTAGGGGTTACGATTGTTCCTTTTCTCTCACCGAAAATACTTGCCAAGGCTGGTAATGGAGGAACTTGAAAAATGATTTCCGAAATATTTTTCATTATTTTGACCTATTCAAAAGTTTGTTCAAATAATTTAAGATGGTTCTAGTTACATTTTTTTTTTTTCAAACCAAAAAATAAATTCTCTTTTCAAAAATTATCCTCCTCTGGATCAGCGGGTTTTAATTAATCATTTTATCTCCCTACTCCAATAATTCAACTAGTAAATCAATTTAAATTTATGATCATTGCGCCAAGTTGATCGTTTTAAAAACGTTCAAAGTTTTGTCGCTACAAAAAATGACTCCTGTGAGGATTTTTTTTATTGAAAAATCAGTGAGGCGGGCTGGTGTTTTGGCTTGTCTTTCCTAATTTCTGGAAAAATTCATTACTATGCCCGCTCGCTTACTGATAATCTTAATTCTTTTTGGAAGTATATCTTGCAAAAAAACAGAACAAAAATCGTTTGATCTGCCACCTAACGTGATTTTTATCCTTGCCGATGATTTAGGTTACGGAGATGTGGGTTTTCTGGGACAGCAGTATACCGAGACGCCAAACATAGATCAACTTGCCGCGGATGGAATGTTTTTCTCACATCATTATGCCGGTTCGACCGTATGTGCACCCTCCCGATCTGCACTGCTGACTGGTTTGCATACTGGTCATACGCCCATCCGAGGCAATAGCGAAGTTCAGCCAGAGGGACAATTTCCCATGGCTGATACGCTGATGACACTTAGTAAAGTGTTTCAGGAGGCAGGCTATTCCACTGGTGCTTTTGGCAAATGGGGTTTGGGGATGAATGAAACATCCGGCCATCCTTCCAAGCAGGGCTTCGATACATTTTATGGATATTTATGTCAGCGCTATGCACATCGCTATTATCCAGCTTACCTCTGGGAAAATCAGGAAAAAGTGGCCCTTCCAGGTAATGATTGGACAAATAAAGTAACCTATGCGCCTGATGTGATTCAAACAAAAACACTCGAATTCATTGATCAGAATCAGTCGAAGCCGTTCTTTCTCTTTATGCCCATTGTGCTGCCTCATGCGGAATTGGCAGCTCCGGATGATGAGATCTTTCAGAAATACCGAAATAAATTTGGTGATGAAATACCGCACCTAGGCTCAAAGGGCGCCGATTATGGTCCGGAAATGAATATTCCCGCTTATCAATCCCAACGGTATCCTCATGCCACACATGCCGCAATGGTGGAGCGAATTGATGAAATAGTGGGGGAGGTTGTGGCCAAATTGGAAGCTTTGGGGCTGACTGAGAATACGCTGATTATATTTTCCTCCGACAATGGCCCTCATCGGGAAGGTGGGGCGGATCCTGATTTTTTTGACAGCAATGGGATCTTCCGTGGATACAAAAGAGACCTTTATGAGGGGGGTATTCGGGTTCCGACTATTGTCAAATGGCCGGGAAAAGTAAAGGCAGGTAGCACATCCAATCATGTTTCAGCTTTTTGGGATTGGTTGCCGACTTTTGCTGACTTGGTAGGGAAAATCGGGCCTTCAGAGATTGACGGGATATCGCTCTTGCCTACGCTTATGGGAGAAAAAGAGCAATCTAAACACGATCATCTGTACTGGGAATTCCATGAATTGGGAGGAAGGCAAGCGGTGCAGAAGGAGGGTTGGAAACTGGTCAAATATCAAATCAAAGACACTGAAAAAATGACAGTTGAACTCTTTAATCTTTCAGTAGATCCTGGAGAAACCAAAAATCTTTCAGCGGAAAATCCTGAGAAGGTGAAGGAGTTGGAGGAATTGATCCGAAAAGCGCATCGGCCTAATCCGGTCTTTAGGCTTTTCGAAAACTAAAAAACGGGAATCCGCAGATCCCCGTTCTCATTACCCAATCATTTTACTTATTTACCCTATAAGTTTCAGAAAATTACAATCTTGATTAGGCCTCACTATCCTTCTCTGACCTGCTTTTATCAAAGCTCCAATCGAGTAGGACGATTGCCCACGTTTGAGTGGCGTCCTCAAACTCATGAATTATCCGAAACCCAACCCGCTCATGTGCTTTTAATGAGCGAATATTAGTCAGGGCTATCTCAGTAATAGCGAAATCATACCGTCCGGAAAACGTACTTCGATAGATTCCATACATTTTGTCAAAAATCCCCTGACCCCGATAGGCTTTGTCCACGCAGATTTGACCGATGACCATATAGTCATAGGCGGAGAGTAATTTTTCTACATAAATCAAACGATCGAACTGCTCAAACATCGGAACCAATACCGGAACCAAGTCCCTGGATTCCTTTGTCATGGCCAAAATGTAACCGATTACCTTGCCCCCTTCTTTGGCGACCACATGAGGTTCAAGGTTATGCATCAGTCTGAGTTGATCCAGACTATGTTGGACAGTGACAAATCCCTGTTCTGATTTCTCAGAATCAGAAAGCTCACTCAATAAGTTTATCTTTTGAAGCTCAAGAATTCCCTGAAGCTCAGATTCCGTTTCAGTCAATTTGATTTGAATCATCCAAATGAAAGTAGAAGTGGTTTGGTGCCGAAAATACTACGAAATTCTGTTCAAAAACTTCTTCCTGACCATTTATCCCAAGCCTGATGGATTGATTTTGAAATTGCTTAGTTTTAAAGCAATCAACCCGAAAGATCTATGAAATTCAACAAATTCTATTTTGGCCTATGGCTGATTCTTTTTGCGCTCTTCGCCTATTGGCAATTTAATGATCCTGATCCTGAAGTTTGGGTAAGTATCTATGCGGCAGCGATGATTTTCTGTTTATTCGGAATCCGTGGAATTTTCCCGAAAATCCCGCTGACGGTGGTCGTGATTCTATGTGTTTTGGGAGCCATATACATGTTTCCAGGTGGTGTTGGAGATTGGATAGCAGACGAGTGGGCCCAAAAAGACCTGACTATGAAAACACCTCAAATGGAGGAGAATCGGGAGACCTTCGGGCTTTTGACCATTGCTTTGGCATTGAGTCCAGCGCTTTATAAGGCCTGGAAAAAATAATATCATGTACAGAAATACCATAGAAATAAGACAGAAATACACCTCGATACGCTTGGTGAACTAGACTTCGAAAATTATTTCAATTGTATTTCAACCTCTGCAGGAGGTTATATTTCGACCGTATTTCAATTAAACATCAATTAACATCAAACCCTTAAACCTTATGAAGAACCTATTAACATTTCTTGTAGCTATGCTAATTTCTGCAGGCCTGTTTGCCCAGCAGGGTATCAAATCCAAGTATTTTGAAATGCGGACTTATACAGCTGCTGAAGGGAAAATGCCCGACTTGATCAAGCGCTTTGAAAATCATACACTTAAACTTTTCAAGAAGCACAAAATCGAAAACGTTGCCTATTTCATCAATGAAGAGCATCCAGATCATCAATTGACTTTTATCCTCGGCTATCCGGACGAGGCTTCAAGAGATGTACTTTGGAATAAGTTTGCGAATGATCCGGAGTGGATCACCGCCAAAAATGCCTCTGAGGCAAAGGGTTCCTTGGTATCGAAGGTAGATCAAACGTTTATGGTTTGGGCAAATGATCTAAATGATCACAAAAAACCCAAGCCAAGTGGGATACTCCAGATGAGAACTTACCATTGTTTGCCGGGAAGAATTGAGAATATCCAGACTCGCTTCCGTGATCATACTCGTGTTTTATTCGCAAGACAAGGCCTCAAAAACTATCCATATTGGTTGACAGTGGAAAAAAACGGTGCCCAGCCTAAGTTGGTCTATATCCTAGGTCATGACTCTAAGGAAGCTTACAATGATGCCTTCAAGCGCTTTGTTGCTGATCCTGATTGGATAAAAGCACGCGATGCTTCGGAAGCTGATGGAAAGATCGTGGAAAAAATTGATGCAGTATTTTATAAAGCATTACCATTTTCTCCAATGAAGTAAAGGAGAATTTGAGCATTTGAAAATTCGAAAATATGGAGGGCAGCAAATGAGCTGCCTTTTTATTTTTCCATTGGAGAAAAGCTGGGGTTCAACTTAAACTGCCAATTTGCAAGATCTTTTAGGGGTGAAAATCTTCTGATTTTAGAGAAAAGTTTCTAGCCACATCCGTTTTTTTGGGGGTATGGCCTTGCTTTTTGATGCAATACTCAGGAGTTTCGGATCCTTTTCTTTGGCATGGACCAACTGAAAAAGATCAGCGACAGATAAGGTGCTTTCCGGACGGTCCTCCAATGTAAATTTTTGATTGACTTCGACATAGCCCTCCTCCAGGATACTTAGATAAGTACCTCCATATCCATGGGCTATGAATTGTCTGATCACTTGCTGGGTGCCAAATTTTACCCCCAGTTTGTAACAGGGCTCCCGATATTGGGACACTTGTACCAAAGCCTCACCTACCCGATAGATGT
Organism: Algoriphagus sp.; assembly: GCF_030694375.1. Taxonomy (GTDB): domain Bacteria; phylum Bacteroidota; class Bacteroidia; order Cytophagales; family Cyclobacteriaceae; genus Algoriphagus. The sequence continues at coordinate 300,637 of NZ_JAUXYL010000020.1, forward strand.
CTCCGAGACATACCAGTTTTTCATCAAATCCGGCAAGGGTGAGGTTTTCGCCAAACATCCCCCAATTCCAGTCTAATTTAGGATATAAATTTTTCCAATAGGGATATTGTTCGGCTGAGAAAACGTAGCAGGCTTTGTAATAGCCCCCATGATTGAGCCGATTGGAGATCTCATCGCTCATCACATCATTTTTGGTCAGGTAGATGGCTTGGTTTGTCGGTACTTTGTAGATGCCAGTTTTTTCCTCTTTTCCATTCCATAGGAAAGGAGTAGGCTTGCCAATATTAGTCGAGATGATTTCCATAAATGATAAACGAGGGAGTGTGTTTTTTCTTGAATAGATTTCTGAAAACGAAGAATTTATGTAGTAAGTAGAACTAAGACTCAACTATTTAATAAAAAAAGCCATCCCGAAAAATTCAGGATGGCTTTTTTGATTTAAGTATCTTCCAAGATTTACTTTGGATTGAAAGTCATACTTGCCAGAATAAATGTCCCGGCTTCACCTTCGCCGTTTTGCTTTGACACAATGTAAAGCGTTTTAAGTTTGCCGTCCGCAGCTCCTGTGATCGCAATATTTACAGGCGTGTAATAAGGGATTGGTTCTCCTTCTACGATTGGTCGCTGTTTGAAAGTGCCTTCACCAACCTTGGTGCCACTTGGACTATCTAGATATACTTCAAAGGAGAAAGTCTGGGCAACCGGGGCAATAGTAGCGGTGATCATCGTAATCGATCCGATACCAGTAAGGTCAATGCTTGGAATCGCAAAGCTTCCCTGACCAGAAGGTACGGTCAGCAGGTTGGCGCCATTGTAATTCATTGAGCCAAATCTCACCAATTCCTTGGCTACGCCCATATCCAGATTATTATTGCTAAGAATGTATGAACCCGAACCGGTCAATGGCTTGATGTTTTCTCCTCCTTTGTCGGTATAGGTTGCTGAGATTACAAGGACTCCATTAGGTACAGCGGCTTTTCCCTGAGTTGGATCTACGGATCCTTTTGCAGGTAGTGTTTCTTTCGCTGCGTTTCTAAGTGAAAGGATGTATGTCACCAGTGCATTTGCATCGGATGTCGATAGATCAGGGTTGGCAGGCATCACCGTTTCACCCCAGACACCGCCACCACCAACTTTGATTTTATTCAACAGGTAGGCACGGTCTCTTTCACGGTATTTTTTAGCCACATCCGCATAAGCCGGACCAATGGAGGCTTCGTTTTCCTTGTGACATGTCTTGCAGGTCAGGGATTGAACCAAGGCTTTGCCGTTCATCGCCTCACTCATGATTTTATGGCCAAGGTCTGCCTGAGCTTTATCCACGCCCTGCAAGTAATCTGCCGAGACAAAAAGCGTGCTTAGGTCAGATGATGCATCGGGATGATCAGCATCCGACACGGACACCGAATAGGCTACCTTTTTTCCGGGGAAATAGAAGGACTTATTGCCTTCGATCTGGATGCTCACCACCGGAGCAATATTGCCTGAATAAACTGAAACCGGTGCGCTGACACCTGTCAATCCTGCCGGGTCAGCAGCCGTTACTCTGATTTCGTATTGTCCCACTCCGTTAAATGTATGAGTCAGGGTAGGTTCAGTTGTGGATTTGGATTCACCATTTCCAAGATCCCAAGTATAGGTAATGGCATCCTTTTCAGGGTCTGAAGCCGTTGCAGTCAATGTCACTGTCAATGGATTACTTCCTGAGGTTTTGTCTACTGAAAGTCCTGTTACTACAGGCGCCCGATTGCCACTGTTGAAGTCAATTCTGGATAAGCCGGAGTCAGGGTTTTTACTAAACCAACCATTTCCATATTCCAAAATGTAAATTTTGCCATCTGGCCCCATTTCCATGTCGATCAGTCCATTGAATTTGGTGCCTGGCATAAATGCTTCCATTTTGTCAAAATCACCATTTTCCTTCATGGTTACTGCTTTGATCCAACCTCTGATCCAATCATAGATAAAAAGTTTGCCGTCGTAATAATCCGGGAATCTGGTTTTGGAAGGATACAAATCAGAATAGTAAACCGGACCTGCCATTGCATTTCTTCCGCCGGTCCCTAATTGTGGGAAATCAGGAGAAGCCCCATAAGGATACCAAATAAATGCCGGCTGTACCGCGGGCAGTTCCTTCAGTCCGGTGTTGTTTGGTGAATTATTAACAGGTTTGGTGGCATCAAAAGTAACACCTGTTTGAGCTGTCGCGTAATTGAATTCACGATACATGTAATTATTGCCAATGGAGTAGGGCCATCCGAAGTTTCCGGCTTTTCTTGCTTGATTCACTTCATCATATCCTCTTGGTCCTTTTACGTCGAGGGAATCATTGCTCGCATCAGGTCCCACCTCACCCCAATAGAGGAAGCCGGTTTTTTGATCTATTGCGATTCGATATGGGTTTCTGTTACCCTGAACATAGATTTCGGGGCGAGTTCCTTCAGTTCCTTCAGGATATAAGTTTCCTGTCGGGATCGTGTAAGATCCATCTTCGGCTACTTTGATTCTGAGGATTTTACCTCTCAGGTCATTGGAGTTGCCGGAGCTTCTGCGTGCATCCCATTGCTTGTTTCCCTCTCGTCCGTCCAGTGGAGCGTAGGAGTTTAAGGTAGTTGGGGTGTTAGGCTGATTGAATGGGGTTGAATTGTCACCCGTAGAGAGGAAAAGGTTTCCGTCTTTATCGAAGGCAATGGATCCTCCGGTGTGGCAGCAAATATCCCGTTGAGAATAAAGCTCCAAAATCACTTTTTCTGAAGCCATGTCCCACACACCGTCTTTGAATACGAATCTGGAAAGACGGTTTATTTCTTTGTCTCCGGTAGGAGCATAAAAGGCAAATACGAAGTTATTTTTTGCATAGTTCGGGTCTTTTTGTATCCCCATTAATCCTTCTTCGGCATTGACACCTTTTACTTCTGTTTTCCAGTAGACGTCGAGCTTGGCAACTTCTTTCAACTCCTGAGTCTCATTGTCAAAAAGAAGTATTTCACCTCTTCGCTGTGCAATCAGAATGTCCAAATCCGGAAGGATTGTCATCTCAGTCGGCTCGGTGAATTCTCCAAGTGAAAGATTGGTTTTCGTGAATCTGTTTTCTTCAGGCACCCGCTTGGACTTTGCTTTCGAATAATCCAATTGGTTGTTTTCACCGATTGCATATTGGATGCCACCCAAAAGGTGTTTCAAAAAGTCAGCTTCCTCAAAAGATTCCTTGGTATGCCCACCACCGGTGTAGTAAGCTCTGCCTCCATCAAAATCATGGTACCAAGCAATAGGGTGCTCCCCCATGTCGATACCTCCCTGATAGGAGGCTTCATCCAACATGAGGAGTTTTTTGGTGTCAGGGTTTACTTGCTTGTAGCTATACCACTCGTCCGTTCTTTCCCAGCTTTCCGGCAAAAAGTCTACAGAAGGATGCTTTTCGCCGGTTTTCGTGATTATTCCCGGCTGTACATTCGGATGCGGGTCGTTGATTCCAGGATGGTCTGAAAAATACCCACCTACCAGTCGATTGTACCATCCCCACTCGTATTCGGTATCAGCGGCGGCGTGGATTCCAAGAAATCCACCACCTGACTGGATGTAGCGCTCAAAATCAGCTTCCTGATAGTTATTGAGCACATCGCCTGTGGTACTGAGGAAAATCACAGCGGCATATTGTGCTAAATTTTCCTCGTTGATGTTTTCTGCGTTTTTGGTGGTGTCGACCTGAAAGCCATTTTCGGCACCGAGCTTTTGTATGGCAGCGATTCCGGCAGGGATAGATTCATGGTAGAATCCCGCTGTCTTGCTGAAAATCAGGATTTTTGGATCGCCTTCACGCTTTTTGCTGCAGCCGGTTAATCCAAGGACAAGTACTCCGATGAAAAAGAGTAGACTACGTAGGTTTTTGGGTAAATGCATAGGGTTTGAAATTTTGGGGAAATTAGGGAAATTCCGTATTAAGTGGGCTAAACGCTTGAAAATAGGCCTCTCTAATAGACCAACGGTACTATTCTATCGACGAAATCCATTAGAGATTAAACCAGTTGGGTGCCTGATCCAATTTTCACAGGAATGAATCCTGGAGAAATTCCGAACTGCTTAACATAGGAGCTTTTGATTTGGTCCTGAAACAATTCGGTTTCTGATTTTTGTATTAGGTTGATGGTGCAACCACCAAAGCCTCCACCCATCATTCGGGATCCTAAAACTCCCTTAAGCTTCCATGATTCCTCGGCAAGGAAATCCAACTCGGGACAACTCACCTCAAAATCTTGGCTTAGACTCTGGTGCGAAGCCTTTAGCAGGGAACCGAAATTTTCCAAATCACCCGATTTTAATGCATTTGCTGCCTCATGTACGCGATGACACTCCGTGATGACATGTTTGGCTTTGGGGAAAAGCGCAGGAGAGAGTAACCTTTCAACTTTTGGTAAATCAGAAACGGAAAGATCTCTCAGTGTTTTAATATCTGGAAATGCCGATTGAACAATTTTCACGCTTTCTTCACAGGAAGCTCTTCTTTTGTTGTAGGCTGAATCGGCGAGTGAGTGCTTTACTTTGGAATTGATGAGAATAAGTGAGAAATCACCCAAGGCTACCGGGATTTCTTCATGTGTGTTTGACCTGCAGTCGAGTAACAGCGCTTTGTCTTTTACTCCAAAGGCAGAGGCATAAGGATCCATAATCCCACAGTTGACTCCCGCATAGAGGTGCTCGGACTTTTGGGCATAGAGCGCAATGTTTTTCTTTGGAATCTGAAAATCAAAAAGTCCGGAGATCGCCGTTCCGATTGCTACAGACAAGGCGGCAGAAGAAGAAAGTCCTGATCCAACAGGGATATCTCCACCAATCACCATATCAAAACCCGTGACGGAATAGCCTGCTTGCTTAAGCAAGGCGCACATACCCATGGCGTAGGTTGCCCAGTGGCCTTTTTTAGGGGAAATAAAATCCAGCTCGAAGGTGAATTCCTGATTAAAATCTATAGAATATATGCGGCAGGCATTCAATTCGTTTTTTTGTATCCCAACCCAGATTCCCTGATTCACAGCTGCGGGAAAAACAAATCCTTCCTGATAGTCTGTGTGTTCGCCGATCAGATTGATTCTGCCCGGAGCAAAAGCGAGAAGGGGAGTAGTGGAGAAGTGAGAGTGGAAGGTTTGGTTGATCGAATCCTGCATGGGTGAGGTTAATTGGTGCTGAGTTGAGTAGTAAGTTGTAAATGGTAAGTAGTTCAAAGTCTACTTACAATTTACTTTTTACCACTTACTACCAGTATTATGAATTTGCTTGAAAATGTTGAGAGGACTTCCTTGGTACCAATGTCGTTTCTAAAACAATAGAAATGGGGTCTTCGGAGGCCAATCCGTCAAGTTGATCCAGGAGGTGAGTCACTGCCAATTTTCCCATTTCGTACCCCGGTTGGGAGACAGTGGTCAATGGTGGCTCGACAACTGCGGAAGTTGGATTATTGGTAAAGCCAGCCAAAGCCATGTCTTCAGGGATTTTGATTCCCATAGATTTCCATTGAGTTAAAACATCCACGGCCACAGGGTCTATCATACAGAATACTGCATCAGGACGTGGTTTCATTTCAGAAATTTCTTTGGCTATCCGCACATTGTCCTCCAATGTCAAATCTGATATTTTAATCAGGGACGGATCTTCCTGAATTCCATATTCGGCGAGCGCTTTTAGATAGCCCTCTTTTCTTTTTTTGGAAATGTACATGTCCTCGGGCCCGGATACATATACAATCCTTCTGTTGTTTCCTTCCAGAAGGTGATGTGTGACCTGATAAGCTCCTCCGGCGTCATTGAAGGTGACCTTTGAAACCGGAATATCTTCGTGGACTCTGTCAAATAGGACAAAATTAATTTCCCGGTTGTAGAGTTCATGAAGATGGTCAAACTGATTGGTTTCCCGGCTCAGTGATATCAACAGCCCATCCACCTGGCTGGAAACCAAAGCGCGGATATTCGCTTTTTCCTGATCCAAAGATTCATTGGACTGGCAGATCATGACATTGTATCCACGCTTGTTGGCAAAGTCCTGAATACCGCTGATACAGGATGCAAAAAAGTGAGAGGTGATCTCGGGAACAATCACTCCCAAGGTCTTGGAACGGCTGATCCGGAGACTTTGCGCCAGCAAATTAGGCTGGTAATTCATCTCCTTGGCCATTTCCACGATCTTTCGTTTGGTTTCAGGATGTAATTCTGGTGAATCCTTAAGCGCTCTTGAAATCGTCGAAACAGACACGCCAAGTTTCTTGGCAATCTCCTTCATCGTAATCTGATGACCTCTTTTCATGTTTGACCTTTTCCTAATCTGTAATCTGCAATCGTCTGCACAGGCACAAATTGCAAAAAACTTTATAAAAAATGCTATTCCTGATAAACTGTAAATAAAACTGTCTCGCCGACAGCTCTTAAAGATCTTATATCGATCAAGTCCATATTGTCCTTGTGGGTATGATGATAATGTCCAAAGCCATAATCCGGAGAAAACTCAATGATATCAATCATCGGGATTCCTGCAATGGCATTGACAAATGCATGGTCATCGAGGATTTCCGGGGCATCTTTTTGGATAAAAAAATCAGAATGGCCTAAGCTTGCTGCATTTCCCCATACTTTGGAAAGAATTCCTGAAGCATACTGTCTGGAATATCCCTCACGATAGAATTTGGCATTTTTTCCACCTACCAGATCCACCAAAATTCCATAGTAAGCGGAGTAATTGGGGATGTGTTTGTTTTTGGACCAATACTGGGAACCATGACACCACCAATATTCCTGCGCAGTGTTTCTTGTTCTGGTATTCTCCGGTTCCCCGTCATCTTCCCCGTCAAAGAAAATAATGTCAATTCCCACATCGGGTTTCAATTCCTGAGAAGCGATCGTTCGTGCGATTTCTATCAAAACCCCAACTCCAGATCCCCCGTCATTTGCCCCATCGATGGGTTCGTTCAAACGCTCCGTGTCTTTATCGGCTATTCTACGGGTGTCCCAATGTGCTGCCAAAAGGATTCGCTTGGTCGCCTGGGGATTATAGGATGCAATGATATTGCTGAGATTCCAGGTAAGTCCATCGTAGGTTTTGGCTTGGAAATCCTGGGTTTGGACACTCCAACCATAGCTTTTGAGCTTGGAAATTATCCAGTTTTTAGTGGCTGCGTGCCCTTTTGTGCCTGGAACCCGTGGTCCGAAATCCACTTGCTGTTGGATGAAAGCATAGGCAGAATCTGCGTTGAAAGTGGGATAGGGCTTGACAATGACTTCTTCAACAGCTGTTTCGGTTGTTTTAGTCCCGTTACAGGCCCATGTAAAAATCAGAAGTCCTATAAGCCAAAATCTATTCTTCATATGCCCAATCAATTTTATCTTTCATATCCTTCACCACAAATCCCATACGCTTGAGACCTGCACGGATTTCATCCACTTTGGTGTAATCTCTTGCAGTTTTTGCCTCTGTGTATAACTTTAAAAGAAGGTCAAGCATCGGGGCTTGCACATCACTTTTCTCCTCAATCAATCCCAGAATGTCCACTACGAAAGTTTCGAAGGTCTCTTTCATTTTTGAAAACACTTCTTCGCCCAAAGCAGCCGATTGAAGTTGTCCGGTGAAGATGGAGTTGATTTTCTTCAATAGATTAAACAAATGCCCAATGGCTTGCGCGGTATTAAAATCATCGTCCATGGCACGGTATGCAGCAGCAATGCTTTGCTCAATCTGCTTGATCTGATCCTGATCCAGTTCAAGTTCCTGATTTGGTACAAATTCAATTGATCGAGCGATACGGAGTCCATTGATGATCTTTTTGTAGCCTTTTTGCGCAGCTTTCAATGCCTCGTTTGAAAAGTCAAGGGTAGATCGATAATGTGCCGTCAACATAAAGTAACGGATGGTCATGGGGCTGTATGCCTGCTCCAGAAGTTTGTGATTGCCGGTGAAAAGCTCCTGCAGGTTGATGAAATTGCCCAGTGACTTGCCCATCTTCTGACCGTTGATGGTAATCATATTGTTGTGCATCCAGTATTTGGCCGGATCATGGTGATTGCAGGCGTTTCCCTGGGCAATCTCGCATTCGTGATGTGGAAACATCAGATCCATTCCACCTCCGTGAATGTCAAATTGCGTCCCTAGATATTTAGAACTCATGGCAGTACACTCCAGATGCCAACCCGGAAAACCAAGGCCCCAAGGGGATTCCCATTTCATCAGGTGCTCCGGAGAAGCATTTTTCCAAAGTGCAAAATCCACCGCATTTCGCTTTTCTCCCTGCCCATCCAGATCCCGACTCCCACTCATGAGTTCATCCAGAATTCGACCGGAAAGCTTACCATATTGATAAGTATTGTTGTATTTCAATACATCGAAATAGACCGAACCATTGACTTCATAGGCCAAGCCTTCCTTTAGAATCGCTTCAACCAAAGCGATCTGTTCCGGAATATGCCCTGTTGCACGAGGTTCAATGCTTGGCTTCCAGGTATTGAGCAAGGCCATGTCCCGATGGTAGGTGTCTGTGTATTGCTGCGCCACTTCCATGGGTTCCAGCTTTTCGAGTCTGGCTTTTTTTGCGATTTTGTCCTCCCCCTCGTCAGCATCTCCCTGCAAGTGACCTACATCGGTGATATTTCTAACATATCTCACTCGATAACCAAGGTGAGTCAAATAGCGATTGACGGTGTCAAAAGTAACGGCTGGTCGCCCATGTCCAAGGTGGGCATCACCGTAAACCGTTGGTCCGCAGACATACATTCCTACAAAGGGAGGGCTGAGTGGTGCAAAATCTTCCTTTTGACGGGAAAGGGTGTTGTATAGCTTGAGCTGATGTGATTTCATAGGATGTACGAAGTACGAAGTACAAAGTACCAAGTACGGGATTTATCCGGTTTTGATTTGCGGTGCAAAATAGGGGATTCGGGCGGGTAAATGAAAGGAAATCGAAATGTGTGGTTGGTTAACTTTTCCAAAGTTTCAGACTTTGGAAAAGTTAAGGAGTGTTTTACAGCTATGCTGCTACTATAGAAGCAGTACTAAATAAAAAGGTCAGTATCAATAATGGCAGTCCAAAAAAATAAATAATTAATATTCCAGTTCATTCTGATGGGTTAACGTTGAACAAGAATAATCAATTATATCATCTAACTCTTTTCAGAATATGGGATTATTTTCATTTATCAAAAGTGCCGGTTCAAAAATTTTTGGATCCAAAAAGGAAACAGAAACGGTAGAAGAAACAAAAACTTTGCAGGCAAGCGCCTTGCTAAATCATGTAAATAAGCTGGGATTGGCATACAAAACGATCACAATTGAAATTTCGGGGGAAAAGGTAAAAGTCCTTGGAGAAGTCGAGACTCAGGAAGATGCGGATAAAATTATTTTAGCCATCGGGAACGTGGAGGGGGTGGAATCAGTAGATAATTTTTTAAGAGTTGTGTTACCTACTCCTCAGGCCCAGTTTCATACCGTAGTCAGCGGAGATAACCTTTCAAAAATCGCCTTGAAATTTTATGGTTCTGCCAATAAATATCCTGAAATATTTGAAGCGAATAAGCCAATGCTTTCTCATCCGGATAAGATTTATCCCGGACAGGTTTTGAGGATACCGACTCAGAAATAAATTCGCGAATTAAAAACCTTGGAGGAATTCAAGGTTTTTTATTTTTATTTCGAAATAAAATTTAAAATCTTCTGTAGGGATTGCTACATAGATCACTTAAAAAATCCTTTCCAAGTTTTTCCGCTTTCACCTTTTGGATTTTTTTTAAACTTGTGAAAGGCTTGATTCCATTACTTTTATAATTCGATGATACCCTCTTTTTCCTTTATCTCAATTTCAATCCTGAAAATTAATTCAGGCAGAATCCAGCAGAAGTAAAATGCTGATTTTATCAGATTTAAAGTCTAAGAAGGGTTAATAAAGCGCAACAAAAAAGACCTTCGAGGTTTTTGAAACCTCAAAGGTCTTGTATCTAAAATCCAGCTTCTTGTATCTAGGCTCTTGCCTCCGAAATCAGTGCTTGAAATGTCTCACTCCAGTCATCACCATCGACATGCCATGCGCATCACAGAAAGCGATACTGTCCTGATCTTTGATTGACCCACCCGGCTGTACGACAGCCGTGATTCCTGCTTCGTGGGCAATCTCTACGCAATCCGGGAAAGGGAAGAAGGCATCTGATGCCATCACCGCACCTTTCAAATCAAAACCAAATTCTTTTGCCTTAGCGATTGCCTGACGTAATGCATCCACGCGGGAAGTTTGTCCTACTCCGCTGGAGAATAATTGGGTTTCATTGCTCAGGATGATCGTATTGGACTTGGTGTGCTTACAGACTTTTGCAGCGAATACCAAGGCGTCCAATTCCTTCTCAGTTGGAGCGACTTGGGTTACGACTTTAAAATCCGCTTTCGTTTCAGTTGCCAGATCCTTGTCCTGCTCGATGATCCCGTTGAGCAGGGTTTTGATCATTTTGGTGCCAGGCAACGCCATTTTTTGTCTCAAAAGGATTCTGTTTTTCTTTCCTTTCAGAAGATTCAAAGCATCCTCGGTGAACTGTGGCGCGATCAAAACCTCAAAAAACAAGCTATGCATCTCTTCAGCCGCAGCCTTATCCACTGTTTGATTGGTTACCAAAACTCCACCAAAAGCAGAGGTCGTGTCAGCTTCGAAAGCCTTTTTGTAAGCTTCCTGCACCGTTGGTGCCAAAGCTACCCCACAGGCATTGGTGTGTTTGAGAATGGCAAAAGCAGTCTCACCTTCAAACTCAGCAATTAAGTTTACCGCAGCATCGACATCCACAAGGTTGTTGTAGGAAAGTTCCTTGCCGTTCAGTTGGTCAAAAAGTGCTTCCATGTCCCCGTAGAAATGTGCTGCTTGATGCGGGTTTTCGCCATAGCGAAGTGATTTGGCTTTCGTTTCGGATATTTTCAGGGCTGGGATATTTTCAGTTTGATTGAAATAGTTGAAAATATGGGTGTCGTAATTGGATGAAACCTGAAATGCCTGTGCAGCGAAGTATCTACGATCTTCGATTGTTGTTCCTCCGTCTTGCTCGGAAAGTTTTGCTTCAAGTTCACCGTACTGCGCTTTGGAAGCGATGATGATTACATCTTTAAAGTTTTTTGCAGCGGCTCGGATTAAAGAAATACCTCCTATGTCGATTTTTTCTATGATTTCAGCCTCTTCAGCTCCTGAAGCCACAGTCTCCTCAAATGGATATAAATCCACTATGACCAAATCGATGGCAGGAATATCATATTCTATGGCCTGGTCAAGGTCACCATCATGGTCACGTCTTTGTAAAATTCCACCAAATATTTTAGGATGAAGGGTTTTTACTCTTCCTCCGAAAATAGATGGATAGCTGGTCAGCTCCTCAACGGGTATGACCTCAGCGCCTTGTTCCTCAATGAACTTTTGCGTCCCGCCGGTAGAGTAGATTTTAACTCCGTGTTGTTTGAGGAGTGCGACAATGGGTTCGAGGTTGTCTTTGTAATAAACTGAAAGTAGGGCAGATTGTATTTTTTTGATTGCCATTTGGGAATGGATTTGGATGAAATCGATGGAAGTCCCAAAGGTAGGAAAAAAGGGGAGGTGGCGAAAAGTAGGATTTATGATTTACGAAATACAAGTTGTCGAGGAACCTTTAAAGTATTAAAAACATCGAATGTTTGAGGGAAATGATAGGATAATTTCAAATACAGAATGTAGAACTAAGAATGATAAATGTCGAAATTTTGGAAATCAAATTAAGCTGTCGATCACCTCAGCAAAATACCGATGCTCCAAAGTGTGAACTTTTTGGGCGATGGACTCTGGAGTGTCTTCTGGTGTCAGGGGTGTGGCCGCTTGAAAAATAATTTTTCCCTCGTCATAATGCTCATTGACCAAGTGAATAGTAATGCCGGTTTGGGTGTCTCCGGCAGCTTTTACTGCTTCGTGAACGTGGTGTCCATACATTCCTTTTCCCCCATAGTTTGGAAGTAAAGCCGGGTGGATATTGATCATCCGCTCTGGGAAAGCCCGAATCAACTCAGCAGGGATTTTCAGTAGAAAACCTGCCAAAATCACCCAGTCGATCTTTTCGGCCTGAAGTTTTTCAAGCAATTTTCCTGCATCCATTTCCTTCCGGGTGAAAGTATAGGTGGGGACTCCAAACTTTTTTGCCCGCTCAAGCACAAAAGCATCGGTATTGTTGGAGGCAACCAAGGCGATCGCCGCTTTGTCGGAATTTTGAAAGTGCTCCATGATTTTTTCGGCATTGGAGCCGCTGCCTGAGGCAAGGATGGCGAGTCTTGTCACTTAGATGAGAGACGTTAGATTTTAGATATAAGATAGCAAGTTAGTCATGGATTAAACTTGTGTCAAAGTTTATGAGAGATTTCAAAATGAAGCTCACTGATAATTTGAATGGGCACTGGATTTTATCGGTGTGCTTATCCGTGCAATCTGTGAGAAATAAATTAGTCAATTCAAGTTTAAGCTTTCGTCTCTTGCCTCTTGTATCTTGCTTCTTGCCTCTCTTTTCTTGATACTTAAATCTTGATACTTAAGTCTAATGCCTACTCTTCCCCTCCCTGTAGATCATAATTCACCATCCAGCCGATTCCAAATTTGTCTTCGAAGCTGCCGAAATAGGCTCCCCAAAAGGTTTTTTGATAGTCCATTTCTACTTTCCCTCCTTCAGCGAGACCCGAGAAAATACGCGCGCCTTCAGCTTTGGAATCAGCGTTGATTGAGATGTAGTTGTGATTTCCTTTGATCCAAACATTCCCCATGCTTGGACTGGTATCGCTCGCCATGATTTTCAGCCCCTCAGAGAGCTTGAGGCTGATATGCATCACGCGCATTTTTTCTTCCTCGGGAATCTCCATGCCTGGCGCCTCGCCAAAATAGCTGATTCCCCCCTCGAATTCTCCACCGAGGATTGATTGATAAAACGTCATGGCTTCTTCGGCCTGGCCATCGAAGTTGAGATAAGGATAGATGTTCATAGTTTATGGGTTTTGACTGGAAGACTAATTTACGGATGGGTTTCAATCTTTCTAGTAAAACGGGTATCAACTTTGAAGCTCAGAATCGCCAGGATAAGTCCAATAGCGGCTGTGGAAAAGGCTATGGTAAGGTTTTGGAAAGAAATGGGTATGGATATCAATTGAAGCGACCAACCTGCAAGCCAAACCAGGTGGCCTTGCCGGGATTTTTCCTTCCGGGTATTGAGTTTGCCACCGTTTTTTCCCTCATCTACCAAAGGCCCAAAAAAGTCACGGTATTGCCAAAGAATGTACAAATTCATAAGTAAAAGCACGGCGAGAACATAGGGCGTTCCAGCCCAATTTTGAGAGACGGTTACCATCAGAATATTCAGAATCATTGGAATCATCATGATGCTTCCCAAAAGTTTGAATCTTGTGCTAAGTAGCATAAATCCGATAGTGATTTGACTGACAGCAATGAATTCGGCAAATAGTCCCAATTCATATTCCTGTAGCCGCTCGACTAGCCAAGGAGGCCCAATCCACCCGATAAATTGATGGCCTGCATAGAGTTTGACCATGCCTGCACCCCAAAAGGTGAAACCGAGAAAAATGGAAGTCAACTGAGGAAATATTTTTTTCATAGGATTGTAATTTTTTCTTGAAAGCCATACCTGCCTGCCAAAGGGCAGGGAATCTCGTTTGAGAGATAAGCATCCCCTTGCGTGGCTTTAAGTCTGGGCATTCTGCCGAATGGCAGGCTCGATTTCATTGGAAGAATGGTTTGATGGGTTTAAGTGCGAAAAATCTATAGAAAGTAATGCCTGAATTTTGCAAAAGTTACAGACTTCTGATTCTTTCGGTTGAATATTCAAATCCAAAATTGATACAATGCCCACTTTGTCTTTATTTTGGTCGTCGTAAAACCCTTTTTGAAAAGATACTATGTCAGCAAGTCAACTTGGAGTAGGAAGTCGAATTGGTCACCCAAAATTTGGAACCGGGGTTATTGTCTCCGTCGATGAGACCTTTTATAAAATATACTTTTCTTCTTTGGAAGAAGTAAAGACGCTCGCAAGAGATTACGAAGGATTTACCGTAGAGGAAGCCAAGGTGCCTGACTTCCCGATGCTCACGATGAAGGATGTGGAACGGGCCATCCGGGAAGCTTTGATTGCGACTTCGGAACGCGCCCCGCTAGTGCCACTTGGAGGGAAATGGATGGGCGGAACTTTAGTCATTGAGCCCTCAGACAAAACTTTACAGACTAAGGAGATACCTGTTGAAACTTTCTTTCGAAAAATCGTCATGGTACGGGAAAAACTCCGTGTACTGGAGCAAAATATTAATAATCATCCCAAACTTGATGATGAAGATCGTGTCAACTTACAGCAATACATCACCCGATGCTATGGTTCGCTGACCACGTTCAACGTGCTATTTGCCTACAAGGAGGACCAATTTAAAGGAAGCGGAAAAGATTAGAACTGGAGGGCATTCCCAGAGGGAATGCTGGATATTTGTCAAAAAAAAATGAGATCAATACGATCTCATTTTGAATTTCTTTTTGAGCTCATTGACCGAGTTTTTGAAGCTCGAGTCGGTCTCAATCATATCATTTACCGTCTGTACCGCGTGAATTACCGTACTGTGATCGCGACCACCAAAGTGGTACCCGATAGACTTGAGGGAGTGATTGGTGAATTCCTTGGAAAAATACATCGCCACCTGTCTGGCAATAACAATCTCTTTCTTACGGGTTTTGGCTTTGAGGTCATCAAGATGAATACCGAAATATTCGGAAACTGACTTTTGGATAAAGTCAATTCCTACTTCTGTTTCAATATCTTTTATGAAGTTTTTGATCACAGTTTTTGCCAGTTCCAGGCTGATTTCAACCCGGTTGAGTGAAGCATGTGCAATCAGGGAAATTAAAATCCCTTCCAATTCACGGACATTGGTGTCTACCGAATAAGCTAAGTATTCCACCACTTCATCCGGGATGAAAATTCCCTCAGATTCCATTTTGCGTCGAATGATGGCCACGCGGGTCTCGAAATCAGGCATTTGCAAATCCGCAGTCAGCCCCCACTTAAACCGGGAAAGTAATCGCTCTTCCAAGCCTTTCAGATCTCTGGGAGGACAATCTGAAGTCATGATGATCTGCTTCTTATTCTGATGGAGGTGATTGAAAATGTGGAAAAACATCTCCTGTGTACGATCCTTCCCAGCCAAGAACTGAATGTCATCGATGATCAGCACATCCACCTGCATGTAAAAATTGGTGAAGCTTTTTACATTGCCATCCTTGATGGAATCCATGAACTGGTTCACGAATTTTTCTGAAGAAACATAAAGCACAAACTTGTCTTCTGGGCCGTTTTTGATCTCGTTTCCAATGGCCTGAACCAAGTGGGTTTTTCCCAACCCAACTCCACCATAGACCATCAAAGGGTTGAAGGATGTAATTCCCGGCTTAGTAGCCACTGCAAAGCCCGCAGACCTGGCAAGCCGGTTGCAATCACCCTCAATGTAAGTACTGAAAGAGTAGGTCGGGTTCAGATTGCTTTGGGTAAGCATGTCTGCATTCAGGGATTGCATTTCAAAAGGAGTCCTTACCTCAGCCTGCGGATTCGGCTTTTTGCCCGAGGTATTACCCTGCGGGAAAGAAACCACATAGGGTTGATTATTAGAATTCCCTTTGTCCACCACCACTGCATATTCCAAACGTCCATTTTGGCCTAGCGTACTTTTGATGGCAAGCTTGAGGACTTGTACATAGTTGTCCTCCAGCCATTCGTAGAAAAATTGACTTGGAACTTGAATTGTCAAGCTGGAACCCTCCAATTTGACTGGATTGATTGGTTTAAACCAAGTCGAAAAGCTCTGCTCGTTTACGTGTTGTTCTATCACACGCAAACACTCATTCCATACGGCGCTAGCTTCCAAACTCATTTAGAAAAGTATTAGATTGTATTCTTGGATTTCCCGGCGATTGCAAGGGGACCAAATTTGTGGAAAATTAACTTAAATAAAAAATCGAATTAAGCTTGAAAAAGTCAATTTTTGTAGATTTTGTACAGGCTTCAGAATTATATTTTGCTTGTGGATTAAAATTTGACACTTTCACAAATCCAAGTTTGAATTTTTGATATTTTTCTATTGTGTAAATAGTGAAAGCATTTTCTATAACACTATTAATTGACAGTTAGGCATTTAGAATTTGAGGCCTACGAATCTCTTTACTTATGCATTTCTTTCTGGCAATTCACTCGTCATTCCTTATTTTTGAACTTGTCCTAAATCAGGAACTGACCCAATCCAAATATGACCCAAGATCTTTTTTACGACTTTCCTCCCTCAAGCAAAGAAGCTTGGAAAAATCAGGCTGCCAAAGATTTGAGAGGACAGGATTTTGATCAAGCCTTGAAATCCCTGCTTTGGGAGAAAATACAAATTCAACCTTTCTATACCCGGGAGGATGTATTGGATCTCCCAAGATTGCCTGAAAATAGCTTTGAAGACAAACCGTTTTTACAGGATTTTTCTGCCAGGTCCTGGTCCAATTTTTTAGCTGTTTATCCAAGTACACCGATTCAGGAAATTATGGATTTCCTTGAAAATGGAGGAGAAGGGTTGGTTTTGCATTTGAAGGGAGATGAAAACCTAAATGAGCTTTTGAAAGATGTGATTCCGGATTACATCAGTATCATGTTAAAACCCCTTGGCGATCCAGCCCAAGTTTTAGAGCACTTTATGACTTGGGTACATGAGATGGGGGTGGAGGAATCTGGGCTTACCGGGGGCTTGCTTTGGTCACCCATTGATATGCTTTTTGAGCAAGGTAAAAGTTGGGAAGAGGCTATCTCAGCTTTTAGAAGAGTTTTTTCTTGTTTCCCCAATGAGCGCTGTTTTCATGCATGTATGTTCAATTTTAGCAGATATGCTGATGCCGGTGCCTCTGGTTTGGATGAGCTGATTTTTGGATTCGGAGAAATCATAGAGCTCATCGACAAATCGGGGATTGACCCAATAACTATTTTCGAAAAAAGCGGATTTTATACTTCGGTTGGAGATTTGCATTTCCCCGAAATCGCCAAACTTAAAACAATTCGTTTTTTTTACGCCGAGCTTGCCCTGCAATATAATGTGGAGTTGAGGCTGGAAAACACCTGTATTTTTGCGCAAACTTCCGGTTGGTCCAAATCTACGCTCGATTCAAATACAAATCTTATTCGGCAAACCTATGAAGCAATGGCTTCAATTTTAGGCGGAGCAAATGGTCTGTGGGTGCGTCCTATTTCCGGACAAAAAGCCACTGAATTGGAGCTTCGTGTCGCCAGAAATGTTTCATTTATTTTAAATTATGAATCGTATTTCGGCAAGGTTGGTGATCCTGCCGCAGGATCTTATTACTTGGACACGCTGATAACTCAACTCATGGATGAAGTGAAAAGCGGGCTTCAGGAATTAGAAAAAAATGGAGGCTGGCTTGTTGCTTTTGAGTCCAGAATGCTTCACAAAAAAATCAGAGAACATCGACAGAAACAACAAAATTCGATCCTTTCCGGGGAGATTTCCAAGATTGGAGTAAACAAATATCCCGCCTCAGATTCCTTGAAAAATAACCTGGAATTTTCTCCGATTTTGGAGAAAGAATATGAACTGAAGCCAAGCCGGGCTTCTTATCTGGTGGAACTTCAAAACCAAACTGGAGCATGAGACCTGACTTTGACAATTGGAAGAATAGGAAACAGACTTCTCCTGACGAAGAGGTTTCCTCTGTTTGGGAGTCGCCGGAGCAGATTTCGATCCCGGATCGCTTTGATACTCAAAATATAGGCTTGATTCCTCATTTAGAATTTGTAGCTGGAATCCCCCCATTTCTCCGAGGGCCCTACAGCACGATGTATGTTCAGCGCCCTTGGACGATCCGTCAGTATGCAGGCTTTTCCACCGCTGAGGAATCCAACTCCTTCTATCGGAAAAATCTTGCAGGAGGACAAAAAGGGCTTTCTGTTGCCTTTGATTTGGCAACTCATCGTGGCTATGATTCTGACCACCCTCGTGTTCAGGGTGATGTGGGCAAAGCCGGGGTTGCGATTGATACTGTCGAAGACATGAAACTTCTTTTTGACCAGATTCCGCTGGACCAAATGTCAGTTTCTATGACGATGAATGGTGCTGTGATTCCGATTTTGGCATTTTTCATTGTAGCGGCCGAAGAACAGGGAGTTATGCCTGCACAACTTTCCGGCACGATTCAGAATGATATTCTGAAGGAGTTTATGGTACGAAATACCTACATCTATCCACCGCAGCCCAGCATGAAGTTGATTGCGGATATTTTTGAGTTTACTTCCCAAAAGATGCCTAAATTCAATTCGATCTCAATCTCAGGCTACCACATGCAGGAGGCAGGTGCTACAGCTGATTTGGAGTTAGCCTACACGCTTGCCGACGGTTTGGAATACCTCAGAACAGGAATTAAAGCGGGATTGGATATTGATGATTTTGCACCAAGGCTTTCTTTCTTTTGGGCAATAGGCATGAATTACTTTATGGAGATTGCCAAGCTGCGAGCAGGTCGCCTTATTTGGGCGAAGATTGTGAAGCAGTTTAATCCCAAAGACCCAAAATCACTCGCGCTGCGAACGCATTGTCAGACATCGGGATGGTCCCTGACAGAGCAGGATCCATTTAATAACGTGACCCGTACAGCCATAGAAGCTTTGGCCGCTGTCATGGGCCATACCCAGTCGCTTCACACCAATTCCTTGGATGAGGCAATCGCTTTGCCCACTGATTTCTCGGCAAGAATCGCGAGGAATACACAATTGGTTTTACAAGAGGAAACGGGGATCACCCAAGTTGTAGATCCTTGGGGAGGTTCTTATTATGTAGAATACCTTACCGATCAGCTGGTCCAAAAAGCCTGGAAATTGATCGAGGAAGTGGAGGAATTGGGAGGGATGGCAAAAGCGATTGAAACAGGTCTTCCAAAACTCCGAATCGAAGAGGCTGCTGCCAAAAAGCAAGCTCGCATAGACAGCGGTCGTGACATAATCGTAGGAGTTAACCGGTATCAGATCAAAGAAGAAAGCCAAATTGAAGTGCGAGATGTGGATAATCAGGTCGTGAGAGATTCACAAATTGCCCGATTGAAAGCTGTGAAATCCGCTCGAAATTCCCAAGAGGTTGAAAAAAGTCTGGAAATCATCACTCAGGCGGCTAAAACAGGAGAGGGTAATTTACTCGCCCTGGCGGTAGAAGCAGCGCGAAAAAGAGCTACTTTAGGCGAAATCTCCGATGCGATGGAAAAAGTATTTGGGCGACACAAAGCCCAGACACAAACGATCTCCGGAGTATATGCGGCAGAAGTGAAAGACCAGAATTCATTTAAAAAAGCTCAGGAATTATCCGACCGTTTTGCGGAACTTGAAGGCCGTCGTCCTCGTATCCTCGTTGCTAAAATGGGGCAGGACGGACATGACCGTGGTGCCAAAGTTATAGCAACTGGTTTTGCGGATTTGGGATTTGACGTGGACATCGGGCCACTTTTTCAGACACCTCGGGAAGTAGCCGAGCAGGCGATTGAAAATGATGTGCATATCGTAGGAGCATCTTCTCTGGCAGCTGGTCATAAGACTTTGGTTCCTCAGCTGATTCAGGCCCTGAGAGAACTTGGGCGTCCTGATATCATGGTGGTTGCGGGTGGTGTCATACCACAAAAAGATTATCAATTCCTTTTTGATTCAGGAGTATCGGCAGTTTTTGGACCGGGGACGGTGCTATCGGAGGCTGCGATTGAAGTATTGGAAAAGTTGATGAAGGAGTAAAGCCCAATAGAATCATCAATTTCCATTTCCAGCAAGGCATAACTCAAGCTTTTTCCATGAGCGTCTAAGGCAAGAGATGTGGTTACACCACTTGTCAATGCTTCAAAGCAGGTAAATTGAAGTGCTTTCAGTTCGGGCAAAACGTGGCGGATGATTTCACCTTTAACTTGGTGTCGGAAGTGAGCTTTTACTTTTTCAACTGAGACTTCTTTGACCAACAAGTTGAAATCACTCTCTTGGAATGGAATCAGGGAAAGAATTAGGGTGTTTCCCTTGTCTCCTGCTCGACTATGGGCGATTTCGCAAAGTTTCTGACTCATGATTCCAGGACTTGAATACTTGAATTGACATTGTTTCGGTCCATCAGAATTGAAACTACCCCTATAACTTCATGGGTGTATTTTCTGGCTCCGCCACCTCCTGCCGGACCGTTGGTGTAGAGCGCTTCTATTTCTTCGCCGACAAGTTGGGCGAATGATCTGTCTTTTGTTTTACCGGCTATCCGAAGGCGTATTTCGTAAGGCACCGAATTTTTGGAAAGTTCCTGACCATGCATTGAACTCAAGCCAATATAATCTACCCTAAATTCCTCAAACCTGTCCCCGATTCGCTTTTCAATAATTTCGGCTGCGAGTTTAGCCCGTTCAATGGCGTGTGCCCCGGCATAAGAGATTTCTCCCTCACCAATGAATCCAGCCTCGTAGCCAACACTGACTTTAAGGGTTTTGGGCATTGCCTTCCCGGAACCTCCCTCTACCCGGATTTCGTCTTTATTTTGCCCGGAAAATTTGACACTTGTGAAATCCGCTATTACATCTGGGGTAAAGTAATTTCCAGGATCGATTACCTCATAGAGCAGCTGCTCCTTCGCCGTCTGGACCGTGATGGACCCACCGGTACCACTTACTTTTGATATAATGGCTGAACCATCACTGAAGATATCCACAAAAGGATGTCCGAGAATATGCATGTCGGGAATAGGCTTGCTCACGGGATCGGCAAAATAACCTCCGGTAATCTGCCCAGCACACTCCAATAAATGTCCGATCACGGTTCCTTTTCCCATCAGCTCAAAATCCGATGTACTCCAATTCAATTCATGAATCATCGGAGCCAAAAACAAGGAGGGATCTGCAACTCTCCCCGTCAGAATGATATTGGCATCGGTTTTCAAAGCAGGTAGAATCGCATCGACTCCGAGATAAGCATTGGCAGAAACTAAATTCCCATAGGATTGGAGGGGTTCGCTTCCTTCCATAGAAAGCTCCGTACCGGAAATCCTGTCAAAAACATCATCTCCGAGAACTACCGCTACTTTTAATTTCAAACCTAGTTTTTGGGCGATATCGATTATTTTTTCAGCACCTGCCAGAGGATTTGCCGCACCCATATTGGTGATTAAGCGGGTCTTGTTTTTGAGCAAAAGCGGAAGCAAGCCTACAATCCGGCGCTCCAAAAGAACATCGTATCCGGCCTTTGGATCTTGTTTTTTTCGCTTTTGTGCCAAAGCAATCGTCCGTTCAGCAAGGCACTCTAATACCAGATAATCCAGGTTTCCTTTTTCGGTAAGGATCATAGCAGGCTCAATTCGATCTCCCGAAAATCCCGCACCACAACCGATTCTTAGTTTTTCTTGCATGTCATACTGAAATAATCCCCATTAAGACTGATACAGTCAATATTACCAAAGTCACCAAAAATGCCAGTGGGATGGTTTTTTTCTGATGATCTCCCAAATCAACGCCGGCAAGCCCGATTAAAAGAAAGGTGGCACCAGTCAGTGGGCTTACCGGAAATCCGGTGGTCATCTGACCCATAATTGCAGCCTGACCTACCTCCAAAGCACTTACTTGGAAGTGTCCTGCGGTGGAAGCCAAAAGTGGCAGGATTCCAAAATAAAATGAATCGGGATCAAACAGCATGCTCGCAGGCATTGCCAATAGGCCAGTGATCAAGGGTAACTGTGCTCCCAATTGCGCTGGCATTAAAGTCTCGACTTTTGCTGCCATGGCATCCATCATTCCTGTGCCCTTGATAATTCCTGTAAAACAACCAGCGGCAAAAAGGATACTTGCCATCAGCATAGCTTCCTTTGCATGAGCGTCTATGCGGGTTTTCTGGTCTTCAATTTTTGGAAAATTGATCAGCATAGCAATAGCAAAGGCTACCATGAATATGACATACGGCGGGGCCCATCCTAAAATTAAGACGGTGATTGCCAGTATAATCAAGAAAATGTTAATCCAGAAGAGCTTGGGCATTTCAAGATCATTGGATAGTTGAAGGTCCACCTTATCAACAGGAAGAACAACTGCACCGATTCTGTTTTTTTCACTTTTCCCCAAGAAAAATGCAATAAGCAATACAGTGGCAAGCCCAAAAAGAAAAGGTATAAAAATTGGGTTGAACAGCTCGGTGACTGAAACATTCAAGGCTGTGGCAGCACGAATGGTAGGTCCACCCCAAGGGAGAATGTTCATGGTGCCGGCAGCCAAAGCCACAATGCAGGCTAGGTTTAGACGCTTCATTCCCAATTGATCATAAACAGGAACCATCGCGGGAACTACCACCAAGAAGGTGACAGCTCCCGAACCGTCCAAATGAACTAGCATGGCCAAAATAGCTGTGGATAAGGCAATTTTTATTGGGTCATTCCCGGCAATTTTCAGCAGGTGATGAATGATAGGCCGGAAAGTACCTGCATCCAGTAATATCCCAAAAAATAAAATAGCAAAAACAAACATGACTCCTGTAGGAGCAATTGACTGGATACCATCACCGATCATCACCGGAAGTTCAATGACTTTTCCGGCGGCAATTCCAGTCAGTATCGGAACCAAAATTAAGGCAATTACTGGCGATGCCTTTTTGGTAATGACAAGATAAAGAAGCAGCAATATGGTGACGAGACCGAGGGTAGCCAGCATTAGTTATTTGTTTAGGCTTTCCATAAACTTCATCTGCTCCCAAAAAGGTAAGGCTCTTAATTTGACATCCGTACCAAGCTCTATGACCAAGGGGTTTTCCGGATCGAAAACAGGCCAATTAGGGAGGTTATCACCATTAGGATTGCCTGTTTTCACAAAATTCACCCAATAGTCCGACATGGTTTTCTCCAACTCATAATCTGCCTTCTCAAAAGGACGATTCCAATTTCTTAAAGTGTGGAGTGCATAACTGAACTCCGCAGAATGGAAGGCTCCGAAATTGGGTTCGCCGGGTGGAACACGCGTGAAATAGTAAAGATAGGCGTCGTTTTGTCCTTTTTCGGTTTGCATTTTTGCCCAAGTATAATTCTGAAAGCCAAAGCCTAAAACTCCGATAGTTTTTAGGGTCTCTTCCAGTTCTACTTCATTTCCCGACGGAAAAAGTTGCAAGTATTCACCAGCCCGACCTCCATATTGCTTTTTGGCATTCTGTTTAAATTCTTCCGGTGAGGTCGGTTGATTTCCGGAAACTCTGTCATCGGCGTTCCATCCCGTCAAAAGTGGAACATCAGAAAATTTACCTTCTTCAAATGCTTTTCTCACACTTGGAAGAACCTTTCCATCGAATACAGGGCCGAATCTTCCGGGAATTTTGATGAGGCTGTCAGGAGAGATTTTCCTTAGATCAGCAAGTGATAATTTCATTTGATCTGTAAGTTCTTTTCCCCTTTCTTCTGCCCCTTTAATCCCAGAAACCAAGCCATTATTTCTTGTAAATATTCCTCCACTTTGGGCGATTGCTTTGTGGAAAAGTCCTTTCGCTTTAGGCGAAACCACCAGGGCGTTGACACTAAAAGCGCCGGCGGATTGACCAGCTATAGTGACATTTTTAGGATCTCCACCGAATGCTGCAATGTTCTTTTTTACCCATTCTAAAGCTGCAATCTGATCCAAAATCCCATAGTTTCCAGAGGTCTGATCCGGATTTTCGGCGCTGAGTTCTGGATGTGCTAAAAAGCCTAAAATGCCTACCCGGTAATTAATGGTCACGACGACGATCCCTTTTTTTGCCAGATCTTCTCCATCATAAAGTGGAACAGTGCTTCCGCCCGATCCAAAACCACCCCCATAGATCCACACCATCACCGGACGCTTTTCGTCTGATTTTTCTGCTGCTGTCCACACATTGAGGTAGAGGCAATCTTCCGAAATCGGCTCGGCTGGTATCAAAAATTCAGATGACCAGGCAAAAAATGGAACAGGAGGATTTTGCATCGGAGAAGGAGGATTTTCTGTGCAGGTTTTAATCCCTTCCCATGGCTGTACGGGTTGAGGAGCTTTCCAGCGTAAATCTCCAAGGGGTGGTGCCGCAAAGGGAATTCCTTTAAAGATTTTGATCTGACCGCTTGAGTCCAATTTCCCTGATATCAAGCCACCTTCCGTAGCTACAGAATTGATCGATAAGCTGGATGAGGTTTCTTTTTTTTCGCAGGAAAAAAGAAGGATACCAACCACAAGGAAAGGTAAAAGTCTATATTTCATGGTTTAGCGGGTTTTAAAGCTGTAGAGATAAGGAGCTTTGTGGCTTTTGCCGGTAAAGAGTTTTTCGTGCCGGTCGAGAATATCCATGCTGAGCATTTTTCGCTGAAAACTGGTACGGCGGAGTTTTTCGCCCAAAATCGCTTCATAGACAGCCTGGAGTTCATTCATGGTAAAGCGGTCAGGGAGGAGATTGCCGCCGATCAGTTTCCGGTCCAGGTTTTCTCGAAGGGTTTGAAGTGCTTTTTGGACAATTTGCCCATGATCAAAAATTAATTCCGGAAGTTGCTCGATCTCATACCAATCAATGGAATCGGATATTGCGTCGGGTTGTAAAGTCACTTTTTCGTGGTCGATGAGTGCATAATAGGCGATCGAGAAAAATCGATCCAACATCCAATATTCAGGTGGTACGGAATAGTCGTTGGCTTCCAAAATTCGCTTCATTACCTCTGGCTTAAATCGGTTGACTTCCCCAAACGTATGAAACTGCTCCAGGTAAATTTCTTTTAATCCGGTACGCTCAAATAAGCCACGCTTAACGGCATCTTCCAGGTTTTCGGTTTTTCCTATAAATCCTCCGGGAAGCGCATGCCAACCCGTAGCGTGGTATTCCATAAGGAGAATTTTGAGTTTGCCCCTCGAAAAACCAAAGACTACAGAATCGTAAGCAAGGTGGGGAATAAACTGGGAGAGTTCAGGAAGTGGCATATCGGGACTTAATTCTGGTCCAAGTAACTAGGTTTTTTCGGCAGAACCAAGTATTATTGTCTCATAATGATACAATAGAAATCAAAAACACATCATTTTATGAAACTGACGATAGCCTGTTGTGCGATTTTCTTTTTTGGTTTTCTTCCTGTCTACGCTCAAAGTAATAATTCCATGCCTGTCCAGATTATACTGAAAAATGGAATTATCGAAGGTAATTACGACGTGACCAATGGAATTTCGACCTATTTTGGGATTCCTTTTGCCAAGCCTCCAGTAGGAGAATTACGCTGGAGGGCTCCAATACCGGCAGATAAATGGATAGGGGTTAAGGAAACCAAGAAATTTAGCGCTAGACCTGTTCAAGGGCTGGTTTTTGGGGATATGAACTCTTTTTCTGACGGAGTTTCTGAGGATTGCCTTTATTTAAATGTCTGGACACCAGCCAAGCGAAATTCTAAGGATTTACCTGTTTTGGTGTATTTCTACGGTGGGGGATTTGTGGCGGGAGATGCTTCCGAACCGCGATATAATGGAGAATCCATGGCGAAGGAGGGAGTTGTTGTAGTTACTGTCAATTATCGTTTGGGGATTTTTGGGTTTTTAGCCCATCCTGAACTCAGCGCTGAAACATCTTATAAAGGTTCGGGTAATTATGGCTTGCTTGATCAGACTTTAGCGCTTCAATGGGTGAAAGATAATATTGCCGCATTCGGAGGTAATCCCAATCAAGTGACAATCGCAGGTGAATCTGCGGGTTCTATTTCAGTCTCATATCAAATGGCCTCCCCACTTGCAAAAAATCTCATTCATGGGGCAATTGGCGAAAGCGGCGCAGGAATTAATCCAACTTTAGCTCCTGTAGGTCTCGCTGAAGCCGAAAAAACCGGCAAGGAGTTTATCGAATTGGCGGGATATACGACCATCTCGGAATTGAGAAAGATGTCTGCCAAGGATGTATTTGAAATCTATCAGGAGTCCAAAAGATTCGGTTTTCCTGTGGTGATTGACAATTACTTTTTACCCAAATCTCTTCCTGAAATCTTCAGGGCGGGAGAACAAGCTCAGGTTCCTTTACTTTTGGGCTGGAATTCGGCTGAGATTCCCGGACAGGCTTTTATGCAGGGTCAACCCTATACTAAACAGGCATTCATTGCCAAAGTTAAGGAAACTTATTCCAGTGATTGGGAGCAAGTATTGATGCTTCATCCACACGAAACCGCCGAAGAAGTTGAATATGCCGCGACGGATTTAGCCTCTGACCGATTTATATCCTACAGTACATGGAAGTGGTTTGACTTGCACAGAAATCACAGCAAGCAAGCGGTATATCGCTATTTGTTTAGCAAACTTTCACCGCCTTTGGTAGACAAAAGCTTAACAGCCGGATTGGCTGGAGGTACGGTAAGGAGTGAGAATCCTATCCCGGCACCAAAGCAAATCGGAGCCCGCCATGCTGCGGAGATCGAATATGCAATGGCTAATCTGCATTTAGTTAAAGAATTCCAATGGAGTCAGGAGGATTTTAAAGTCTCCAATACGATGTTTAACTATTTTACTAATTTTGTGAAAAGTGGTAATCCAAATGGGGGGGAGCTTCCTGCTTGGTCCGCTGCTAAATCAGGAGAATCTAATCCTCCGGTGATGGTAATTGATACCGAATCCAAAGAAATCAAAGCGACAAATGATATCCGTTATCAGTTCCACGATCGGTTTTATAGAAACAGCAATTGACAGGTGTTGCTTACTCCATTAGCAGATTTAAACTTAACACCCTTTTCTGTTAATTCTAAAAGGCCGGCATTTCGGCCTTTTTTTTATTTTTTGTAAAATCCAGCGTATGCCTTAGGTAGGTACGGAAAATATGTTGATCCAAAAATCCTCCTGAATTTCTGGTTTGATGCCAGTATACATACCCTAGCTCCAATTGGATATTCCGGGACAATTCCAGACTTAAGTCTGCACTTATCCTGTTTTGATCAAAAGTAAATTTAGAATAATCCCCACCAATCATTCCCATTATTTCTTCGGCCAGTTTGAGGTTTAATGTCTTTTCTCCCCAGGGTTTAGCCAATAAAATGCTTGCCTGGAGTCGATATCGGCTCCGATAAGCCCGAAAGAAGAAGCCATCAAGAAGCACTGTGTGATTTGAATCGAAATTTTGGAAAAAGCGGATTTCTCCACGAAATCGTTGGTCGAGAGTGAGTTTGCGTAGTTTTGTTTTAAGGCTTATATCCAAGTGAGGGCGGATCTCAGGCCAATTAATATCATCGTTTTCAAGTTCCCCGATTTTATGGTGAAGGAAAAGACTAAGCCCTGTGGAGGCGTCGAGATTCTTGCCTAAATTCCTGTGAAATCGGGTACGTACCATGAACTGATTCTGTTGGATGGGTCTTACTAGATGTCGTTCCTGCAATTCAGTGACGTTGTGCCACTTTTGGGAAAGCGGAATTGTAAAGAAATACCCATACCATACAGCTTGCTCCTTGATCGATTGACCAAAGGATAGAAGGCCAAGGTTGATAAAACAGAACGTAAGGAAAAGTGAAAATTTAAATTTTATGCTCATTCTCAGGGAGGATGGGCAAAAGTAAATAAAACCCTATAAAATCTATAGGGTAATTTATTTAATTTCCTGTAAATATTGGCTTTCCACTTTCACACACAACACCCCGAGGTTCTGCCACCAAGGCGCAATCAGAAACGATATTATTTTTTTTGTTATACTCCGCTTGCAGCTTTGTGTATTGTGTTACCAAATCCAAAAAACGGGATTCGACACTTTGATGGTAAGCGATGTAACGTGTAGGACCACCACAGGCTTTGCTTCCCATTGGGGTGATCTTCCATTCTGCAGAATTCGTGCATGAAACAGATTCTGACAAGGCCACAATTTCATTGTATAGTTCCTGGATTTCTTCAAGTTCATAGGTTTTGGATTTATCATCAAAAAGCTCGCATGAACTCAAGAACGAAACAGCAATTAAAATCACAAATCTTTTCATTGTTATAGGGTTTTGTCATTTAATACGATGGAAAGAAAAAAAATGCTACAGTTATTTTCTTTCGAATATCACTTTGCCATCGATAATTGTTGTTTTTACCTTCACTTCATGGATTTTCATCGGGTCTATAGTAAAAAGATCCTCAGATAAAACAATAAAGTCAGCCAAGTAACCTTCTCTGATCAGACCTTTTTGGTTTTCTTCAAATGAAGAAAAGGCACCTTGGGAGGTATAGGCTTTCAAAGCCTCATATATGCTGATTTTTTCTTTAGGAATCCAAGCGCTCTCCGGAAAACCGAAAGGATCGCGTCGGTTGACAGCCACATGAATGCCTCGGATAGGATCCAGGCTTATGCATGCAGGCCAGTCAGAACTAAAGACGAGTTTTGCACCACTGCTCAAAATCGAATTCCAAGCAAAGGACCAAGGTATCCGCTCCTCACCGATTGCTTTAGACCAGACACCCACCGTGGCAGGGTCTGCATGAATGGGTTGCATACTGGCTACTATCCCAGATGCTGCGAATCGCGGAATATCATCCGGAGATAAGGTTTCGATGTGCTCAATGCGATGCCTTCTTTCCCGGAAGGAATTCTCCTGTACTGCCTTTTCATAAGCGGAAAAGACCTCTCTCACTCCCCGGTCTCCGATGGCATGCGTGTAAAGACGGAAGCCTTTAGCATCTAATTCCTTAACCAAGTTCTGATACTTTACAGAGGAAATGTTGAGCATGCCAAGGGCTAGTTCGTCATCGGGTAATAGGTCGGAATAGTGGTCGAGCATCGCTGCGGTGTGTGATTCGATCACTCCATCGATCATAAACTTGATGGCATCGGCACGTATCCATGGATTTTTAGCCCCAAGACTATCTTTTAGAAAATTGAATCGTGTCAGTTCTTCAGCTGTAGATTTTTCTCCCACCGAAAAAGCGGCAGCATAGCGGACATTCAGTTCTCCTTTTTTCATCAAATCAAGATAGAGCTTCAATTCCTCTTCACTTCCGCTGGCATTCTGAATGCTGGTGATTCCAAGGGAAGCTGCGAGTTCCATCCCCTTTTTGAGGGCATTCATTTTGTCATCGTAGCTGGGTTCCGGCACTAAGTCTCCGACCAATCCCATAGCGCCTTCTTTGAGTGCGCCCGTTGGATTTCCTTTGGAATCTTTTACCACTTCGCCAAAGCCTTCAAAAACTGAGGAAGAAGTGATTCCTGCCAGTTCCAATGCTTTTGGGTTGGCATACGCGCTGTGTCCGTCATAGGCACGGAGGAAAATCGGTTTACCGATATCCAAAGCTTTCATGCTCTGATGATCCGGTAAGCCTGAACTGTAGTAGGTATATTGCCAGCCTCGGCCAGTGATCCAGTCTTTTTCGGGATTTTTTTCAATAAACGCTTCCG
Source organism: Algoriphagus sp. (assembly GCF_030694375.1). GTDB lineage: Bacteria > Bacteroidota > Bacteroidia > Cytophagales > Cyclobacteriaceae > Algoriphagus. The sequence continues at coordinate 330,027 of NZ_JAUXYL010000020.1, forward strand.
TAATGGAAATGACTTGCTCCAGAGAAGTGGTTGCTAATAAATCCACTTGGGTTAAACCCAGTGAACCTCCAAGAAAATGAATATGGGCATCGTTAAAGCCGGCAGTGACAAGCTTGCCATGTAGATCGATAATTTCTGTGCTCGACCCGGCAAGTTCCAAAATCGATTTTGAATCGCCGATTTTTGAGATGGTGTTTCCTGAAATTGCCACAGCTTCCGCAAAGGTGTCCGGTCCTTCTCCGGTCCAGATTTTGCCATTGGCAAGGATTAGAGTGGGTGGATCAGTTTGGGATTTGCAATTCCAAAATAAGAGTGGGATTAGCGTAAAAAGGAAAAGGATTCGCATGGACTAAAAGGTGGTATGGTTTTGAATTACTCAAAAAGTATGGGACTCCCACACTTTTTGAGTAAAAATAAAATTATTCGGCCGTGACAGGATCTATCATTGTTTTGACTTCCGCAACGGAATTGGAAGGAAATCCACCTTGTCTGGCATGTTCTCTTATCATTTTTTCATTTGGGGCAATGTATACGCAGTAAATTTTATCCCCGGTGACATAGCTGTGAAGCCATTGAATCTCCGGACCCATTTTGCTTAGCACACCACAGGAGGTCTGTGATATACCTTTCAATTGCGCAGCGCTGAGATTTCCCGCTCCGGGGATTTCTCGCTCGATGACATACTTTGGCATATTAGAGGGATTTTGGGAATACCTACTCGTCAGGCTTTTCGGTTTCGCCCCGTTTTTTTAAGTGGTTTCTGGTTTCCACTTTATTGGATATCCGAATTTATATAATTAAAAATCAATAAGTTAAAAGTTTATGATTCTAGTTTCCTCCTGTAGGGTTCATATTTCGGATAGCTGTGATTTTCCACTGGTTTTTCTGAAAAAGTACTGTAAAACTACTCCACATGTTTCGCTTGGTCCCATTGGGACTTTCAATGGTATAGCGGCAGTCTACCAAGGCGATTTCTTCCGATAGAAACTTGATTTTTTCCACTTTAAGCCTACGACTTCCAGGATTGGATTGGGTGCTGCTTTGCATTCCTTTGAGAGACTCTGCTATTCCAATTCTCCATTCTCCGCTTGATACCAATTGGTCAATGTCTTCGGTCAAAATACGTTTGAGTAAAACAGTATCCTGCGTTTCTCTTGCTTGAGAATATTGGTCGATCAGTTGGTTAATTTTGACTGCATCTTCTTTTTGTCCTGTTGTGATTTGGGAGAAAACCAGATTGGGGATAAAAAACAGAAAGAGGAGTAGGGTTTTCATTTTATATAAATTGAGCGAGAGGTAAGTTAATAAAAAATCAGTGGAAGTTTTTGAGGTCGTTTTTCTCCGTTTCCATGTGTTAGAATACAAAATTGAAAAGAACTCAGAGGCTTAAAATAAATACTTATCGTTATAAAAAAAGTAAATCAGCCTACATAAACAGCGTAATTAATGTAAATTAGGCTGGCTAGACGTTGTAATTAATGTAAATTAGGCGGTTTTATTAACTTAATTTACGTAAATTGCGCCGGTCAAAGAAATTATTTCCTTGATTATTTGTCAAAATTGACCCTTAGAATTATGGAAATCCCAAGATTTGTCGCAAAAAAGATCCTAAGCCAGATCGGAAAACAGAAAGTTCTCATGCTTTACGGAAGCCGTAGAACAGGGAAAACAACGATCATTGAGGAGATTCAGCGGCAGTATGAAAGTCAAACTTTATTTTTATTGGGAGAGGATGCTCAAGTAGCAGAAGTACTGCAAAACCGAACCGTTGCAAATTATAAGCAACTGATTGGTGAAAATAAGTTGGTGATCATCGATGAAGCACAGGCAGTTTCCAACATTGGGAAAATCCTAAAACTCATGATTGATTCCATTCCAGGAATCACCATCATTGCGACAGGTAGTAGTAGTTTGGATTTGGTAAATGATGCAGGCGAACCTTTAGTAGGAAGGCAACTTGTTCATCAGCTTTTTCCGCTGGCTCAAGTCGAATTTTCTAAAAAAGAAAATATGCTGGAAAGTCTTGGTCAATTAGAAACACGACTGATTTATGGAGGATATCCGGAGTTAACTCAGTTGCCTAGTTTGGAAGAGAAGGAAGAGTACCTTAAATCTTTGATCAATTCCTACTTGCTTAAAGATCTCTTGGCACTCACCAATATCAAAGGGGCAGATGTGCTCTTTCGCCTTCTGAAATTACTGGCATTTCAGGTGGGCAGCCAAGTCAGTACAGTTGAGTTGGGGAATAGTTTACAGTTGAATAAGGAGACGGTGGATCGATATTTGGATTTGCTTTCAAAAGTATTTGTCATTTTTCCGCTTTCAGGTTTCAGTCAAAATCTCAGAAAAGAAGTCAGCAAGTCTAAAAAGTGGTATTTCTACGACAATGGAATTCGTAATGCCTTAATCAACAATTTCAGCCCGATCAGTTTTAGAAATGATTTGGGTCAGCTATGGGAGCAGTGGATGATTATCGAGCGAATGAAGTTTAATTCCTCAAAGAATTACTTTCCTCAGTATTATTTCTGGAGAACCTATGACGGTCAGGAGATTGATTTGTTGGAAGTCAACAGTCAACAGGAGATTCAGGGCTTGGAATTTAAGTGGGGAAATAAAAAGTCCAAAGTTCCGGTAGCTTTTGCCAAAGGATATCCTGAAGCCAAATGGGATCTGGTGACTAAGGCAGATTTCTGGGTGTGGGTGAGTTAAGCTTCTCGCCTCTAAAATCTTGATACTAGTGTCTTACTACCTGACACTAAGTGTTGATTTTATCGTATAGCAGTTTGAAATCAAAAAACCACCCGTCTCCGAGTGGTTTCTTCAATCTTGTTTCTTGTCTCTCGTTCTAAGTCTTGATACTAATGTCTAGCTACTTGATACTTTTCAAACCACATCTTCCCCTCTCAGCTTCACCACAGCTCCTTCGAGGATTTCTCCGATTCGGATTTGGCAGGCTAGTCGGGAAGTAGGATAATATTCCGGCAGGTTTTCGAGTTGGTCGAGTTCTACGTCAGTAGCATCTCCCAAACCGTCTTTTCCCTCCAAAATCTCAACATGGCAAGTTGCACAAAGTGCCATTCCACCGCAGGTGGCCAACACAGGATATTCGGAAGCCTTTAGGATTTCCATTAGGCTGAATCCCATGTCATCAGGTGCTTCGACTTCCTGTCTGTTGCCGTCGTGGTCTTCTACGGTAAATTTGATCATGGCTGGGGTGGGGTTAGAATGCGTTGACTCCGTTTACAGTGGTATATTTAAAGCTAAGTTTTTGATCTGGGTAGACATATTTGAACGCGGAGTGCATCATAATCGCAGCTTCGTGAAATCCACAAAGAATCAGTTTCAATTTGCCCGGATAGGTGTTGATATCGCCGATGGCATAGATCCGCTCTACTCCTGTGGAATAATCTCGGGTATCGACTTCAATTGCGTTTTTGTCAATACTGAGTCCCCAATCAGCAATTGGTCCAAGCTTTGGACTCAATCCGAATAATGGAATCAGGTAATCTGCTTCCAAGGTCATATCATGCTTCCATTTGTCTTCAAGGATCACTTTTTCGAGTTTTCCATTTCCGGTAACTTCCTTCAGGTTCGCTGAAAGGATCAGGTCTATCTTTCCCCGGTTTGCAAGATCAAATACCTTTGCTGCCGAGTCCGGAGCACCACGGAAAGTCTCGTTTCTATGTACCAGTGTCACACGTTTTGCTACCTTAGCTAAGTAGATTGACCAATCCAAAGCGGAATCTCCCCCTCCTGCAATGACTACATTTTTGTCACGGAATGTTTCAGGATTTTTGACCATATAAGTAATACCCTTTCCCTCATAGGCTTCCAAATTAGTCAAAACGGGCTTGCGTGGCTCAAAACAACCCAAACCACCGGCAATGATGACCACTTGACAATGTACATGGGTTTTGTCACTGGTAGTCACAATAAAACTCCCGTCAGTTTGCCTGTCCAAATGATCCACACGCTCACCTAGGGTAAAAGTAGGTTGGAAAGGCTTGGCCTGTTCCATCAAATTATCCACGAGATCTTGAGCTTTTACCTCTGGATATCCAGGGATATCATAAATCGGTTTTTGGGGGTAGATCTCAGATAGCTGACCTCCCACCTGTGGAAGGGCATCGATCAGATGACAACGCATCTTAAGCAATCCTGCTTCAAAAACAGCAAAAAGCCCCACAGGGCCAGCTCCTATGATGCAAAGGTCGGTATGGATTGTGTTTGTATTCATGGCTTTTCGGGTTTAACCCATGTAAATTCCAAAATGTTCGTACAAATATAATTAGTGCACTAAATACTTTTACTCTTCTCCAATCTGACCATCCAAATTTTGATAAATGGTATCAAGGATTCGTTTGAACTCCTCAAAATCTCTGGTGGTAAGGTTTTCCCAAGCCTTTTCTCGAATTTCGAGGATTTTAGGTTTGAGCTCCGAGACCTTAGCTGATCCAGACTCAGTGAGTAGAAGTTGAAAGCTCCTCCGGTCTTGAGGATGTGGAACGCGTTCTACATATCCTTTTTTACAAAGAAGATCAATGATACGTGTGAGGGTAGGATGATCTTTGAATACCAGATTAGCCAATTCCGTTTGGCTTAACAGTTCGTTTTCAGAAAGGTTTTTCAATACTAACCATTGATCCACAGTGACGTCAAACTCCCCTGTTTTGAACTGATGCTGGGCATATTGCTTAACCTTTCGAGCCGTACGGTCGAGAAGGAAAGAGTATTTCGCGAAAAGTTCTTGTGTCATACCAATAGTTAGTATGACAAATATAAAAATTATTCTTTCAGAAATAATAAAAACCTATAAAAACTATAGGGTATGAATATTATGTGAGTGGCCGCAATTCTGCCAGTTAATTAAAAATGAATATGGGAATTGGCAGATAATCTTCGATTGAAAACCTCCTACACTTTACCCCCTAGCGCGTAGCCTTTGGCTCGTTTTATCGAGTTTCGAACCTTATACTCTTTTGCTACTGATAAGAATGCGGATAAATAGAAATATTAAATAGGATTTCGTTAAAAACATCCCGGTATGATAATGACTGGAAGAATTTGAACGGCTGCAAAAAGAAAGAATCAAATAGATGCTTTGAAGCAGGAAACTTTTATCGAAAAAAAAGGCGACCATTGGCCGCCTTCATATCTTTTAAAAGACTGTTAATTACTTAGCAAATGAAGCTTTAAGAGCCTCAACGTCTACGTTTTTGATTACAGGCTTCGCACACAACTGCTTGATTTTGATCACGCGAGCGGTCTGACCTTGTCTTTTTCTTTTAAGTTTTCTTTTGAGTGTAGTTACAGCCATGGACGTATATGTTTAATATTTTTGATTCAAAACGAAGCGCAAAAGTAAGGAAACAATTCTTTTCTGCCTACAAATCTTCTTATTTTATTCCATAGTAAATTAAGCAATCGGGCAGTGCTTTACTGATTTTTAAATAAATTTGACATCCAATCACCTGAATTCACTCATGCAAAAACCGAGTTTGCCAAAAGGAACCCGAGATTTTGGACCATTGCAGATGGCCCGTAGAACCTTCATTTTGGACACCATAAGGGATACTTTCAAATTATTTGGCTACCAGCAAATCGAGACTCCGGCCATGGAAAATCTCAATACACTGACCGGTAAGTATGGTGATGAGGGAGATCAGTTACTTTTCAAAATCCTGAACAGTGGTGATTTTTTGAAAGATGTAACTACAGCTGATTTAGACAAGGGACCCGGAGCAGTTTTGAATAAAGTTTCGGAAAAAGGACTTAGATACGATCTGACGGTTCCTTTTGCAAGATATGTGGTGATGAATAGAAATGAGTTGACATTCCCTTTCAAGCGCTATCAAATTCAGCCAGTCTGGAGAGCAGATCGTCCTCAGAAAGGCCGTTACCGCGAATTTTATCAGTGCGACGCTGATGTGGTGGGAACAGACAGCTTGGTGTGCGAAGCAGAGATCGTCTTGATGATCCGTCGTGTTTTTGAAAACCTGGGACTCAGGGAATATAGTATCAAAATCAACAACCGGAAAATCCTGACCGGTATAGCTGAAGCCATCGGTGAGGAAGGAAAAGAAGGGCCGCTCTGTGTGGCTATTGATAAATTGGATAAGATTGGCTGGGAAAAAGTAAAGGAAGAACTCTTACAACGAGGTTTCGGACAAAAATCAATCGAAAGTTTAGCCCCTTTGGTTTCCCTGGAAAGTGATCTGAAGAGTAAGCTGAATTTTTTGAAACGCTTTCTGAAAAACTCAGAAGTAGGATTGAAAGGGGTGGAGGAATTGGAAGGGGCCTTCGGGATTCTCTCTCAAATGGGAGAAAATCTGGATCATATTGACTTTGATATCATGCTTGCCCGGGGTCTCTCTTATTATACGGGAGCAATTTTCGAGGTGAAAGTTCACCATGTTTCCATAGGATCTGTGAGTGGTGGTGGAAGATATGATAATCTGACCGGAGTATTTGGGCTTCCGGGTGTTTCAGGCGTGGGTTTCTCCTTTGGGGTGGATCGATTGTATGATGTGCTGGATGAGTTGAAGGCATTCCCAAAAGAGAGTCATACCAGTACCCGAATACTGTTGACCTATTTTGACCATAAGGGTTTTGAATATGCTTTGGGTTTGCTCAGTCAATTCCGTAACGCAGGGATTAAGACTGAGATTTACCCCAACCAAATGAAAATTCAAAAGCAGTTTGAATTTGCCAATAAAAAAGAAATCCCATTTGTGGGAATTTGCGGTGAAGAGGAACTTAAAGCTGGAATAATCTCCGTAAAAAATATGGTTACAGGGGAGCAGCAAAAGTTGGATATTTCTCAAGCTATAGTTTTACTGTCCTAATCGACCTGAAGAATGGATCGGATAGGTAGAAAAACACCGCCTTTCAATGACACAAAACTATTACCAACAGCCCAAACTGTTGTGTCAACCATGTAAATCTGCTGGTCCGCAGCTTCAAATGTGATTTTGACTTTAGTGTGAAGTAAATTTCCCAAGGTTTGAGATCTGTAGAGGTCTGCCATGCGTTTTTTCTGCCCATCAGGATCAGGAATTACTTCGGCTTTTGAAAAACTCAAGTTTAAAATATTTTCTTTCTCGATGGTGAGTATGGTTTTCATGGCTTTGTCCGGGTTAGTCACTTATTTGTACTTGATAAGTATTATAAAAGTTACCCAAGAAATCTAAATGAAATTGAAAAACAATGAGTTATAGTTTTTGAAATAGCGTTATTTAACTTGTGGAGTCAAACTTGGTATAAAGAACAGTAAATAAAAGAGTTGTAAATCCATTAAAAATAAAATTGAAAAGATATGTTTGATATCATGGGAATGATGGGTAAAGTAAAGGAAGCCCAAGCGAAGATTAAAGAAACTCAGGCGCGGTTGGTGCATTTGACTGCCGAAGGAGAGGCCGGTGCAGGGATGGTCAAGGTCCTGGTCAATGGGGACCGAAAAGTGATGAAAATCGAGATGGATGAATCCCTAGTGACACCGAATGACAAAGAAATGCTGAGCGATTTGATCGTAGCAGCGACCAATAAAGCCATGGAGGCGATAGACGCGAAGATCAAAGCTGAAATGAAAGTGGCAACCGAGGGAATGATCCCTAACATACCCGGAATGGACTTGGGCAGCATGTTCGGATGAAAGGTCAATTAGAAAACGTTCTCACATAGGAGCATAATTAACCAGGACTTTCCACCTGCCTGCCGGCAGGTATGACCAACCAATTAAGAAAAAACACAAATCCATTTAATTCGAGCCTGCCTGGGCTAATAGCCATTGTTAAGTAAATTTGATCCTATGAATAAGGCAGCAATAGTTATTCTGAATTTCAACGGCAAAGAGGTTTTATCCACCTTTTTACCTTCTGTGGTTAACCACAGTTCCTATGATATTTGGATCATTGATAATGCCAGCATTGATGATTCAGTCGAGCTTTTCACAGCCAATTATCCTCAAATCAATCTTATTTCGCTGGGTTCCAACTTTGGCTATGCCGGGGGGTACAATTGGGGATTAGAAGAACTTCGGGGAAAATATGAATTTTTCATTTTATTAAATTCAGATGTTGAAGTCACCGCGGCTTGGGATCGGGATTTGGTTGACTGCTTGGATGGCAAACCGGAATACGCGGCTCTTCAGCCGAAAATCCTTTCCTGGCAAGACCGAAAAATGTTTGATTATGCAGGAGCAGGTGGTGGGTATTTGGATGTACTGGGCTACCCTTATTGTCGAGGGAGGATATGGAATACGCTCGAGTCTGACCATGGGCAATACAATGATGAGGTGCAGGTGGATTGGGCTTCAGGCGCCTGTCTGGTAATTCGCGCAGCCGATTTTTTTATGCAGGAGGGTTTTGACGCGCATTTTTTTGCACACATGGAGGAGATTGATTTGTGTTGGAGACTGAGGCGGTCGGGAAAAAAAATTGGGTATTTAGGTGCGGTCACTGTTTTTCATCAGGGTGGTGCGACTCTAGACCGGTCCAGTCCAAAAAAGCTTTACCTCAATATCCGAAACAACCTCAGTATGATTTATAAAAATGTGAATCCACTCCGTTTTTTTGGAATAATTGTAGCTAAGAGCATCATGGAAATGGCTGCGGCAGTGGGATATTTGATGTCTGGCAAAAAAGAGCATGCCTTGGGAGTATTTCGGGGATATCGGGACTTTTTTTCAGGAATTGAAAATTTAGAAAGACCCATAAAAAAGCCCGAGGTAGACAGTTCAACCTCAGGCCCTGTTAAGTTTATCTTTTGGAATTATCTGGTTTTGAGAAAACGGGTATTTACTCAACTTTAATCAAAAAGCACCGGGTTGTTCATTTTGCGGAAATACTTTCGGATTTTCATCATCATTGCCATGCTCACGTAAAGGATAATTGGAGATCCCATCGTTACAAATGAAGAATAAATAAAGAATAGCCGGATGCTATCGATCGGAAAATTGAGTTTTTCTCCAAGTCTTGAGCAAACCCCAAAGGCATGCTCTTCGAAGAATATTTTCAGTTTTTCCATATATTAATCTGTTTACAGTGTAAAAATAAGATAAAATGATTTTTAATTTTATAAATCAACTCACTCTCAAAATGTTTAGGGTTTTGATAGTTTTGTTTTTGCTTTCAACTCATTGTTTATCTGCGGGTTCAATAATAATGCCCGAAAATAAATTTTTAAAAGACATTCAACTCGTACCTGCGAAACTTAAACTTGAAGGGGACTCAATCCGCTTTACAGTCAAAGGTTCAATACCAATTGAATCGGTGCTGACACCAAATAATCCAAGATTGAGTCTCTTATTTAAAGCAGATCAAAACTATGTAGATCTTGGAGAAATTAATTTGAAGAAGAATGTCGCTAATTATTCCTATGAAAGGAAGTTTTCCTTAAAGTACGAACCTTGGATGTCAGGTGCTACTTTGGAAATATTTTTTTTCCAGGGGAAAAGGGAAAGTAAATCTCCTTTCGAAAAGAAAGTACTGGCAAAAGGGGTAATTGCCCCACAGCTGATGGTCAAACTTGGAGCCGTCTATCCTGATGAGCCAATTCCTTCGGTTGGCTTGTTTATTCCCACAGGAATTGAAAGGGGAGTTACGCAAAAAGAGGAGTTCACTTTTGTTTATGAATTGGGGTCTTCAGCTTTCAAATTAAGTGTGGCAAATCAGGAGACACTTCGGAAAATCGATGCTTTTTTGGAAAACAATCCCAGCATTCAGGAATTCAAAATTACCGGAATACAATCTCCTGAACCTGCGGAAGGAAAAAACAGCGCCCTGGGTGCTAATCGTGCTGAATCCGCAAAAAAGGCCCTTAAAACGAGAATGCAGACCTTATCGGATTCTCAAATCAGAATGGATTCCCGTCGTAATGATTGGTTTGATCTCAGGCTACTATTAGGGGATTACAAGGGAATATCAACAAATCGTAAAGAGGAACTCTATACGATCTTGACCAATCAGGAGACGTATCTTGAGCAAACCGATCGATTAAAAAAAGTTCCAGGATTTTCCCAAATTGTACAGGATCTGTATCCAAAACTCCGGGTTGCCAAAATTGAAATCTCCGCTACCTCCAGAACAGGCCTCGATATGCGGCAGTCAATCAGACTGAAGGAGTCACTTTTGAGCTCAGATGGTACAAATTCATTATCCTTTGCAGAATGGTCCTTGGCTGCCGAAGCGAGTCAGAGTCTAGAAGAAAAGGCAGTCATCTATTCTAAGATGACGGAATTTTTTCGCTCAGCCTTACCATATAACAATATGGCTGTAGTCCGAATGCGGCAAGCCCAACGCACCCTTGATCAGGAATCCAAAGAAGTTCTTTGGGAAGAAGCGCTCAGACTACTCCAACAGGCGATTCGGATTGAACCAAATCCTTATACCCTTCATAATCAAGGACAGATTTTGGCACTTGAGGGAAAATACTGGGATTCTTACCTGAAATTATCTGAAGCCGCATCCTTGACACAAAATCCCGAATTTCTTCAACAGAATGAGGCCTTGAGAGGAGCATTGGATATTCTAAGGGGTGATTATAAACTTGCTACACTTAGATTTGACTTCAAGTTTTCAGACCCGAAAGACTATTTCAACAAGGGGCTTGCTTATTATATGATTAATGACTTTGCAACTGCATCCACTGCTTTTGAAGAATCAGTTGTGCATGGAAGAGTATTTGGATATGGGTATTATGGACTTGCTATGATAGCTGCTGCCAGCGGACAACATGAAGTGGCAATGATTCATTTAAAAAAGGCTATCGAAGCAAATAAACAGTTAGCTAATTTGGCATTTCAAGATCCGGCCTTTGAAGAGCTTCGTAGCAGCAAAGATTTTTTTTCCGGAAGCACTCAAAATTGAATTTTCTGATTTTTCTAATTTTCGATTAATCAGGTCTTTTTTTGATAATTTCTTAATTTAATGGGGTTTATTTTGATTTTTTGCATTTAGACTTTCTTTTTTAATGACTTTTATTAGGAAAACATGTTTTTAATAAAGCTGGTGTTGAAAAATTCAAAATTTAATTTACTCAAGTGGGTTTGAAATTTGTTTTAGATTATTTAACATTGAGGCATTAGAATTAACAATTAAACCTAAAATTCAAGCCTATGATCTATTTTACTTAGCATTTTTCCTTCTCTCAATCCGCATCAGCCGATGCATTCAAACCTAGAGGTTTCTATTAAGCAGGTCTTTTGACCACGGTAAATCGCAATAAAATCTTGAAAATCAAGCTCTTTCTATTGACGTTATTTTGAGGATAATCGCAAACGATTGCATAATCAATTAACAAACAAGTTTTTGAGATTAATCTTGTTACCCAATCTATCTATGTTTATGAAAAAAGTTTACAAAATTCTAAGTGTGTGCCTTACGCTCTTAGTCCTATCCGCCAGTGCTACCTTTGCGCAAAAGACTGTGACGGGTACGGTTCTGGACGAGTATGGTTTAGGCCTTCCGGGTGTTTCGATCCTGGTTAAGGGAACTACCACAGGTACGGCAACTGACATTGACGGGAAATACTCCCTCAGCGTCCCAAGTGACCAGTCGACACTGGTTTTTTCTTTTATTGGATACACCGCCCTTGAACAGGTGGTGGGATCTCGTAGCGTCATCAATGTTTCGATGAAGCCGGATGAAAGAACACTAACTGAACTAGTCGTTACCGGTTACTCTATCGATTCGAGAAGAGAAACAACCGGAGCTATTTCCACAGTAAATCCGAAAGATTTGACTGTTATCCCTACTGGTAATATTGAGCAGACTCTTCAGGGTCGTGTGGCCGGGGTAACAGTAATTACAAACGGTCAGCCTGGTACTTCTTCAATCATCCGTGTTCGTGGTTTTGGTGCCTTTGGTGGTAACGAGCCCCTGTACATTGTGGATGGTCTTCCTACAGGATCTACTGATTTCCTGAATCCTGATGATATCGAGTCTACTACTGTATTGAAAGATGCGGCAGCTGCCTCTATCTATGGTGCTCGTGCTGCCAACGGTGTAATTGTTTACACTACCAAGCGTGGAGCAAGAAATAAAAAGCTTCGAGTGGATTACAATGGCATGTTTGGTGTTACTGATCCTGGTACTGGCATTAGCATGATGAATCCTCAGGATTATGCAGACTACACATGGTTGGCAGAACGAAATACTGCACAATTACAGAATAGAGCTCCTGCTTATGGGCATCCTCAATTCGGTACGGGTTCTTCACCTGTAATGCCCTACTATTTGAGTTTGATCACCAGAAGCCCAACGGGTGCATTTGGTGTTGCTTCAGGTCAGCCAGGTCCACTTTCAGCCGCTCAAATTGAGCAGCAGAGAGAGTGGTATAACGTTGATCCTTCAAAGGGATCTATAAGACAGCTCACTAGAGCGGCCACAGGAGAAGGTACTGATTGGTATGCCGCATTGACCCGCCCAGCCGTATTACAGCGTCATTCACTTGGTTTCAATGGAGGTTCTGCAACTTCGAGATTCTATGTTGGTTTAGGTGTTCAGGAGCAAGAGGGTATCATGATTGGTAATTCATTCAAAAGATATTCCTTGAGAACGAACTCAGAATTTGATGTTACTAAACGCATTAGAATCGGTCAAAACTTTCAGGGAACATATCGTCAGGTTCTAGGTCAAACAGGTGGAGCCGGTGGACGAGGTATTTCGGATGATGAAAATGACATTCTTCAGGCATTCCGTATGCCATCGATTATACCGGTTTATGACGAGTTTGGCGGATATGCAGGTACTGCTTCTAGAGGATTCAATAACCCAAGAAGCCCAATAGCGTCCCGTGAAGGTCAATTAGATAATAGAAACTTCAATGCCAATGCATTTGGTAACGTCTATGGAGAGTGGGATATTATTGATAATTTGACTTTTAGAACCTCTATCGGTGGTCAATACAATAACAACTACTTCTGGAATTATTCACGTCTTCAGTATGAAAACTCCGAAAACAATTCTGCTTTTGGATATGGTGAAGGTGGAGGGTTCGTATTTGGTTGGACTTTCACCAACACAGTTTCATATAAGAAGAAGATTGACAAGCATGACTTCAATGTTTTGTTAGGTCAGGAAGCTTTGAATTCCGGTGCAGGGAGAGGTATGGATGCTGTAGGACAGAATCCCTTCTCTACCGATCCTGATTTTATTACTATCTCTAACCTGCCAGTAAGTACCCGTCAGGTTAATTCCTTCCAATTTAAGGGCGTAAACTTTAACTCTTATTTTGGTCAGTTGAGATACACTTACAACGATAAATATATTGTAAGTGCTGTGGTTAGACGTGACGGTTCTTCTCGATTTGGTGAAAATGCGAGATATGGTGTATTCCCTGCATTCTCTGCGGCTTGGAGACTTTCTTCAGAGCCCTTTATGCAAAGTGCTACTTGGATCGATGATTTGAAAATCAGAGGTGGATACGGTGAAATGGGTAATTCCAACAACGTGGATCCTAACAACCAATTCTCGCTATATTCTGGTAATATCGGTGCTTCTTCTTATGATATCACGGGCTCCAACTCAGGCGCTCAGATTGGTTTCAGGAGGTCAAGAATTGGTAACCCTAATGCACAGTGGGAGACAGCTGTAACACAGAACATTGGTTTTGACGGTACGTTCTTCAATGGTCGTTTGGATGTGATTTTTGACTGGTGGAGAAAGGATACCAAGGACTTGTTGTTTACAGTTCCAATTCCATTGACTGCAGGTAGCCCTCAAAACGTTTCCCCTCCAGCTGTGAATATTGGTGAAATGCTCAATAGAGGTTTGGATCTCATGGTAAGTACAAGAGGTAATTTAACTGGTGATTTGACTTATGAATTGACTTTTACTGGTTCAACATTGAAGAATGAGATCGTTTCTCTTGCACCGGGATTGAACTTTATCACCTCAGTTAACCCTAGTTACAGAGGTATACAGCCAATCCGTAATGCAGTAGGGCAGCCTCTTTCTTCTTTCTTTGGCTATAATGTGCTTGGTTTGTTCAAAAATCAGGAAGATGTCAATTCTCATGCAGTTCAGGATGGTAAAGCTCCCGGCCGATTCAAGTTTGAAGATGTAGATGGTGATGGCAGAATTACGCCGAACGATCGTGTATTCCTTGGAAATCCAGTACCGGACTTTACTGGAGGTATGAACTTCACCATTGGGTTCAAAGGATTTGATCTATCTGCCTACTTATATGCTTCTATCGGTAACGAAATCTGGAATCAGTCTAAGTGGTTTACTGACTTCTTCCAGACATTTGAAGGAGCTGCAATATCCAACAGATTGAAGAATGCTTGGACTCCAGAGAATTTAGGTGCTACCACACCGATAGTAGAAAGAGTATCTAATTTCTCAACTTCAAACGTGGCCAATTCTTTCTACATTGAAGATGGTTCATATTTGAGATTTCAGAACTTGACTCTTGGCTACTCTGCACCAGCAAGCGTTCTTACTAAGTTGAAAATGGAAAGAGCCAGAGTTTTTGCCTCAGTTAACAATTTGGCAACAATCACTGGATATAGTGGATTGGATCCTGCGGTCGGTGGTGACGCTGACTTGACATTTGGTATCGACGTAGGAAACTACCCGGTTACACGTGGTTGGACCTTTGGTTTGAACCTTAGCTTCTAATCCAAACAAATTAAAATGAATCGAGTTATAGAAACTATAATTGATTATAAACAGATGAACAATTTTAAATTAAAAATCGTAGCCCTACTAGCATCGACCGCGATGCTGGTAGCAGTGAGTTGTAGCGATGATTTCTTGAATGTTCCGCCTGTAGGACAGTTGTCTGAAAATCAACTTTCTTCCCTGGCTGGAATAGATGCTTCTTTGATAGCAGCATATTCCCAAGTAAATGGTCGTGGTAACAGATTAGGGTCTCCTTCCAATTGGGTTTGGGGGAGTATTAGAGGGGGAGAGGCTAATAAAGGTACTGATCCCGGTGATTTCACATCAATAAATCCAATTCAGCGATTTGAAAATGACGCTGCAGGTGGAGATATTGGTGCAAAATACAACGTGGCTTATGAGGGTATTGCTAGAGCTAACTCTGTATTGAGGTTATTGGCAAAAGCGGGTCCCGATGTAACAGCAAATGACAAAGTAAGGTTATCTTCTCAGGCTAAATTCCTAAGAGCTCACTACTATTTTGAATTGGCTCGTGATTACGACAAAACTCCTTATGTAGATGAGACCGTGGACTATGGAAGTGGATTGGAGAAAGTGAAAAATGATAAGCCACTTTGGCCGTTCATTGAAAAGGATCTTCAAGATGCTGTCAAAGATCTCCCAGCTACTCAAGCTCAGGTGGGTCGCGTAAATCAGTGGGCAGCAAAAGCGTATTTAGCCAAAGTGTATTTGTATCAGAAAAAGTTTGCTGAAGCCAAAGCGCTATTCACTGACGTGATTCAAAATGGAGTTACCTCCAATGGCCTAAAGTATGGCTTGGTACCTTATTATGATGATGCTTTCCGTGGTAAAAATGACAACCACCAGGAATCTGTTTGGGCGTATCAGTCAGCAGCAGGTACAGGTTCTGTGAACAATGCTAACCCTGAATTTGACTTGAACTTCCCTTACAACACAGGTCCTGCTGGTCCGGGCAACTGTTGCGGATTCTTCCAGCCTAGCTTTACTTTTGTAAATGCATTCAGAACTGCTAACGGTTTGCCTTTATTAGACAAATCTTACAATTCTCCTGCTAACGAAGTAAAGAATGACATGGGTGTCGCTTCCGGTGCAGCTTTCACTCCAGATGCAGGTCCACTTGATCCTCGCTTGGATCATACCGTAGGTAGAAGAGGCCTTCCTTATTTGGATTGGCAAGATCATCCTGGTCAAGCTTGGATTCGAAACCAACCCAATGGTGGACCTTATTCTCCTAAAAAGTATGTTTATCAGAGAGCTGAGCAGGGTACCTTCCAGGATAACTCTTCTTGGACTCCTGGTTATACTGGAATCAACTTCATGATCATCAGATTTGCAGATGTATTGTTGATGGCTGCTGAGGCTGAAATCGAGACCGGTGGTCTGGAGAAAGCCCGTGAATACATCAACTTGGTGAGAACCAGAGCGATGAACTCCAGGATCAAGAGAGCCGATGGTACATTTGCCGCAAATTATGTGATTAATACCTATGCCGCTCCTTTTGCCAATGCAGATGCAGCCCGTGCTGCTGTGCGTATGGAAAGATTGCTTGAATTGGGTATGGAGGGACATAGATTCTATGACCTTCAGCGTTGGGGAACTGCCCAAGCTGAACTGGACTTCTATTTTGAGTATGACGGAAAGAAACTTTCTTCCGCATTAGGTGGTGCTAAATATTCTGACAGATTCAAGTGGGTTCCAATCCCTCAAGATCAAATAGATCTGGTTGGTGCAGATATCCTGAAGCAGAATCCCGGATTCTAATCCAGATAGTAATAATTCATAAAAGGGAGGCAAAAGCCTCCCTTTTTTTATGATCAATTATTTCAACTCTTTTATTCTACAGTTCGGAAAATGTTAATTTCAAGAATCCACTTACTTTTTGAATAGGTTTTTTCTCAAATGGGATTTAGATTTTATGTGTATCCGCATCAATGCACGTAAGGGTGAATTGACGCAATAATCAATCGTTCGAATAATTTTTCACCAAAGTACCTTCGATTCAGTTTGTAAACGAACTCATTCAAGTAATTCTGCAAGTACTTGTAAGTGACCATGTGATAAATACCCAACAGATTTCGCTTTAGATTACTGATGGCTTTGTGGACCCATCTCAAGGTATCATTAGTCTCCTCTTTTCCGGCAGCCACAGTAAAATGAGTGTTTACTACCATTTCTAAGTTGACGTAAGCGGTGTTCCTGTCTGTGAAAAGCACCACATCTCCATCGGTGTTTCTTTTGATGAATTGATTGACATTTTCACTGTCTACTTTATTTAGCACTTCCATTTTAAAGTATCCACAAACCTTGCTCCCTTGGCCAGATTCGGGGTTTTCCAAAGGAATAGATTCTACAGCTACAGCAACTTGCGCTTGACGTTGACTACCTTTTCCCCGTTTCAGCTGGTTTTTGATTTGCTTTTTGGTTGCCACTTCTACATAGCCCTCATCGTATTCTACCATGTCTTTAAGCAGGTATAAACTATCTCTTCGTCCCATCACAGCTCTGATTTTGTGCATTAACGTGAAGGCTGTTTCGTATCTGCTCAAACCCAATTGGCGCTGGAATTCAAGGCAAGAAAAGCCCTTTTTGGTCGCTGAGATAAACATAAAAGCCAGCATCCAGACCTGTAAAGGCAATTTGCTGTTTTCCATCACAGTCCCGCTTTTAAGCGAACTTCTTCTTCGGCAATGTCTGCATTCGAAAAACTTCGCACCGCTGAACCAGTAATGATGAGTCACTTTTTCGCACTTTTTACAGAATATACCGGACTTCTCCCGGTAAGATTTAATGAAGAGTTCACAGGATTCCTCATCTGGAAATTGGTTTAGAAAGTGGATTAGTTTCATGTTCTCTGGCGTTTAAACCAAAGAAAAGCGTACTTTTCTAACTGACAAAACCATTGACACCAACTGTCATTTGGCGACGTGCAAACTCACGGATACACATATTAGATTTTTATCATTTCAACAGAAAAAAAAATTTAATTTGGTTAAGGAAGTTTGAAATTTGTTTAAGATTATTTAACATTGAGTACTAAGAAATTATAAGTGAACCCAAAGCTCAGGCCTATGATCTATTTTACTTAAATTTATTCTTTTCTCATTAAGCATCAGACTAAAACCTACTGGTTTTTTAAGCAGGTCTTTTTGACCACGGTAAATCGGAATGGAATTTTTTAAAAATTAGGCACTTAGGACTGCCATTTAAATTATTCACAAACCATTTAATGATTAATTAACAAGAATTTTATCAGGTTAATCTTTTACCCAATCTACCTATGTTTATGAAAAATGTTCACAAAATTTTATGTGCATTTCTTTTGCTCTTAGTGGTTTCGAGTTCTGAAGTATTTGCTCAAATTAAAGTCTCCGGAAAAGTTCTGGATGAATCAGGGTCTGGGCTTCCAGGTGCAACCATCCTTGTAAAGGGATCTAGTTCAGGTATGATATCTGATTTTGACGGGAATTACAGTATTGATGTTCCTTCAAGTGAATCTGTATTGGTTTTTTCTTTCATTGGGTATGCAACCATTGAAGAGGTGGTTCGAAATAGATCCTCGATCAATGTCCAGCTAAAATTATCAGAAAGTGCTTTACAGGAGATCGTAGTGACGGGTTATGGCGCTCAGTCTAAGAGAGATATCACCGGTGCTGTAACTACAGTAGCAACGGATGCATTACTCTCTATTCCTGCAACCACCTTCGCGCAGCAACTTCAAGGTAGGGCAGCAGGTGTTAATATTGTTAACAGTGCTGTTCCAGGAGGAGAAGCGACTGTTCGAATCAGGGGATTTGGCACTATTGGTAACAATAACCCATTGTATGTAATCGATGGAGTACCCACTGAAAGACAGGGAAACCTTAATCCAGAGGATATTGAAACAATCCAGGTTTTGAAAGATGCGTCTGCCGCTTCTATTTATGGATCGAGAGCTGCAAATGGTGTGGTAATCATTACAACTAAGAGAGGTAAAGTGGGTAAGCCATCGGTGTCTCTTAATACTTATTATGGTATTCAGCAATCTGGAAACTCTCCGGAAGTATTAAATGCCTCAGAGCTTGGTAGATATTTGTATTTGGCGGATATATATGCGGGCAAAACTCCCTCCCACGGACAGTACACGTATGGGCCTAATGGGGAAGTAAGGATTCCGGATTTTGTGTTTCCTAGTGGCGCAATGAGAGGAGACCCGAGAACAAATCCTGACCTATATGCTTTGAGACCAGGTAACATTTATGCTATTACTGAGTCGGCAGACACCAACTGGTGGAATGAAGTAACCACTACCGCTCCCATTCAAAATTATCAAATTTCTGCAGCAGGAGGAACCGAGAGTGGAAGATATGCTTTATCAGCTGGTTATTTTAATCAGGAAGGTATTGTTAAGTTTATTGGTTACGAAAGATTCTCTTTGAGGGCTAATACCGAATTCAAAATTCTTAATAATAACAAATTAACGGTAGGTGAAAATTTGTCGGTAACATTTGATAATAGAAAAGGAGGATTTGGAAATCAGAACGAGCAAAACGCAGTTTCTGGAGCATATAAACATCACCCTTTATTACCGGTATATGACATAGCAGGGAATTTTGCCGGAAGTAGAGGCGCTAACCTAGGCAATAACTTTAATCCTTTTGCAGTTCTTTCCCGTCAGCAGGACAATAGAACGTACCGAATGAGAGTTTTTGGTAATGCCTATGCAGCCTATGACTTCACGGAAAATATTCAATTCAAAACAAGCTTGGGTATCGATGGAAATACCAGTAGAGGAAGGTTTTTAGGTCGGCCTCAGCCAGAATATGTAGAGGGAAACTTTATTAACAGCACCACAGCAACAAATGATTACCAATATCAGTGGGTATGGTCTAACGTATTAAGTTATGCCAAAACATTTAATGAGATTCATAGTGTCGATGTCTATGTAGGAACAGAAGCAATTACTGAGTTTGGTGAATTTTTTCAAGCTGGAAGACAAAGGTTTGCATTTGAATCACCTGAAATCCTAAGTTATTTGGATCTAGGGGATGCAACTACAGCGACGAATTCAGGAAATGTGTTCAGAGATTACAGCTTGTTTTCTCAGTTCGGTAAATTCAATTACTCGTATGATGATAAATATTTGATTCAGGTAATTGTAAGAAATGATGCTTCTTCAAGATTCTTATCGGCATCCAGAAATGCAATATTTCCAGCATTCAGTTTAGGATGGAGATTATCGGAGGAAGCGGGAATAAAATCAGCATTGCCATTTGTGACAGATATGAAATTGAGATATGGTTGGGGTAAAACAGGTAACCAAGCAATCGGAGATTACAATGCCTTCACTACCTATAGATCAAATATTTTCAATGCAGGTTATCCTATTGATGGATCCACTTCATCACCCACCATCGGTTTTGATGCTCAAAGATTCGGAAACCCAAATGCGAAATGGGAGACCACTACATCCAACAACCTAGGATTGGACGTTCTGATGTTTGGGGATAAATTTAATTTGGAGTTTGATGTTTGGCAGCGAGTTACCAGCGACATGTTGTTTACAATTCCGATTACATTCACTGCAGGAGATGCAGGTGCTCCAGCTTCCAACGTGGGTCAAATCACAAACAAAGGAATTGATCTGAATTTAGGTTACAAAAATACGGCTAAGGGCGGAGAATTAAGATATAATGTATCGGCGAATATCTCTACTTATAGAAATGTTGTTGATAAACTAGATGACAATGAAGGGACTAGATTCTTTGGTTTTGGATCAAGAGTTCCTGCAGTGACTTTGACTCAGGCTGGATTACCATTGTCTTCGTATTATGGTTTCAATGTGCTGGGAATTTTCCAAAGCCAAGAAGAAGCAGCGTCTCACGCTACTTACGGTTCATATAATGCTCCAGGCAAATTCAAAATTGAGGATGTAGATGGTGACGGTAGGATTACAGATGCTGATAGAACAGTAATTGGAAATCCACACCCTGACTTCACCTATGGAGTAAATGTAAATTTGGGATATAAGAGTTTTGAATTTACCATTTTCGGAAATGGCTCTGTTGGTAATGATATCTTCAACTATGTTCGATATTTCGCGGATTTCAACACGTTCCAGGGAAACAGGTCGAAGGCAGCCCTTTATGATGCCTGGCAACCAAGCAACCCTACGGCTCCAAGATCTCAGTGGGTGGCTGCAAATCCAAATGCAACAGCTCCAATCATGGACGCAAACGATCAAGTAAGTAGCCGTCCATCCAGCTATTTTATCGAGGATGGTAGCTATTTCCGAATCAGAAATATCCAGTTGTCCTATAACTTGCCTTCTGCAACTATGACAAAACTTGGACTTGGAAGAGCTTCTGTGTATGTACAAGGTCAAAACTTGGTGACATTTACTAAGTACTCAGGCCTTAATCCTGAAATTCAAACAAATACTGATAACACACTAGGATTCGATGGAGGTTATATGCCAGTTTCAAAGAATTTCTTGGTGGGTCTTAATCTTAATTTCTAAATCTATTCTTTATGAAAACGATATATAGGTTATTATCATTTGTCTTATTACTGTTTATTTCCATCAGTTGTGGAGATGAATTCTTGACAAAAGAGCCTCAAGGTCAATTTTCTTCCAGTGTCTTGGCTACCGAGGCTGGGGTCGAAGGTCTTCTTTTAGGTTCATATAAAATGCTTTCAGGAACTGGATTAGATGGTCAGGCTCCCTGGGAAAATGATGTTCAAAACTGGGTGTTTGGTGGTATAGCATCAGATGATGCTTACAAGGGTACTGATGCGGGCGATCAACCTGAGCAATCTTTCATTGAGGCCTATGACTTTCAGGCGTTCAATGGTCACATCAGAAATAAGTGGAGAGGACTGTACAAAGGAGTCGCAAGGGCAAACGATGCGATTAATACTTTAAAAAAGGTAGAAAGAATCAACGATGCCACTAGAACCCGAATCATAGCAGAGGCTAGGTTCTTAAGAGGATTTTTTCACATGGAAGCCAGAAAAATGTGGAGAAGACCTCCATACATCAGTGATGAGGTCTTTAATATAGATGATGTTGAAAGCACGAAGGTTCCTAACGATGTGGAAATTTGGCCATTTATTGAGGCTGATCTGAAAGCAGCCATGGATAATTTACCTGAAACACAAGCGCAGGTAGGTAGACCTACTAAGTGGGCTGCGATGGCAATGTTAGCAAAAGCAAAAATGTACCAGGGTTGGGATGCTAGCGGAAATGCAAATGCCGCTAAGCTGACTGAAGCAAAAGCTCTCTTGGATCAAATTGTAAATAGTGGAAGGTATCGCTTAGTGGATAGGTATGCTGACAACTTCAAGGTTACTACGCGTAATAATGCCGAGTCTATCTTTGAAATACAGTATGCTATCAATAGCGCAAATGATCAGGCATCAAATCAAGGTGTTGGTCTAGCACATCCTTATACCGATCCTTGGGGATGCTGTGGATTTTACCAGGCATCTCAAAATTTGGTCAATGCCTTTAAAACTTCCCCAGCAGGTCTTCCATTATTGGACAACTTCAACGATTCTGATGTGACATGGCAAACAGAGTTTACCGGATTTCTTGATCCAAGAATTGATCATTCGCTGGGTAGACCGGGTATCCTTTTCAAGGATTTCAAAATCCATGGTACAGATTTTATCAGAGATGTTTCTTACGCGGGCCCGTATTCTTCCATGAAGCATGTGGCCGAAAGAGCAGGTTTTGGCATAGGGGGCTGGCAAAACCTTACTTCTAACAACTATCGAATCCTACGATATAGTATGGTTTTACTTTGGTTGGCTGAAGCTGAAGTAGAAATAGGAAGTTTAGAGAGAGCAAGGGAATTGGTAAACATGGTAAGAACCAGAGCAGCCAATCCAGCTGGTTTTGTTCCAAAAGCTATTCAAGGAAGCTCCAGAAATGATTTTACCATTGTAAGTGGTACGCCAGCGGCCAATTATAATATCAAGAATTACACAACTCCTTGGGCAGATAAAAGTTTGGCTAGGAAGGCGGTAAGATTTGAAACTAGACTAGAGTTTAGCATGGAAGGACATCGCTTTTTTGACCTTCAAAGATGGGGAGTTGCTGCCGATGTATTGAATAAATACCTCCAAGTGGAGGGGACAAAACGGGTGTATCTAAGCGGAAGAACATTTACCAAAAATAAAAATGAATTTTTCCCTATTCCTTTAGAGGCAATAGATAGGTCCCTGAAGGATGGGCAACCTACTTTGGCCCAAGACCCAAATTATTAATCACAAATTTTACTTTTAAAGAGTCTACTTCGAATAGAAGGAGTAGACTCTTTTTAGTAAAAAATAATTATTCTCTTTGCATATGTAGATTTCAAATTGGGAAAACTATTTTCTATTTAATTAAAAAAGAATGGTATCTGCTGGTTAATGATCTATTTATTCGAAAGTTTGATTTTAAATGGTCATCATATTTAAGTTTTATAAAAAATGGGAGGCAACAGCCTCCCATTTTTTATGTTCAATTCCTTCAACTCTTTTTTCCGCATTGCGGAAAATGTTAATTTCAAGTCTGCATGCATCACCCTGAAAAACCTCATGAAATCTTTCTTAAGTTTAGCGATAGTTGTTTTTGTCTTTCTCTTGTCTGCCTGTAAAAAAGATTCAACCCTTTTCGAATTAAAATCTCCAGACCAGACAGGAATCGATTTTAACAATGAAATAATTGAATCTGATACATTCAATATCCTTACTGATGAATATATTTTCAATGGTGGAGGAGTGGCGGTGGCTGATTTTGATCAAAATGGACTTCCTGATTTATTTTTCACGGGTAATCAAGTTCCTAACCGACTTTACCTGAATCAAGGTGATTTCAAATTCAAAGATATATCCGAAACTTCAGGGATCATGGCAAATGAAAAATGGTGTACTGGAAGCGTTATTGTGGATATTAATAATGATGGATGGCCGGATATCTATGTCGCCGCAGCAATGATGAAAGGTCCGGGCGAACGCAATAACTTACTTTTTGTCAATCAAGGAAAGGACGCTTTAGGAAACGTCACTTTCAAAGAAATGGCAGCCCAATATGGAATTGCTGATCCCGGTAATAGCATGGGGGCAGCTTTTATAGACTATGATTTGGATGGAGACCTAGACCTGTATGTTTTAAATAATGAACAGCTTACAGCTATGCCTACCAACTTTAGACCCAAAGTAACTGATGGGTCTGCCATAAATAATGACAGTTTCTATAGAAATAATGGAGACGGAACTTTTACAAATGTTACCATCGAAGCTGGAATTACCTTTGAGGGGTTTGGGCTTGGACTATTAATAGCCGATGTCAACAATGACGGTTGGCCGGATATCCATGTCAGCAATGACTACATCACCAACGATATTCTATACATCAACAATCAGGATGGTACTTTTTCCAATATGACCAAAGAGAACTTGCGGCACCAAAGTCAGTTTTCGATGGGTGCTGATATCGCTGATTTTAACAATGATGGGCTTCCAGACCTGATTACTATCGACATGCTAGGCGAGGATAATTACCGAAAAAAGACCACAATCGGTAAAAACGTCTATCAAACCTACCTTAACAACGAGCAGTTGGGGTACGAATACCAATACGTCCGCAATATGCTTCATCTCAATAATGGGCCTGGAGTTCCATTTTCTGAAATTGGATTGATGGCTGGCGTTTATCAGACTGATTGGAGTTGGGCTCCGCTGTTTGGAGATGTGGACAATGATGGTCAAAGGGACTTATTGATTACCAATGGATTTCCAAGGGATATTACAGATAAAGACTTCGCCAATTATCGTGCTGATGTGGGAAGCATTGCTACAAATAGGCAACTATTGGACTCTATACCTATTGTGAAAATCCCTAATTACGCATTTCGAAACACGGGGAATCTTGGATTTCAAGACAGTGGTGAAAATTGGGGTTTAAATAAGCCTTCCTTCTCAAATGGGGCTGCATTGGTGGATTTGGATGGCGATGGTGATTTGGATTATGTGGTCAATAATATCAACGATCCTGCTTTCATATTTGAAAATAAGCTTAACAAAAGCAAAACTGCGCCAAACTATCTCCGCATTAAGCTAAAAGGACCTACAGGCAATTCCCAAGGATTAGGAGCGAAAGTTTTACTGAGAGCCACAACTGAAAGTCTTCTTTACCAAGAAATGCAAGTAGTTAGGGGATATATGTCTTCAATTGAAGACGTCCTTCACTTTGGTTTGGATTCGGTTGACACCGTCGGAGAACTCAGGGTGATTTGGCCAGACGGAAAAGAGTCCAAACTTTCCAATGTTCCCGCCAACCAAGTTTTAGTGATTGATCATGCCTCCGCTCAGGCTGGAAAAAACAGCCTCGCAATTCTTGATTTAGGAATAGCCAAGCAATTGGTTTATGAAGTTTCAGAGGAGTTAGGGATTTCTTTTGTTCATAAGGAAGAGGATAGAAATGACTTCAATGTACAGCGCACCCTCCCTCACAAGTTGACACAATTTGGACCTGTCTTAGCAGTTGGAGATCTTGATGGCAATGGACTTGAGGATTTGATTATCGGTTCTTCATCGGGTTTTTCACCAATCTGGTATGCCCAGCAAGAGGATGGAAAGTTTGTTCAAAAAGATCTTCTTCCCGTTGAAAACCCAATTTATGAAGAGACGGGTATTCTCCTTTTGGATCTTGACAACGATGGAGATCTTGATCTTTATTTGGTCAGTGGAAGTCCTGAATTTTTACCGGATGCTGCTGAATATACTGACCGAATATTTCTTAATGATGGAAAAGGGAACTTCACCCTAGATCAGAATTTTTCGGCTGTTAAAGGAAATGGGAGTACTGTCCGAGGTGCTGACTTTGATGGAGATGGGTTCATGGATTTATTCGTAGGAGGAAGAACTCCTATTGGTAAATTTCCTCTGCCGGAAAAAAGCTACCTGCTAAGAAATATCAATGGACAATTGACCGATGTCACGGATCGCATAGCACCGGAGCTTCGCAGTGTTGGAATGGTCACGGATGCAGTTTGGACAGACGTTAACGGAGATGGAAAAGTGGATTTGATTGTAGTCGGAGAATTGATGCCAATCACCCTTTTTATCAATCAAGGAGATAAATTTGAAAAACTTAAAGATACCGGTCTTGAAAATCACTTGGGATGGTGGAATTCTATTTCCACAGCTGATTTTGATCAAGATGGGGATACTGATTTTGTTATAGGGAACCTAGGGGCAAACAATGCGCATCATCCAAGTTTTGAACGACCTGTGAAAATTTATGCAAAGGACTTTGATAATAATGGAAGTGTTGATGCAGTGACGTTTGCTTATTACAAAGACAGGCAAGGTGGAACTTACAATTCCTTTCCAAGCCACTTTTGGGATGACCTGATTGGTCAGAGCCCGATGTTTCGCCGGAAATTTGACCGATATAAGTATTTCGCGTTGAGCACGGAGGAATCATTTTTTACCGAGGAGGAAAAGCAAGATGTTTTGATTTTGACGGGCAACTATGACAGATCAGTTTGGGTTGAGAATCTTGGTAATGGTAAATTCCAGATCCACGAATTGCCAATCATGGCTCAAATCGCTCCAACAAAGGGAATTGTAACAGACGATATCAATGGTGACGGATTTACCGATATCCTGATGGTGGGGAATGACTATGGAAATGAGATCTTTATCGGAAGGCTAGACGCATCTGTAGGATTGCTGCTTCTTGGTGACGGAAAAGGTGGTTTTGAAGCTATCAGTCCAAGGAAAAGCGGCTTCGTAGTACCGGGTGATGCTAAAGCTCTGGTAAAGTTAAGTCTGGCTTCAGGAGCTCCTCTCTATTTTGCCTCACAAAACCGCGGAAAATTACTGGCATTCAAGTCTGGAAATGGAGAAGTAAAAACCCTTTCTTTCGGCCAAAATGCTATGGCGTTAATTTTGGAATTGGAGAATGGAAAGCGTCAGCGCTTTGAGTTGAATCATGGTTCAGGCTTTGGATCTCAATCTTCCAGAGAAATCATCCTTCCAAAAGGAACCAAATCTGCAGTAATGATCGATTACAAGGGAGAAATGACTCCTGTGGGAATTTTCACTATGAATTGATCATTTGTAAAGTTCTCCTTCTTTTGCCTCGCAGATATCAGCTATCAATTCTGCGATTTTGTCTGTAACATCCTCAAAGTATCGCCTCCCTTTTTCAGGGGAGGCTTTTTTTGGATTTCCGATCCCAGTGTCTTCAGTGACTAGAGACCATTTACGCTCTGCCCAGGCCCATTTTTCCCGGATTCCCTTGATGACTGATTTCCGCTCTGCACCATCTCCTGCTTCTTCGAGTGGTAAGATCAACTCAGGATGCAAGTATTGAATCAGTGCAGTTTCCATTTCATCTGCATGATCTCCGGCTTCTTCGAAGTACTTGGACTTGTCTAATGCTTGGAACCAATTGGCAGTAAAAAGCATCATCTCCGGATATCTCAATCCTAGTTCTCGAAGCATAGGCTGAAAGTTATTGCCTCCATGACTGTTTAGGATTAGTAATTTTTTGATCCCTTGTCTGTTCAGAACCTCGATAATATCAGTTAGGATGATTAGCTGTGTACTTGGGTAAATATTGATATCTAGGTAAATGTCACTCTGACCGGTATTTACTCCAAAAGGAATGGTTGGAAGAACCACGACTTTAGATCCCTTTTCCCATGCCTTTCTTGCTCCTTCAGCTCCCATAGCATCAGCTTCATAAATATCCGTCCCATAGGGCATGTGATAATTGTGCGCTTCTGTTGCACCCCATGGCAAGATCGCTAGGTCATAGCGAAATGTTTTGAGGTCTTTCCAAGTTGCTTCTTTCAGGATATAGGGTCGCATGGGATTTGTTTTCAGTATTTGGACAGATGTCTGGAGGATTTGGGTCAAAATTGATAATTTCAATCTCAGTTTCTAAAATACTCTCAATGTCTCAAAGAAGAAAGTTTATCAAGCAATCTCTAGCAGGATCAGCATTATTTTTACCGGGTGCAGTTTCGGCTTTTTCATCATTTGATGAGCGAAATCCCAAGACTGGAGAAATACCACTGATTTTATCAACCTGGAATCATGGTGTCCCGGCTAACGCAGCCGCTTGGGCAAAACTCAAAGAAACAAATAGCATTCTTGACGCCGTCGAAGCCGGAGTTCGCGATACTGAACTAGACATGGACAATCTTTCAGTCGGCCTCCAAGGTTTGCCTGACCGAGAGGGAATCACAACACTGGATGCTTCCATTATGACGGGAGACGGAGGGTGTGGATCGGTGGCTTTTGTACGACAGATCAAGCATCCGATATCCTTGGCTAGGGCTGTGATGGAAAAAACACCACATGTCATGCTCGCTGGCGAGGGTGCTCGACAGTTTGCGATCGCTCAAGGCTTTCCCCTCGAGGAAGAAGTCCTCAGCCCTAAAGCACAGATTGAATACGACAAGTGGAAAGTGACCAGTCAATACAAACCCATCATCAACATCGAGAATCATGATACCATCGGGATGATTGGAATCGGTTCCAATGGAATGCTTGCAGGTAGCTGTACCACAAGCGGACTGGCGTATAAAATGCACGGAAGGGTAGGAGATAGTCCGATCATTGGAGCGGGTCTATATGTAGATGATGAAGTGGGTGCAGCTACAGCCACAGGTTTGGGCGAGACTATTATCCGGATTTGCGGGAGTTTTTTGATCGTGGAGTTGATGCGTCAGGGAAGGTCTCCTCAGGAAGCATGCGAAGAAGCGGTCAGACGATTGGTCACCAAGAGCAAGAATATTCAAGACATTCAAGCTGGATTTTTAGCTATTAACAAAGATGGCGAAACAGGAGCTTTTGCAGTGCATCCTGGTTTTAATTTTGCCAAAGCCACTGCTTCCGGCAATTTGTTGATTGATTCAAAAAGCCACTTTTAAGCCATGGACAGAATATTACTGGAAGCTCCCGTTTTCAATCTGCAAGGGGCGTTAGAAGCTGCTCAATTCGGGATAGATCGATTAGAACTTTGCGCCAACTTTCCCGAAGGGGGAGAAACACCAAGTGTTGGAATGCTTCGCTTTCTAAAAAGTGAAGTAGACATCCCCATTTTTGTCATGATCAGACCTAGAGGAGGGGATTTTGTGTACTCTCAAAAAGAACTAATCGTCATGAAACAGGATATTAAACTGATGACTGAATTTGGGGCAGATGGATTTGTTTTTGGATTACTTGACGAAAAGGGATTGGTAAATGAGGCCGCTTGCGAGATGTTGCTAAGAGCAGCTGGAGACAAGCCTTGTACTTTTCATCGTGCTTTTGATGCTTCTGCTGACTTGGAAGATTCTCTTAAAAAGATTATTGAACTCGGATTCCAGCGGATTTTGACTTCAGGAGGAAAAAACACCCTGAACGAGGGTCTTCCCGTGATTTTAGAACTTTTGGAAAAAGCGAAAGATCAAATCATCATTATGCCAGGTGGAGGTACCAAACCCGAACATGTACCGATGCTAAACAAGAGCGGATTATTGAAGGAAGTCCATGCTTCGTGCAAAGTGGCCAAACCCTCCCCTAATGAATTTGTTAATAAAGGGTTGTTATTTTCATCCATGCCCATAGATTTTACGCAGCATTTTGGAGTTGATCCGGAGCTTGTCAATGAGTTTAAATCAGTTTTATAAGTAAAAATGCGAAAGTTCCTCTGGGTTGTTGGGTTGATATGTTGGAGTTGTGGGCCGATTTCAGAGCGAAAGCAGCCGCCTCCAAGTTTACAGCAGTTATCACAATCTGATTTAAACTTGACCGGCGAGCAATTGGCAAATGGATACTGTGCAGCATGTCACATCAAACCCGAACCGAATATTCTGGACAAAGTCACTTGGGAGACCAAAGTCTTGCCTGACATGCGTAAGCGCATGGGTTTGTACCTGGAAGAGGATTTTGGGACGGCACTTCCCGAGGATGAGGGCGTACCTGAAGGGATCTATTCCAAATCGCAGCTGATCACTCGGGAAAACTGGAATAAGCTTTTGGCTTATTATGTAGAAAATGCCCCTGAAAACCCACTTCCTCAAGCAGAAAAACTTATTCCCAAAAAGGGAATCCCAGGTTTTGAGTTGGAAATTCCCGAGTTTCCTTTTGTTAGGCCGAGTCTAACTACTATGGTTCGGGTCAATCCTGAGACAGGGAATCTCTGGCTAGGCCATCGGTTCCGATCACTTTTTGTCTTGGATCCTAAAAATGGATTTAGCCAACTGGATTCAATCCCAACTCCAGTTGCGCCGGTTGAGATTGTTTGGAGATCGGAGAATACTTTCGATCTACTTTCCATGGGTTTGATGGACCCAGCAAATGATTCGATTGGATCCTTAGATCGATATTCTAGGACTTCAAATACGTGGCAAGCCACCACTGTTTGGAACCAATTAATGCGGCCTGTTCATGTGGAATTTTCAGATTTTAATGGAGATGGAAAAGAAGATCAAGTAATTTCTCATTTTGGTAATCACCTAGGTAAGCTTAGTCTATACTTATCCGGCCTAAGTGGTTTTGAAGAGAAAATTTTAAAAAAAGATCCTGGAGCTAGAAGAACCATTGCTGTTGATTTTGACCGAGATGGTGACATGGATATTTTGGCCGTGATGACTCAAGCAAAGGAGTCAATTGTTCTTTTTGAAAATCAGGGTTCTGGTGTATTTAGAGAAAGGGTGTTGTTAGGCTTTCAACCCGCATTTGGATCGAGTGATTTTCGCTATGAGGATATGAATGGGGACGGTTTTCCGGACCTAATTTTAGTCAATGGAAACAATGCCGATCAATCCCAGATTTTGAAAAATTACCATGGGGTAAGGATTTTTGAGAATGACGGGAAAGGAAAATTTACTGAAAAATGGTTCTATCCCATGCAAGGTGCAAGCGGATTGGAGATAGGGGATTTTGATAAGGATGGAGATTTGGACTTATTCGTGATCTCATTCTTTCCAAACAGGAACGAAGTACCGAAGCAAGATTTGATTTATTTCAGTCAGGGGAAAAATGGAAATTTTGAGCCTTTCATTCTGGAAAATACCCCGAATTTTAATTGGCTCACCATCACTCAGGGCGATCTGGATGGAGATGGAGATCAGGATGTGGTAGTAGGAACTTTTGCTTTTGATGAATTATATAAGGCCCCAACTGCCAATTGGAGTCCTTTTATTATTCTACGGAATACAAGGAAATAATCAATTGTTTTTTAGATTTCAACAGGTATAAAAGTCTGTCTTTTGAATTAAGCTCCTTTTTAAATTTCTTCTTTCCGTATTAATCAGTATCTTATTGATCTTCCTTAAATCAATAAGCTATGGTAAAAAGTTTTCAAGGGGTACGCGAGGTCGAGCCCAAGGCCCCAATTCAGCAGATTTTGGTCAAAGATCACATGAGTACCAACTTGGTGACTTTTCGTGAGGAGGATACAATAGATCAGGTATTGGATGGGCTGGCGAAACGAAAAATCTCCGGGGCTCCTGTTTTGGATGAATCGGGTGCTCTAGTAGGAATAATTTCTGAGGTAGATTGCCTTGCCGAAATCATTAAAGGGAAATACAGCAATACGGTTAGATTTCCTGCGAAAGTTAAAGAGCACATGAGTACAGACGTGATTACGCTGGATCCGGAGATGTCGCTTTTTGATGCTGCTCAAAAATTCCTTCAACTTAAAATCCGTCGATTTCCAGTTCTAAAAGATGGTCATCTCGTCGGACAGCTAAGTTTGAGTGATGTTATCCGTGCATTCCCCAAACTCAAACATACAACTTGGTAAAACCAAAAGGCCTCAAATTTTGAGGCCTTTTGGTTTTAAAGAGATCTTTTTTTAAATCTTATCAGAAATCAGACTCTTACTTCGACTTTTCAATAGCTCGCTCCACATCTTTTATTACATCTTCGTAATGCTCCAAACCCACAGAAAGTCTAATCAACCCATCCGCAATACCCACTTGTGCTCTTTCCTCAGCGGAAAGTTTGCTGTGAGTAGTGGAAGCTGGGTGTGTGATTATGCTACGGCTATCGCCTAAGTTGGCCGTGACTGAAATCATCTGAAGTTGATCAATAAAGCGCTGCGCTCGAGCTACCCCGCCTTTAAGCGTTAGTGTGATGATTCCCCCGCCAGCTTTCATTTGCTTTACAGCAAGATTGTGCTGTGGGTGAGATTTTAGAAATGGGTATTTAACGGCTTCCAATTCTAAATTTCCTTCGAAATACTCAGCTACTTTCAGCGCATTTTCGCAGTGGCGATCCATGCGGACGGCTAGCGTTTCCATGCTTTTTGCCAAAATCCAAGCATTGAATGGTGATATCGATGGTCCGGTATGCCTTGCAAAAAACTGCACCTCTTTCATCAATTCTTTCGAACCAAGAATCAATCCTCCCAATACACGGCCTTGTCCATCAATATATTTGGTAGCGCTGTGCGTGACAATGTGTGCCCCCCATTTTGTAGGCTGCTGGAGATAGGGTGTAGCAAAGCAATTGTCCACCACGAGGATTAAATTGTGTGTCGCAGCAAATTTCCCTGCCCACTCTAAGTCGATGATTTCCAAACCGGGATTGGATGGCGTCTCGATGAAAAGCATTTTGGTATTCGGGCGGACTAGTTTTTCCCAATTTAGATAATCTGAAATATCTCCATAGGTAGAACTGATCCCCCATTTAGGAAATACCCGAGTTAAAAGTTGGTGGGTAGAACCGAACAAAGATCTGGAAGCCAAGATGTGATCACCCTGCTGTAGCAACGAGGCGATACTTCCAAACATTGCAGCCATTCCGGATGCGGTTGCAATTCCATCTTCCGTCCCCTCTGCCGCACAGACTTTTTCGATCAAATCTGAGGAATTGGGATTTGCGTAGCGGGAGTAGATATTTCCTGGAATTTCATCCGCAAACATGGCTCGGGCTTCCTCCGCTGAATCAAATGTGAAACTTGAAGTCAGGTAAATAGGGGAGGAATGCTCCTTTTGGTTGGAACGCTGCTGGATTCTGATCGAATCGGTTTCGAAATGGGACATGTTAGGATCGGTTTGAATACTGATAAAACTTCTCGGGACTGAAAAAGAATTTTCCCAAAGACAGAATTCGAACCAGAATTGAGGCAGTAGTGATTACGCCAATTTATAGTTCCCGCTGAGGGTAGGAATTGGCACCTTTCACCGATTTTGGGATGGTTGCCAGAGGGTCATCGAGCCTATTCTCTCGCCTCTTCTTTATAAATCAGTCTCCTGATGAGTTGCAAAGAAAAAGGGAGATTTGGTCATATCCAAATTCATCTTGAAATCAATCGTTGAATTGAGTCATTGTCTGTGCTATCCCGATGGTGCAAAAGCCAAAAATCATATCAATCGCTTTGTCCATCATGATCGGTAACTCATCGAATTCTTTCTGGGTGAATCTTCCCAATACATAATCCACTTGTCTTCCTTTTGGGAAATCATCACCGATCCCCATTCGAAGTCTGGGATAGTCTTGTCCTCCAGTCAACTCCTCAATGTTCTTGAGTCCATTGTGTCCTGCAGCACTTCCTTTGACTCGCATTCTGAGTTTGCCAAAAGGAATGGCGACATCATCTACAATTACGAGCACGTTCTCCTTGGTGATTCCCAATTCCTTCATCCAATAATTTACAGCTTTCCCACTTAAGTTCATGTAGGTGGTTGGCTTGATCAGATGAAGGGTTCTTCCTTTGTATTTGATTTCCGTTTTGAATGCTAATCGATCACTTTTCCAACTTGCCCCTTCTTTGTCGGCAAGTCTGTCTACAGTCAAGAATCCAATGTTGTGTCGGGTTAGTTCGTATTCGGGGCCAATGTTCCCTAATCCCACGATCAGGTATTTCATCCGTCTATAATTTGTTTTTAAGTGGTCAAATAGCTTGTCCCGAAACTGCCTGACCGGCAGATAGGCTTGTTTCGGGAGAATCTCACCTTACTAAATTTAAAATCGTGTGTAACGATTTAGTCAAGCTTGATTTAATTTTAATCGAATATAGACCTGTCAGGTTTTCAAAACCTGACAGGTCTAGTAATTTTTGAAAATAAAAAATCCTGCCCAGTAATGAGCAGGATTTAATGGCTTTGGAAGATTTTGATTATTCTCCTTTTTTACCTCTAAGTGCTCTTGGAATTCCAACAGTCACGATAGAAACATTTGGAGAAGTAAGAATTTCAAAACCTTGCGCTTTCAATTCACTTACTTTAAATGATTTTCCCAAATCCAAGTCAGAAATATCAACAGTAATGAAGTCAGGGAAGTTACTTGCCAATCCTTTTACCTTTAATTTTCTTGTCTTGAATTCCAGTTTACCACCTTTAGCGATACCTGGTGAGCTACCTGTTACTTTCACAGGAATTTCGAATTTGATGGCTTTTTCTTCTGTGTAAGCCATGAAGTCAGCGTGTAATAAAACCTCACTTACCGGGTGATATTGAGCTTCTTTCAATACTGCTTTCACGATCATACCTTCGATATTCAATTCTACCAAGTGAACTTCAGGCGTGTATATCAAATCACGGAAAAGGATAGCTGGAGAGTAAAAATGAACTTGTTCAGGAATACCTGGTCCATAAACTACGCAGGGAACATTGCCTGAATCTCTGATTTCGTTCAAAGTGGCACTGTCGAGATTTGCTCTTTTAAACCCTATAATCTCAAGTGTTTTCATAAGTATTTGTATTTTAAATTGGTTTTTTAAATAAATAGGGAACTGATGGAGGTATTACCGGTCACTGCATGAATTGCTTTTGCAAACAAGTCTGCAACAGTCAGTACCCGGATCTTAGAAGAATGCTGCTTCATGGTGATCGTGTCGGTGATGACTAGCTCCTCCAATACGGAATTTTCGATGTTCTCATAAGCATTTCCCGAAAGTACACCATGTGTTACGATGGCTCTGACCGAAGTTGCTCCTTTCTCTTTGATTATTTGTGCGGCCTTGCAAAGTGTGCCTGCTGTATCGACCAAATCATCTACAAGAATTACATCTTTTCCCTCTACGTCACCGATTACCTGCATTGAGGCGATCTCGTTGGCCCTTTTTCTATGCTTATCACAGACGACCATTTCTACTTCAAAATGCTTTGCAAAAGATCTGGCTCTTGCCACACCTCCTACATCAGGCGCTGCGAAAATCATATCCGGAAGCCTAAGCGTGCTCAAATAGGGTGCAAAAATAGCTGATCCATTTAAATGATCCAAGGGGATATCGAAAAAACCCTGAATTTGTCCAGCATGTAGGTCGCAAGCCATTATTCGGTCAGCTCCTGCGGATGTCAACATATTGGCAATTAACTTGGCAGCAATGGAGACTCTGGGGCGGTCTTTTCTGTCCTGACGGGCATAGCCAAAGTAAGGAATCACAGCACAGACTTTGTACGCACTGGCACGCTTGGCCGCATCTATCATTAGGCAAAGTTCCAAAATGTTGTCACTCGGAGGGTTGGTGCTTTGAATGATAAATACTGTGCAACCTCTGATCGACTCATTGAAACTCGGCGACATCTCTCCGTCACTGAATTTTGACATCGTTAAGTCGCCGATCTTTTTGCCATAATTTTTGGCGATTCGTTCTGCCAAATGAAGACTGCTGGTGCCTGCAAATATTTTAACCTCGGACATGGTGGATTTTTTTGGAGGTAATGGGTTGGAAAAGTGTCTATGGCAAAAGTAAGGATTTTTGACGGACAGGCTAAAGTCAAGTCATTTCATACTCACATTTATTTAAAAGTTGATCCCGAATTTTGAATCGGAGGAGATTTCTTGCAGTGATTTTTTACTGACTGTACCGATCCTGTAATATTTTCTTCGAAAGCTGTTTTTCATTACCCGATTAGCGGCTTAAGGTTTATTTTTACTCTTTGCTGGAATTAACCCCGACCTTATGAAAAAATATTTAATTCTAATTCTCTTTTTAGGGACACTGCCTTTTTTTGTGCATTCCCAAGTTGTCCCCACCCCCAAATCCCACTTTGGATTTGATATCGGAGATGAATACATGCTGGCCAATTTTAGCCAAACAGAGTCCTATTTCAAGAAAGTCGATGAAGCGAGTGACCGTGTGAAGCTTGTGGAAATCGGAAAAACCGAATTTGGAAGGTCTCAGCCTATGCTGATCATCACTGCACCGCAAAATTTTCCTCAAATCGAGCGCTACAAAGAAATTTCAAGAAAACTGGGACGTGCCGAAATCTCCGAGGCAGAAGCGAAAGCGCTTGTTAAGGAGGGTAAGCCTGTAGTTTGGATTGATGGTGGTCTTCATGCTAATGAAGTGGTCGGTGCGCAACAGTTAATCGAAACGCTTTATAGACTTGCTTCAGGAAATGATGAAGAGACGCTAAAAATCCTCGACGAGGTAATTATTCTGTTGGTGCACGTCAATCCCGATGGAATGGAAATCATGTCTGACTGGTATATGAGAAATCAGGATAAGAGCAAACGAGCGCAGAATATTCCGGTTCTCTATCAAAAATATGTCGGGCATGATAATAACCGGGATTTTTACATGAACAACATGTCTGAATCCACCAATATCTCACTTCAACAATATGTAGAATGGCTTCCTCAAATCATTTATAATCATCACCAGGCAGGACCTGCCGGAACTGTTGTTGCCGGGCCTCCTTACAGGGATCCGTTTAACCACGTGTTTGATCCACTAATTATCACCAGTCTTGATGCGGTGGGTGCTGCCATGATCAACAGATTGCACGTGGAAGATAAGCCGGGATATACTCGATTAGACGGTTCTGTTTTTTCCACTTGGTGGAACGGTGGATTGAGAACAACCCCTTACTATCATAATATGATAGGCATTTTGACCGAAATTGTGGGCAGCCCGTCCCCTTATTCGATTCCTTTGGTTCCCGATCGTTTGATCCCAAATAACGGCACTCCTTATCCCGTTTCCCCGGGTCCCTGGCCTTTCAGAAGATCTATTGATTATTCTGTTTCCCTCAATTATGCAATTCTTAATCATGCTGTCCGACATGGTGACGAATTGTTGTATAACTTCTACCTGATGGGTAGGAAGTCCATCGAGCGTGGAAATACCGATACTTGGACCCGCTATCCCAAAAATGCCCAGGCAATTCAGAAAGCATTTGATTCCGCGCAAAAGAAGAAAGAAGCAGAAGATGAGGAGGAAGCTTATTTTGGATACCGATCCGGTTTGCCGATTCAGTTTTATGATTCAGTGTACAAAGATCCATCAAAAAGAGACCCCAGGGGTTATATCCTTTCCGCAGATCAGCCAGACTTTTCCACAGCGATTAAGTTTCTGAATGCCCTGATCAAATCAGGTATTTTGGTACATAAAGCCACGGCAGATTTTACTGTGAATGGAAAGCCTTATCCGAAAGGATCTTATATTGTCAAAACAGCCCAAGCATTCCGTCCTCACGTGTTGGACATGTTTGAGCCCCAGGATCACCCAAATGATTTTCTCTATCCGGGAGGACCTCCAATCAGACCATACGATGCAGCTGGTTGGACACTGGCTTATCAAATGGGAGTAAAGGTAGATCGGATTATGGAAGGATTT
The DNA here is from genome assembly GCF_030694375.1 of Algoriphagus sp. Taxonomy (GTDB): domain Bacteria; phylum Bacteroidota; class Bacteroidia; order Cytophagales; family Cyclobacteriaceae; genus Algoriphagus. The sequence continues at coordinate 367,215 of NZ_JAUXYL010000020.1, forward strand.
GATGGTCCATTTGAGCCAATTGCTTATGGACAATTGCTTGCTCCCGAATCCTCGACACTTGTAGCAGCTCCGGGATATTTGCTTGATGCGCGGGTAAACGATTCATATCTGGCAGTCAATGACCTCCTCAAATCAAAAGTAAAAGTTTACCGTACCTCAGCTGAAATCAACGGATTACCTGCAGGTTCTTTTTATGTTCCGGCTTCTGGAAAAAATGCATTGCAAGCCGCTGCTAAATCCTATGGAATCAAACCTGTGGAGGGAAAGGGATTGCCAACCGGAGCCAAAGAAGTCAAACCTTCCCGGATCGGACTTTATGATTACTATGGTGGCTCGATGCCGTCCGGTTGGGTGAGGTGGATGATGGAGCAGTTTCATTTTGATTTCCGGCAGATATTTCCACAGGAAATTGATGGAGGAGATCTCAATGCCAAATACGATGTGATTCTATTTATAGGACCCGGAATGCCCGGAGAAAGTGGAGGCTACGGTAGTGGAGCCCAACCTAAAAAAGAGGATGTCCCAGCCGAGTTTCATCACATGATCGGAAGATTGTCATTGGATAAATCCATTCCTCAGCTTAAGTCGTTTTTGGAGAAAGGTGGACAGATTATCACAGTGGGTGCAGCGACTTCATTGGCTTACCATTTGGATTTGCCAGTTACCAATGCCTTGGTGGAAATAGCAGGAGGAAAGGAAAAATCCTTAACTGGCGACAAATACTACATCCCCGGCAGTGTATTGGAGATGCATGTGGACAATTCCTCACCGGCAAATTTTGGAATGGGTGACAAGGCCAATGTGCTTTTCAACAACAGTCCAGTCTTCAAACTAGCTCCTGGCGCAGCTTTGCAGGGAGTAAAGCCGCTGGCATGGTTTGGAACCGAAGAACCTCTTAAAAGTGGATGGGCTTGGGGTCAGCAATACTTGAAAAATGGAGTTACCGCTTTTGAAGCTCAAGTTGGAAAGGGAAAGTTGTATGCTTACGGTCCGGAGATCACTTTTAGGGCTCAATCTCACGGGACGTTTAAAATGCTTTTCAATGGACTTTATAAATAACTAAAAATTAATAAAAATGAAAAAAGCTGCCCAATCAGGCAGCTTTTTCATTTTTGTGCTATAATTTCTTTAAACCCCAAATTTCTCTTTCAAATAGCCGATTGCCATTCCATAGGCTTCTTTGCTTGCCTCGGTATCAAATCTGGGGTTGCTTGGATTTGCAAAACCATGAACGGCAGGGAAGATTTTGTAGGTTAATTTCTTTCCGGCAGTCTCCATATTGGCAGCGAATTCCCTGATGACAGTTTCTGAGATATATTCTTCAGTGGCAAAAAGACCCAAAACATCCGAGTTCAACGTCTTTAATTTTTCCACATCCCGTACAGGCATGCCGTAATACATGACTGAACCCAAATTCTGCTGACCATTGAGCAAGGCAGACTTGAGGGACCAGCTACCGCCAAAGCACCAGCCCACATTTGCGATTTGTGCAGTTGCCCCGGCCATTTCACGTGCGCCGATTACAATGGATTCCAGTCTTTCTTCTTTTACCCCCTGTATCAATTTACCGGCTTCTTGAGGATTGGCAGTTACTTTGCCATCATACATGTCGATTGCAAGTACATTGACCTTTCCTCCAAGATCATCATAAAATACCTCTGCCTGTTGTTTGATGTTGTCATTTAGACCCCACCACTCCTGATAGACGAAAAGCCATTTATCTGAAGAGCTCTAAGCTTTGATGAAATAACCGTTTGCTTTCATGCCATCTTCCGTAGGAAAACTGACCATTTCCCCTTTGACCTCAAATTCAAATGGAATTGGTGATGGATGAAATGAAGCAAAACCCGGTGCGTTGACAAACTGAGCCATGTCATCGGACGGAGAATGGCAAATACTGATGCCTTCAAATGGATCTGAGTGAGAGCTTTGTTCTTTGGGAAAGAAATAAAGTGCGCCTAAGATCAGGATTAAAGATAAAAAGGGCTTGATCATGGGTTTTTGCTTTGTTAAGGATTGATTAATATGTTGGGAAAACTCCCTAAGCTAAATTAAGTTTTATTTCTCCAAAAAGTGAATGATATGGATTCTTACCAGCATTATGTGGATGCCGAACTCGGTTTGTGGCTCTATGAAATGAAAAAGCCTCCGGGCCTGTTTAGTCGATTGACTCATGGGGTGCAGGGAAAAATCAATCGTGTCATTCCGGAGAAGGTTCATAGAGTGATCACGACAGCCATTGAAAATATGGTCAAAGCTGTCATCACAGGATCTTCGTGGATCGTCCCCAAATCAGATCCAATGCTGCTGCTTAAGGATTCTGAAATGAGAGTACGCGAGCGGATCAAATGGTACAGGAATACTGCTTCCGCCGAAGGTGCGTTAACTGGCGCAGGAGGGATTTTACTTGGTTTTGCAGATTTCCCTGCTTTTTTGACCATCAAGATGAAGATGCTTTTTGATATCGCGGCCCTTTATGGAGCCAATACAAAGGATTATCATGAACGGCTCTTTTTGCTTTACATTTTTCAATTGAGCTTTTCTGACCAAAAGCGAAGAAATGAGCTTATTGGGTTGCTTGAAAATTGGGATAGCTTCAAAAGTGATTTACCAAAAGAAATTGGAGACTTCGATTGGAGGACATTCCAGCTTGACTACCGCGATTATATTGACCTGGCCAAACTGGCACAGCTGATTCCGATCATCGGGGCAGGAGTAGGGGCAATTGCTAATTATAGGCTGACTGAGCACTTGGGAAGATTCGCTATGAATGCCTATCGGCTTAGGATCTTGAAATGTAATCAGGTAGCAGTTGAAACTGAAAAGCGGAACAATCCTGAATAAAAAAAGCTTTCCGAATATCGGAAAGCTTTGTTGGCCGACCAGGGCTCGAACCTGGACTCTTCTGAACCAAAATCAGACGTGTTGCCAGTTACACCATCAGCCAATTCAATTTTAGAGAAACGTTCGTTTTTCTTAAAGTGTCACAAAGGTAGATTCTTGCCTCATTTTTTCCAAATGGCTTTCCAAAGAATTTTAGCATAAGAGCGTAATTTACTTGCATTCAGGCATAAAAATTATTTCAATTGTCACCCTATTCAATAATTGTGTTTCAGTCGTGGAAGAGTTGGTTAGGGGAAAATTAATATTGACGAAATCGATTGAATTTTGTCTTTTTATTAATTTTCAGGCAGTTGGGTTGTTCGAATGAGAATATTTGTATTGTTTTGTTTCAGATTTGAAAACTAAACTAAAAATACAACGCACTATGAAGGCTGAAAAAATGGAAAAATTGGTGGCTGAAGTCATCGAAAAGTTAGGGAAATTGAAGCACGCAGATTTGGCTGCTGATCTCAGCTGGTGCTGGGTAAGTTTCCAAAATGACCAAAATCCTGATGGCGTAATTGAGAAGTCTTCTCAGGCATTAGCTGCTTTCAAGGAAGCCCGTGAAAAAAACGTGAAGGCCGTGGCCAAGAAACTGATCGACGATCTGGAAAAAGCATTAGCATAAAACAAAAAAAGCTCGCCGGAAGGCGAGCTTTCTGTTTGTTTGAGAAGAATTTATTCTCCTGATACGATAAACTTCACTTTAGTTTTCACTTCTCTGTGAAGGTCAATATCTGCTGAAAATTCTCCAGCACCATCTACAGGCACTCCAATGGAGATTTTCTTTCGATCAATTTCGAAACCTTGAGTTGCCAAGGCATCAGAAATCTGTAGCGTAGTTACTTTACCGAAGATTTTGCCTGAATCACCGATCTTAGCTTTGATTTCCAAAGTAGTCTCTGCAAGTTTCGCCGCAATGTTTTCAGCTTCAGTTTTGATTTTCTCTGCTTTATGAGCAGCCTGCTTGATATTTTCAGCAAGAATCTTTCGATTAGAACCTGTGGCCAATACTGCGAATCCCTGAGGAATCAGGTAGTTTCTTCCGTAACCAGGTTTTACTGCCACAAGGTCATTTTTGTAGCCTAGACCTTTTATGTCTGTTTTTAGAATGATATCCATTTGTAATGATCTTTTGTGATTGAACGATACAAGACCGAATTATTTCAAACCATCGGTTACGAATGGCAACAAAGCTAAATGTCTTGCTTTTTTGATAGCCTGAGCTACCTTTCTCTGATACTTCGCAGAGTTACCGGTAAGTCTTCTTGGAAGAATTTTACCTTGCTCGTTTACGAATTTTAATAGGAAGTTAGGATCCTTGTAGTCGATATATTTAATACCGTGCTTTTTGAATCGGCAATACTTCTTCCTGATTTCGCCTCTGTTGATTGGTTCGTTTACTAGTGTCATTAGGCTTGCTCCTCCTTAACTTCTACTTTTTTATTAAATTCTCCTTTTCTTCTTCTGTCAGCATAAACAATTGAATGTTTGTCTAACACAGTAGTCAAGAATCTCATTACTTTCTCATCACGTCTAAGCTCGATTTCGAACTTGCGGATGATAGTAGGAACAGCCTTGAACTCAACCATCACGTAAAACCCGGTTGTCTTTTTTTCAATGGTATAAGCCATTTTCTTAAGACCCCAGTTCTCCACATTGATAACATCTGCCCCCTCTTCTTTTAACAAGCTTACAAACTTGTCGACGGTATCCTTCATCTGAATGTCAGACAAAACGGGAGTTAAAATGAATACCGTCTCATAATTTCTTTGGAACATTTTTTTAATGTGTTTAAGGAATTTGAATAAACAGACCGCAAAAGTAGAGTAATTGACGTTCTATTCCAAATCTAAATCCAGAATTGAACCGGGTATAAAACAGAAAAGCCTCCGATTAAGGAGGCTTTTCGTTAGAAGATCAAATTATTTCACGCTGAATGTCTTAGAACCCACTTGGTAGTTGTCTACAAAAATCTTTACCTGATGGTTTCCAGAAGTGTAATCCGAGCCTTTTTCATAATAGAAAGTCAATTCCTGCTCTGAATTGTTGAAAATAATATCCTGCTTGACGGTGTAAAACTGCTCTACGCCATTGATCATAAAAGTGCCAGATCCTTTAGCCACGTCAAATATAGGCTGTGAATTTGCATCCAAGACCTGCACATAAACATTTCTTGGGCCCTTTTCAGCCACTTTGTTGTCAGCTAAATTGAAGCTCACTTTCAGGCGTTCGATCTGTCGATTTTTAAAATCTTTGGTCGTTTCCACGCGCTCTTTTCCGCGCGAGTTTACAGCTGCAATATTAATGTTTTCAGCCTTAAGCATTGAGGCCACGTCTACTTTTGCCTGAAGATCTTGTTTTTGCATATTCAACTGAACAACTTCTTCCTCGATCTCTGCTTGAGTTGTTTTCAAATCCTGATTTTCTGCAAAAAGCTGCTGATTTGCGGCCCTCAACTCCAATATCTCCTGATCTTTTTGTGCGATCAGACCATTCAGATTTGTAATCTTGCCATTGAGCGCTGCGATTTCGGAAGTACTTCGCTGTCGAGTTGAATTCCTTTCTGCAATTAATTGATCTCTTACCGCCTCAAGGGCTTGAACATCCCCTCCAAGCTTTTCTATTTCCTGAATTCTGAGGTTAAGTTGAAAGGTGACAGAATCCAATCTATTGTTTAGTTCATTATTCTCAGTGGAAAGCAGAAGTATTTCTTCAGTTTTTTTAGTGCGATCCACATAGTCAAAATAAAGTTTTACACCACTGATGATGACTAACAAAACCAGAACTATGATAATGATGTTTTTATTCTGGTCTTTGTTTTGGCTTGGTTCTTTTTCGAAATTCGAACTCATGATTTATACTTAGTTTAGATGCTTTTGATATGCAAAATTTAAATGAGAATTTTTGGTCATCCAGATATCTGACTGGAACTACCGGATGGGATATCGGCTCACCTTCACCTCCTCTTTATCAATATCTTTGCCAAATTGATACTAAAACTCTTGCTGTCCTCGTTCCCGGTGCAGGCAATGCTTATGAAATAGCAGCAGCATGGAATCTAGGCTTTAAAAACATCCACTTATTGGACATTTCTTTATTTCCAATTAAGAATTTTTTAGATATTAATCCTTCGTTTCCAACTGGACAAACACACCACCAGGATTTTTTTGAACATCAAGGCAGGTATGATTTAATCCTTGAGCAGACCTTTTTCTGTGCCCTTGACCCTGAATTAAGGCCGCTTTACGCTAAAAAAATGCATGAATTGCTTAAGCCCGGAGGAAGGCTCGTCGGAGTTTTATTTGATAAAGAGTTTGATAAAACAGGCCCTCCTTTTGGGGGTAAAAAAGAAGAATACCGAGGCTATTTTGAGCCTTATTTTACTTTCGAAAAGTTTGAGCCATGTTATAATTCTATTCCGGAAAGAATGGGAACTGAGCTTTTTATCAATTTTAAAAAATCAGAGAGCTAGAATTAAATCAGTTTTTTTACTAGGAAAATCAAAAAATATAATTCCACACTCAAAGAAGTCCAGGGATAATTTTACTTCAGGATAAGACTTGATTTCCTCCCAGGCTTGCTCCATCTCCTCAGACCAATGAATATCACCTATTGCGTAAATTGATTTAGAATGGGCTTTTGAAAGTAAGGTTTTGAATGATGAAATTGTCCCTTCGTAGGTATGGTTGGCGTCAATCAAGGCGAAATCAACTGCTGAAATTGTGCTTAGCAACAAGGGTAATCTCTCTTTTATCGATCCTAATATGAATTTCGTGTTTGACGGGATTGGTTCGCGTCGAGCTACAGTTTGAATCTCTGGAGAACCCTCGAATGTGTAAAGCTTTCCTTTGGTTTGCCTATCAAGATATCGAGTGGAAATACCAACACAAGTTCCTAATTCAATCACATTTTCTGCAGGTGTCAAGCCGCAAAAAAATGCATAAACTTGTGCGAATTTGACTCCACTGGTAGAATATCGAGTGATTTCAGCAACTTTGCGATTGGCTTGAGGGACTTTTTTTGAACCTGCACCCAGGTCAACAACCTTTATAATTGATTTGTCTTTCAGAAGGCTCTGTCTAAACTGCTCTATTTCCAGATACCCTCCTTCATTCTCCTTTAAAAATTGAATCAATCTGGAATAAACCTTGAATACAAAAGGAGACTGTTGACTGTAACGATCCTCTTTTTTTAACCAATAAATCAGATAAGCCTTGATGGAGAAAAATATTTTTCTCAAATCAATTATGGAAAATATTGGCAATCATCTGAAATTCCGGAACAATCACTTCTACCAGTTTTCCATCAAAAAGTTTTTCCATAGTATAAGAACCCTTCATTTTACCTAATCCTGATTTCAAGTTACATCCCGAAACATAATTATGTGAATCTCCTGGTTCAAGTATAGGTTGTTGGCCAACAACACCATTTCCCTCTACGATTTTAGATTCTTCAGCAGCATCGAATATTTCCCATTTTCTTTTCAAAAGCTGATAGGTATGTTGGCTTTTATTTTCAATCGTTACCTTGTAGGTAAAAACATAATGATGCTGGTGAGGGCTGGAAAATTCCGCTTGATACGTGACTTCCACACTGACCTTTATTCCTTCAGTAACTGCTATGACCATGGGATAATGCATTGAAATATTTTGAAGTTACAATTTATGCTGAATTAATCTAATAAAATGCAAGTGAAAATTGAAGATAGTTGGAAAAACGCGTTAAGTGAAGTATTTCATCAAGACTTTTTTTCCTGTTTGGTATCTTTTGTAAGGGACGAATATCAGTCGCATCAGGTTTTCCCTCCTGGTAAAGAAATCTTTAAAGCATTTGAACTTTGTCCAATTTCGAAAGTAAAAGTAGTGATTTTAGGTCAGGATCCGTATCATGGTCCCGGTCAAGCTCATGGACTTTCTTTTTCGGTAAAACCCGGAATTCCCTTTCCTCCAAGTCTATTGAATATTTTAAAGGAAATAAAAGCAGATATTGGACTGGATATGCCCCCTAATGGAGATCTGACAAGATGGGCAAACCAAGGTGTCTTCCTTTTGAATGCAACCCTTACGGTACGTGCAAATCAGGCCGGTTCTCATCAAAAGCAAGGATGGGAGATTTTTACCGACGAAGTGATTAAATCTATAAGTTCTCAAAGAGAAAATGTAGTCTTTATGCTTTGGGGCGCCTATGCTCAAAAAAAAGCGGAATTAATTGACGCTGAAAAACATCTCATCCTGAAAGCACCTCATCCAAGTCCACTTTCTGCACATCGTGGATTTTTAGGTTGCCGGCATTTTTCCAAAGCGAATGACTACTTGATTGAAAAGCAGCTAAAACCTATCAATTGGTAAAAAAAAAATCCCCGATCGGGGATTTTCAGTTATTCAATGCTTTTAAAGAATCGGCTCCAGCGGATTTTGTTAAACATGGACTCGTATTTGTCGAGTGATAACCAAAGAAACCAGGCCTTGCCTACTACGTGGTCTTCAGGAACAAATCCCCAAAATCTGGAATCCAATGAATCATGGCGATTGTCGCCCATCATAAAATAATAATTCTGTTTGAACGTATAATTGTCCACCTTTTGTCCATCGATAAAAAGTGCGCCTTCCCGGATTTCCACGTTTTTATGGCTTTCGTAATTTTCTATGGTAAATCCATAACGCAGCACGTTGTCAGGAGTCATTTCGACGGACCAATCTTTAGCTGGAATCTTTATAGGTCCATAATTATCTCTGTTCCATCCGTAATTTGAGTCTTGTGGGAAAATCAAGGAGTCATTTACTCCCGCGCTTTCTATTCGCTTGGTGATAGAAACTACGACAGGTGAAGTTCGAAGTCTTTCCATCATTTGATCTGTCCCAAAAACCATGTAGCCCGCCCCGTTGGTAAAGGACAGGAAACTCTCCTGATTGATATCATAATCAGCAAAGAAATCTACCGTCAAAGGCCTGTTAGCGATCAAATCGTAGGAATATTGCATTTCCTCCGGTTTGGGGGCTACGGCTCCATTCACTATTAATTCTCCCTGCTTAACTTCTATAATATCCCCAGAGATGCCTACTGCCCGCTTGATATAGTTGGTTTTTAGATCACTTGGATATTGAAATTCAATAGGAAAATTAAAGACTACCACATCGTTTCTTTCAATATCACTGAAACCCGGAAGCCGTAAATAAGGTATCTGGATAGCGTCAGAATAGGATTGGATTTCGGTTCCCCATATTTTTTGGTGAGTTAAAGGCACCTGAAGCGGAGTCTTGGGGATTCGCGTTCCATAATGCATTTTACTTACAAAAAGGAAATCACCTACCAGAAGTGATTTTTCCATAGAAGCTGTGGGGATAGTAAAAGGCTCGAGTAAAAGCCAACGGATTAAGCTGGCGGCTACAACGGCAAAAACCAACGCATCCAGCCATTCCCTGGTTGCTGATTTTTTGATTTTAGATTGACTCATGTGCTAATGTTAGGTTCAGAAAGATAGAAAATCATCCATAGAAAGTACTCCTTTTTTGCCTAGAATCCACTCAGCCACCAAAATTGCGCCAAGGGCAAAGCCCAGTCTGCTGTGAGCAGTATGGCTGATTTCAATTTGGTCAATTTCAGAGCTATAGCGAATAATATGGGTTCCCGGAGCAGGGTCAATGCGCTTTGCTGTAATCGGCAGCGAATGTTCACTTTCGGGCGATTGTCCGTTCAGATGCCAACTATTTAAATTGTTCACATTTCGGATAATACCCTCTGCAAGAGTTATAGCTGTTCCCGATGGGGCATCCTTTTTTTCGGTATGATGAATTTCTTCCAGAGATGCCTGATAGCCACTTGTTTCATTCATCAGCTTTGCCAGAAACTCATTGACTTTGAAAAAAATATTGACTCCGATGCTATAATTGGATGCATAAAAAAACGCACCATTATGTTTGGCAGTTAAGATTTCGATTTCCGATTTTCTGTCAAGCCAGCCCGTGGTACCAGACACCACAGGAATTCCACGTGTCATCGCCCAGCTGATATTTTCAACTGCCGCCTCAGGTTGACTGAACTCGATGGCTACATCAATTTTTGAAGGATCAAGCGAATTGAGTTCGTCCCGATTGTCTATGTTTATTTTGCCGGAAATACGATGGCCGCGGGTTTCAGCGATTTCACTGATGATTTTCCCCATTTTACCATATCCGAGAATTAAAATGTTCATTATTTGAATTGAAATTTCAGAGTTAAGCCCAGCGAATTGCCAGAAGCTGCGAAAGTACCCACATTTGGTTCAATTTTCATGGAAATGTCATCGGAAATATCGAATCCTGACAAGTGTGCATCCACATTGGCATCGATCAAATTTAGTGCGTAGATGGCAGCCAAGAGCAGAATTGTCATATCCCTATTTTGCCGCCAATAGTCAACGTTTCTCACCAATGCTTCCCGATTGAGGGAAGGAAACTGGCTTTTATCCCCCTCATCGAATGCAAATAGTGCTGTTCTAAATGTTTGGTAGCGCTTATTATTGAAGCCTATAAAATAAATGTCTGTCATGAAGCCAGCATAGATCAGGGGTACTTTCCAAGCCTTGTTATTATATACTTGGCCTGCCCCAGGCAAAATTGCAGAGAGCAGTGTTGCTTTTCTTGGGTTTTTAGGTAGGGTCGAAAAAACGGGTTTATCTTCCTTCCCCTTTCGTTGGTCATCAGTGACTTTGACCTCTGATTGATTTTGGGAAAAAGAGGGGACAGAAATAAAAAATGCCAAAAGCAAAATCCCCAGGGAAATCCATGGGGTTTTGTTTTTTGATCCGGTATGGAAAAGGAAATGGGTCAATTTTAGATGATTTCTAGAATTTCCAGAATTCTGTTGAGGTCACTTGCCGAATTGAAAGGTATTTTAATTTCTCCCCGGTTTTTCTCATCCGTTTTCAAGGCTACCTTAGTTCCGAAATGAGAAGCCAAACGTTGCTGGATTTTGTTCATTTCGTATTTACGAACCGGATCCAGACTCTTTGTGTCTTTTTCTTTCTCTTCTTTACTTGCATTGAGTGCTTTGACAAGCGCTTCAACGCTTCGCACACTCAGTTCTTCTTCGACTGCTTTCTTGAAAATAGCCAGTTGCTTGTCCACATCTTCGATGTTGATCAATGCTCGGGCATGCCCCATGGAGAGTTGTTGATCGCGAATTGCTGCCTGAATGGTAGGGGGGAGTTTTAAAAGTCTTAGGTAATTGTTTACAGTCGTCCTGTTTTTCCCAACCCGATCACCGAGTTCTTCTTGCTTAAGGCTGCACTCTACCAATAATCTTTGGTATGAATTTGCAATTTCCAGGGCATTCAGGTTTTCTCGCTGAATGTTTTCGATCAGCGCCATCTCCAGCATTTGTTGGTCATTTGCTGTCCTGACGTAGGCTGGTATTTGAGTTAAGCCTGCGATTTTAGAGGCCTGAAATCTTCGCTCTCCAGAGATCAGTTGGTACTCATTTGGAGCAAGTTTTCTAACAGTAATTGGTTGAATTATCCCCTGAACCAAAATGGAATCTGCAAGTTCCTGAAGTGCCGCTTTATCAAAATGGACTCTTGGCTGGTAAGGATTGACTTGAATCTCCTCAAGAGGGATTTCAAAAATCCCTGTTTTAGCGATTTCAGGAAGAATTTCGTTTGTTTTATGCTTGGCAGGGCTGTCTTCCAACAGTGCTCCCAGACCTCTTCCTAATGCGTTTTTTCGATTGGGCTTGTTTTCTGACATAATTAATCAGCCACTTGTTGGTGGCCATTTTTTTTAGCGATTTCTCCTGCCAGATTCAAGTAAGCAATCGATCCTTTTCCATCTGCGTCAAAGGATATTACCGGTAAACCAAAGCTTGGTGATTCAGAAAGACGAACGTTTCGTGGAATAATTGTGTCAAAAACCATGTTTTTGAAATGGAATCTCACTTCCTCCACCACTTGGTTTGAAAGTCGAAGGCGAACGTCATACATGGTAAGTAGAATACCCTCAATTTCCAAGTCAGGATTAAGCCGAGTTTGAATGATTTTGATGGTATTGAGCAATTTACCCAGTCCTTCCAATGCAAAGTATTCGCACTGAACTGGTATGATGATGGAATTGGCGGCTGTCAGTGCATTGATAGTGATCAATCCCAACGAAGGTGAGCAATCAATGATGATAAAGTCATAAAGCTCCCGAAGCGATGAAATCACCTCTTTCATCTTTTCCTCTCTGTTTTCCAAATTGATCATTTCCACTTCGGCACCAACTAAGTCGATATGAGATGGGACCAGGTCAAGATTGTCAAGCGATGTCTTGCGAATAATTTCTTTGACATTGACCCCATCCACCATGCATTCGTAAATGCTGGCTTCTATTGATTTGGGGTCGTGACCCAATCCGGAGGTGGTATTGGCTTGGGGATCAGCATCGATGACCAGGGTCTTAAACTCCAAGACAGCCAAGCTGGCTGCAAGGTTCATTGCAGTGGTGGTTTTTCCCACTCCGCCTTTTTGATTGGCTATAGCAATTATTTTTCCCATGGTTAAGTTAGAGGGTATTTTGATTCAATATTAATCAAATTAAGGTCGTTTCCTGTTGAAGATTTTGCTTTTTTGGAGAGAAATCCTTGTGAAATTAGGTTAAATCATTCATTTTCAACCAAGACTGAGATTTTGAGTTTTTCAACCATATGGACCCATGCATTAAAAAAGGAGCTGTTTCGAGCTCCTCTTAAATTTACTTTTTTCGGTTTGAATCTGCTGCTTTCATCGCGTCTTCCAGTTTTTGTTGAAACTTGGATTTCTTTTTATTGACGTTTTTGACTTTGCTCTCTTCTACTTTTGCTCTGATTTTCGCATCGTCTACAAAAAGCTTAATCAATGCCTGCTGTCCAAAAGTCACCACGTTGGACACAAAGTAATAGAAGCTAAGACCTGCAGGGTAGGAGTTTAGAATAAACATAAACATTACCGGCATGATGTAGCCCAAATTCTTCATAGGCCCGGTAGCAGTTGTCAGTTGATTGTTGAAGTGTGTATAAACGATCTGAGATACTGTCATCAAGAGCGTAAACAAACTGACGTGTGAACCATAGAAGGGGATGGTAAACGGCAACTTGATAAATTCATCAAATGTAGACAAGTCATTTGCCCAAAGGAAAGATTCTTGGCGAAGCTCGACTGCGTTTGGAAAAAAGAAGAACATTGCAAAAAGAAAAGGCATCTGCAGCAAAAGCGGTAAGCATCCGGATATTGGACTTACTCCCAATTGGGAGAAGAGCTTCATCTGTTCTTGCTGCATTTTTGTAGCATCATCTCCGTATTTCTCTTTGAGTTCATCAATTTCCGGCTTAATCACTCGCATTTTGGCCATTCCGATGTATGACTTGTAGGTCAAAGGGGATAAGGCCAACTTGATGATCAAAACAATCAGGATGATGATAATGCCGTAATTGTTAAAGTACTTTTCCAGAAATTCAAATAAATGAACGACGATGTATTTGTTGACCCAGCTAACAAAAAAGTAGCCCATGTCCACATTTTTCTCAAATCCATCAGTCACCTTTTTCAAGGTTTTGTATTTGTCGGGTCCAAAATAAAAGCTCAAGTCCGCTTTTCCATTCTGAAGCGGAATAGCAAATGAGGTACTCATGATCCGAACAATAGAAGAGTCGGCCGGAGTGGACTGCGCAACTTTTACATTTTGAAATACAGAATCCGCAATAATTCCTGCCGTGAAAAATCGCTGGCTAAAACCTATCCATTTTACAGGCTCGGTTAGTTGCTCCTCTTCTGAATCATTCCCTACTCCCAAGTTGTCGTAGGATTCGGAAGCGAGGTAATAATTGAGTTGGGTTTGTCTGCGGGATTCAGAGAGATCTTTTTCCTGAGCTTTTACCTTGTCTTCCCAAGTGAAGTTTATGGCATTGCCCGAAAAAACGCCTTGAAAACGCTCAATTTCAAGTGATTTTTTAACCTCAAAACTTCCGTCTGCCAGGGTGAATTTCTGAATGATACTGCCCGACTCTGTCCGGGCGGATAGGGTCAGGACTTGAATTTTGACTCCATCAAGTTCTTCTTCAGTAAGGTTTGAGCTGAAGTATAATTCAGAAAGGGCGATAGGGCCTTTGGTACTTTCAAGCGAAAAGTTCATAGAAGAACTTTTTTCATCCAGTAAAGCAAGGGGCTCCATGTTCCAGCTTTTGAATTCCTTTAAGATTACCTCCTTGATTTGCGCGCCTTTTGTCGAAAAGGTAATTTTCACCTTGTCATTTTCGAGAATCACATTTTCTTCCTCTCCTACTGTAAGGGATGCAAGAGCTCCATATTTGGAGATTCGCTGAGCATCAACCAGACTGTCCGGAAGAACCTCTATTGTAGGAACCTGGGGAGTGGCCAAAGTCTGCGCTTCAGTCTCTTGAGGTGTTTGCTCTATAGGCGGAATTTCGGGGCTACTCGCAAAAAATAAGGAGTAGATCAAAATCACCGCTGCAAAGAGAATTAAACCAGTTGCTTGATTTTTATCCATATTTCGTTAGTTCCACACCAAAAGTTTTGGTGCAAGTCGATTACTTTACTTTTTTATTGTCTATCGCTGCTTGGATAAATTTCACAAACAGCGGGTGGGGGTTTAAGACGGTACTTTTATATTCCGGGTGAAACTGAACACCAACAAACCAAGGATGGTTTTTCAGCTCCATGATTTCCACCAGTCCCGTATCTGGATTTTTACCGGTAGCGATCATTCCTTTACTCTCAACTTGCTCGAGGTAAGCGTTATTGAATTCATATCGGTGACGGTGTCGCTCCTGAATCTTGGTTTTTCCATAGGCAAGTGCGGACTTACTTCCTTTTTTGAGGTCGCAAGCATACGAACCCAATCGCATAGTACCACCCATTTGGTCGATTTTCTTTTGTTCTTCCATCAGTGCGATCATTGGATGGGATGTGTTTGAATCCATTTCAGTGGAGTTGGCGTCTTGGAGGCCAAGTACATTTCTGCCAAATTCAATCACTGCAACCTGCATTCCCAGACAAATCCCGAAGAATGGAATTTGTTGCTCCCGAGCATATCTGACAGTTTCGATCTTTCCTTCGAATCCTCTCTCCCCGAATCCCGGCGCTACCAGGATTCCATCAAGTTCTTCGAGTTTTGATTCGAAATTATCCGTATGAATTTCTTCGGATGAAATCAGCTTCAAACTGACTTTACACTCCACAGCCGCTCCGGCATGAGTAAAGGATTCGATAATAGACTTGTAAGAATCCGGAAGAGAAACATATTTCCCGATCAAACCAATAGTAACTTCCTGTGTGGGATTTTTCAATCTGCCCAAGAAATCTTTCCAATTTTCAAGATCGGTATTGGTTTTTGAAGAGAGCTTCAATTTGCTCATGACGCGTTCATCCAGCTTTTCCTTTTTCATTAAAAGAGGCACATCATAAATGGACTCTGCATCCATGGCCTCGATGACACTGTTTAGTTGAACGTTGCAGAACAGGGCTAATTTTTTCTTCACATCCATAGGGAGGTGATATTCTGTTCTGCAGACTAATATGTCAGGCTGAATACCCGCCTCAAGAAGTTGCTTCACTGAGTGCTGCGTGGGTTTTGTTTTCAATTCCTTGGCAGCCTTCAAATAGGGGATAAGCGTGAGATGAATGACCAAAAAGTTATTGGAACCCAAATCCCAACGTGCCTGCCTTACCGCTTCTATGAATGGTAAAGATTCGATATCACCTACACATCCGCCGATCTCTGTGATGACTACATCATATTTTCCCTCTTCACCAAGTTTGTAAAAATTACTTTTGATTTCGTCTGTAATATGTGGAATCACCTGTACTGTCTTGCCAAGAAACTCACCTTTTCGCTCCCTCGTGATTACATTGTTGTAAATTCTACCGGTAGTGATATTGTTGCTTTGAGAGGTGGTGACATTGAGGAATCGCTCGTAGTGCCCCAAGTCCAAATCGGTCTCCGCACCATCATCAGTCACGTAACATTCCCCGTGCTCATAGGGATTAAGTGTGCCCGGATCAATATTGAGGTAGGGGTCAAATTTTTGGATGGTCACACTGAATCCCCTGGACTGAAGCAACTTGCCTAGTGAAGCAGCAATAATGCCTTTTCCCAGAGATGAGGTGACCCCTCCGGTGATAAAAACGTACTTGGTGGATGAACCCATAAGAATGGAGGAGGAATGGTTTTAATTGGAATCTTATGGGATTCAAAATTAGGGAAATTTCCTGACTTGGTTTCGGAAGTTTGATCTGATTTTTGGGATTTGGTGATTTTTAGAACATTCAGTATTCAAAAGGATAAAAAGTAAATAGCGACAGTTTGTGTCGAAAGTTTTTTTCCTCTTGTCCTCTCCACTACCTTAGTATCGAAAAAAAGGAAAATTAATTCCCCGAAAAAAAGCTGACGTTAGGTTGCTTTAGAAAATATGTTTCGCGCGATAAATCAACCTTTCCCAATGTCTGATAAAAAACATAAATGACTTTAAATATGAAGACTAGAAACAAGAGTGTGATACTCGTGGATCAGCATATCGAGATGAACCCTGAGTGGATGGCTAAATTGAAAATTCAGGAGCAAGATGTTGTAATACTAGATCCGGAGAATTTATTTATCGAATTGGACTGGACTCAGTATGAAGATGACGTCCGTGTTATCAATATTATTTACTCCAGACTCTTCGAAGACGTAGTAATGAATAATAAAAAACTAATTTGTTTTTGGCCACTTGCTCAGCAATATGGTAGTGATTGGTTTGAATTGGAATCTCTATGTAAGGAAAATTCCTGCGAACTTGAACTATTTAAAAGTGGGTTTTTCGATGATGGAAATTATGGATTTAGCGAAGAAATGCTAAAGTCTTGGAAGAGTTTTGTCTTTTTTTTAATGGAATCCTTATTTGAGGATATCCAGCTTAATGAACATTTTGATGAAATTGCTACCCTAAAGTCTTCACGGAATTCAATTATTTTATTTACAGTCGAACAAGAAGGAGTAATCAGATACTCTTTTGTGCGCGATAATGAATTTCTTGAATTGGCGCCAAGCCAAAATTGGCTGTCAACAGGCGATAACAACCATTTGGAGTCTTTTGAGACATTCAATGAAATGCTTGAGAAATTGTTGATGAAGAATGATTTGAGTCTTTATGAATCAAAGTTCGTGGATATAAAGCTCGAAAAAACCTATTTCAATTTCCTTGCAAAGGAATTCAAAACAAAGAATCTTATTGAAAACTGGTTAAATACCTATTCAATGAATTAGAATTCAACTGCCACCAAGAAATTTATTTTATAAATAAATAGTAATTCCATTTATGTAATAGAAAGCAATTATTATATTGCAAGGATTTTTATGAACACAAATAAATCCTGAAAAAAATGAGAGAACTAATTAAAGAAGCCATTGTTGACCTAAAGAAAACAGATGGTTTTATCTACGTAACTGCCGAAGGAAAAAAAATTGATCTTCATGAAGCAGCGGCAAGGGGACTTGCAGTCACTCCTGTAAATCCAAAAGACGAAGTAATTAAAAAACTTGAAGCAGCTGGATTGTTTTTGACAGACTCAAAATTTGTGAATGAATTAAACGATCTAATCAGTGTTCTGAGCGGAAGTTCGGCTTCAAAAGGCGCAGGAAAGAGAAGATCTTTTTCTGATTCTGAAAAGTACAAAATTGTAGAAGAGTGGAAAAAAGTAGAAGCTGCCGGCAAAAAGACGAAGGCTGCATTTGCAAGAGAGATTGGAGTTGGCTATCAGACGTTTATCAACTGGCTGAAGAGCTAATTGTGTTTGATATAAACAAAAAAAAGACAGCCGTTTCGCTGTCTTTTTTTGTTTATACACTCACTTGTTTATTTCTTAATGTCCCCACAATCATTATAAATCCAAGGATAAAGAAAGCTATGATTCCTATTAAAAAAGGAGGGCTAAAATCGACAGTCGGTATTTTGAGATTATAAAAAGTTAAATCTGGAAGGGGAAGGTTAATAGGAGGGAGTTTGTCAAATAAGGAAGGGGATTCCCTTTCGGAAGGAATAAATAATATAGATCCTCCGAAAATCGAACTAATAAATCCAAGAATCAGCTTCCAACTTAAGGAGGAGATCACCGGTTGGTAAACTGCACTGGTTTTTTGGAGGGACTCGATTTTATTTAATACAGACATGTGAAAATCTTCCCCGGGAGATTGGACGCCAGCATCGATAATTAGTTTTTTTATCGGATCTGATACGCCATGCGTTTCCTTTTTCATTTTGTTCCTATTAATTCACTGTTTGTTAATTTTTGTAACGCAACCCCCAAATGGTTTCTGCCTCTGAATAGTTGGACTTTGATATTAGATTCTGAATTTCCTGTGATTGTTGAAATTTCCTTTATTGATTGGTCTTCCAAATAAAACAGTGTCAATACAACAGCCTCCGATGCACTGAGCATTTCTATTCCTTTTCTAACCAAAGCAGCACGCTCTTCCAACAGCATAATCTCCAAGCCTCCCATTAAATCCGCGGGTTCTTCCGGATTATTGACCAACTCTTCAACTAGAGTGAAATTACGCTTCACTTTTCGAAGTCGACTGAGGCATTCATTGTAGACTATTCGATACATCCATGTCGTAAACTTAGACTTACCCTCAAATCCAGACAGTGATTGATAAATTTTAACGAATGTGTCCTGGGCAGCCTCCTGAGCTTCTTCCGGATTTTTGAGCATGCGCACAGCAAGCGTGTAGACCAGGTTTTGGTGCTTTTGTACCAGCAAACCAAAGGCCTGCATATCACCTTGTCGGATTAGCTTGATGTATTGGTGGTCTTCCAGAAATCGCATTCATCAATTAGATGGAGTTGGGATGAAAAAAGTTACAATTTATTTTTTATAATTTTTTGTAACCTGGCTTTGACAACTTGCATCCAAAGGACAAACAAAACAAAAACTACATGCAAGAAGAAATCCTGATTCCGCTGATTATTTTCTCCACTATTTTTGGAGTGGCTTATGTGTATCTGACCACACGCAATAAAGAGCGACTTGCGCTTATCGAAAGAGGCGCTGATGCAAGTCTATTTAATTCCGGAAAAAAACGGGGATTAGGTTCCATCGTACTTAATCTTGCCCTGTTGGCAATTGGGATAGGAATAGGTGTGCTAGTTGGTGCCGGTTTGGAGCAAGGTGGAATGCACGGTGATGTGTCGTATCCCGCCAGTATATTCATCTTTGGAGGATTGGGGCTTGTTGCCAGCTTTTTTGTTGACAGAAAGCTTGAAAAGGAATAAGTCGGCAACAGGCTTGAAACAAATCATTATCCCGCGTTTCTTAATCTTTGAAATGCGGGATTTTTTATGGTTTGAAGGAAGGTGGGATTTTTGAATAGCGCTGCTATGGTGTAGAAAAATTTCAATACCAGTTTCTTAAATCCACTGAATCGATTATTATCCTTTTGCCAAGGTCAATTGAAATTCCAATGCCCCACAAGGCTTGAATTCATCTTCTTCCAAGTCTTCGAAAATCTCTTCGTCAAACTCCATTTCAGTCTTTTCGATCGTTCCGTTGGGATGCACAATCAACTCGATTCCTGTAAAATCCGATGGATTGACCATCACCAGAACTTGATAGTCGTCAAAAATGCGCTTGAAATATTGAGCGATTGGTTTGGCCATTTTTTCCTGCGAAGTTAATAAATCATTGAATAGTTGCGATTCTGGATGTGAGAATGATCACTTCACTAGGCGGTTTTTGACTACTTTTTATCCGGTCAAATACATAAAATGCCTGAGCTAAAAAGTCTTTTTCGTTTAAAGTTTTAACAGGTTTTATCCCAAAATTTTCCACTATGAACAGTGGTCCATAAGGGCCAATAACATCGTACCCGTTTCGGTTACGCTTCAATTTTACTTTAAAAACCTCACCATCAATAAACTCAAATCGGGCTGTTCCCCAAAAATAACTTCCTCTGCCTCTTGCTACCTGAAGTTTGGAGTCTTGATCAATAATTCTGGCATTTTTTATAATACCATTGTTGTTATTGAAGAAAATCCGGAAATGCCTTTCATTTTGGCGAAGATCAGCATATCGAAAACCCGGATCAACCTTAAGAGTCGCTCCTTCCACTCCCTCCGAAGTAAATCTTACTTCATGCATTGGGGTTTCCCAAACGGATTCCTGACCTTTTACTACCCCAAACGAGAAAATGATACTGAAAAAGAGGAGTGTTAGTTTTTTCATGGTTTGTCAGGATTATGTTCAATTTCTTGAACGGGTTGGGGAGTACTTGGTTTGAGTTTGATAGGAAGTACTTAGTTTAGGAATGAAACAGAGATGCTTTCAAAAGATTTTTTTGAAAAAAACGAAAACTTGCTTTGTCTTTTGTAATCCCTTTCTAAATTTGTCCCATTCTTATGAAAACAATCGCAAACAAATACTGGTGGTGGCATTCTACATCTTTCCAAAGGAAAGCTCAGAAAGCCGTTGCCTAAATTTTGTGCAACAACATAGTAAAAGGCTTACTGGATTTCCCGGTAAGCCTTTTTTTATATAAAAAAATCTACCCCGAATGAGCCACGTTAAATTTCCGATTCTGACTACCTACCGTAAGCGCTTGGCGGATACGATCACCCCGGTCAGTATTTATTTACAGATCAGAGACCGTTTTGCCAATCCGATTTTGCTGGAAAGCTCCGACTATCATGGTCAGGAAAATAGCTATTCGTTTATCTGTTTTAATCCGCTTGCTACATTTAGCTTCAATGCTGGAAAGGTTCAGGAAAAACTTCCTACTGGGAACCTTTTGGAGTACGAAGTGGGTGAGAAAAAGCGCTTGATGGATTGTCTGAGGACATTTGGAAATAAGTTTGATCCAACTCCCGATAAGTTTAAATTCAGTACCAACGGGCTTTTTGGATACATTCAGTATGACACGCTGGCCTATTTTGAAGACATCAAACTCCAAAACACCAAGCCCAATGAAACGCCGATGATGCAGTATTCCATGTACCAAAACATCATCGTGGTCGATCATTACAAAAATGAATTACACCTGTTCGAGCATCGCGTCGCAGGAGCAGAGAATCCGGAGTACATGGATGAAATTGAGACATTGCTGAACAACAAAAATATTCCTGCTTATTCGTTTAAGAAGATTGGTGAAGAGGTATCCAACTATACTGATGAGGAATTTCTCAAAATCCTAAACCAAGGACGGGAGCATTGCTTTCGGGGAGATGTGTTTCAAATCGTGCTTTCCCGAAGATTTTCCACAGACTTCAAAGGGGATGAATTCAATGTCTATCGCGCACTTCGCTCTGTAAATCCATCGCCATACCTTTTCTATTTCGATTACGGGTCCTTCAAAGTTTTTGGAAGCTCGCCAGAAGCCCAAATTGTAGTCAAAAATCGGAAAGCAACTATTTTTCCAATTGCAGGAACTTTCCGGCGAACCGGAAATGACATTGAAGATGCGGAATTGGCCAAAAAACTATTTGACGATCCCAAAGAAAACTCTGAACATGTGATGTTGGTCGACTTGGCCAGAAATGACCTTTCACGTTCTTCAGACAAAGTCGAAGTAGATGTTTTCAAAGAAATCCAATACTACTCACACGTCATCCATTTGGTTTCCAAGGTGACAGGGCATCTGCCTGAGGGCGCTAATCCGCTTCAGCTTGTGGCGGACACCTTTCCTGCAGGAACCCTCAGTGGCGCCCCAAAATATCGTGCGATGGAACTGATCGATGAGTTGGAAAATACCAGTCGGCAATTCTACGGTGGAGCGATCGGGTACCTCGGATTCAATGGAGATTTCAATCATGCCATTTTGATTCGATCTTTTGTCTCAGAAAACAATCAACTCAGATTCCAAGCCGGGGCTGGAGTCGTAGCCAAATCTTCGATTCCCTCCGAACTCCAAGAAGTAGCAAATAAGCTTGAGGCCTTGAGGGTGGCGTTACGGGCAGCGGAAGGGATTTAAGTTGTAAGGTTGTAAAGTGTAAAAGTTGCAAAGTTTTGGAGAGTTTGTCGGTTGTCTTGGAATTTGACCTAAATGACATTGAAATGAAAGTTAATAGTTTCGAAGAGTTGGTTATTTGGCAAAAGGCCATTGAAATTGGGGTAGAGATTTACCATTTGTCTGACCAAGTACCTTTGAAAAACGATTACAAATCGCGTGACCAACTTATTGGTTCTGTGGTCTCTATTTCTAATAACATTGCCGAAGGATTTGAATACAACAACAGAATCCAGTTTGTCAAATTTCTTGGA
This sequence comes from Algoriphagus sp., assembly GCF_030694375.1. Classification (GTDB taxonomy): domain Bacteria; phylum Bacteroidota; class Bacteroidia; order Cytophagales; family Cyclobacteriaceae; genus Algoriphagus. Next base: position 389,341 of record NZ_JAUXYL010000020.1, read on the forward strand.
TATGCCAAAGGTTCAGCCGGAGAGTTAAGAAGCCAACTAGCACTCCTTGTCAAAGTAAATCGGGTTTCTGAAGAGAAATATCTGATCCTGAGGGAAGAACTAATTGGACTTTCCAGACAAATCAAAGCTTTGGTAACCTATCTAAAAACCAAAAAAGAATAAAAATTGGACTTGAATTTAATTGTTCTAAAACCAATTAATATCAGTCATCATCATATCAATTCCTTAAGGGGAAATCTCAACCAATTGAACAAGGCTTGACTTTGGAAAACTTTCCAACTTTCCAACATTGCCACTTTCCAACTTTAAAAATGAAAATCCTCGTCCTAGATAATTACGACTCCTTTACTTACAACCTCGTGTACATCGTACGTCAGTTGGGATATGGAGCGCAGATGGATGTCTTCCGAAATGACAAAATCAGTTTGGAGGATGTCGACAAATACGACAAAATCATTCTTTCCCCTGGTCCTGGTGTACCTTCTGAAGCTGGAATCATGCCTGAATTGTTGAAGAAATATGGTTCAACGAAGTCCATATTAGGAGTTTGCTTAGGTCATCAAGCCATTGGAGAAGCATTTGGCGGAAGCTTGATCAATCTCTCAGAAGTCCTTCATGGCGTTGCCTCTAAGGTCACCGTTCAAAAGGACTTGCTTTTCGACCAAATCCCCGATACATTTAGTATTGGAAGATATCATTCCTGGGTCATCGACGAATCCACCCTTTCGCCTGATCTAGAAGTGATTGCCCGTACTCCTGATCAACAAATTATGGCAGTTCGTCATAAATGGTATAATGTTAGAGGCGTTCAGTTTCATCCAGAAAGTATTTTAACCGAAAATGGTGTACAAATCATGAAAAACTGGTTAGAATCCTGAGTCTACTAGCCCCATTAATCACCCACTTCCCCAGAAATGAAAGATATTCTAAATCAATTGATAGAGCACAAAACGCTTTCTCAAGATCAAGCTCGAGAGGTGTTGAAAAACCTTGCAACCGGAGCCTATAATTCCAGTCAGATCGCAGCTTTTATGACAGTCTATTTGATGCGAAGCATCACTGTTGAAGAATTACGAGGTTTTAGAGAAGCAATGCTGGAGCTATGTATCCCTGTGGAGATTGCAGAATATGACGCCATGGATCTCTGCGGCACCGGAGGAGACGGTAAAGACACCTTTAATATTTCTACGCTGGCATCGTTTATCGTCGCAGGAGCCGGGCAAAATGTGGCAAAACACGGAAATACCGGAGTTTCCTCGATCTGCGGCTCTTCCAATTTGCTTTCCTATTTCGGCTATGAGTTTACCAATGACATCAGCGAAATCCGTCGTTCCTTGGACGAAGCAGGACTTTGCTTCCTTCACGCACCGCTTTTCCATCCTGCTATGAAAAATGTGGCTCCCATTCGGAAAGAATTGGGAGTAAAGACATTTTTCAATATGCTAGGCCCGATGGTAAATCCGAGCTTTCCCCAAAAACAATTAGTAGGTGTATTTAGTCTTGAACTTGCCCGCTTGTATGGATACCTCTATCAGGAAATGGAAGGGAGATTCTCCATTCTTCACGCCTTGGATGGCTACGATGAAATATCACTCACCGGTCCCTTTAAAATGATTTCCAACCAAGGTGAAAAACTCCTAAATCCTGAAAATTTGGGCCTTTCCAAGATTACTGCTGAAAGCATTGCAGGAGGAGATACCGTTCAAGAATCAGCCAAAATCTTCGAACGAGTGCTGAAGGGTGAAGGTACCAAAAGTCAGAACGCTGTGGTGACTGCAAATGCCGCTGCTGCTTTGGTGACTGCCAAAGAAGGGTTGAACTTTCCCGATGCAGTAGCGCTTGCGGAAGAAGTTTTGCTTAGTGGGAAAGCCCTCCGCGTTTTCAACGGGTTGGTTAATCCTAAAACCACCATATCAGTAGCTTAATCATTAATTATGAACATTCTAGAAAAAATCATCGCAGATAAATACCGGGAAGTAGCTGATAAAAGCAGTGTGCTTCCTATTAAATTATTGGAGCAAAGTATCTATTTCGAAGGGAAAGTTGTCTCGATGAAAAAGTATGTGACCAACCCAGAGAAATCTGGGATAATCGCTGAATTCAAGCGAAAATCACCATCAAAAGGTATGATCAACGGTTCGGCTTCCGTAGAGCAGGTCAGTATTGGTTACATGCAGGCAGGCGCATCTGCCTTGTCGATATTAACTGATAAAGAGTACTTTGGAGGATCTAATGAGGACCTAAAAGTGGTTCGCAAATACAATTTCTGCCCTATCCTACGGAAGGATTTTGTGGTGGATGAATACCAGATTATCGAAGCAAAGTCCATCGGAGCAGATTGTATTTTGCTTATTGCCGCAGCACTTGAGCCTGGAAAATTGAAATCTCTTGCTGCTTTCGCAAAGAGCCTCGGGTTGGAGGTTCTTCTTGAAGTACATGATGGAGAAGAATTGGATAGATGTCTGAATGATCACGTCGATTTGGTAGGCATCAATAACAGGAACTTGAAGACCTTTGAGGTTTCTTTGGACACCTCTTTAAACTTGATCAATAAGATTCCTTCCAATTTTGTGAAAATTTCAGAAAGTGGAATTTCTGATCCGAATACGATGATTGAGTTGAAAAAAGCTGGATTTGACGGTTTTCTGATCGGTGAAAACTTCATGAAGTCAGCAAGGCCGGAACAGGCAGCTTACAATTTCATTAAAGAATATCGAAAGCTCCTGGCTGCGGCTGTGCTAAGCAAAGCATAATGGAAGTCAAGGTCTGTGGCATGCGTGAACCGGAGAATATCCGAAATCTGATTTCTGAGGTAAAGCCGGATTGGATGGGATTGATCTTTTATTCCAAATCCCCTCGTTTCGTCTCGGATGACTTGGCAGTGCAGATTTCTGAATTAGAAATAAATAAAGTTGGGGTTTTTGTCAATTCTGATCTAGAGACTATCCTTGAAAAAGTGGCTGATTTTGGGTTGAAAGCTATCCAATTGCATGGAAATGAAAGTCCTGAGTTTGTTCAAAATCTTGCCGAAAAGTCAGATTGCGAAATTTGGAAAGTCATTTCTGTTAAGGATGAAATTGAATGGGAAAGCCTGAAAAGTTATCTTCCCTTTGTTAGCAAGTTTCTGTTTGATACAGCCACAGCAGTACATGGAGGTTCGGGAAAGCGATTTGATTGGAAAGTTTTGGAAACTTATCCCTTCGACAAAGGCTTTCTACTAAGTGGCGGTTTGGATGAAGAAAGCGCAGACGAAGTTTTAGCTTTACGACAGCAAATCCCCCAACTCCAGGGAGTAGACCTGAATTCCAAATTTGAGGATGCTCCAGGAATAAAGAATATTGAAAAGTTAAAACGTTTTACAAAAATAATTAGACCATAGCAATTAGTCCATGGACCATGGACTACCAACTATAAACTTTGCAACCATGATACGTGTAGATGAAAAGGGCTTTTACGGAAAGTTTGGAGGGGCATATATTCCAGAGATGCTTCACCCCAATATTGAAGAACTGAGGGAAAATTGGGAATCGATCATAGCTACTCCGGAATATCAAGCCGAGTTTCAGATGCTTTTGAAAGACTTCGTAGGTCGTCCTACTCCATTGTATTTCGCTACCAGACTTTCTGAAGAATTCGGTGCTAAAATTTACCTGAAGCGGGAAGACCTCTGTCATACAGGTGCACACAAAGTGAACAACACCGTCGGGCAGATCATTTTGGCGAAAAAGCTGGGCAAAAAGCGTATCATCGCCGAAACCGGTGCCGGGCAGCATGGTGTGGCAACGGCTACAGTTTGCGCCTTAATGGGAATGGAATGTACTGTCTACATGGGTTCGCTGGATATCGAGCGGCAAAAGCCAAATGTAGAGCGGATGAGAATCCTCGGAGCCAAGGTCGTTCCGGCCACTTCCGGATCTCAGACGCTTAAGGACGCGACCAATGAAGCCATGCGTCAGTGGATTAATAATCCAGTAGATACGCATTACATCATCGGATCGGTGGTAGGGCCCCATCCTTATCCGGAGATGGTTGCCAGATTTCAGTCTGTGATTTCTGAGGAAATCAAGTGGCAGTTGATGGAAAAAGAAGGACGGGAAAATCCGGATGCAGTCATCGCCTGCGTAGGCGGCGGATCCAATGCTGCGGGAGCTTTCTATCACTATTATAATACACCTGAAGTGCGACTTATTGCTGTTGAGGCAGCAGGGCTGGGCGTATTTTCAGGAAAATCCGCTGCTACTACCGCATTGGGTACCCCCGGAATTTTGCATGGATCCAAGACCATTCTGATGCAAACTGAAGACGGTCAGGTAGTCGAGCCACACTCCATTTCTGCAGGTTTGGATTATCCTGGCATCGGACCGGTACATGCACATTTATTCGATGTGGGACGAGCCGAATTTGTCGCTGTGGAGGATGAGGATGCGATGAAAGCTGGAATTTTTCTCAGTAGAACTGAGGGGATTATTCCTGCCATAGAAACGGCCCATGCCATTCATGCTTTGAATATGATTGAATACCAAAAAGACGATGTGATTGTGATCAACCTTTCCGGAAGGGGAGACAAGGATCTGGAGACGTATATTAAGTGGGGAAATTATTGAAAGGGAGTACAAAGTATCAAGTACAAAGTACCAAGTAGGGCCAAGTCGTGAGTTAGTTTCATGTTAGAAACCCGAGTTTCGAATTTTGAACCCAAAGGCGGTAGGCAGGTAATGAATAAAGGAACGTGATGGCGTTCGAAGCACCAAAACTTTACAACCTTACCACTTTCCAACCTTTCAACCCAATTTTCTAATTTTCAAATCTTTCAATTTTTCAATCAACAAAATGAACCGAATAAATTATCTATTCAACACCAAAAAAGAACGGGTTCTCTCGATCTACTTCACAGCGGGTTTTCCGGAATTGGAGGATACGCTTCCGATCATGGAGGCTATCCAAGCTGGAGGAGCAGATATTATCGAGATCGGAGTTCCATACTCGGACCCGATTGCGGATGGTCCGACGATCCAGGACAGCAACCTGATCGCCTTGGAAAATGGCATGAGCCTGAAAAAGCTCTTCGATCAATTGAAAGGTTTCCGAGCCAAAATCCATCTTCCCGTAGTCCTGATGGGTTACCTCAATCCGATCATGCAGTACGGAATGGAGGCTTTTTGTAAAAAATGCAAAGAGGTCGGAGTAGACGGATTGATCCTTCCCGACCTTCCAATGCAGCAGTATCAGGATGAGTTTAAGGAGCTTTTCGAAGAATATGGTTTGTTCAATACCTTTCTGATTTCTCCACAGACTTCTGAAAAGCGGATCCGGGAAATAGACCAAAATTCAAACGGATTTATCTATATGGTTTCGGCACACAGCATTACCGGAGCGCGAACAGGCATCAGTGAAGAGCAAATCGCCTATTTCGAGCGGGTTAAAGCTATGAACTTGAAGAATCCACGATTGATCGGTTTTGGGATTTCCGATTCTGAAACATTCACCACCGCTTCGAATTATAGTAATGGATCAATTATTGGATCGGCTTTTATCAAAAAAGTAAAAGACGCCAAAAACCTGAGTGAAGACATTCAGGAATATATTCAATCAGTTATTAGTTAATAAGTTATCAGTGAATGGTTATTGGTAAAGTGTTAATTTGAGGATTAAAGGCAAAAAGTTAAAAAGTTGCCAACTCCCCCTTTTCAAAGGGGGTAGGGGGGATTTTCAAAAATTGCACTTCAATCTCAAAGGCTATCAAATACCTCGTAATTCGTAAATCGTAATTCGTACAAAAAAATGATAATTCAACTTCAACCCGATATTTCCGACAATCAAAAGGAAAAATTGATCAATCAGGTCAATGGGATCGGCTATAAAACCACCGAGGTCAAAACCCAATTGGGGGATTACCTGATCGGCATCGGCAAAAATGAATTCGACATCCGAAAAATCGGCCAAATGGATGGTATCCAGGATATCCATATTGTGTCTGATGAGTACAAGTTGGTTTCCAAAAAGTGGAAAGCCAAACCCACTTCTGTCGATCTCGGTGATAATGTCTTTATCAAAGACGGGGAAATGGCCATCATCACGGGTCCTTGCTCTATCGAAACCGAAGAGCAAATCCGGAAAGTAGTCGCCCACTGCGTGGAAAATGACATCAAAATGATGCGTGGCGGTGTATTCAAGCCCCGAAGCAGTCCCTATGCCTTCCGCGGATTGGGACTGGAAGGACTAAAACTCTGGCATGAAATCGCCTCTGCCGCCGGGATCAAGATCGTGACCGAAGTGATGCAGACTTCTCAGATCGAAGAAATGTATCCTTATGTGGATGTCTATCAGGTTGGCGCGAGAAACTCTCAAAACTTCAACCTCCTGGACGAACTCGGCAAGGTGGACAAAGCTGTAATGATCAAGCGGGGGATTTCCGGTACGATCGAGGAACTGCTACAGTCAGCGGAGTATGTCTTTTCCGGTGGAAATGAAAAGCTGATTCTCTGCGAGCGAGGTATTCGTACTTATGAGCGTGCTTCACGAAATACCCTGGATCTGAATGCAATTCCAATCCTGAAAGCAAAATCTCATTTGCCGGTTATCGTCGATCCGTCTCATGGCATTGGCATTCGATCTTATGTTCCTCAGATGGCCTTGGCAGGCGTGATGTCCGGTGCTGACGGAATCATCTATGAGTCTCATGAGATTCCGGAGAAGGCTTATTCAGACGGACAGCAGACTTTGGATTTTGCACAGAGTGCGAGATTGGCAGCTTGGATCAGAGAAAGCTTTGCGATGCGCAAATCTTTTGAGTTGCTTTAAAATGGAAACACCGATCGGTTGCTACATCAGTGGCAACCGATTTTACTTTATTCGGCATTTTTGAAAAGAGCTTTTTATCTGATCGAAAAAATAGGTTTTGCCTTAGGCTAAGTAGAATAACCGGAAGATCACAAGATTTTCGATAGATCCTGTCTCCAATCGCCATTATTTCAACGGTTTCTTGATTTATTCGAAAGTAAATGCTGTCGGATCCACAAACGCAACGTCTATATCCGGCTTTAATGTGATCAATAGATTCGAATGAAAAGGGTCTTTTTGCAATTACCTCAAAGCAATTGAAAAAATTGTAGAAATAGGTTTCAGCTTGGGTCAACCCAAACTTTTTTTCACCCCATTGATAGATTCGGATCAAATCCTCCTTTGCTTCTTCGCTCAGTCTATAGTTAGCCATTTACCGCGGCTTTAGCTTCAGCTAAAATCTGTTCTTTGGTATCGGAGGTAAACCCGCTTGTTTCCGCCCTTTCCAGTTTGGTTCTAAGCCAATCTATCTCAGCCTGCTGCTTTCTGGCTTGTCTGATCAGATCATTTACTAATTCACTTTTGCTGGAATATTCCTGATTATCCACTTGGGATTTTAGCCACTTGTCGTTGGGTGGGGTGAGAGAGATACTTTGTCGTGCCATATTGTAATATTTTGGTGTAAAAATACACCAGAAATGAATCAGGATCAAGCTAGTTGGAAGTGATTTCAGGAGTAGATACGTTCATATACCTCTCCTGAGATTCCGGAGAAAGCCTATTCTGGCGGGCAACAAGCCTTGGATTTTGCACAGAGTGCGAGATTGGCGGGATATGTTAGCGTTTTTAGGCAGCAATTTGTTTTGAGAAATATTACTTTCGAAGGCAATTTGAGTATAGTCGAGTTCTGCCGTGGTCGCCCGTTATTATTTTAGATGGTATATTATGAATACAGGGTTTTGATTATTAGGAGCGTTCAGTTTTTTTAATTTTTTGGTGAACTCATTTTGTTCTAGATTCATGGATTTTATTTTTTCATAGGCGTAATCAGGGTCAATATTTATTATTGCAGTTTGAGAGTATATGTCTCCCGGAGCAGATAGTGCTTGATTTGGGAGTATTTTCTCTAGGCCACCTTCAAAAGCCGATATGATTTTGGTTGTGTTTTTTTCCGTGTTAAATACTATTGTTCCATAGGCATTCATCCCTTTTTCGATTGGGATCAATAGATTTGATTGGCTGATGTTGAGGTGACTTCCTATGTGAAAAGGTTCGGATATATGTAGTTGATCTATGATGTCAACCGGATTGTGTATTTTTTCCGGGTTTAATTCTAGTTGGTTTTTATTAAATTTGAATTGGTGAATTGAGTAGTTCCCGTTCCAATCCATTTTCACAATATTACTTGAATACAAATCAAGGAAATAGAAGTTTTCGGAGCCATGAGTTCCGAAAAAGAATTGTGATTTGCTTGATAAAACTTTAATGTATTGACCTGGGTAATTTGTGAAATATGATATGTTCTTATCTTTTGGATATGTTTCTAGATTTAATTTTCCAATTCTTTTGTCTGCCTCAATTGTCATCACATTGAGAAATAAAATTTCTTTATCTCTCTCTATAAAGTCTCCTATTAGACCGATTTCATTGATAAGAGTTTCTTCGATGTAATTGCCTTTCATATCGAATTGCAGTATTTTTTTTGTTAATGAGCAATAAACTAAAATTCTATCACCAACTTGATTTATTCGTACTAGATTAGGAGTTTTAAACTGTCCAGGCCCTGCTCCGGATGCTTTGATCTCAAAAAGGTGATTTCCTTGTGTGTCGAAAACTTGAACTTTTTTTTGTTTATAGTTATCTATAATGATGAGCTTTTCCTCATAGACAAAATAGTTACTTACATGAGCTACTATTTCCATCTCGTTAGGCTGTATAACTTCGATGCTTTCAATTATTTGAGATAGAGAGATCCTTTCTCCCTGCATTGGGTCAATCAGGTGTGAAATAACTAATTGATCATCGAGTCTGCTTTTTTCTTGACAAAAGTTGAAAAGTATTACTAAAGATATTAGATAGATGTATTTCATTGTGTTTATAAATAAATGCCATAGGGCTTTATCTAAAAACCCCATGGCAGATGATGATTTAACTAAATTGACTAGGCATACTGCATTGGACAGCACCAACCGCCTTCCCTGCACTCGTATCTTCTTGGATAAATGGGTACGCCTATGGGGGACATTCCTACCGAATACCCTAACTCGTATTGGTAATGCAGGGCAATATCAGTTCCTGGGCAAGCGTCGTATACGGAGGAGCTTGATTGTGCCAATGCAGCATTATCCATCCTAATAAACTGATTCTCCAAGCTCACCTTCACATCAAAGAATAAGGCCATAAAGAATACTCCAATGGCAATTGGTTTTGCGATTTTTTTGAACCGTGATTTTCTTTTTATTGCCGTATTTAAATGATTACGGTATTGTAAATTGGGTTTTTTTAATCCTCCTGGTACGTTTTGAAAATTTTGGTCAATATAGTGTTGTCGGTTTTCTCTCTATAAATACAGTTTGGTTTTCTAGTTCGGGTAACTCAAATATAACTTTATTTCGACAATGCATTATCTCAATCCCATCTTCCAGGAATCATCCATCCGTCTCACTTCATAAGTATCCGATCCTATGTACCAAAGTTGGCCTTAGCAGGAGTGATGTCCGGTGCGGACGGAATCATCTACGAATCACATGAGATTCCAGAGAAAGCCTATTCGGATGGACAGCAGACTTTGGACTTTGCACAAAGCGCGAGATTGGCTGGATCAGGGAGATTTTTGCTAAACGAAAAATTTTCGAGTTGATTCAATATTGATAGAACACTGGAGTTAAATTAATTGTTTCCGCCTAGTTCAAAACAAATTCGGTTTTTGTTACTGTCAAGATTAATTATTACTTAATTCATTATGTTTGAAATGTCATATTTGTAAAACTCATCCGAGTGTACGTCAAAAGTGTAGAGTTCTTTATTGATGAAATCAATATCAAATGAAGTAATATGGCTTTCCATTTTTAATTCCATCAATGGGTTCCCATCCCAATCGAAGACTAGAATGGATGGAAATTTTTTTCTATTCATTTGATAATTGATCTCTTTTTCGTTGATATGAATAACAGCAAAGTAGTTTTTAAAAACTCGTAAGCCATCGAAAGTTCTTGTTCTATTCCACATATTTGTTCTTTGGATTGTATTGATATTGAAAGGATTATTCCCTATACAAATTGATTTTGAGAACGATCCATCCAAAGAATAAATGTTTAAATAATTTAATCCTACCGGCATTTCTACTATTTTTTTATTTATATTGCTATATTTTGTTATTGTTGACAAAATATTAATGTCTTCACCTTCCATTAATGAAGAGTTATTCAGCAATTCCATAAATTTCGGTATAGCTAAAGTTCCATTCTTGTAAATTTGCCTAATTTGACGACTAGGGGAATATTCAAATTTCTTTATGAAAAATGTAGTACTATCGATCATTGCAAAATTAAATAGAAAAGGAAGAATAGAATCATTGAGAACCTCGAGGTCTAATGTTCTTTGCTCAACTGACTTGTCAATATCAAATTTTAATATTCTTCCTTTTTCAAAGTCGTAAAGGTAGGCTATCAATTGATTATTTTCTCGAATAATAGAATTATTGCTTGCTACACTTGGACTTTGCATAAATTCTAAGGGACCTTCGCCTATCTTAAGATATTTTCCTAGGTCATTGTAATTTGGAAGAGAAAGAATTGTCCAAATACCATCATTTCTTGTGGTATAGATAATCAAAGTACTGTCGTATATAGCAAAATTTCTAATTCCAATAATGTCTATTTCTGGCTTTGATTTGTCAACTAGATGATAGGTTTTAGGAAACTCTGTAATATTAACTATTTGATCAAAAGCCATGAAATTTGGTTCGTCATTATTAGAAAAATTACAACCTACTAAAAATAGTAGTATTAATAATTGTGAATAAATTAAATTCATTGTCTTCATATGTTTTAAATAAATTTAAATAAAAGGGGATGTAAAATTAATTACAGTCCCCTTTTATTTTTATCCTGCACATTTACTTTTGCCTGACCAAAAGGATGGTTTGCTATTGCTTGCATAACTACATGATCCGCAATACAATGTTTGAACTCCTTCTTGGTAAGTAATCGTGTCCCAACATTCTATTTGGCCAGTTCCTCCACTTGAAGAACTTGATTGTGCCAAAACAGCATTATCAATTTTGATAAAAGGATCCTCCAGACTCACCTTCACATTAAAGAACAGTGCCATAAAGAATACCCCTATGGCAAGAGGTTTTGCGATTTTTTTGATCAGTAATTTCATGATATTAGTTTTTAAATGTGATTGTTTTGAAATAAGGTTGTTTCGTTACCCCGATACGTTTTGATTTTCCTGATTGAAGTATCAAAAGTGAATTTTTATCCTAGGTCATGCTTTCCTCCTTTCTGTTTGGAGTGAAATGACTTTTTCTACCTGTTGGTAATCCTGTGATAAATTCAAGTTGGTTTTGGATATCAGATAGGCGGGACGCTGACTCACCTCCCGGTAGATTTTTCCGATATATTCTCCGATCACTCCCAGGACAATCAGCTGGATGCTGGACAGAAAAACGATACTAGCCACCAATGATGCCCAACCCGGCACCGTCATGCCCAGAAAAACGATGCTGATGGCATAGACTCCATATCCAAAGGCAAGAAATGCAAAAACTATTCCCAGGGCCAAAGCCATCCGCAGCGGTTTGATACTAAGTGAGGTGATCCCATTACTTGCCAGGTTCAACATTTTGGATAGGCTGTAGCGGGTGCTACCGGCCAGTCTTTTTTCTTCCGTATAGTTGACGGTGGCTTGGGAATACCCTACCCAGGAAAAAACTCCTCTCAGGTAGAGATTCTGACTGGAAATCCCCCGAATAACATCTGCCACTTGCCGGTCAAAAAGTCTAAAATCCGCCCCATGGGGTACAATGGGATATTCTGCCAACCAGGATAATATCTGATAATAGGTTTTTGATGTCCACCGCTTTAAAAAGACGGGCTGCCCTTCATTTTTACTTATTGCGGTTACGACCAGCCTTCCTTCCTGCCATACGGCAATCATCTCAGGAATCAATTCGGGTGGTTTTTGCATATCCGCATCCAAAGTCACGATGCAGTCGCCTTGGGCATGGTCTATCCCGGCTTTGAGGGCGGCCTGATGTCCGAAGTTTCTGGAGAAACTCAAGAAGGAAATCCGGTCGTCCAAAGTGGCAGCCACTTCCATTTCCTGTTGGGTCGTGTCCGTACTCCCGTCGTTGATCAGGATGATTTCAAAGGAATATCCGACCAAAGCATCTTCGATTCGTTGGATTAATACCGGAATATTTTCTGCCTCATTGTAGCAGGGGACGACCACGGAGATTAAAAAGTCAGTCATGCTCGATCAGGTTAAAGAGTGGTTCAATTGGTTCTGCTTCTTGTCTTTTTTCGATCAGTTCGATCACATTGGATTTCGTGGATTCGCTGTCTTTCCATTCTGCGGTTCTGAGATTTGTCTGCACTCCCAAAAAGATCAACCAAACCAAAGCTCCAAGCAGGATGAAATTTCGGTTTTTTGATTTGTAGGAGGTAATCCAAGTTTGTCCCACACCAACCAAGACCCAAGCCAATCCGATCACACTGAGGTACATATACCGGTCTGCGGTGATGACCGGTCGGGGGAGGGGAATGATATGCAGCACTAGCGTCAAATTGACTAGAAAGAACAGAAAACCGAAAACCACGATCGAATTCCCTTTTTTATATTGCTCCCAAACAAAATAGCCAATGATCCCCGCCAGAAGGATGTACCCCCAATAGTGAAGGGGAAGGGCTTCTCCCGGGGACATCGGATAGGGATGGAAGAAGTACAGTTTGGCTGGTGCTAGAAACCGAAATACATATTCCACCAGGCTATGGAAAGCAAAAGCAATTCGATGGTACATGGGATAGCCGGCCTCCTGCTGAATCCCACCGGGCGTATTGATCCATGTAAAATACAGGAAGCCCAAGGCGAGTATAAGGAACGGAAATTTTTCTAGGACTTCTTTGGAAGAAAATAGGGGTCTCCAAGTCAGTCCTGTAAACCGTCCCCATGCAAAATCGATAAGCAGCAAATTGAGTGGCAGGATAAGGGCTTGTTCTTTGGATGCAAATCCAAAAACATAGGCTGTAGTAGTCAAAATCAACCAGATTGGCCTGTTATCATGAATGTATCGCAGATATGACCAGATTGCGGTTAATGTAAATAAGCCGTAAAGGATGATTTTGGAAGCACTGATCCAAGCGACGGATTCCACTTGAAGGGGATGAATGGCAAAAATTAATGTCGCCAAAAACGCAAGGATTTGAATCTCAAATGAACTTAGGCTTGGTGAAAATCTGGAAAAAATGGAAGTAGAAATGCTAAAGACCAAGGCGGAATTGAGGAGATGAATAAGGAGGCAAGTCACGTGAAAGGCACTGGCGTTCATTCCTACCAGCCGATGGATCAATAAATAAAATAAGGAGTTGACAGGAGAATACTGTCGCTGCCAAAAATGAGTGAAATGAAAAAAAATTGTCTTGAGCGAATCATCTAAAATCAAAGGATTATCTAGCACCTGCCATGTATCATCCCAAGCCAGTTGAAAACTGTTGAAGAACGTGGGGAAATACGCAACAACGGAAATGATCCCAAGCAACACAATCACCATAGCGCGGTTGAGATATACCGATGTGTTTCTAAAAGATAATTTTAAAGAGTTGATGATTTCCATCTCAAAAATTTTGATTGGTTAAAAATAAGAGAAGAATGTTTTTAAAAATCGGACAAAATCGGACAAAATCGGACAAGCTGAATTTATCTGGGTCTCTTCAAAGGGTAATTCAAGAATCATCAATAAATAAATCAATAGGCCGAAATCGTTTTCGTTATTTTCTTTTTTTGTTTTTCAGATTATTTAGTTAATCTTATCTTGGTATATTTTATAGTTGAACACAAACTTTTTTCAAATGACCCAAAAAGCCAAATCCCGTCAGGAAATCGCCGAAGAGTTTGGAATTTCTGCCAAAACACTTTTCCGGTGGATGCTAAAAGAGAATATTCAGATTCCTCAAGGATTAATTTCTCCCAAGGATCAGGAATTGATTTATAAGAAATTTGGGAAAGTAATTAGTAAGTGACTTTGCAAATTTTTTTTCCATACTTTTTCGGGAAATCTTTTGACCTTTTGTGAAAATAAAATTGTCGATTGAAGAACAGCTTCTTAAATTCACGTCATGAATCCGACACCAAGAACCTACGTACATCATTCCTATCGTCTCCTCCATTGAGGGAATAGGAATGCTTTGGTTTTTGCTGAAGAATTAAAAAGGCCTATTCCATTGCTGGTGTAGGCCTTTTTTGGTTTAACCACTCAAAGGTTATGCTGCTTCTCCAGAAGCAGCATTTCGGTTCGATTTTAAAGTCCTGCTTCTGGAGAAGCAGGACAAAACAGTAGAGAATTATAAACCCAAGTATAAAATGACTGAAAAACCCAAAGACTGGGTCTTTACCGACCCGAGATTAAAAGAGTTGAAGCAGGATTATGCTGCTTACACGGAGGAAGATTTTAAAGTTTGGAGGATTCTATTCGAGCGGCAGATGCCTAATCTTCCCAAAGCAGCCTCTGAGGCATATTTGGAGGGAATAAAGACGGTGAAATTTGCCGCTGACCGAATTGCCAATTTTGAAGAACTTAACGAGATCCTTTCCAAAACCACCGGATGGAAGGTGCAGGTTGTGCCAGGGTTGATTGATGATGATTTGTTTTTCGGTTTGCTGCACAACAAGCGTTTTCCTTCTTCTACTTGGCTCCGCAAAATGGAACAGCTCGACTACCTCGAGGAGCCGGATATGTTTCACGATGCCTTTGCCCACATGCCGCTTTTGGTCAATCAGCATTATGTTGATTTCCTCGAAAATCTCTCTGGAATTGCATTGAAGCATATTCAGAACCCATGGGCGATTCAGTTGCTGAGCAGGATTTACTGGTTTACGATTGAGTTTGGACTGATCCGTGAACATGGGGAATTGAAAGTTTACGGAGCTGGAATCTTGAGTTCTGCTGGAGAGACGAAGTTTTCACTTTCCGACGAACCCAAGCACTTCCCTTACGATGTCCGTCAAATTATGAGTACAGAATACTGGAAAGATCGCTTTCAGGATAAATATTGGGTGATCGACAGCTACGAGCAGCTTTTTGAATCTCTGCCTGAGATTGAAGAAGTGTTGGTGGAGATGCTGGCAAATAAGACGCAAGATGCTAGACAATAGACTTTAGATTCTCTGGTCTTGGATTGAACTACTTATTAGGCACTTATAAAGGATGAAAGATGACTGATTATGAATCTGAAAAAAAGTTGAAATTAATTGGTGACTTGGTAAGTAATTCAAGAAGGATTTTAAGTAATGAAATAGCATTTCCTTTGGGAATTCACTTAATGTCTAAAATTTTCAGATGGATCAATGATATCGAGCCATTAGATTTTAGCTCAAATGACTTTTTTGAGTATGAAAATCAGCTAGACACTTATCCTTTAGGGACAGATAGGTTAAAATATGATATTGATAAACTGATTCAATATGAAAAGGAAATAAGTGAGTTGAATGAAATGTACCGACCGAAATTGATGCGATTATGCAAAGAGATAATAAATAAGTTCAGTACTTAAATAATCCCAATTTATCATTTTAATTATAAATCAGATCTTAATATTCCTTCTTCCAGTCTTGAATCTTGTGTCTAAAGTCTAGCTTCTAAAAAATGAAAATCGCAATAATCAAATACAACTCTGGAAATGTCCAATCGGTCCTATACGCGCTTGAGCGATTGGAGGTGGAAGCTGAATTGACGGATGATCCGGAGAAAATTCATGCCGCCGACAAAGTAATCTTTCCCGGTCAGGGAGAGGCAAGTACTGCCATGTCCTACCTCAAAGCCCGAAAACTGGATCAGCTGATCAAAGAGTTGAAGCAGCCATTTCTGGGGGTTTGTCTGGGTTTGCAATTGCTTTGTGAGCATTCTGAGGAGAACGATACCGAGTGCTTGGGGGTCTTTCCGGTGAAAGTGAAGCGCTTTATTCCCGAAAATTCTCAGGAATTCAAAGTGCCGCATGTGGGTTGGAATGAACTGGAAAACTTGGCTCAGAATCCCTTGCTAACCGACTTGCCTGCCAATCCCTTTGTGTACTACGTGCATAGCTTTTACGCAGAGTTGAGCGAATTCACGATTGCTACCACCCATTACATTCACGATTTCACAGCGATTTTGCACCGGGATAATTTCTGGGCGATTCAGGCTCACCCTGAGAAAAGTAGTGTGGTGGGAGAGAAACTGTTGGCGAACTTCCTTAGGATTTGATAAGCTCAATTTGTGAAAAGTTCGAATTACGAAATACGAAATACGAGCTACGAAGTCTTTTGAAATGTTTAGACTCAAAACTAGGGAAACCTTACAACCTTCTAACCTTACAACTTTCCAACATTTTCCAAATCTTCCAATCCAATAATGCACATCATCCCAGCCATCGACCTCATCGGAGGCAAGTGCGTCCGACTCAGTCAGGGCGACTACAGCAGCAAAAAAGAATACCACGACGATCCACTCGAAATGGCCAAGCGTTTCGAAGGAGTGGGAATTCGTCGACTTCATCTGGTAGATTTGGATGGGGCCAAAGCCAAAAAGATCATCAACGGCGAGGTTTTGGAGCGGATTTGTGCTGGAACTTCCCTTCAGGTTGACTTTGGAGGAGGAATACAGGCGGATGAAGAGATTGAAAAAGCTTTTGCCTTGGGAGCAAAGCAGGTAACTGGAGGAAGTATTGCGGTGAAAAATCCTGTTCTTTTCGACGAATGGATCAGCAAATACGGTTCAGAAAAAATCATTCTCGGAGCAGACGCGAAAAACAAAAAAATCGCAGTTGGTGGCTGGGAAGAGACTACTTCAGTGGATTTGATTCCATTTATCAAAAGCTATTTTGAGAAGGGGATTCGATACGTGATTTGCACTGATGTAGCCAAAGACGGTTTGTTGCAAGGGCCTTCGATGGAACTTTATCAGGAGATTCTGCAGGAAATTCCTGAATTGAAATTGATCGCGAGTGGAGGTGTATCCTCAGTAAAGGATCTGGAGGAACTGGAGAAAATTGGTGTTTACGGAACGATTGTCGGCAAGGCGTATTATGAGGGAAGAGTGACGCTGGAGGAACTGGCAGCTTTTGAATAAGTATCAAGATATTAGACATAAGTATCAAGACAGGAGAAAGATAAAGGGATGCAACTTTACCACCTTACTACATTACCACCTTTCATCCCGACTTTAATTTTCCAATCTTTCAATCTTCCAATTTTTCAATTAATAATGAATATCGAACACCGAATGTTGAATAGCGAAGTAATGAAAACCGAGATAGAAAAATGTTAACGAAACGAATCATCCCTTGCCTCGACATCAAAGACGGCCGCACAGTCAAAGGAGTCAATTTTGTCCAACTCCGAGATGCCGGTGATCCGGTAGAATTGGCGAAAATATACTCCGATGAGGGGGCTGATGAGCTGGTCTTTTTGGATATCACTGCTACGGTGGATAAGCGTAAGACTTTGGCCGAGCTTGTCACGAAAGTTGCCAAAGCGATCAATATTCCATTTACTGTAGGCGGTGGAATCTCCACCGTGGAGGATGTGAAGTTTTTGTTGAATGCCGGTGCGGATAAGATTTCTATCAATTCTGCAGCTGTTCACAATCCCAAAATAGTGGATGAAATGGCGGCGGAATTTGGTTCCCAATGTATCGTCGTAGCTATCGATACGCGGAATGTGGATGGACTGGATTTTGTGCATACCCATGGTGGTAGGAAGGCTACATTGTTGCGGACTCAAGCTTGGGCCAAGGAAGTAGCTAATCGGGGGGCCGGTGAGATTTTGCTCACGTCCATGGATCATGATGGTACGAAAGCAGGATTTGCCAATGAGATTTTAGCGGAGATTTCATCAGCTTTGTCCATTCCGGTAATCGCTTCGGGAGGAGCAGGGACGATGGCGCATTTCAAAGATGTGTTTACCTTTGGCAAAGCCGATGCGGCCTTAGCTGCCAGTATTTTCCACTTCAAAGAAATCCCCATTCCGGAGTTGAAAGAATATTTGATTAGAGAAGATATTAGTATTAGGAAATAAAGTTTGGAAAAGAGAGACCTGCCAGGTTTTCAAAACCTGGCAGGTCTTAAAACGAATATTATGAATATAGACTTCAACAAAATGAATCACCTCGTTCCTGCCATCGTCCAAGATGCCTTGAGCGGAAAGGTCCTGATGCAAGGCTTTATGAATGAAGAAGCTTTGGCAAAAACCCAAGAATCGGGAATGGTGACTTTTTTCAGCCGAAGTAAAAACCGGCTTTGGACCAAGGGGGAGACTTCAGGCAATTTCATGGAATTGGTTTCTGTAACGGTGGACTGTGATGGGGATTCGATTTTGATTAAAGCCAATCCCCGGGGACACGTTTGCCACACAGGGGCGGATACTTGTTTTTTTGAGGAAAATTCATCCAAAACGGGCTTTATCGATCAGCTTCGCACCATCATCAAAGACCGCAAGAATAATCCCAACGACACTTCATATACCGCTTCTCTTTTTGCCAAAGGCATCAATAAAATCGCCCAAAAAGTGGGCGAGGAAGCGGTGGAAATTGTAATAGAAGCTAAAGACGACAACAAAGCACTTTTTCTTGGCGAGGCAGCAGATTTACTTTTTCATTATTTGGTTTTGCTGGAAGCCAAAAACTATGAACTCGATGAGGTGATGGAAGTGCTGATGGAGCGGCATAAAAAGTAAGAGAAAAGCCCGATCAATTGACCGGGCTTTTCTGTATTTAATTGTTTTGATAGAGCTCATTATACGTATCCTCATCCATTCCTTTGCTGAAGCGTCGGAGGTTGTACGTGAATGATACCATGAAATACTGCTGTAGTACATTGGTCTGAATATCCTCAATGAATGTTTCAGTAATGTTTCTTCTTACGTTGGCATTTTGACCCAATAAATCATAAACCATAATGCTCACCTCTCCGCGTTGGTTTTTGAAAATCTTTTTCCCCAAACTCATATTGATCAGGGAGAAGTTATTGTCAAATCCGGCACTGAGTCCGGAGTTGATTTGATGATTCAAATCCAGTCGATAGATGAATCCTTCCCAAATGATCCAGTTGAAATTGACTCGGAAAAGCTGCTGAAAAAACTTATTGTTTAAGTTTGAATTTAGCGTGTTTTCCACATTGTTGAAGGATGATCTTGCCCAGATATTGAAGTCAATCTGATCACTGATACTGCTGTTTACCGAAAATCCCGCATTGAACCGTTGAGAATTGTTAAACCCGATTTGATCATTTACCTGTCCGGGCCTCTTGGTGATACTGGCACCCGCATTGAGGTTCAGTTTGGATTTGATAAAATCCAGGGGCATTCCGTAACTCAACCAGGATCTCACATCCCAATAACCATCCAGATTGACAGGCCTGTTGAGCTGAGAGCCCTTTTCCAAAATGATTCCATCCTGTATTTCAGTTGCTTCCCCTGCGATGAAAGTACTGTTTGAGATAAAATTGGACACAAAAGCGGATCTGGTAAATAGGAACCAACTTTTGTCTGTGTCGGGATTTTGACTTCTGAAACGTAGCCGAAACTCTTTAGTGTAGGACTGATCCAATTCCGGATTCCCTGTTCTCAGCTGCAGGGGGTTGGTATTGTCAATCACCGGCTGAAGCTGACGCACTTGGGGTTCGTCTGTTCGGGTATCAAAGTCAAGTTGAATATTGGTGGTTGGAGTGAATTTGTATTCGAATCTGACAGTAGGCAGCACAGCGGTAAATTTTCTATTCAAATCGAAAGCTTGGGGAAATTCCTGCTTATTGTCCAAGTTGGCATCCTGGTATTGAACTTCCGTCTGAATCCGTAGTTTTTCATTGCTGTATTGGTAGCCTACCTCAAATTCCTGGGTGAGGTAATCACTTTGGAAAGCATTGCTGAGAGCTGTATCCAACATCATGTTTCCCTGCTCAAAATCACCCCCTTCTACATTGAATACCAATTGATCAGAGTTGTTTCCCCGATTTCCTATTTCATATTCAAGTTCAAATTGCCCATTCTTTCCCACGGCCTCCGTAAATGCGATACCAGCCTCCCATCGGTTCCCCTGTCGTTCTCGAGTTGTTCTTTGATCAATGTTTTCCGTTCGTTGTCCATCACCCTCATAATAGATATTTCTAGCCTTCCTGTCGGACTCGTCATTGTCCCATCCATTGTGTAGTAAACCCCTGAAGGTGATGCTTCGACCTGCTTTTTTGAATTTATGGCCGTAAATAAGCCGGTTAAATAAGTCATATTCTTGATACTGTCCTGTTTTCAGATTATCGACTTGATTGATCAGGTTCAAACCGTCTGTAGTTTCTCCGAGGAAGGAAGAGTTTTCCGAAGATGCTTCTGCTGAAAAGCGCGGGATGTAAAGAATTCGGTTTCTTTCGTCAGGATTGTATTCCAAGCGCAGGTTTGCACGGTGTTGATTATTCACCCGCACGTCTCTGGAGGTTTCACTGTATTCCTGATTGGAGTCATCTGTCGTTACAAAATCTCTAAAACGACTTACTATCCCTACATTTTCCCTTTTGGAATAGGTATAGCTGCCAGCCACTTTGATTTTTTCTCCCCAAAGATCTGAGTAGTTTAATCCTAGAATATTGGTAGTCACTATACCTTCCTGGGGTCTTGAATTCGCTTGAGTATTGGCATCGCTGCTATAATTGAGCATGTTCACATTATTGGATAATCCCGTAAAAGTGATTCGTTGATCCTCATCAAATGCGTTGATACTTGCTCCTATGAGGTAGCGGTCGTCAGTTCCAAGCCCTGCAGTGGCTTTTCCAAATTGCCCTTTTCTTCGGTTGGGTTTAGTAATGATATTGATGGTCTTGAGCCTGACGCCGTCATCAAATCCACTCAATTGCGCCTTTTCACTTTTTTGATCAAAAATCTCGATACTTTGGATGACCTCCGCCGGAAGATTCTGAAGGGCTGCTTGTACATCAGTTCCGAAAAACGGTTTTCCATCCACCAGTATTTGAGCGATATTTTCACCCTGTGCTTGGAGCGAACCTCCTTCTGATACGACCCCCGGTAGCTTTTCAATAAGCACCTGTGCACTGGCATCCTTCATGGTTTTGAAGGCATCAGCATTGTACATGGTGGTATCACTTTTTTGAGTACCGGTAGATCTTCTTGTGGAAACTACTACCTCGCCCAGGGAAGTCGCCTCCTCCTGAATGCTGAGCGTGCCCAAGTCTAGATTTGAGTTGACCAGGATTGTTCTGAAATAGTTGCGGTAACCCAAGTATTGGATTTTGAACAAGTAGTTTCCTTCTCGGACATTGCCTATTTCAAATTCCCCATCCATTTCTGAAATGGTGCCATAGACTTGAGATGAATCAGAAGTTGAAAGCAGTAAAATATTGGCATAAGGTATAGGATCTTGTTTCCCGTATTCCAAAACTTTTCCTTTAACCATATAGGATTGGGAAAAACTGTGGCTGAATGTCAGGAAGGAAAAAAGAAAAAGGTAAAGATATTTCATTGGGAATAGTAGGTTCGAAATCGAAGGGTAGTTGGTGAGATGTAGGATAGGCTTTGATAGATTATACAAAGAAATCCATCCAAGGTTCAATTCACATCTAAGAATTAGCTGAACGGTAGATAAGACAAATGAGCTGTAGTATTCCACTGGAAAAAACGGTTTAAACTTCCATACAGAATGCTGTAAAATAGTAGTTTATGGATTTTTTATAAAAACTGACAAAAAATGTCAGAGTTACATGTTAATTTTTCGATCATACCAATGTTTATAATAGCAACATTTCTATCTTAGCTGGCGTTATATGAATCAGTTATGGAATCAGCAGAAAAAATCAGCATCACCACCAAGACTCTAGCTTCGGGCAATTGTCAGGTTAAGTTTTTTGTAGAAGATGAGCAACGGCCTCAGTATGGGTATTTGCTTGTTACGGAGCCTAAGCCTGTAGGTGATATAATTGAGGAAATAAAAAATCGCCTCGAAAAAAGAAGAATGGACACCTTGAATTTAAATCCGTTTTTCCCCTTGTCTCCTTCATCTGATGACCCTAATTTTTACCTCTTTTCAGCATGAGTTATTTAGCTTCCAATCTCCGTTTTCTGCGAAAACAAAAAAATATCACCCAAAACGATCTGGCAGATCAACTGGATGTGCAGCGTACGATGATTTCGGCCTACGAAGATGGGAGGTCTGAACCTAAGCTGGCTACTTTGCAAAAATTGGCCGACATTCTCGAAGTAGGTGTCGAAGAGCTGTTGGAACATGATATTGAAAAATCGGGTCGAAAAGCTGTTCAAAAACGGGGAATTAACATTTTGACTATTGCCGCAGATGATTCTGATAAGGAAAATATTACCCTAGTAGGTCAAAAAGCCTCAGCCGGATATCTGAATGGTTTTGCGGATCCGGAATACATGGAAACACTCCCACAGTTTCATCTACCCAATCTTTCCCGACAGGCTACTTATAGGGCTTTCGAACTTTCCGGCGACTCGATGCTTCCGCTGGTTCCCGGTACAATCGTGATCGGTGGATATGTGGATCAATTGAAGCAAATCAAAAGTGGTAAAACCTATGTCCTAGTCACTCAGACAGAAGGGGTTGTTTACAAACGGGTCTTCAATTATTTGGAAGAGAACGGAAAGCTGTTTTTAGTCTCCGACAATGAGCACTACAAGCCCTATGAAGTTCGTGGTGAACATGTTCTGGAAATATGGGAAGCAAAAGCGTTTATCAGCACCGATTTTCCCAATCCCGGTGATAAAAAGAAACCACTCACGCTGGATGATCTCGGTGAAATGATCCGGGATATTCATGCAGACTTGCGAAAGATCAAAGGCTAGTTTCGGGAAAGTGTCGCATTGGAGATTTGTTGATTGGCCTGGGTTTGTCCTTCCCAAGTCTGTCCTCCATTTAAACTTTGAAACGCGAAAGAAAAATTACCCGTGTTTTCATCCATTTCAAAGTAAGTAGTGTAGAGAATATTCTCTTCGAATCTACCACTGCCTCTTCCTACTTCTACATTGAAAAGGTAGTATTTAAAAGAAAATTCATTTCCGCTTTGGACGATATCAAAATAGCCTGACCTGATACCATCTTCTCTGAGCCACCATTTTCCTGCATAATTTGGAACATATGCCGGAGCTGAATTATTTTCTTTCTTTAATTCAAGACTTTTATAAATCTGACTGCCTTTTGGATCTACTTGTCGGATATCAGGATTTGGATCAATTAACCCCGTGACAGGCAGATCTTCCGTTGGTTGGATATATTCCTGTTCTGGGTACTCCTCCACCGGAACACACATTCCAACCAGAATCAAAAATCCCACAATTCCACCCAAAGCCCACAAGTAATTTCTTGCCCACCAACTTTTTGGCTTTGAAATAGGGGGGACAAAAGGTCTTGGAATTGGACGCGGTTCAGGTGTAGGCTCCGGTTTTTTTGTGACTAGTTTTTCCAGAACCTCAGTCAATTTGCCTACATCATAATTCCATCTCGAACTGGTTAATTCTTGGGCATGTTTGAGTGACAACTCTTTCAAATCATCCGGAAGCTCATCAGAATCAGGTATTTCCGCTCCGTTTACAAGCACTGGAATAACCCTTAGTTCTCTTTTTAAAGCCTCTGCTATTTCTTTTCTGACCCAATCGTCCGGCTTTTGAATCCGCTTTGTGCCAGTTGAGTCGCTTACTTTTAGCCAATGTGGGCCAATCATGGCCAAAAGAACCTTACTGTCATTTAGTGCTTTTGCGATCGATTGGTCAAAATTCAATCCTGCCTCCAGCGTCTCAACATCGTAAAAGATGTTCTCCTGACCGAATACCTGCTCCAACTTATCCTTAAGTCTTCCGGATTCACCTGAGGTGTCTTCCCGTCGGTAACTGATAAAAATTTTTCCGTTTGCCATAAAAAAACCTGATTTATACCTATCTAAAGATAAATAAATCAGGTAATTAAATGCAAGTATGGAGGATTATTCTCCTTCGATTAAATCAGCAAAACCCGTCCTGATTTTCTTAACGGCATCAAAGCTTGGATCAATATTCATGACTCCTTTTCCCAGTTCGTGCCAATAGCCATCTCCGCAATTGATGTAAGCCCCACGCTTAGTTCCCGCTTCTTCTTTTGCCAATTCATAATGATAGTCGGGTGTGAATACGATCTTCATCAATTGAATGGCATATTCCCAATTGACCACTCGAGAAGCTCCGTTTTTTTCAAAAATGACTTCCCGAACCGAAAAATGAACGGTTAGGCTACAGTCGGTGATTTGATCTCCTTCGACTTGTCGGTAATCGATTTTAAGTGGGGCTTCTTTTTTGACGGTTTCATAGATGGCCTGAATTAGGTCCTGTGCCATCAATTGCCATTCTTCTTGATTGGAAGGGATTTTAACACCCTCATCTTTCCCTTTTTCCAGGGGAGTCACGGTTATTCCTCCGTCTTCGATGTCTTTGCTCGACCAGCGGGTTGTTTCATACAGTTGTAGCAAAGGTTTGATCCAAACCGAATTCAAGGTGCCCTTGTGGCTGTAATCGTCATTTGGGGTAAAGCCTTCGTCAAAAATCTCCTCTTCACTCAGCTCTTCCCGTTCTGTATAGTGTAGATCCAAAACTGTGCTCAAGTCACCACTCGACCAATCTAAGGACAAACGAAAAACATGGCTGTAAGGAGGGGGGATAATTCCTGAGTCGTATTCCAAAACCAGACCCGTGATGCTGCTTTTTGTTGATGTCATTGCGTAAGCTTTGCGCAAAAGTATGGTTTTTCGGTCAATTAAGTGGTTATTTTGCGCTCCAAACAAAAATCCATGGAAGAGCAGCTCGATCATATTTCTGCAGAGATATATCAGAAATCCTATGTCATTGTCGATAATTTCGTCGACAAGGAGTTTCAAAGCGCCTTACTCGCGGAACAGATGCAGCTGCTCGGTCAAGGGAAATTCCGCCATGCTGCTGTGGGAAAAGGAGGGCAGAAGCAAGTCCGGACGGAAATCCGAGGTGATGAGGTGCATTGGATGGATGCCGATGATTTGAGCCCCTTACAGGCTGCTTATTGGGGAAAATTGGAAGAAATCCGAAAAGCCCTGAATCAACGCTGCTTTCTGGGATTGAGGTCTTTCGAAGGACATTTTGCAAGATACCCCATCGGGTCTTTTTATAAACGACACCTGGATCAGTTTCAAGCTGTTCCACACAGGGTAGTCACCGTAATATTGTATCTGAATGATTCCTGGACTCAGGAAGAGGAAGGTGCCTTGAGAATGTATATTTCTCAGGAGGATGGTTCGGAACTCATCGAAGACGTGTTGCCTGTGGGCGGCAGATTGGTAATTTTTCTCAGCGGCGAAATCCCCCACGAAGTGTTACCCACCAAAAAAGAGCGAATCAGCATCACGGGATGGTTTAGAAATATCGACTAACGGAGATTAATCACAATCGCTTTTCGGTTATCCTTTAGCTCAAAAACAGTCTTTTCGTAGTCAGGAGGTCCAAAATAGGCTTTGGCATTATTGGAGAATCCATATTTTTCGATAGGATATCCAAATGGATTGGTATTGATGCTTCCGTTTTCATCCTCATCGTGAAATACTGCAATTGAATATTTTCCAGGCTTCAGGTCACTGATTTTGATCTTGCATTTTCGTTCTGATAATGGAACGGAAAAGGATCTCAGAGCCAATTGCACTTGATCAGGATAGCCTTTTTTAGAATCGAAAACCAAAACCCTGACTACTCCTTTATCTGATTTTGCACCTTGGACCTGAAGGTCAATTTCTCCTGAATGTTGCAGAAAACTGAGGTATAGGACTATTGAAAGAATATTCAAAAGGATTGAACTCATATTTGGTTGAAAGTCATCAAGCGGTTGATTTTTCCACTTTCAGTTTCAATAAAAGCAGGAAGAAAATAGATTTTTTTTGGAGTTTCAAAATTCCCCAATCGGGATTTTATTATTTCTTGCAAAAGTTTCGCCAGTTCTTCGTTTGGCTCGGTATTTTCCAAAATCAAAATCAGTCTTTCTCCAAGTATTTCATCCTTTTCTCCAAAAAAGAAAAATCGGCTATCCGGGAAAAATTCCCGAATCAATGACTCCGATTTTTGCTCCAGCAATTCCGGATGAAGCTTTATTCCTCCGGAATTAATCACGAAATCTGCCCGACCAAGCCAATAAAAACTGGTTTTTGTGGTCAATTCCACCAGATCATTCGATTGAATTTTGTCCGGCCCACTCATCGGTGATTTGATCCAAAGTGCACCGCGATCATCCTGTCCTATTTCCACCTCGGGAAGTGTGTGATAGTGTGAGTCTCCTGTTTCGATTTTGGCTAAGGCAATATGAGATACCGTCTCAGTCATCCCGTAAGTTTGCCAAGCTGAAATGTTGTTTTCCATCAGGCGTGTTTTTAGATTTTGGGAAACTGGCGCACCACCAATGATCAGATTGGATACTTTTTTGAGTTTGACCAAAGTCTGAAAATCTTCAAGACAAGTTTCCACCTGAAGCGGAACCATAGCTATGAAATCGGGCGAAAATCCCTTTGGTAAATCCTGAAATGGATTGGACTTTGGCTCCACCAGCCAAATCGGACAATCCCAAAGCATTGCACGAACCAGCATCATTTTGCCTGCGATGTATGCTGAATTGAGGCAGCAAAGAAGTTGGGTTTCAGAATTTGTCCCAAAAAAAGCTCCTGTAGCCTTAGCGCTTGCCAGCATTTGGTTTCGGGTGAGTTCTGTTTCCTTTGGAATTCCTGTCGAACCGGAGGTTTGTTGAAGGAAAATTTCCTGCCCGGATAACCAAGCTTTGCAAAAGGTAAACGCAGCCTCCACAAATTCCGGAAAGCCTTTACCCTCCATTTCGAAATCTTCTTTTCTTTGAAAAATCTGATTATTGAAATGAAGTTGGAACATTGAAAGTTTTTGGTTTTGGACTTTTACAGACTTGGCTATACCTCTTTAACAATTTTCAGGCAAGGCTGTTATCTTGCACAAAAATCGAAATTTTAAACAAAATGAACACCATGGAGTGGATTACTGCCAAGGAATACGAGGATATCACATACAAAAAGTGTAATGGAGTCGCTCGGATTGCTTTTAACCGACCCGAAGTAAGAAATGCTTTTCGCCCAAAGACCACAGCCGAACTTTACGATGCTTTTTACAATGCGCAGGAGGACACCTCGATAGGAGTCGTTCTATTAAGTGGAGAAGGTCCTTCTTCAAAAGACGGAGGTTGGGCATTTTGCTCAGGTGGAGATCAGCGGGCCCGTGGAAATCAGGGGTACGTGGGGGAGGACGGTTATCACCGATTGAATATCCTTGAAGTACAGCGCTTGATTCGATTTATGCCAAAAGTAGTGATTGCCGTGGTTCCGGGTTGGGCAGTAGGAGGAGGGCACAGCCTTCATGTCGTGTGTGATTTGACCTTGGCCAGCAAGGAGCACGCAATTTTTAAGCAAACTGATGCGGATGTCACCAGCTTTGACGGGGGATACGGCAGTGCCTATCTGGCCAAGATGGTTGGGCAGAAGAAAGCCCGTGAAATCTTCTTTTTGGGGAGAAACTATTCCGCGCAGGAAGCCTACGATATGGGAATGGTCAATGCGGTAATTCCACATGCTGAACTCGAATCCACAGCCTACGAATGGGCGCAGGAGATTTTGGCCAAATCACCGACTTCAATCAAAATGCTGAAATTTGCCATGAACCTGACCGACGACGGAATGGTTGGCCAGCAGGTTTTTGCCGGAGAAGCGACCCGACTGGCTTATGGAACTGAGGAAGCGATCGAAGGCAGAAATGCCTTTTTGGAGAAACGAAAGCCGAACTTTAAAAACATCAAGTGGATACCCTGAGGGAAAGAAAATCATGAAGAATTTCTCTTAAAGGGCTTTTTAGTGTCACTTTGAGACTTAAATATTCCGGGAACATACAAAAAGGAAATGACGGGGTTTTGCACACCAAATAAGTCAATAAATGTAAAACTACGTTTGATTTAGCCTGCGTAAACAAAACATCGATCGGAAGGGCACGGTGGGGGACAAGCCTAAAATCTTCCGGTGGAAGATTTTAGGCTTGGGCCAGCTTGCAGGGTGGCGCAAATCTTGACCTTTTGGTTCTTTTGGGTTAAGCCAAAAGAACGAAGAAAAAGAATAACCTAACCTAAACTTAGAACCAGAATTAACAAGTTCATGGAGAGAAATCACAATTCATAAAATCAGAATATAATTTTGAATAATTAGAAAAACAAAATTTAATGCAATCTGTCATTAATGCGCCTGACCAACGAGAGTTGGGCAGTTCGAAAGGTCCTCGAACCTCTAGACTCCCGTCTGTTGGGTACTCGGACTGACACTACAAAAAAGTCAGACTCTCTTTTTTGACTTAAGAAAAAACTTTCCTCACAATATACTCTATCGATCTAGCCGCCAGTCTTGCTGTAGCATTGTCCTGATCAAACTGTGGGTTGAGTTCTACCACATCCAGACTAATCAGCTTTTTGCTTTTCACAATCAGTTCAAACACCTTGAATGCTATCTGAGGATTGAAACCCATAGGCGATGGCGCAGAGACTCCCGGTGCAAAGGCCGATGAAAACCCGTCCAGGTCAATGCTGAGGTAGATTTTATTGACTGAATCGATAAACCAGATGATCTGCTCCTCGATGTATTCCCAATTGTGCAGACGAAAATCTTCCATGACGATATACCGCGCTTTGAATTTTTCTGCTGCTTCAAAAAGTGATTTTGGATTTGCAGCACGCTGAATTCCTAGTGCTAGGTAATTGAAATCAGCTGGGTTTTCTTCCGCAAGTTGGTAAAATGGGGAGCCAGAATGACCTTTTCCTTTGATTGGTGGACGAAGGTCAAAATGAGCATCAAGATTGATGATTCCGAGTTTTTCGCCTTTTTCTTTGACATGTTTCAAAACACCTTTTCCATGGGCATAAGCCATATCGTGCCCGCCACCAAGAAGGACTGGGAAATGATTTGTTTTCAAAAGATCATAAGTGGTTTTTGAAATAACCTCATGTGAGGATTCCATGTCCTGATCCAGCGTAAAAACGTCCCCATAATCCAGTATCGGTAAGTTTTCTGGTAAATGGAGTGCCACAGAACCGAGCATTTTTCGAATGGCAGAAGGCCCTTCAATAGTTCCTGTCCGACCTTGATTTCGGATGACACCTTCTTCTCCTGAGTACCCTAAAATTCCAATTTTTTTAATCGAATCTTCCCTGAGTTTCAGGTTTGCTACAGGTTGGATGGCTTGATGCCAATATTCAATTTGATCTGATTTTCGGCCAGACCAATGAAATGGAGATGGATTTTGATGCAGGTTCATAGGTGTTGGATTTGATCAATTTTTATTTTACACTAACTTAAGGAAAGTTGTTTGTTAATTTTATTAGCGAAAAGGTAAAGCATTATGAAGCCCTATCGAATTCCCCAAAAAGAAAACATTGACCTGGATACTTTTCAGGAGCCCAATGATTCATTTGCAGGCTATACCTATGCGGATTACCTCAAATGGGATTTTGAAGAGATTGTAGAGTTGATCAAGGGAAAGGTTTTTAAAAAGGCAGCTGCACCAAGCAGAAAGCATCAAGAGGTTTCTTTGAATTTATCTCGAATTCTTGGGAATTTTTTATTGGGGCAAAAATGCAAAGTTTACGCAGCACCATTTGATGTACGCTTTTCCAGAAATTCAGAGGATAGAAAAGTTGATTCAGTGGTTCAGCCAGATATCTCTGTAATTTGCGATCCCTCAAAATTGGATGATAAAGGCTGTATTGGAGCACCGGATTTGATTATGGAAATTCTTTCTCCGGGTAACAGTCGAGTGGAACTTCAGAATAAATATGAGCTCTATGAGGAGTTTGGAGTTCGGGAATACTGGGTAATATATCCTATAGAGTGTTCACTGTTAATCTATTCTTTGATCAATGGAAAATACCAGCCCTCCCGGCTTTTTACTTCAGGCCAAAAAGTGAAATCCTTTGTACTTTCGGGCTTTGAACTGGATTTGGAGGAGGTGTTTTCGGAGGATTGATGATAGACCAAGTTCCCGCAGACCTGACTTCCGTCAGGCAAGTTTTTCGCAGAAAAGGGAACAGACCTACCCGCAGAAGGCAGATTTCCAGGGATTTTTTTACCTGAAATCATGTTGGTCGACTTTTGGTGATTTATTCAAATTTGAAATTCTCAATTACAAAAGACCATTCAAAATCTCCTCATCTACCAAGTTTGGAACTGTCACTTTCAGCCCCGGACTTCTGTCCATTTCCCGCTGAATGGCTTCCAAAGAACCCGAGTTTCTAGCCCAAGCTCTACGGGCAATTCCGTTGTTGACATCGTAGAAAAGCATGGATTTTAGTCGTCTTTCGGATTCCGCACTTCCGTCCAAAACCAATCCAAAACCTCCGTTGACGACTTCTCCCCATCCAACTCCGCCACCGTTGTGAATGGAAACCCAGGTTGCGCCGCGAAAGCTGTCCCCGATCACGTTGTGAATGGCCATATCGGCCGTGAACCGGCTGCCATCGTAGATATTGCTGGTTTCCCGATAGGGGGAGTCCGTGCCGCTGACGTCGTGATGGTCTCTGCCCAAAACGATTGGTTCTGAGATTTCTCCTGACTGGATGGCTTGGTTGAAAGCTTGGGCGATTTTTGAGCGGCCTTCCGCATCTGCATAAAGAATACGGGCTTGGGATCCGACCACCAGCTTGTTCTTTTCTGCTTCCTCGATCCAGGTGATGTTGTCCTGCATCTGTTGAGCGATGGATTCGGGCGCATCTTTCATGATTTCCTTCAAAACGGAAGCAGCTATTTGGTCTGTTTTCTGTAGATCCTCTGCTTTCCCCGAGGTGCAAACCCATCGGAAAGGCCCAAATCCGTAGTCAAAACACATCGGCCCCAAGATGTCTTGGACATAGCTGGGGAATCTAAAGTCTATCCCATTTGGAGCCATCACTTCCGCACCTGCCCGTGAGGCTTCGAGTAAAAAAGCATTGCCGTAATCAAAAAAGTAAGTTCCTTTGGCCGCATGTCGATTGATGGCAGTTGCCTGACGACGCAGTGATTGCTGCACCCTAGTCTTGAATTTTTCGGGATTTGAAGCCATGAGTCCATTGGATTCTTCGTAAGAAAGGCCTGCAGGATAGTAGCCTCCAGACCAGGGGTTGTGTAGGGAGGTCTGATCTGAACCCAATTCTACGAAGATGTTTTCGACATCAAATCGCTCCCAGACATCGACGATATTTCCCAAAAATGCGAGAGACACTGCTTCTTTCCCAAGCTTAGCCTGTTTCACTCTTGCTACCAATTCATCCAAATCCTCGATCAGTTCATCCACCCAGCCCTGTTCAAGGCGTTTTCGGGCAGCTGCAGGATTGACTTCAGCACATACAGTCACGCAACCCGCAATAGTACCTGCCTTGGGTTGTGCTCCGCTCATACCACCAAGCCCCGCTGTCAGGAAGATTTTTCCATTGGGACTTTCTCCGGGGTTTAGCTTTTTTCGAAAAGCATTCATCACTGTAATAGTGGTCCCATGGACGATACCCTGTGGGCCAATGTACATGTACGAACCTGCGGTCATTTGTCCATATTGGGTAACTCCAAGCGCATTGTACCGCTCCCAATCGTCGGGTTTGGAGTAGTTGGGAATCATCATTCCATTGGTCACGATCACTCTTGGGGCCTCCTGTGAAGAGGGGAAAAGTCCCATCGGATGCCCGGAATAAATATGTAATGTTTGTTCCGCTGTCATTTCGGACAGGTATTTCATCGTCAGCAGGTATTGCGCCCAATTTTGGAAAACGGCCCCGTTTCCACCGTATGTGATCAGTTCCTCGGGGTGCTGGGCCACCTTCGGGTCCAGGTTGTTTTGGATCATCAGCATGATCGCGGCCGCTTGCCTGGATTGGGCCGGATACTCGGCAATCGGTCGGGCATACATCGGATAATCCGGCATAAAACGGTACATGTAGATGCGCCCAAACGCTATTAATTCTTTTAAAAACTCATCGGCCAATTCAGCATGCCACTCCTTCGGAAAATAGCGCAAGGCATTTAGCAGAGCCAGTTTTTTCTCATCAGAAGAAAGAATGTCCTTTCGTTTTGGAGCATGGGAAACGGCTGGATTCCTTTCCTTCTTCTGAGGTAAAACCGATGGGATTCCTTGTATGATTTGATCTTGAAATGACATGCGAATTACGATTTACGATGCTTCGACTACGCTCAGCACAGGTTTTTGATTTACGACACTTTTATGAATTCAGTCTCACCGGAACACATCCTGATTTTACTTGACACTTTTATTTTGTTTTATTCTTTCGTTTTCACTTCACTTGTAACTATTAACCTGTGACTCGCTACATTTTTTAACCGCTAACGCGAAGGTTCGCAAAGTTTTTTTTACCACAGACCTGCCTGCGGTAGGCAGGGTTCACTGAGAAGTAAGTTTTTTTAGGAATTGAGCCAATCTGGAACTTTAAAGGTTTTGAATTTTGGGAGCCTTTTTAGAGATCGCAGAGAAAAAGCTTGCGCTTTTTGGGCCGCTGCTCCACTTACTATTTACTCTTCACTGCTTACAGTCCTTCATCGGTCATCCGGCATCGGACATCTAATACTTTTTCAACTTCCAAACTTCCCTAGCTCCAAACCTCCGAACCTCCAGCCTCCAACTTCCAGACTTCCAATCTTCCACACCATCTTCGGCTTCATTTTCCCTTGGTTGTAAAGAATTTCGCGATAATCTGAGGTCGGAAAAAGGATGAAATCAGCCAATTTGCCTGAGGATATTCTTCCACGATCACTAAGCCTCAAAGCGGCTGCCGCGCGGAAGGTGATGCCTGACAGGACTTCTGCGGTATTGAGTTTTTCGAATGTGGCCAAGATAGAGGCCTGGGCTAAGAGGTCTCCCATGGGTGCTGAGCCTGGATTCCAATCTGATGCAATTGCCAAAGCCCCGCCTTGATCGAGGATTTTTCGAGCAGGGGTAAAGGCGCAACCAAGGCCGATTGAGGCCCCGGGTAGGGCAACTGAAATGGTGTTTGAAGTGGCCAAAAGCGCAATTTCGCTGGCTGTGGAAGCCTCAAGGTGATCTGCTGAAAGCGCGCCGAATTCTACAGCCACTTTAGATCCTCCGGTTGTAAATTGATCCGCATGAACAGTTATATCAAAACCCATTTCCTTTGCTTTTTTGAAATAAGGACCAATTTCTTCCGGGGAAAATGCGCTTTTCTCCACAAAGGCATCGATGCGCTTGGTCAATTTTTCGGTTTTAAGAATTGGAAAAAGTTCGGATGAGAGGTGCTGAAGGTATTCTGAATTCGTTCCCTCGTAATCCCTCGGTTTCATGTGCGCGGCAAGACAAGTTGAAATCAGATCGGTAGGTGTTGATTGATTGGCAAGTTGGATTGCACGAAGCATTTTCAACTCTTCCTCAACCGAAAGTCCATAACCACTCTTTACTTCGATTGTAGTGACTCCATCCGAAAGGTGGCGATTTGAATTTATTACTGTTTTCTCAGCCAATTCTTCCAGCCTCAGTTTTCGGGTTTGTGTGACCGTGTCCCAGATTCCGCCGCCGGCTTGGGCGATTTCCAGATAGGTTTTGCCTGCATTGCGCATCGCAAAATCTCCGGCTCTCGAACCTCCAAAGCAGCTATGGGTATGGCAATCGATGAGACCGGGCATGGCGACAAAATTCCCTTCCAGCTCAAAAAGCTCCGCTTGAGGAAATTCTTTCTTGAGCCTTTGCCAGGAACCGACCTCCAGGATTTTCTCTCCTTCGATCAGGATCCCGGCATTTTCCAGGATTTCTAATTGCTCGTCTTTCAAAGCTCCTTTGAGAGGAAGCCTTTCCATGGTGAGGACTTGGGTGATCGGGCCGATTAGTTTTAGATTTTTCATAATGTTTTCTCACAGATGACACGGATTTCCACAGATATAAATTCAAAATCTGTGTTCATCTGAGAAATCTGTGAGCTTTTTTAATAGCTAAATAGAACGCTCCATTCCGTCTCAAAAGCCAAACCTTCCGATTCAGCCACCTGCCTTGCCAAAGCTACCAATTCTCCACTCTTGACCAGATCAATAGCAGTTTCCATGTCCTCGTAAAGAATCCGATCGGATACTACCGGATCAATGTCTTTTCGCACCCGCTCATAGATCGCTGTCAGAATTTTGCCTGACTTCATAGGCGCATGATAATCCATCGCCTGAGCAGCATAAAAGAGCTCGATCCCCAGGATTTTCTCCACATTGCCAATCACCCGCAGCGCTTTTCGGGCTCCGATACTTCCCATGCTGACATGATCTTCCTGCCCAAGGGAAGTAGGAATGGAATCTGCCGATGCAGGAAAACAAAGGCCTTTATTTTCTGAAGCCAGAGCCGCTGTAGTGTATTGAGGGATCATCAGGCCTGAATTTAACCCCGTTTCTTTCAGTAAGAGTTTGGGTACTCCAGGCGTATCACCTTCGATGGAAAGGTAAATTCGGCGATCAGAAATATTCCCGAGCTCTGAGGCAGCCAAACAGGCATAATCGAGGGGCAGAGCAATGGGTTGCCCATGAAAATTTCCGCCGGAGATGGTGTTTTCAGCATCAAAAACCACGGGGTTGTCCGTCACAGAATTTATCTCAGTTTCAATACAGTCTTTGAGGTGAAGCCATGCATTCCAACTTGCCCCATGCACCTGCGGCATGCAGCGAAGGGAGTATGGATCCTGAACACGCGCGCAATTGAGATGCGAATTGACGATTTCGGATTCGTGAAGGAGATTCAGGATAGTTTGAGCTACATGTTGGTTTCCCACAAATGGACGCAATTGATGTAATTCTGCTGTAAATGGCTTGATCGAGCCCATCAATCCTTCAATCATCATCGCGCCCGTGATATTGGCGTGGGTCAGAAGGTTGTGTAGCCTATCCACTATTTTGACACCAAAAGCTGCCATAAACTGCGTCCCGTTGATCAAGGCAAGCCCTTCTTTTGGACCCAAATGGAGCGGAGACTTCTCAAGTTTTTCCAATACCTCCCCGGCTTTTTGAATGGACCCTTTGAAGTGGACTTTTCCCAAACCGATCAGGGGCAAAAACAAATGGGAAAGCGGCGCCAAATCTCCTGATGCCCCGACAGAACCTTGTTCGGGAACAACCGGGATCACCTCATTTTCTAACATCCAAAGAATTCGTTCCAGCGTCTCCAACCGAATTCCTGAAAACCCCTGGGCTAAGGCTTGGATTTTCAGCACGAGCATCAAACGAGAGATTTCCTCAGGTATGTATTCGCCTACTCCGACAGCATGGCTTTTCAGGAGATTTTCCTGCAAAGTTGTCGTGTCTGCTGACGAAATTCTTGTGGTGCAGAGTGGACCAAAACCCGTATTGATGCCGTAGACGGCTTTTTCACCCTGAGCGATTTTTGCGACAGCATCCGATGAGGCTTTCACCTTTTGAATGGTTTCATGACTAAAAACTCCATTGATTTCTTTTCTGGCAAGCCTCAGAGCGATGGAGGAGCTGAGGAGGTCTTGGCCGTAGTTGAAGGTTTTCATGGTTGTGAGAAATCCTTTGAGGTTTTCAGAAACCTCGAAGGATTAATTACGCTGTTAGAATTTCCGAATTGTGAAGATACAAACCGGGGCAGAATCAGAACTTTTCGGTCTGTGGGGAACACATGCAAAGGCATAAATTATATTCTAAAACCTTCGAGGTCTTCAAGATCTCAATGGTTTATTCAAAGTTACTACTTCTTTTTGATGCTTATTGATACTATTTTTGTCAATATTCAATAACTGGTAAGCATCAATGGAGCTCAGGCATTTACTTTACTTTCAGGCAGTGGCCGAAGAGTTAAATTACCGGAAAGCTGCCGAACGGCTGTATATTTCCCAACCAGGACTCAGTAGACAGATCAAGCAGTTGGAGGAATTGTTGGGAGTGCAGCTTTTCGAGCGGGATAAAAAACACGTTGAATTGACCGTAGCAGGGGTATATTTTAAGGATGAAGTCGATTTTGTAATCAATCATCTGGAGTCCGCTAAAAACCAATTGAAGCTGATTAATTCAGGGAAAGTAGGGGAACTTCGAATCGGCTTTCTGGGTTCGGCGTCCAATCGGGTCTTGCCTGATCTGTTGACAAAGCTCAACTCGGAGCAACCCTTGATCACCACAAGTTTGGAGGAGCTGAGCAATTCGGCTCAAGTAGAAATGATCCAAAAGGATAAGCTGGATATGGGTTTTGTCCGATTGGCTTCTGTTCCCGATGATTTGGTGATGAAGCCGGTTTTGAGAGATTCATTTTCCTTGGTCGTTCCTGAAAGTCATCCGATTCCTGTTCAGGATTTTAAATCTATTTCCCAGTTTCGGGACGATTCTTTCATCCTGTTTTCGAGTGATTACTCCAATTATTACTACGAGCAGATTTTGAGTATTTGTAAGGATTCCGGCTTTTCGCCAAAAATCCGTCATAAATCGGTTCATGCACTGACGATATTTCGATTGGTGGAAAATGGATTGGGCGTGGCGATTGTTCCGACTTCCCTGAAAGAGGGCTATGACCTGAAGGTGCGGTTTATGGAAATTCCCGGAATCCCACAGTTTACCGAGCTTTCAGTGATTTGGAAGCCAGTAAATCGCAACCCTGCTCTGATCAAAGTACTACCTCTAATTTAAAAGATTGGGTGGCCAAATTTTCCAATCCTTGTGCTGAGCGGAGCCGAAGCATTGCAATTTTTGAATTTTCAAATTTTTCAATCGCATCGCAAATTCCCCTATTTTAACCCGAAAATCAAATGTCGGGCGAATGTCGGGTTAAAACCGACTCCTGTACGTTCAAAGTCAAAATCTAATCCCAGATCTTGCCATGGTTAATCAAAATCTACTACTTATGAAGCAACCGGAATTGGGCAGAAAAATCTCTGAACTGAGAAAAGCCAAAGGACTGACGCAGGAAGAACTCGTCGAAAAATGCAACCTGAACGTGCGCACGATTCAGCGCATCGAAGCAGGGGAGGTGACTCCAAGGAGTTATACAATAAAGGCATTGTTTGAAGCCTTGGACTTCAAGTGGGAGGAACTTAAAAATGGCTTCGTGGATGAAGACAAAAAAGTCCCGGCATACCTTTACTTTGCCTTCGCAGCAGGATTGATTTATTTTTTTCTGGCCTTTTTCGAAATAGGGATGGAATACGAATGGATCGAAAACGGACCCAATGCTGATGCTTCAGCATTTATTGGTGTAAAAATCGGCACCTTCCTCACTTATGTCGCCTTTTTATATGGATGGATTAGACTGGAATCTTTCATCCCGAATTTGATTCTGAAAATTTCGCTTTGGACGATGATCGGAGCGAATCTGATCTGGTATTCAATAGATTGCTATGGACTTATTACGGGTCAATTGACTTTGGAGGATTACTATTTAGTTAAGTTGATTTCCTTTGGCTTTTGTTATGCCTTCATGGGAATTGGATATCTCACTTACAAAAAGGGCTGGTCTAACATTCCGCAAATCGTGGGTGCTTTGGGACTTGTCGCCGGAATCTTGATATTCTCAGGAGTAGGAGTGATTTTTGGACTTATTCCATTGACACTTTTCGAAATAGGGCAATTGGGATTAATGATCTGGGCAATAAATAAAATCGGGAGATCTTCTTCTCCCGATTTCAACGCCGAGCGTATAGTCGCCTGACTTTCATCTTAAGTTATATCCGATTATATTCATGGCATAATTCACACGTCATGATTCGGGGAATTCAATTACTTAGCCTCTTTTTTAGCTTGATCTTATTTTTCTCCTGCTCAGAAGATCCCACAGATGATCCAAAAAAATTGCCTGATAACTTACTTGTTTCCGTAGATTTTCTCGGAAATGGACTTGTCAAAGCCAATTTCACAGCAGATGATGCTGTTTTTTTTAAAGTGAATTTCGGTTCTGCTGGGGAGTCATTGCGAAGAGTTGATGGAAATTCAGCTACTCATACTTACACCCAAAGAGGCGAGTTTATTCTGGTGGTTCAGGCACATTCTTCTGAGACCGATTTTGTGGTTTCTTCTCAAACAGTAAGCTTGAATGCCGCCGCCTTGGGTTTGGATCCAAATACAGGATATACCAGTCCATCTAATTATGAAGGGTATAATTTAGTTTGGGCAGATGAATTCAACGGTTCAGTGCTTTCCTCTGATTGGATATTTGAACTGGGGGATGGCTGTCCGAGTCTATGTGGATGGGGAAATCAAGAGCTGGAGTATTACAAAAAAGAAAATACAAGCCTGCAAAATGGCAATCTGACCATCACTGCCAAACGGGAAAATGCAGGGAGCAGAAATTATACCTCATCAAGGCTGATCACCAAAGGAAATAAATTCTTCACTTATGGCAGAATAGATATCCGGGCAAAACTCCCCAAAGGACAAGGTTTGTGGCCTGCGCTTTGGATGTTGGGCGAAAATATCTCTGAGGTAAGCTGGCCGAAGTGTGGAGAGATTGACATCATGGAAATGATCGGTGGCAGTAAAGACAACCAAGACGGGACAGTCCACGGGACAGTTCATTGGGACAATAACGGAAACTATGCAAATTATGGAGGGAGCACCAAGTTGCCCTTTGGGATCTTTAATGATGAGTTTCATGTCTTTTCGATCAATTGGGATCAGCAAAAAATCGTGTGGCTGCTTGATGGCGTTCAATACCATGTCATAGACATCACTCCTCCGGGCTTGGATGAATTTCACAAACCTTTCTTTTTTGTCCTAAATGTGGCCGTGGGTGGAATCTGGCCCGGTAGTCCTGATGCAAGTACAGTTTTCCCTCAGGAAATGAAAGTAGATTACATCCGGGTTTTTCAGAAGAAATAAACGAGCCGATAATTCAATCAGGATTCATCCAAGACCGCTCTAATCTTTCCTTTAATTTCCTTCAAAAGCTCCGCGTTTTTGGAACTGGAAGTTTCAATTTCAAGGATTTTTGGGTGGATAGAGGGTTCATAGAAGTCGCTCAATGAAGTTTTTAATTCCTCCATGCTCGTCACTTTGAGGTAGAAAAATCCAAATTCTTCCGCAAGATGATTTGCGGAAAGCTGCTGTTTGGTTTCAAAAAACTCCTCCAATTCAGGTTGCTTTGCCGGGCCTTCAATCAGGCGGAAGATTCCACCCGCATGATTGTTCAGGACCACAATTCGCAAATTGGGAGTAGTGTAATTGTGCCAAAAGGCATTGCGATCATAGAAGAAGGCCATGTCTCCAGTGATCAGGGTGACCGGTTCTTTGGTTGTAAAGGTGCATCCCACCGCTGTACTGTTCGAACCGTCAATTCCGCTCGTGCCCCGGTTACAGATGATTTCCTGATTTCGTTTCCCAAGAAAATTAACATAGCGGACCGCCATGCTATTAGCCAGGTGAATTTTAGAAAACGGGGGTATTTTTTTCAGTAGAAAAAATAAGGCAGGATACTCGCCAAATTCAGTGGTTTCGAATACTTGAGGGAGAGCCTGATTAACCTTAGTTTCCAAATTACTCCATTTTGAAAAAAAATCCTGACTTTGAACAGGAAGATGTAGAAGGAGCCAATTCAAAAATGAAGAAGGGGAGCAAGCCAAAATCCGGGTGAGTCGCTGGTAGGTGTCTTTGGCTTGACCATCTGGCTGAATATGCCAGTGAGAGGTGTCCGATTTTCTCAGAAATTGCTTCAGTGACTTCGAGATCACCGATTTGCCAAAGCTGATCACCAAATCTGGGGCTAATTCTTGGAGAATATTTTCATACCCAAGCCAATGATCATGGAGGTTGATGCAGTGATCTCCCTGCAGGTTGGATATAGAATCTGTAATTACTACGGCCTTTTTGTTATTTGCCAATTCATTCAAAAGCGATTGAATCTGTGCATTTGGTTTTTGTTGACCGGGAACGATTACAAGCCGCTTGACTT
Source organism: Algoriphagus sp. (assembly GCF_030694375.1). Classification (GTDB taxonomy): domain Bacteria; phylum Bacteroidota; class Bacteroidia; order Cytophagales; family Cyclobacteriaceae; genus Algoriphagus. The sequence goes on from NZ_JAUXYL010000020.1 coordinate 429,277, forward strand.
CATTCAGTCTGTTTTTGATATGCTTTAGACTTTCCTCGCTGAGTTGAGTTTGGCTGGTGACGCTTGTAAATTCACGCGGATGATCCGGGAAAACAAACTTCTCAGCTTCTGCAGGATAAAAGGGCTCACGAAGTGGAATATTAATGTGGACCGGACCTGCTGGAAATTGCTTGGAAAGATTAATTGCTTCATTTACGATTCGTCCGGCATGCCAAATTTGGGCTTCATTTGAAAATGAATCTGGAAATTGGAAGCTTTTTTTAACATGTTTGCCATAGACATCCGCTTGAAAAATCGTCTGTCCATCCCATTGATCAACCCATTCAGGTGGTCGGTCTGCTGTCAGAATTAAAAGTGGAACCTGTTGGAAAAAAGCCTCTGCGATTGCAGGATAATAATTTAACGCTGCCGAACCAGAAGTACAAACCAACACCACCGGCTGTCCGAGTTGCTGGGCCATCCCAAGCGCCATGAATGCAGCCGAACGTTCATCGGAGATGGTTCGAGCATGTATATCAGGATGACGTACAAATGCCAATGTCAAGGGAGCACAACGCGAACCCGGAGAAAGGATAGCATGTTCGATTCCTTTTTTTGCGCAAATTGCGACAAGGTCTAAGATGGGCTGGATAATCAAGTGGATGGTGTTTGGATGAATTTTCCGATGATCTGGCATTTGAGTTCAGTTTCCTCCCATTCTTTTTCGGGATCAGAATCTTCTGTCACTCCTGCACCCGCATAGAGAATTGCCTTTTCCCCTTTGAATGAAGCGGTTCGGAGATTTACAAAAATTGATGTTTCTCCTTCAATATTTACCGGGCCTAGAAATCCCGCAAAAAATGAGCGGTCAAAACCTTCATTTTCTTGCAAGAATTCATGTGCTTCTTTTCTCGGCATCCCGCAAACAGCAGATGTCGGATGTAATAAATCCAACATGACAGAGCCCAACTGAGGAAATCTGGTGGCCTTCATGTCTACTTTAAAGTCAGTCCTGAGATGAAGGAGATTTCCGGCCATGATTGTTTTGGGGCCATGCTCTTCGTATTCCCTCAGACGGATCTTTTTAAAGCAGTCCACAATATAGCGGCATACCAAAGCCTGTTCCTCGATTTCTTTCTGTGTCCATGCCGCTGATTTGAGAGGATGTTCACCAATTGCTTTTTGAGTTCCGGCAAGGGCCATGGTGTAAAAATGGTCACCCCCCGTTTTGATCAAGGTTTCGGGGCTGGCCCCAATCCAAGTGCCTACCTTGGGAATGTGGAAAAAATTAACAAAGGAATTGGGGTAAGCTTGAAGCATCTGTAGAAGTGCATTTCCAAGATCAAAATTTTCCGGAACTGAAATCAACTTCGTGCGGGCGGGGACTACTTTTTCAAGCTTTCCTGCATCGATCGCTTCCACTCCATGCTGAACAAGACGCATGAAATGACTCTTTTCATTAGCCTGAAGATTTTCAGAGCACGAAGCTTCAGATTTTTTTCTGACCAGGTGATTGATCGCGGCTTTTATGGAAGTCAGTGATGGATCTTCGGAAGATTTGACCCACTCAGGCAAATCCTCTTTTACTGTTTCCTGATCAAGGATAAAGCTAAAATATCGGTTTGACTTGATGAAATAGGCCTTTTTATCTTCCTGATCTGCAAACGGATGGACGATAAACCCCGGTGGAAGCTCCTCAAAACCTAAATCTACTTTGTAAGGGATTTCTTGGTCGTCCAGGAGAAATTCCAGTTTTTTAGATAGGGGTTTCCTCCAAATCGCAAATGAACCACCTGAGGTAAAACCCTTAAGAAAAAGGAAATCCAAAATTTCGGATTGAGTCGTGCCTGTTAAACTTGCCGTTTCGTTCATTTTTTTTCTAAAATGGCCATCGTCATTCTGCTAATGCAGCACAACTGGTTTGCTTCATTGAAAATTTTTATCTCCCAAACCTGTGTTGTCCTTCCGATATGAATAGGTTTAGCGACGCCTTTCACAGTTCCTTCTCTTACTGATTTGAGGTGGTTCGCATTGATTTCCAATCCAACACAGCTAAATTTTGTGAGATCTAAAGTGAGCGATGAAGCCACGCTTCCCAATGTCTCGGCCAAAACAACATTTGCTCCCCCATGTAACAATCCCATAGGCTGCTTGGTTCGATGATCTACAGGCATCGTAGCCTCAAGATAATCTTGACCAATGCCGGTAAATTCTATACCCAAATGATTCACCAAAGTTTCTTCTCTCGTGAAATTGAGTTGATCAAGGGATGGTTGAGATAGAAAAATCATTAAAATATGGGCTGAATAAAGTTTATTTGGACTCCGAACAAAAATAGAGAAACTTGAATCTAAAAAAAATTTACCTGGTCAGACACGGGCAAACTGACTTCAATCTCCAAGGAGTAGTGCAGGGTAGTGGAATAGACGCCCCAATTAATGCGACGGGCCAAGCACAGGCTAATGCCTTTTTTCAATCATACAAGGATGTCGCTTTTGATCAGATTTATCACTCTGCACTGATTAGGACTAAGCAATCCATTCAGCAATTTATTGACTTGGGAATTCCCACAAGGGCATTGTCAGAACTCAACGAGATCTCTTGGGGTGACTACGAAGGTACGCCAATGACTCCTGAAGAAGGGGAGTATTATCGCCACATGCTGCATCAGTGGCAACAGGGGAATTTGGATTATGCAATAGCTGGGGGGGAAAGCCCAAACAAGGTAGCTGAGCGAATGAGAAGGGGGATTGAAATAATCTTAAATGGTTCAGGTGAAAATATCCTCGTATGTATGCATGGAAGGGCAATGCGGATTTTCCTTAGCCTTATTCTTAACTACGACATGAGGTATATGGATCAGTTTGAGCACAATAACCTGTGCCTTTACCAGCTTGAACAGTTATCGGATAACACCTTTACGGTTAAAAAATTTAATAGCCAAGAGCACCTTATGACTTTGATTAAGACTTAGAAGTTTTTGCTGCCTTTTTCTTGGCGGTAAGTTTCTCCTCATACATGGAGAGGTATGATTGGTATAGGTTTTTGTTTTCTGTCAGATCAAAAAGTCGGAAGGCAAGGTGTTGGAGTTGGATTTTATTCCCGTCTTGGAGGTTGATAAGAAATTCCCCCAGAAAACACTTATCGAAATCGCAGCTTGGGATCTCAATTGTCAAGGCCAATTCGGAATTCCCGGAATAATGCTTGGTGGTAAAGAAAGAAGAAAATTGGGATTCAATTTCCCTGATCGTGGTTTTGCTTTCTTTTAATTCTTTGCTTTTGAAAATCACCAAAAAAGTTTTGGATTCGGGATCCTTTGCGAATACCGAAACGCAGCAGAGCATGGCAAAAAGAAGTGTTACAATTTTTTTCATAGCATCAATATAGTGTTTATGCTTACGACAAAGCAAAAAAAATGGACACAAAAAAATCCCCGAAATTTTATTTTCGGGGATTTCTATAAAATTCTATCAATTAAGCCTTAGCGGATCTTCTTTTGGTCTTTGTGTTTTCCTCCTCAACTTCATCTTCTACCCCTGCTAGGATTCGTCCACAATGCTCGCAAACGATAAGTTTTTTCTTCTCTCGGATGTCCGCTTGTCTTTGAGGTGGGACAGTGTTGAAACAACCTCCGCATGCACCTCTTTTAACCATAACTACACCAAGACCATTCTTGGCATTTGCTCTGATTTTAGTATATGACTTTACAAGTCTGTCATCTACTTTTTTCATCGCTTTGTCTCGGTCAGCCTGAAGTTTGCCTTCTTCGGATTCGCTTTCGGAGACAATGGTGTCAAGCTCATTTTTCTTTAAATCAAGATCTTTTTGGCGATCTTTCATTAAATCATTCAGCTCTTCCAAATCGACCTTCTTCTGATCGATTTTCATACCAGCTTCAGAGATTTTCTTTTTAGAAACCTGTATTTCAAGATCTTGAAGTTCCAATTCTTTGGTGATGGCATCGTACTCACGATTGTTTCGTACGTTCATCTGCTGGTCCTGATACTTTTTGATCAGCTTTTCGGACTCCTTGATGTTTTCCTTAAAACGTTTGATTTCGTCCTCGAAAGATTCAATGTCAGTTTTGAATTTGTCGAGTCGGGTTTCGTAGCCTGCTATCTCATCTTCAAGATCTTGCACTTCCTCAGGGAGCGCTCCTCTTACTTTTACGATGGCATCTAGTCTTGAATCTATGAGTTGAAGGTTGTAGATAGCTTCTAGTTTTTGTGCTACTGTACTTTCCATGTACTATCGGTAGGATGTGGGATTAGTAACTACTTTTGTCAAATAGAGTGCAATATTAGGGAAATTTTGTGACAAATGCTCCCCAAGTAATTCTTTTGTGAAAATTTCACTCTCGTAATGTCCGATATCGCAAAGGATGAGCTGACCTTCTGCGTCAAAAAACTCGTGATACTTTACGTCAGCCGTGACAAAAACGTCTGCACCGCATCGCTTGGCGTCTGAAAGAAGAAAAACTCCCGCCCCTCCGCAAACAGCCACCTTACTTATTTTTCGGTCAATCAATGCGGTATGCTTGAGTATCCTGAGGTTCATTTTTTCCTTTAGATAATCTAAAAACTCATGCCCGTCCATTGGGTTTTCCAATTGACCGATCATTCCTGCCCCAACCTCCTGATTTTCATTTTCTAAGGTGCTAAGATAGAAAGCAACCTCTTCGTAGGGATGCACTTTCTTCATGGCCGAAATTACCCGGCTGCTTTGGTAAGAGGGTAAAATCACCTCTATTCTCACTTCCTTTTCAAATTGCGGAACCCCCGGTTTTCCGATATGTGGTTTTGCATTTTCAGAAGGAGTGAAGGTGCCCATTCCTTCCACCTGGAAGGAGCAATCTTTGTATTCACCGATTTGCCCGGCTCCGGCCGCAAAAACTGCGTCCAGTACTTTTCCTTTATCTTCCAAGGGGACAAAGAATACGAGTTTGTTGAGGATTTCCTTTTTTGGCTGGAGAATTTTGGTTTTAATGAGCCCCAGCCGGTCGCAAATTCGCTTATTTACCCCCATTGCCACATGGTCCAGATTGGTGTGGATGGCAAATATGGCGATGTCATTTTTGATTGCTTTGATCACTGTCCGCTCCACGTAATTGCGTCCCGTTAAACTTTTCATCCCCTTAAACACGATCGGGTGATGGGCAATGATCAAATTTGCGCCTAAGCTAATAGCTTCGTCTACCACAGCCTCTGTACAATCAAGTGAGCAGACCATGCCCTTTAATTTAGCATTTCGATCACCACAGATCAAGCTTGCATTGTCGTAGTTTTCCTGATACGCAGATGGGGCCAACTGTTCCAAACAAGAAATAACATCCTGAATCCTGTATCCCATAATTTTTCTTTTCTTTGGTCAAAAATAGCAATTCCTGACGATGCCGTGGTATGCCTTTCTTTTTGCTCCTTTTGCACTGATATTTCGGGGTATCACTGAGATCCGTAATTTTTTGTATGATCGTCAAATTCTCAAAAGCTTCAAATCTCCCATTCCCACCCTGATCGTGGGAAACCTCAGTATAGGAGGGACAGGCAAGACTCCAATGGTTGAATTTCTGATTAAAAATCTGAGAGATGAAGTTAAATTGGCCAGTCTCAGCCGGGGTTATGGGAGAAAGACTAAAGGATTTATTCAAGCAAAAGGAGAAAGTGAGCCCTCAGAAATTGGTGACGAGCCACTCCAGATCTATCGAAAATTCGGTGCTGAAATCCCTGTTTTTGTAGGAGAAGATCGGGTCTCCGCTTTGGAGAAAATTGCGCACCGTATTCCAATGACCGACATTGTCGTATTGGATGATGCCTTTCAGCACAGAAAGTTGAAGGGGGATTTTTATTGTTTGCTGACTCCTTTTGGGTCCCTTTTTACAAATGACTTCCAATTGCCCATGGGTCGATTGAGAGAAAGTCGAAATGGCGCCAAGCGAGCTGATTTTATTGTCGTGACGAAATGCCCTGAAAAGCTGCCCCAGGCACAAAAACAAACAATCAGGCACGAGTTAAAGCCATATATTAAACCTGAAACTCCTGTTTTTTTCTCAAAGATCGGCTACGGAAATCCATACCCACTGGATCACCCTGAACCCATGCGGGAGCCAATTATCCTGATTTCGGGTTTGGCCAATGACCTTCCTTTGATTTCTTATTGCAAAAGTCGATTTAAACTGTTGGATGTTCTAACTTTTCCAGATCATCACCAGTATCAAACCAGTGACCTGAACAAAATTCAAGAACTGGGGGACAAACACAAAAGTGAAAGGCCCGTTTTACTCACTACAGAAAAAGATGCAGTCAAACTTAAATCTTTGTCAAATCGGGGATTTTTGGGGGAAATTCCGATTTTTGTGCTTCCCATCGAAGCAAAATTTGAAGCAGAAGACAAGCAAATGTTGCTCAGTCGCATCCGGGAAAAATTCATAAAAAAGTGATCAGGAAAGGTTTAGTCTTCGTGTTTCTATTTTCTTTATTGGGACTCCAGGCTCTTGTTGCCCAGCGTCCGATCCCACAACGGCCAATTCCTCAGGGCCAAAATACAGGAGTGGGCCAAAATCCCAGACAAGTTCGTGAATTGACAGAGCAGGAAGGACAAGAAGAGACTGATGGCAGAAGACCACTTTTGGACGACAGCACCCGACAGGTCTATGGGCCAAAAACGTCACTTTATTTTTTCGAAAAAGACCTTAAGCGTAACCGACTCCAACTTTACGAGCAAGACACGCTTTTGAATAATTTCCATAATTACGATCCTGTAGCTAAAACAAATTGGAAATATCAAGACCTCGGGAATATTGGAACTGCTGCAAAACCGGTATTCTATGAAGTTCCGGAGTTAATTGGACTCAGCTCTGGATTTCACGGCTATGATTTGTATTTCCGGGATCCGGCAAAACGTAGGTATTTTGATACCAAATCCCCATTCACTGAGATGTCTGCATTTTTTGGTGGAGGAAACCGGAATATGCTTGACCTCGCTTTTGCGCGAAATGTGACACCTCGCTGGAATCTTGGACTGGAATTTAACACACAAAGAGTCCGAAAAACCCTTAATCCTGTGAAAAGAGATGATAATATGGCGGAGCAAAATGCCTATTCATTTCACACCAATTACCGGTCAGAAAATGGTCGATATTGGCTATTGGGTTCATTTTCCAGAATGAAGCATGAGGTTTCCGAAATAGGAGGCATCATCCCTCCGGAAGTAGATCCTACCTCGCTTTATTTCACGTATGAGGATGCTAAAGTTTGGCTCCAAAACTCACGTGCCAGAGACTTGAGGCAGGATTATCATGTATATCATGAATACAAATTGGGCAATGGCCTTCAGATTTATCACACGCTGGACCGAAAAAACCAAAATATTCTTTTTGAGTCCGCCCTGAATTCCTCAGACTCGCTCTTTTTCAATCGGGAGAGGCTTAATGATCAGCAAGACACTACACTTAACAAAAGTGATTTTGCAGAGTGGAGAAATGAGGTCGGTGTAAAGGGTTCCTACAAGGGATTCTACTACAATGCATTCACTCGGTATAGAAATGGAAGAATGGAAAGTCCTTTTTTCCCAACTAAAAGACAGTCCTTCAACGAGCTGTACATCGGAGGGGAATTGATTGGTAAACTCTCTGAAAAGTGGTCAATCAGTGCAGATGGTGAATATTTGATTCCTGGAGCTTTTCGTATTCATGGCTTATTTGTTTCCCCTTGGCTGGAATTAGAATATACTAAGGCACTTTACAAGCCTACTTCGCTTCAGCAAATTTATTATGGCAATCACTACCAGTGGGATAATGATTTCAATAACATAGGCGTAGACCAAATCAAGGGCAGAATCAAAGTGGATTTGGATCGCCTGAGCTTGAGACCGAATGTGACCATCAATAGGGTAAACAATTACGTATTTTTTAACGAACAAAAAATTGCCACCCAATCCTCCGGGGAGGCATTTATGCTGATGCCGGGACTAATTGCCAATGTGCAGATAGGAAAGAAATTCCGACTTGATGCAGAGATAGTCTACACAGAGGTGACTGGGGCAGGAGCGGATAATTTCAGAATTCCCCGGTTTTTTGGAAATACCAGATTCTATTTCGACAGTCCGATGTTTGACGAAAATGTGTTTGTACAGCTGGGGATTGACATTCGATATAAATCTTCCTATTTCGCAGAGGCCTATAATCCTTCCTTCCAGCAGTTCCACCTGCAGAATACCTTCGAAGTATATGCCTACCCTGTGGCAGATTTATTTCTTGATTTCCGAATCAACCGAACTCGGGTGTTATTCAAATACAACCATCTCAATGCAGGGTTTATGCGGCAAGAGGGGTATTTTGTCACCCCTGATTACACTGGCTACAAATCCTTTTTGGACTTGGGGATTACTTGGTATTTGTTTGATTGAACAGAGATTTGATTTGAACAAAGGGCCACTTCTAAATTCGATATTTTGCATTCGGTTTTTGAAATTTCAGAAATAATGACATTGAATTTTGAACATCGAATATCGAAGACTTTACACTATCCGAAATCCGAATTCACAAATCCTAACTTCAGATGACTTGGGAAGAAAGCACCAGACAAAAAATGCTTCACCTGAAGCTGCCGACAGATCCACGATGGGTGGGAATAGCAGAAATGCAAATCGAAGAGATCTTGGTGGATCATGCCTATTGCGAACAAAAGGCAGCTTCATCCTGTATCAGTTTGATTCTTCGGTTCAACGATTTGGATGAATTGGTAGATACTCTGACCCCGATTGTCGCTGAAGAATGGGGACATTTTGAGCGGGTTTTGGAACAGCTAAGGAAACGTGGGATGAAATTTGGATTTCCCCGCAAAGACGATTACGTGATCAAGCTCAATGAATTTGTCAAAAAAGGGGGAAGTCGCATCCAACATCTTACGGAGCATTTGCTGATGAATGCACTGATCGAAGCGCGGAGTTGCGAACGGTTTAAACTTCTCTCCAAAAACATTGCTGATCAGGAACTTCAAAAATTCTATTATGAATTGATGATTTCAGAAGCAGGACATTTTGTGACTTTTATCGAGTTGGCAAAAAAGTACCAGGATCCCGAAAAAGTCAATGAACGATGGAAGGAATGGCTGGACTATGAGGCCAAGGTGCTGAAAAACATGGTAGTTCGGGGTGATCGGATGCATTAAGGCTAGATTCATCTGTGATGAAGAACTTTGATATATTCAACCACTTTGATGGTTTTAGTTGAGCATTTAGTTAAATATTCCTTTTCAGATCACCATTTCTACCGTATTTGCTTATTATTAATGCTGTCAAATAGCAATTTTTCCAAAAGCTGTTCTAAAACGAACAATCCATGAATCTGATCGAAAATATCCGCGAGGCGCTCAACTCTGTGAAAGTCCATTTACTTCGCACCGTACTCACAGGCGCGATTATAGCAATCGGTATATCTTCATTGGTAGGAATGCTGACAGCGATTGATGGAATCAAGGCTCAGATTTCTGAAAGTTTTGCCGGCCTGGGAGCCAATTCATTTGATATTAGAAATAAGGGCTTCAGTGGTGGCAGGGTGGTACAGGAGGGTAAAACGGAAAAAAACTACCCGAGTGTCACCTTCAGGGAAGCCCAAAAATTCAAAGAAGATTATAGCGCAATCGGAATTTCGACTGTTTTTAATGTCGTGTCCGGAGCGGCCGAAGTAAAAAGAGGGTCTAAAAAAACAAATCCAAATACCAGGATCAGAGGGGCAGATGAAAATTACCTTACTATCAAAGCAATGAAACTTGGGAAAGGCCGAAATTTCAGCAATATGGAGATCCGCTATGGTAATTCCGTTGCGATCATCGGTAAGGAACTTGAAGAACTCCTCTTCGTACCGGGAGAAGATCCAATTAATCAAAAAATTACTTTTTTGGGACGTCCTTACACGGTGATAGGGGTATTGGACAAGCAGGGAGGGGTAGGCCAAGATCAAGGCGCCGATCGGCAGATTTTAATTCCAATCGAAAATGCTTCCCGATTGGATAAAAGAGGAACCTTCAACTATCGAATCACAGGGGTGGCCTCCGATCCCGGAAAGCTGGATTATGAAATGGGCCAGGCAATTGGCATTATGCGGAAAGTCCGTCAGGACCGGGTTGCACAAGAAGATTCGTTCGAATTAACGAAAAGCCAATCCGTGGCAGATAGCTTGGAAGAGGTAGCTGGATACCTTCGAATTGGTGGTTTTGGCATCGGTTTTATCACACTCCTCGGAGCTTCGATCGGATTGATGAACATCATGCTGGTCTCGGTGACCGAGCGAACCCGAGAGATCGGGATAAGAAAGGCGCTCGGAGCGACCCCGCTTCGAATCCGTCAGCAATTTTTGATCGAGGCTATCGTAATCTGTATGATCGGAGGGATTTTTGGGATGCTGCTCGGAATAGGGATAGGAAACCTTATTGCCAATTTTATCGGCCCGGGAGGATTTTTGATCCCTTGGCTTTGGATGATCATTTCTTTTGTGATCTGTATTATTGTTGGATTGTTGGCAGGTTACATTCCTGCCTATAAAGCCAGCAAATTGGATCCAATTGAATCGCTGCGATACGAGTAGTTGGAATTATCCAAGCTTGAATCTGTTAAAGCAAAGAGCTAGTGATATATTATTCAAGCCACAATGCCGGATTCAAAAAACAAAATCCCTGACAAGACAGCAGTTTTCGGAAACCAATAACCAATAACTTCCAAACTCACATACCTCCAAACTCCCAGCTTTTTAATCGAAATTTTCTAAAAAGTCCGCGCACAAACGCTTATTTTTCTTTCATGAATTCGAATCAATACGACGCTATTGTAGTAGGCTCAGGCATTTCCGGAGGCTGGGCGGCAAAAGAACTTTGTGAAAAAGGTTTGAAAACCCTTGTACTTGAACGGGGAAGACAAGTGGAGCATCTGAAGGACTACCCAACCATGACCTCCAATCCTTGGGATATGCCACATCGCAATCAAATTCCCAAAGCAGATAAACTTGAAAATCCCGTTGTCAATCGTTGCTATGCCTACAAAGAAGACACGGAGCATTTTTTTGTCAAAGATTCCGAGCATCCTTATGTGCAGGAAAAACCTTTTGATTGGGTGCGTGGATATCAGGTAGGGGGGAAGTCATTGATTTGGGCAAGACAAACACAGCGATGGAGCAAATTTGATTTCGAAGGACCGGGTCGGGATAGCTTTGCCGTAGATTGGCCAATTCGGTATGAGGACATCGCTCCATGGTACAGTTATGTCGAAAAATTTGTCGGTATCAGCGGGAATTACGATGGGCTGGAAACCTTGCCCGATGGGGAGTTTTTGCCAGCATGGGAAATGAATTGTGTGGAGAAGGAGATTCAAAAGCGGATTTTGGACGCTTACGGCGACCGAAAATTTGTCATCGGGCGTTGTGCTCACCTGACCCAGCCTAATGATGTTCATCTGGCCCAAGGCAGGGGAAAATGTATGGCCCGAAATCAATGTTACCGTGGCTGCCCTTTTGGAGGATACTTCAGTAGCAATTCATCCACCTTGCCACAGGCCGCAAAAACCGGAAATCTCACCCTTCGCCCCGATGCTGTGGTTCATTCCCTGATTTGGGATGATCAAAAAGGGAAAGTCACCGGCGTTAGGGTTATTGATAGGGTGACAAATGTTGCTACCGAATATTTCGCCAATGTTATTTTTCTGAATGCCGCAGCGCTGAACACCAACCTCATCCTTTTGAATTCGACTTCCAACAGATTCCCAAATGGCCTGGGAAATGATTCCGGCGTATTGGGGAAATACATTGCATTTCATAATTACCGCGGCTCGCTCAGCGCTGGTTTCGAGGGATTTGAGGATAAATACTATTCAGGAAGACGGCCTACAGCGGTGATGCTTCCAAATTTCAGGAATGTGAAAAAGCAGGAAATGGACTTTCAGCGGGGGTATATGAGCTTCTATACCGCCGGGCGATCTGGATGGGGTGGGGCTCGAAATATGTCGTTTGGACCAGAATTCAAGGAAGCCAATTCAGTTCCCGGACCCTGGTCTGTTTATATGATGATGCAGGGAGAGACGATTCCAAAAGAAACCAATGCCGTTACGCTCAGCTCCGGGCAAAAAGACCAATGGGGCATTCCCCTACTGAAAATTGATGTGGCATACGATTCGAATGATGAGCGATTGCTGAAGGATTTTCTCGAACAGGCTGAGGAAATGCTCACCAAAGCGGGTTGCACCAATATCCGAAAATCAGACAGCGGTCAGGCACCGGGCTTGGATATTCACGAAATGGGCGGTGCAAGAATGGGAAGGGACCCTAAAACATCCATCCTTAATGGATTTAATCAAATGCATTTGGCTCCCAATGTTTTTGTGACTGATGGGGCTTGCATGACTTCTACCGGAACACAAAACCCCTCCATCACCTACATGGCCCTGACCGCGAGGGCGGTGGATTATGCAGTGAATGAGCTTAAGAAAGGCAATATTAAATAAGTCGGAAAACCAAAACGATAAATCTGATTTTCGCCTTTTGAATAATTTCCTGTGAGATGAATTATTCTTTCTTGAATTTCAATCACATAATCAACCAAACCCATAACCTATTATAGAATGAAAAAACACCTACTCTTGGCGCTCTTTCTGTTTCTGTCGCCTTTCCTTCTGATGGCACTGGAAAGTAATCCTCCAACTCCCGGAACCTACAAGCTGGTAATCGAAGGCTTTGACTGGGGGCCACAAGTGAACAAAGTAATCCTCAGCATGGATCAGTCTGCGAAGGAAGTAAATACCGCAGATTTTGAAGTTTTTGTGAACCGCAGCTCAAAAGAAGGGGAGATTCCAGCTGCGCAAAGTTCAGGAAAGCGAAGTGTCGTCTACGCTTTTGCTTCCGACGAAAATGGCTCAAGGAAGGATGAAGGTAATTTTGTGACTTTAGTGCTTTCCGTAAGTCCCGTCCAACCATTGGGCTCGCCAATTCAATACATGCGTATGGGCACTCGGGCCTCAAATATCTGGATAGATTATGGCCTCACCGTAGTGAGTTCAAAATCAGGAAAAGTCTGGAATCAGGAGATAGGACGGATCCGATCAATCGTCGACGAATTTGACTTGACCGGTACATTCACGCATCAAAACACCACCTTGACTTATGGCGCTTTTGCACCTAAGGGCAGCAAGGATAAGGCGCCCCTGATTATCTGGCTGCACGGGGGTGGGGAAGGAGGCACCGACCCGACCATCGCCATGATGGGGAATAAGGCGTTTAATTACGCTTCGCCGGAGATTCAGGTTCTTTTTGGAGGGGCTTATGTGCTGATTCCTCAGACTCCCACTTTCTGGATGAATGCCGGAGAAGGAATGACCCGTGGACAGACAAATGATATTTACAATGCAGCAGTTTTCGCTTTGATTCAGGAGTATGTGTCTAAAAATCCCCAAATCGACCCGGCTCGGATCTACGTAGGGGGCTGTTCCAACGGCGGCTACTTGTCACTAAAGCTGATTTTGGAACACCCAGGTTATTTTGCCGCTGGATTCATCTCCGCTTTGGCTTACAGCAATGAATTTATTACTGATGCTCAAATCCAAAAAATTAAAAATGTACCCATGTGGTTTATTCATTCCAAAGATGATAACACCACCAAACCGGATGAAACCGTTGTGCCACTTTATCACAGATTGAAGCAAGCTGGTGCAAAGAATGTAGTATTCACTTACTACGACAACGTTACTGATATCACGGGATTTTATGGGGGAGAAAATTTCAGATACAACGGACACTGGTCCTGGATTTATAGTCATGCCAATGTTGCCCGCACTGATTTTGACAGTTCGCCTGTAATGTTGGAAGGTCGTCCGGTAACGATCATGGAATGGATGGCTGCCCAGAAAAAGAAGAAATAATCCATTGAAAGCCAACTTTTCCAAAGTTCTAAGCTTTGGAAAAGTTTCTTTTTTCCAGACCGGTCAGGTTTTCAAAACCTGACCGGTCTTCTTCCGCTTTTTATTAAACTTACCTCATGATTTCTTCCGAACTAATTAATTCTATCTGGGCCCCAAAAGCTGAACAACTCGGTTTTCTAAGCCCTGAAATGTTGGACCTGATTTACCTTGAAAAGTGGTTTAAACTTTTCGTTCCAAAGGAAATGGACGGACTGGGATTGACACTGCCGGAAGCATTGCTTTTGGAGGAAGAAATCGCCCGGCTCGATGCCAGTCTCGGATGGACGGTCACCCTTTGCGCAGGAGCTGGCTGGTTTGTGGGATTTTTGGATAAAGAACTCTCTCAAGAGGTTTTTTCCGACCCTAAAGTTTGTTTGGCCGGAAGTGGTTTTGTAGGCGGAAAAGCCAATCGGCTGGGGGATACTTATCAAATCGAAGGGAGCTGGACCTATGCCTCAGGGGCTCTGCACGCCACACATTTTACAGCGAATTGTGAGATTTTGGAAAACGGCAATCCGATTTTGGACAAAAAGGGAAACCCGCTTGTCAAGGCTTTTATCCTGAAAAAAGAAGAGGTGGAAATCCTTGATGGATGGACTTACATGGGTATGGTCGCCACGGGCAGTCATGCATTCAAAGCCGAGAATCTGAGCGTGCCAATAAACAGAATATTCGAACTTCTACCCGCACAAGTAAGCAGAGATGAGCCCGTCTACCGCTATCCTTTTTTGCAATTTGCAGAGGCTACTTTGGCAGTGAACCTTTTGGGAATTACTGAGCATTTGCAAGAACTGATTCGGGAGGCGTTTTGGAAACGAAATGCTTATAGGAATTTTGCTCCAAAGCAGCTGAAGTATGCCAAAAAGATGGAAAATAAGACGGCTGAAAAACTGGAGTCTGTCCGAAAGAAGTTTTACAGGCAAGTTGAATCCTCTTGGGTAGAACTCGTAAAGAAGGGGGAAATCTCTAAAAAAAACCTGAAAGAAGTCAGCCTTGCCAGCCGAAAACTCACTCAAATCTGCCGCGATGTAAATGCCCGAATGTATCCATTAGCTGGTTTGGAAGCTGCCAAAACCCATACTGAACTCAATCGGGTTTGGCGAGACTTTAATACGGTCAGTCAACATGCCTTGTTGACTTTTCCTTTTTGAAAAACACTTCCAGGGATCACTTCGAACTTAACATAGAAGGGCTTTTCTAATTGCTACCTGTATTTGTCATTCAAGCCTATGCCTTCTTTGATCATGGGGATGATCTTCTCAATTCTGGCAAATTGGGTTGCCTCTCGCTTGGCAGTGACAAGGTACTCCACATATTCTTTTTGCTTGAATGGAGGCAGTGCATCAAAAGCAAGTTTCAGCGATTCTTCCTTTTCCAGTTTTTCCTGAAGAATGGAAGGAATTTCCAAATCAGCAGATTTCTCAGGTTTCCAGACTTTGCCCGCTTCTTCATTTTGGATTGCCTCCCGGAGGTAGTTTAAAATTTCTCCTTCATCTATTTCTCCCAAAGATTCAAATCTCCAGTGTCTCATGGCTTTGGTTTTTCCTTCTTGGGCATTGATCAAAACCTTCAAAGGATCAGAAAGGAATACCCCGTTGTAGAACCAAAGGCAAAAATGATTTTTGAAACCTATCGCCCCCACCACATTTTTCCCACGGTGTGTATAGACTCTTGTTCCCCATTTGGTAGCAGGTTCCAGTCCGGTTTTTTCAATTATAGTTTGAAGGACTTGAATCTCTTCAGTCCAAAGCTCTTCTCGGTTCATGGAGTTTCGGTTTAATTAATGATCAAAATGCTGGTATGGAAAGATACTAAATATAAGGTTTTTAGGGGTTTTCTGCTCAGTATTCCAGTCTAACAGGGGAGTTTTAAGCGTTGATTTCTTAGGGTATTGTGCCTTGGAAAAATTGTTTTCATGACAAGAGTCATAGTTTTTATCAATGGAAAAAATATTTTAATACAGATACTTTTTGGTAAATTCGTATTCTACTTTAAATCAATTAACAAGTTATACTATGAGCTCATACAACATGAATGAAGGTGACATCAGCAAATGTCCCTTTCACAATGGTCAACTCTCCCAAGCAGCAGGAGCAGGGCCAAGAAATCGTGACTGGTGGCCAAACCAGCTGAAATTAAATATTTTACGTCAGCATTCTTCACTCTCCAATCCTATGGGTGAGGACTTCAGTTACGCTGAGGAATTCAAGTCTTTGGACCTTTACGAAGTGAAAAAGGATATCGCAGAAGCGCTTCAGACTTCTCAGGACTGGTGGCCGGCTGACTACGGTCACTATGGCCCATTCATGATCCGAATGGCTTGGCACAGTGCAGGTACTTACCGTGTTCAGGATGGTCGCGGTGGTGCAGGATTCGGCACGCAGCGTTTTGCTCCCTTGAACAGTTGGCCGGATAATGCCAACCTCGACAAAGCTCGTTTATTGCTTTGGCCGATCAAGCAGAAATATGGTAAGAAACTTTCCTGGGCCGATTTGATGATCCTAACAGGTAACGTCGCTCTTGAAACAATGGGCTTCGAGACTTACGGATTTGCCGGTGGTCGTGCTGATGTATGGGAGCCTGCAGAGGATATCTATTGGGGTTCAGAAGGTCAGTGGATGGGTGATGATAAAAGGTACAGCGGACAGCGCGAGCTGGAGCAGCCCCTTGGAGCATCACACATGGGCTTGATCTATGTCAACCCTGAAGGTCCACAAGGACAGCCTGATCCACAGGGTGCAGCCCATGATATTCGTGAAACCTTCGGACGAATGGCAATGAACGATTATGAAACCGTAGCCTTGATCGCAGGTGGACATACATTTGGAAAAACTCACGGTGCAGCAGATCCTACGAAATATGTAGGTCCTGAGCCCGAAGGAGCTAGCATCGAAGAGATGGGCTTGGGTTGGAAAAATTCCTATGGAAGCGGAAAAGGAGCTGACACCATCACTTCCGGTTTGGAAGGAGCATGGACTTCTACGCCGGCCAAATGGGGTCATGACTACTTTAAGTTTTTGTTTCAATACGATTGGGAATTGGTCAAAAGCCCCGCGGGTGCACATCAGTGGGAAGCAAAGAATGCAGATGCGATCATACCTGATGCACACATTGAAGGCAAATTTCATAAGCCATTTATGCTGACCACAGACTTGGCCTTGCGCGTTGACCCGGCTTATGAGAAAGTTTCAAGACATTTCTTGGAAAACCCTGACGAGTTTGCCGATGCTTTTGCAAAAGCTTGGTTTAAGCTAACTCACAGAGATATGGGGCCAAAGTCCCGCTATTTGGGTCCTGAAGTACCATCTGAAGATCTGATATGGCAGGACCCAGTTCCTGCAGTGGATCATGAATTGGTTGACTCCAATGACGTTGCAGGATTGAAAGCAAATATTCTGGCTTCGGGCCTTACGGTATCCGAACTGGTCTCTACAGCTTGGGCCTCAGCTTCCACTTTCCGAGGTTCGGATAAGCGGGGCGGTGCTAATGGCGCACGCATTCGACTTGAGCCTATGAAAAATTGGGCAGCAAACAATCCCGCCCAACTTTCAAAAGTATTGGGAACGCTGGAAAGTATTCAGGGGGAATTCAACAGCACTGCTTCCGGAAATAAGAAAGTGTCTCTCGCAGACCTGATCGTATTGGCCGGATGTGCTGGTGTTGAAAAAGCAGCGAAAGCAGCAGGATTTGAGGTTTCAGTGCCTTTTACTCCCGGTAGAACAGACGCTGCCCAGGAAGATACAGAAATTGATTCCTTTGCATTCCTGGAGCCGAAAGCAGATGGTTTCCGGAATTATTTCAATGCAAAAAATATGGCCTCTGCCGAGGAAATGCTGGTAGATAAGGCGCAACTTCTGAATTTGACTTCTCCTGAAATGACTGTCTTGGTCGGAGGTATGCGTGTATTGAATGCCAACTTCGATAAATCAAGACATGGAGTATTTACTCAGTCTCCCGAAACTTTGACCAATGATTTCTTTGTAAATCTTCTGGACATGAACACTACCTGGAGACCTACTTCTGATTCACAAAATGTTTTTGTGGGAAGCGACAGCGTAAGCGGAGAACCAAAATGGACTGCTACGCGGGTAGACTTGATCTTCGGATCTAACTCGGAATTGAGAGCAATTTCTGAAGTATACGGATGCGAAGATGGCAAAGCAAAGTTTGTAAAGGACTTCGTGACAGCTTGGAATAAAGTGATGAACCTGGACAGATTTGACTTAGTCTAAAGCCGATTTCCGGAAGTTTATTTAAGAAGCGGTTCCAATTTGGAACCGCTTTTTTATTTTCATGTATATCCGCTTTTTTACCAGTAACCTTAATTAATAAGAAAATTGACTAAAAACGCTTGAATCTTTCCGCCGCGGCGGATCGGTCTTCGGTCATCAGGCATCCGACCCACTGACCAAAGGAATAAGGCTAACTGGCATCATTGCAGATAATCATATTTATTTTTCTCCAATCACTTCCAGCAAGGTTTTTGTATTTTTGCATTTCCCAAAAATTGGATTTTAGAGATGGTGGATTTGAAATGGTATGTGATGTACACCACATCGCGTTCCGAAAAGAAAGTAGCAGACAGACTTACAGAAAGGGGCTGGGATGTCTACCTTCCGATCGTAGAGGAACTTAGGCAATGGTCTGACCGCAAAAAAAAGGTACAACGTCCATTATTTAATGGATATGTTTTTGTCAAAACAGAGCGAAGTAAACTTTGGGAATGTCTCCAAGTGCCTGGAGCAGTGAAGTTTGTTCATTTCTCAGGGCATCATGCAACAATCCGGGATGAGGAATTAGAACTTATTCAGCGCGTGGTTACTACAGGAGTGGCAGTCGAAACAGATGGATCAGAAATAAGTCCTGGGGAAAAAGTCAAAGTCATAGGTGGTCCACTTCAGGATATGGTTGGGGAATGTATTGAAAAAGGAAATAAAGACTACTTCCTGATAAGAATCCCGGGAATTATGCAAAACATGATGATAACCATCGAAAGGAAATTTTTGCAGGTTATTGAAAGCCAAAAGGCCGAAAACTTATCCACTCGCTGAAACGGATAGATTACTCCTTGTTCTTTGACACTGATCAGGCCCCTTCAAAGGCGGCCTGAATATCAGATTCTGTAGCTTTCAGTTTGGTTTTGCAGTGCTTCACCAGTTCTGCCGCCTCTTTGACTAAGTTGGAAAGTTCATCCACTGATTTGTTTCCTTCTTCAAGTTGCAGAAGAATGGTTTCCAGTCGTATCATGGCCTCGGAATAGCTTTGATCTTTCATTTTTGCTTGATTTCAGTGATTGTACTGCTTATTTTTTGATTTTGTGTAAAGGTCTCAATTTGATCTCCGGCCTTCGCTTCAACCAAATGAATGGGCTTACCCTCCAGTTCGGTTCGGGAATAGCCTCTTTTCAGAATTGAATCGGGATCGAGCTGCCGTAGAAGTGTTTCCTGACTGGCCAGCTTTTCAATTTGCTTCATCAAAAAGGCATTCAAACTTCGTTTTAGGCCTTTTTCCAATGTTTCCAGGTTATATGTCTGAATCTTAACTTGGTTTTTTGAAGCGCTTTCTATCCGGTTTGCCCGATTTTTTATCTTTTCGATTTCCAGCGAGATCCGGTTTTTGGAAAGTGATTTTGCCCGAAGCGCATAGTGATGAATTTTATTTTCCTCCTCTCGCAGCTGCTGCCGGGTCGATCTGTCCAGTCGTTGGAGCATCATGATGAGATTTTCCTCAAATTCCCGAAATCCGGACAATATAAACTCCGCTACGGCAGTGGGAGTCTTTAGACGGGTGTGAGCTACCAAATCCGCCACGGTCTCATCCCGCTCATGCCCAATTCCGGTGAAAACAGGCAAGGGGAAATTTGCAATTGCTGCCCCCAATCGATATTCATCAAAACAGTCCAAATCCAGCTGAGCTCCGCCGCCACGGATGATCACCACTGCCTCGATGTCCAATCCATTTATTTCAGACTTCACCTTTTCAAGGGCCGAAAGCAAACTTCCTACTGCCTCATTGCCCTGCATCAGCGAATTGAACAGCTTATGATAAACTTTGTACCCATAGCTGTTCTTTTCAATCTGATTTACAAAATCACCATACCCCGCTGCCGTTGCACTGGAAATAATGGCGATTCTTTGAACAACTGCCGGAAGTTGAAACCTTCCGTTGAGTTGAATCAGTCCCTCGCGCGTTAGCCGATCAATGGTTTCTTGACGTAGCCTTGCCCGTTCCCCCAAAGAGAATGAAGGGTCAATATCCTTCACATTGATGCTCAGCCCATATACCGGGTGGTAAGTTACAGCTACCTGAGCAAGTACTTTCATCCCGTTTTTCAGGCTGATTCCGGTGACGGATTCAAATTTTGCCGCAACAGATCGGTAAGTGAACTGCCACAGATTTGCGCGAATTTTGGCTAAAATCTGGTTCCCCTGCTTTTCAACCAACTCAAAATACACATGTCCCTGTGGGGCTTGCCGAAAATCTGATAATTCTCCCACCACCCAATAGACAGGCTCGAGTTCTTGCTCCAGAGTCAGCCGGATTTGCTCGGTCAATTGGGAAATGGATAGCGGCGACATGCTTGGCTTAGTTTTGGAAAGCCGCCTTGATCTTGTTGTTAAGATCTAAACTTGCTCTGAGCATTGGAAGACGAACCTGATCACTCTCGATGATACCCATGTGGAAGAGAAGATTTTTGACCCCTACAGGATTTCCCTCCACATACATCAGGCTATTCATTTCTAACAAGGAAAATGTCACTGCCAGTGAGTCTTCCTCCTTACCATGGGTCAGTATTCTGAATTTCTCAGGAAATGCATTGGCCATCACTGAAATAACGCCGCTTCCTCCTATTCCCATCAAAGCTTTGGTAAGGATGTCATCACCTGAAAGCAGTAAAAAGTCTTTAGGCATGACCGAGGCGATTTGCATGCACTGTTCCAGATTGCCACTTGCTTCCTTCATCGCGACAATATTCGGATGATGCGAAAGCTTTAGCGTGGTGGCCGCTGTCATATTTGACATGGTTCGGCCCGGAATATTGTAAAGAACTACCGGGACAGGAGAAGCCTCTGCAATGGCGCTGTAATGGGCGATGATCCCTTCCTGACTTGGTTTGTTATAGTAGGGACTCACGGAAAGAATGGCCGCTACACCATAGAAATCAGTGTTTTTGATTTCATTCACTACCGAATGTGTATTATTCCCTCCGATTCCCAGCATCACAGGCACCCGCCCGGCATTGTGTTCCAGGCAAGCTTTGAGCACTTGTTTCTTTTCAGATGAAGTCAAAGTGGTAGCTTCTCCGGTAGTGCCAAGGACCACGAGATAATCCACTCCGCCGGATATAACATGGTCGATCAGTTTCTTCAGACTTGCAAAGTCGATAGATTGATCGTCATGAAATGGTGTTACGAGTGCTACTCCGGTGCCTTTGAATGCGTTCATTTTTAGCTGATTTTAAGGCAGCAAAGATAAGGTCTTGGATGGTTTTTAGAGCCCATTTATCCAAAAATCAGGAAAAAGAGAGGGCTTAAGGATTATTTCAGGTCTGGTCTTGTATTTTGAAAAGGAGATAGGCTATCCTTATCCGATTTATCTGAGATTAGCTCTTATGATTCGTGATGGACTGTTTCGCCGGATGACTGAACAGGCACAAGAGTTTTTAAAGCCAGATCATTTGGAAATCGAGTCCGCCGGGGCGAATTCACACCAGAGGAATTTTAATAATGCTTGATTTGGGATTTCAGTAGCCTTGTTCAGGTAATTTTCTTTTGAGCCTTGTGGCGCTCGCCTCTACTTTGAATTTTTCAGGATTCTTCTCCGCCAAAATCAATACAGATGGAATATCCGAAAGCCAATCTTTTTTACTTTCCACTAATTTTTTCCAGCTTTTGAACGAAATGACCATCAAATCCTGTGATTTCAAAAATTCTGGATTAAGGTAGTTTTCCGGTCTAAGTTGAATATGATGTGGAGCCACATGTTCAATGGCTCGGATAGCTTCTTTGATTTCCGGTCTGCTTTTTACTTGATCCCCGGTGTCGATCAAAGTGATTTGGGCACCGGAATTATTGATCCATTTTTGAGCGTATTGTACCAAGAAGTCATCCTTTGATGATATAATGGGAATGAATATCCGGTCGGCTTGCTTGAATCCCTTGTCTATCCATACTCCGACCGGCACCTGAGAAGTTCGAATAATGCTTCTTGTCATTTCATCAAAGGGGAGGTTTTCGAAAAGATTTTCCTTCCCGGTAACCTGATTTAAGATTCTGTCAGGACTTATAATGCGTGTCGTAAAGCCCAAAACTTTGCCCAATAAACTTCCCTCAAAGATTGACTGCCCCACCCCTATAAGCAGAAGATCATAATTCCCTTTGTTCGCCACCTCGATGATGTCTTCTTCGATGCCGGAGGAGGCTTTGAATAATGTAGTAACTTTTTGATTTAATTGATGCGCTTCATGGATGACGGGGCCGAAACTCTCCCGCTCATAAGCCGCTTGATTAAAGTAATTCAGTTCATCCACAGGACTTAGGTGCATCGCTGTGATGGAAGCATTTCCGTTGAGTTTACTGATCAGACTGTGAGCCAACCGGACAAGGGATCTTCCACGCTCGGGATGACCAAACGAGACCAAAATGCGATAGTTACTTTTCTGTATGATCTCCTGCGGGATTAGAGAGGGTTTGGAACGGAATGACCAATTGATCAGGTCAAGGGCCGGGCCAGTCATAAAGGTGGTCACCAGTGCCATGATCACCATCATGGCAAAAATCTCCGGAGTCAATACGCCCAAGTCATAGCCGATATTGAGGACTACCAGTTCCATCAGTCCACGTGTGTTCATCAGGGCTCCGATGGTGAGGCTGTCCTTCCAGTTTTGTCCTACAAATCGGGCCGCGATGGCACTCCCGACAAATTTCCCCACGACGGCTACCACTATGATCATTCCTGTCACCTTCCAAAGATAAAGGTCATTTAACAGGCCAATTTCTGTACGCAATCCCGTGTAAACAAAGAATAGGGGGAGCAGAAGAACGAGAGAAACATCTTCCACTTTTTCAATAAAAATGTTTCTGAATTTTGTGTTTTCCGGCATGATGGCACCCGCCATAAACGCCCCGAAAAGCGCATGGATCCCAATCACCTCAGTGGCGTAGGCCGAAATGATCAGGGTAAGGAAAAAAATTGCTACAATCGGCTTGCTGAGATTCTCCCGGGAGGTGTGCAGATCACCAATTCGCTTTAGAAAAGGCCGGACTAGCTTGATCATTACAAACACATAGGCCACAGCCAAACCGATCACATATAGTGAACTTACGAATGAACCAGCTTTCACAATCGCAATTACTGCTGCCAATAGGCACCAAGCGGTGATGTCATCGGCTGCTGCACAGGTGATCACTATTGTTCCCAATCGGGTTTTTTGCAGGCCTCTCTCCTGAACTATCCGAGCCAATACCGGAAACGCGGTGATGCTCATGGCAATCCCTAAAAATAACCCGAAAGACAAAAACTCAACACCGATTGGCGCAAATGAAGTGTAAATGAAATATGCCAGCCCAATTCCCAAGGTAAAAGGAATGACAATACTGGCATGGCTGATGACTACGGCATCGTCTGCTTTATTTCGGAGCACTTTCAAATCCAGCTCCATGCCAATGACAAACATGAATAGAATCAGTCCGATTTGACTGAGAAACTGGAGATTACCCAGAGATTCAATCGGGAAAAGAGCCAGAGAAAATTGTGGAAATACCCAGCCCAAAAGCGATGGGCCTAATACAATTCCCGCGATGATTTCTCCGATGACAGTAGGCTGACCGATTTTCTTACTGAGCCATCCAAAAACCCTCGCTACCATGATTATTGTCACGATTTGGGCTAAGAGAATAGCCAAAGGATGGGTTAAGTTGTGTGACATGGAATCAACAAATTCCTGCCACTGACTGGTTTCATTTTGTGAAATCCTGATTTTCCGCCCCACTTCAAGAATCTTGCCCTTGATGGAAATGGTGTACATCAATCCGGAAAATACCCCGATAATCAAGACGTAAAAAATTGCATTCCGGTGCTTTCCCATAAGCTGAGTGATTTATTCATTTGGTCCGGGTGATGCAGGTATCCTTTCTATCAAGCAGTGTACTTGTCACTGATTTTAATGAAACGATACCTGGCCTGGCTTGGAACAGGCAATCATCCCCGGGTGTAATCGGCCAATAGACCGTCCAATTCCCCACTAAAGTTGAGCTAATTCAGTGTAAGATTTTATCGGGATGTTGTGATTTGGATCTGAAATGTACCAAACCGGGATTTTATTGTAATGAGTTCAGTGTTTCATTTTTCTGAGGAAGTCCTCTCGGTAGCGCTCACTCAAATTCAAGACTACAGATTTCCCGGATTTATTAGTCAACAGGGTGGTGATCTGATCGTGGGAAAAAAACCTGACCATACTCAGATTGAGAATTTCCTGCTTGTTGATTCTTACAAATGATCCTTCAGGAAGTGATTTTTGAAGGTTTTCAAATGAAATGTTTTTGAGAAGGAGGGAAGTTCCGTCTTTCAGATTTGCTTCTTTGTCTCTGCTGTCTCCATACGAAGTGCCTATCCATGCCAGCTGATCTATTGGGATTAGCGCCTTTCCTTTGTCAGTATTACAGGTGAAAAATCGGGAAGGCTCTTGCCTTGCATTGATCTGAATTCTGGCTTTGTCGATTGCCTTTTTAAGACGATCAATAGAAACGGGCTTTCGCAGATAGTCCACCGCATTTAAGTCAAATGCTTCTGCAGCATATTCCTTGTAGGCCGTTGCGAAAATTATTGCCTTGCCCTGCAGAAGGTTTGCGACCTGAAGACCGTCAAACTGGGGCATCTCGATGTCAATGATACAAAGGTCAAAATCCAAGGATGGAAATTCCTCCAAAAAACGGGAGGGATCAACGAATGATTTTACGACTGAAAGCCCCGGAATCTGCTCACACAACATCTTGAGGTAAGTCAATCCTGGGAGCTCATCGTCCAGAAGCAGGCATTTAAGCTCCTTTTCCATTCAGGTCGATTTTTAGTTGAGCCAGAAAAACATCACCCTCTTTGAACCTGTCCAGGGTATATCGCCCCTTGTAGAGAATATTCAGTCGCTGATCCAGAGTCTCAGCACCCAAGCCGCTGTTAGCCTTGTGAAGCGTCGGCTTTCCAGTCACCTTATTTGATACAAGAATGGAAAATACACCCTCTTTAAGTTCGAGTATGATTCGGATAAAAGAATCCCCACTTTGAAGATCAGCATGCTTGAAGGCATTTTCGATCAGATCAATGGAAATCAGGGGTGCCAATATTTTTGAACGGTAAAGCGGGTCGTTATCCTGTATTTTGGTTTTCACACTCAATTCAAATAGAGGACTGAGCTTGATTTTGTTGATTTCGATCAGATTTAATGCAAAATCGATTTCCTCTTTTGGGCTCACATACTTTTGGCGGCTTTCGTAGAGGATGTAGTCCAACACATTGGCTAGCTTATCCAAAGCGAAATAAGTTTGGTAGGCATGCGACTGTATGGAATTCAGGATGTTTTTGAACAGATGTGGATTCAGCTTGGATTCCAGTGATTCAAGTCGCAGGGAATCTGTTTTTTGCTCCAACTGATTAAGGAGTTCTGCTGCCTTCCGATTTTCTAACGAAGTTTAATTCAATTTTTGAGAAAGGAAAAAAATCAGAACTCCCCCTCCGATCAGTAGGGCAAGTAAGACTAGGATTAAGGATTGTTCAAAAGTCACCTGACAGGATTTGGTTGGTTAATGCCCCGGAAAAATAGGTAAAAGCCTTTTAAAAATTAGGCAGATCATGAAATGGGATTTAATTCAAGTGCATTGATCCAAGAATAGAAATCCAGCATCTCAAAAAACTCCTCTTCCGAGATCAACGGCACCCCGAGTTTTGTGCTTTTTCTACTTCAATTTCCCTTGCTTTTTTGGATTTTTCCGTCAGGGGCATCTTTCCAGATTTTTAGTCCCATGTAGAGCTTGGTGGCATCGGCCTCAGTATAGATGATTTCTGCAGCGGTTTTTCCTGTGATGGCCCAATGAAGTTTGTTTTGGACCATGCCAAAGAACTCCTTGGTTTGAGGACTTTTCGGGTCATAGTCGGTACTCAGCGAATAGAGATCAGTGATCTTTTGGTAAAACCTGCGTTCACTTGCCCGTATTTCCCGGATTCGCTCTAGCAGTTCGTCGAAATAATCCTGCCCGAAGTGCTTTCCTTGCTTCATTCGCTCATCATCCATTACAAATCCCTTGATGATAAACTCGTTGAGCGTCTGCGTGGCCCACTTCCGGAAGTCCGTCGCCTGCATAGAGTTGACCCGATAGCCAACGGCAAGGATGGCTTCTAGGCGGTAAAATTCCATATTTCGGCTTACGCTTCGTTTTCCTTCCTGTCGAACTATTTCCAAAATGGAAACAGTTGCTTCCTTTTCCAATTCTCCTGTATCGAAGATATTTTTCAGGTGTTTGTTGACAGCGGGTACGTTCACCCCAAAAAGCTCCGCCATAGCCTTTTGGGTCAGCCAAAAGGTGCCGTTTTGAAAATAAACCGAGACTTTGATAGATTGGTCTGGATTATGGAAAAGTAAAATATCTCTGGGCTGCATATTTTTTTTTACTTCATCTTTTGGATTCAAGCAAGTCAAATCTTGGACTTACACCTGACTCAATTTAACCCGAATTTTGCATTGACCTGCGCAGTCTCTAATCTCGTTTCTTGTATCTAGCTTCTTGCCTCTATTCCCCAACCATCCTCAAAAACTCCTCCTCAGAAATCAACGGAACACCAAGCTTCTGCGCTTTCTCTTTTTTACTGGGGCCCATTTCTTCGCCTTCGATGATGAAGTCGAGGTTTTTGGAGACGGAGGAAATGTATTGCCCCCCATGGGCCTGCACAAAGTCCACGATCTCGTCCCGCTTGAAATTTTGGAGTTTACCGGAAGCCAATATCCGCTTGCCTGTCAGAGCGTTGCCCAGTTGTTTGGATTCCCCCTGCTCGATCTCAAACTTCAATCCATGGGCCTTCAGACGGTTGATGATTTCCAGATTTTCAGCCTGAGCAAAGAACTCCTGCATGCTAAAAACCAGTGTTTCGCCCACCCCATTGATTTCCAACAGCTGTTCGGCCGTAGCAGCTTGAAGTTTTTCGATGCTGCCAAAATGCTTTGCCAGCAATTGGGCCGTGTTTTCTCCGATATTCCGGATGCCCAACGCAAACAGCACTTTCTCAAAAGGCTGCGCCTTGGAAGCTTTGATCCCCTCCAGCATATTGGAAATCACCCCTTCCTGAAAGGTATTTGCCTTTAATTTTTTGATCCGCTCACTCAGTTCAGCAGGCAACTCAAGATTGAGATCCAGGAGAATCATGTGGACGGTTCCGTGTTTTTTGCTGGCTTCTAGAATCTGCTCAAACTCAATCCGTCTTCCCAAGAAGATTTCCAAAACCACCGCGACGGGAACATAGTCCTCCAATTTGGTTAGGTCAGCATGCCTACTTAGATGCTCGAGTAGGTATTCAACCATCCCTACATTGGCAGGTACCTTTTTCTTCCAAATTCGGATTTGGGCCTGAAATTCCCTGAGCTTTTCCCGAAGGGGTAAATGTGAAAACTCAGTCAGGAAATCCTGAATCTGCTTGAAGGAAATGGTTTCTGTCAGCGCAAAAAGTGCTTTTTCCAGAGAAATATAAAGTAAACCTGAAACCTCCCGCTCGTACTGATCCTGACTCATTTCGAGCCCCAACAACTCAGCCTGCTTGGGTTCAAGATCAAAAATATCCGCGTAGTTTCGGATAAATCCCTGATCAATCAGGGCACGAATCCGCTCTGTTCCCAGCGAATCGATGTCCATCGCCCGCTTGCTGACAAAGTGCTCAATGCGTCCCAAAACCTGCGGAGGACAGGCTGCCGCGTTGGGGCAGTAATGTTTGGCTTCCCCATCCTTCCGGATCAACTCCGTATTGCATTCAGGGCACCTGTCAATGTACCGAATCGGAAGCGTACCCGGTCTTCTTCTTTCAGTGTTGACAGCAGTAATTTTTGGGATGATCTCTCCGCCTTTTTCCACTGCGACAAAATCGCCCTCATGAATACCCAAGCGTTCGATTTCATTGGCGTTGTGAAGGGAAGCACGCTTGACCGTAGTTCCGGCAAGACTGACCGGTGCAAGATTGGCAACAGGAGTGATCGCTCCCGTTCGGCCCACTTGGTAGGTAATGGACAAAAGCTCCGTTTCTGCGCTTTCAGCCTTGTATTTATACGCAATGGCCCACCTTGGGATCTTGGCAGTGAAGCCCAATTCTTCCCGTTGATCGTAATCGTTGATCTTGAGCACGATCCCATCGGTGTCCAAGGGAAGCGTAAATCGCTTTTCCCTCCATTCTTCAATGTATTCCAAGACCTCATCGATTCCCCTGACCTTTTTATAGGTAGGAGAGACGTTGAATCCCCAGCTTTCGATCAGGTGAATCGCCTCGTCATGGGTGTTTACACCGATTTCCTCGCCCAAAAGTTGATAAAAATAGCAATTCAGACGTCGCTTGGCCACGACCGAACTGTCCTGCATCTTTAGCGTACCGGAAGCGGCATTTCTTGGGTTGGCCAGCAGTTGATCACCGGCAGCTTCTTTTTCCGTATTGATTTTTAGGAATTCTTTCAAGGGTAGAAAAATCTCGCCCCGAACTTCAAATTTTTCAGGGATATTCCGTCCTGTCACAGTCAAAGGGATGTTCCGGATCGTTCGGACATTGGCTGTGACCTCGTCACCTTTGGTTCCGTCTCCCCGGGTGACCGCACGGATAAGTTTGCCGTTTTCATACACCAAACTGATCGCCACCCCATCGAATTTCATTTCGCAGAAATACTCGTAATTGGCATGTCCGAGTCCTTTTACAACCCGCTCGTCAAAGGCGATCAGCTCTTCTTTGCTGTAGGTATTTCCTAAAGACAGCATCCTCGAACTGTGCTCCACAGTTTTAAATTCCTTGGTGATCGCGCCACCTACGCGCTGACTGGGGCTGTCCGGAAGCAGCAAATCAGGGAACTCCTGTTCCAATTTGACCAATTCCTCCAGCAGCTGATCGAATTCGTAGTCAGAGATCTCAATCCTGCTTTCCTGATAGTAAAGCTGATTGTGGTGATTGATTTCCTTGCTGAGTTGGGCGATTCGGGCAGCGGCTTCGGAGTGGGTCATGTTTTAAAAATTAGAAAGCGTAAAAATAGAAGGATTGCGTCAGATTGGAAGATTTGAAAATTGAAAGATTGGGAAATTAAGAAGGATAAATTTAGAAGTCTGAATCAAAAAACTTAAACGTTTCTCCGCAATTACACTGGCACCAAAGGGAAAGCAGAAGATTTGTGAAGTCGATATTTTTACAAAATCTCAAATCGTCTTCTTAGGTAGCTCCGTAGGAGCCAAACCATTCATGCCTGTCCAAGGTGGAACCCTGTACGAAGTGCAGGGTAGCCATTGAATTCTCTTCCTTTGAACCCTGAAAGGGTGAAACTTCAAGGCATCGCCCCTCCACAAGCATTTTTTCCTAATTTTGACTTCTCACCTGAAATTAAAAATGCCCCACCCCCTGGATAATCCCATTTGGAATGCATTAAATTCCGGAAGCGAAATGTTCTCTTCCGGAATTGGAAATTGCAAATTTGTTAATTCCGACATGGGTTTTTTCGCAGGCATGCCAAACTATGAGGCGGAAAGTATCCGGCAGCTTCACAGCATTTGCCAAACGGGTCAAAAGGTAATTCTCTTTCCTCCCGGCAGAATCGTTGTCGATAATGGTTGGAAGGTCCTAAATGACCACGAACTCCTGCAGATGGTTTATACGGCCAGTTCAAAAGGGATGACTCAGGAATCCAATCTTACCGCACTGGGAGAGGAGGATGTGCCTGCCATGCTTGAATTGGTATCGATGACCAAACCGGGACCTTTTCTTCGCCGGACGATTGACTTTGGAGGGTACTTTGGGATCTATCAGGGTGCCCAACTGGTATCCATGGCCGGAAAGCGCCTAAGCCCGGATCCTTTTGTGGAGCTCAGCGCGGTGTGTACGCATCCTGATTTTGGAGGTATGGGTCTTTCATACCAAGTCCTGCAGCGCGTAATTCATGACATTATCCAGTCGGGAAAAGTGCCCTTTCTTCATGTTTATCCCGAGAACTTGCCTGCCATAAAGCTTTACACCAAACTGGGCTTTGAGCCAAGAGCGACTTTAAGGACCTATTTTTTGGAGAAAATTAGGGTATAATTAGCCACCTAAATCAGCAATCGTAAATCGTCCTTATCTTTATACCCAGAAGATTAAGAAATGAGTAAAAAAACCAGTATCGAGGCGAAAATTCTGGAAGCGGCCTACCGGCTTTTTCTCCAAAAAGGCTATCGTCATACCACCATGGATGACATTGCCCAAGATTTGGGGATGAGCAAAAAGACTCTGTACAAGTATTACCCGGGAAAACTTGAGCTCTTGTCGGCTTCTTTCGAAGTCCTGAAAACCAAGATGACAGCAAAAGTGGAGGCAATCCTCGACAACCGCTACATCTCTTTTCCACTGAAACTGAAATCAACCCTCACGGTAATTGCTGCACACTTGGCACCGATCAATCCCGAGCTTTTCGAAGATCTCAGAGATCATGCGCCGGAGATTTGGGAAGAACTCACCGCCTACATCAATGAATCCGCATATCTGCGATTTGCCAAACTGATCGAGCAGGGCGTGTCGCAGGGGCTTGTCAATCCCAGAATTAACGTCAATCTGATCGTGTTGCTCTATGCTGCTGCGGTTCAGTCACTCTTGGACCCGAAGTTTTACAGCCAATTCCCGGATTCAATGCAAAAAGGAATGAAAATTCCTCCATCCGATATTTACGATCAGGCCATCAGCATCATTTACAATGGGATTCTGACCGATGAAGCGCGGAATGAATTTCAAAATGCCTGATCCCGCCTTCCGCTGATTTCTCTATCTTTGGCCTCGATTTGACAGATCACCATTCCTTCTCCGGTCTTCTGTCTTCTATTTATATTACTAATGAGCAATAAAAACTTCAAACGCTATACTGTCACCTCAGCACTTCCTTATGCCAATGGACCACTGCATATCGGACATTTGGCAGGATGCTACGTGCCTTCTGATATCTACGTCCGCTACCTCCGATCTCAGGGTCGGGATGTCGCTTACATCTGCGGTTCGGATGAGCATGGCGTAGCGATCACGATCAAAGCCGCCAAAGAAGGCAAGACTCCTCAGCAAGTCGTCGATCAGTACCATGAGATGATGAAGGGGAGTTTCAAGGAATTTGGGATTAGTTTTGATCACTACTCCAGAACTTCTGCCAAAATTCACCACGAGACGGCCCAGGAATTATTTCGGGATTTATATGACAAAGGAGAGTTTCTGGAGCAGACGACCGAACAGTACTATGACGAGGAAGCTGGGCAGTTTTTGGCAGATCGCTACATCGAGGGTACTTGTCCAAAGTGCGGCAACGAGCACGCCTATGGGGATCAGTGCGAAAAGTGTGGCTCCTCACTCAGCCCCACCGAACTCATCAACCCCAAATCCAAACTCAGCGGCAGAACACCGGTATTGAAGGAAACCAAGCATTGGTTCCTTGATTTGGCGCGCTACCAACCTTTTTTGAAAAAATGGATCCTGGAAGATCACGCAGAGGATTGGAAAAACAATGTATTGGGACAATGCCGATCTTGGCTGGAGGCCGGTGATGGGCTTCAGGCCCGCTCGATGACCCGTGATTTGGAATGGGGAATTCCCGTGCCGCTTCAAGGTGCCGAGGGTAAAGTACTTTACGTCTGGTTTGATGCACCGATCGGCTACATCTCCTCTACCAAAGAATGGGCAGCTGAGAAAGGGATCGATTGGCAGCCCTATTGGAAAGATCAGGAAACCAAGCTGGTGCACTTCATCGGTAAGGATAACATTGTATTCCATTGCATCATTTTCCCGGCAATTCTGAAAACACACGGCGGATTTGTCCTTCCGGACAATGTGCCTGCCAATGAATTCCTCAACCTCGAAGGTGACAAGATCTCTACCTCAAGAAACTGGGCAGTATGGCTGCATGAGTATTTGGAAGAATTTCCCGGCAAGCAGGATGTGCTTCGCTATGTCTTGACTGCCAATGCCCCGGAAACCAAAGACAATGACTTTACCTGGAAGGATTTTCAGTCCAGAAATAACTCCGAGTTGGTGGCTGTCTATGGCAACTTCGTAAATCGGGCAGTGGTATTGACCCAGAAGTTTTATCAGGGAGAAATTCCCGCGCGAGGAGAACTGACTGGTTACGATCAAGAGGTTTTGACTGCTTTGGAAGAATTCCCTGAGAAAATCGCCGCCTCGATCGAGCGGTATAGATTCCGTGAAGCCTTGAGTTATGTGATGGATTTTGCCCGCTTGGGGAATAAATACCTGGCGGACACCGAGCCTTGGAAGGAAATTAAAACCGATCCGGAGCGCACCAAAACGATCCTGAATATTGCCTTGAATATTGCGGCAAACCTTGCCATCGTTTCTGAGCCATTTCTGCCGTTCACCGCTGCCAAGCTTTTTGAAATGTTTGGTTTGGAAAAGCAAACCTGGTCTCAGGCCGGAAATGGCAAACTGCTTTCCGAAGGGAAAACCTTAGGGCAAATGGGTTTGCTCTTCGAAAAAATTGAAGACGAAACCGTAGAAAAACAAGTTCAAAAACTCCTCGACTCCAAAAAAATGAATGAAGCTGCCAATGCACCCGTTGCACCGATGAAAGAACTGATCACCTATGATGACTTTGCCAAGCTAGACATGCGTGTGGTAACAGTCCTTGAAGCCGAACGCATGCCAAAATCCAAGAAACTCCTCAAGCTGAAAGTGGATATCGGATTAGGTCATCGCACTGTACTAAGCGGAGTGGCGGAGCATTTCGAACCGGAATTCTTGGTAGGTAAGCAAGTGACCATGCTGATCAACCTTGCCCCACGAAAAATGATGGGAATTGATTCCGAAGGCATGATCCTGATGGCAGAAGACAAGGACGGAAAGCTAAAGCTCCTGATGCCACATGAGGTGACAGCGAGTGGATCGACGATATCTTGATTTTTTTTCATGCTGAGCAGAGCATTTTGTCATGCTGAGCGGAGTCGAAGCATGGTCCAGATCAGCAAGAAGCTGGCATCAAGTATCAAGACGCTAGAAACAAGAGCATAGAAATAAGAACCTGTCAGCGCTTACAGAACCTGACAGGTTTTTTTGTGGGGTTTAAATAGGGTATCCGCATTCCTGCACTAGACCATAAATGTAAAGGTTTGTTTATAAAGGAATCATCCACCAGTGCCAATACACACTTGAGTCTGGATAGAAATAAATTTCAGTGATTTTATCATTTTTGTTGGGTTTGCCGGTTTGGAATACGATTAAATATGAAAAACTAAAAGACTAAATCAGGAGAATTGAAAGGGTCTTTTATTCCTCTAAACCACCAGTTATCAGTCCCTTAAATAAGTCTTTAAAAATAACCCTTTTTAGTTTTTGTTTCCGACAGGCTTTTACAATACAGTTTATTTACAAATGTTGGATTTTTTAAATATAAATATGCTTCAAATCAGTTAGGTTAAAATTGAACCATTTTCCTTTGTTCATTGCTTTTCCCCCTTTCTTATATGCACTTTAAATTGATGAAAAAAGAGAATAAAGTTCTCTTTTTTGCACTGCTATTATTTGTAGTAAGTGCTACGTTCTTTTTTTACAACCTATACCGCTATTCCGAAGTAGTTAGTGATAACCTCACTTTCGAAAGAAAAATTACCAAGGTTGACCAAATCTACACCAATTATCTTTCCTCTGTGATCCACAAAAGGGGCTATCAATTTCAGCTGGATAAGGCCTCGCTGGACCAATATGTCCTATTCAATCAGGCGAGTCAGGCAATGATTGAGGACTTCGGTAGTGAAGTGGACAACTCAAAGATTGGGGAATTATATTCCGAACTTATAAAAAGAAATTTGGAGCGAAAGAGCCTCCTAGACAGGCATATTTCCTATCTGAATTTGATGCCTGTTGAATTGGCAATTGAAAAAATAAAGTCTGAAAATCAAGAATTTAGAGAGACTTCGGTTTCATTGGAGATTGCTTTCAGTAATTTAAATTCCTATCTCAGAGGTCAAAGCATTGAGCTCCAAAAAATCACGGAAAGGCTCACCTACTACAATTCGACAGGTTTTGTTTTACTGGGTTTTTTGGTTGTGCTATTGATTGTCGGGACTTTTAAGGAGACCCGCAAAAATACGCTGCTTGAAGCCGATAAGAAGCTCCGGGATGAGATCCACAGCATCACACGGAATTCGGAGATTGAGTTCAGAGCCACCTTTGAACTTGCGGCAATAGGCATGGCTTTGGTTACCGAAGTTGGGAGGTTCAAGGATGTAAATCCCAGCTTGTGCAACTTGCTTGGATATTCAAAGGAAGAGCTTCTGGAGCTTTCTTTCACAGAAATAACTCATCCGGACGACCTGTTGGTCGATTTGGAATACGTGAAGCAGGTTCTGGAGAAGAAGATCGAATCCTATTCCTTGGAAAAGCGCTATTTCACCAAAGCTGGAGCTACGGTTTGGATCAATCTTAACGTCTCGCCAGTTTGGAATATGGATGGAACTTTCCGGTACTTCATCAAACAGATCGTGAACATTACCCCAAGAAAGCTGGCCTATATGGCACTGGATGAGCAAAAAAGCAAAATTGAAAATATTATTCGGGGTACCCACGCCGGAACCTGGGAATGGAACGTTCGGACCGGAGCTACGGATTTCAATGAAACATGGGCGGAAATAATTGGCTATACCCTGGACGAACTCCAACCCATATCCATCGAAACCTGGGTAAAATACGTGCATCCCGAGGACCTGGAATTGTCAAATTCCCGGTTGAAAAAGTGCTTCAGCGGTGAATCGGAGTTTTATGAATGCGAATGCAGAATGCGTCACAAAAACGGTTCATGGGTATGGGTTTTGGATCGCGGCAAAGTAATCAGCCGGACACCTGAGGGTAAGCCTGAAAAGATGTATGGTACGCATCTGGATATCTCCAATTACAAGAATCTGCAACGAGAACTCCAGAAAAAGGAAATTTTCCTAAATACAATTCTAGACACGATTGACATAGGAATCCTGGTCTGCGACAAAAATGGTGAATTCACATTATTCAATAGAGCAACGCGGGAAATTCACGGCATGGAATCAAAGCCTATTCCCCCGGATCAATGGTCCCAGCACTACCAGCTGCTCAGAGAAGATGGAAAAACTTTGTTGGAGTTGGAAGAAATTCCATTATATAAGGCATGGAATGGTGAAGTGGTTGAAAACCAGACTATTTGTATCAGGAATGCCAAGGGCGAAATTCTTTACATCAATTCCTTCGGTTCACCGATTAGAGATGAAGATGGAAACGTTCAAGGTGCTGTGGTAGCGTTGAAAAATATCACCGAATCCAGAAGGGCCGCTATGGAAGTGGAAGAAAGGGAACGCAAGTTCAAAGGGATTTTTAATTCCACCTTTCAGTTTATCGGATTATTGGAGCCTGACGGAACGGTTCTGGAAGCCAATCAGACAGGTTTGGATTTTGCAGGGTTGGTACCTGAGGATGTGGTGGGGAAGAAATTCTGGGACTGCATTTGGTGGCAAATTTCTCCTGATACTCAAGAGCAACTCCGCAAATCAGTGGAAAAAGCCGCTCAGGGGGAATTTATCCAATATGAGGTGGCAATTTGGGATAAGGATAAAAATCCTGTCACAATTTTGTTTCACCTAAAACCCATCCTGAATAGTGAGGGGAAGGTAATTGCAGTCGTGCCAGAAGGAACAATTATTCAGGATATCGTAGATGCACGCAAGTCTTTGATCGAGAAAAACCAGGATTTGGAGCACTTTGCCTCCGTGGCTTCTCATGATCTGAAAGAGCCTCTGCGGATGGTCATTAATTTCTTACAACTTCTGGAGCGAAAATATAAAGGAAAACTGGATGAAAGGGCGGAACAATACATCCATTTTTCAGTAGACGCTGCCTATCGGATGAATGGATTGATTACGGATTTACTCGAATTCAGCAAGGTAGGAACAGAAGATACTGCTCCGGAACCCATCGATCTCAATGAACTGCTGGACGAGCAGGGTAAATATTATGCCGCTCTTCTTGGGGAGTGCGGAGGCACCTTGAGTTATTCCCGGTTACCGACAATTTCCGGAAGGAAAGTTCCGATCAATGTGCTATTCAGAAACCTGATCGGAAATGCCATCAAATACCGAACTCAGGAGAGGCCCCCTGAAATCACCATTGAGGGTAGCGAATTTGAAAACCACTGGAAGTTCAGTGTAGCTGACAACGGGATAGGCTTTGATCAAAACCATGCCGAAAAAATTTTCGAAATGTTCAACCGACTTCATACCCGTCAGGAATATGTAGGCACGGGACTCGGACTTTCGATCTGCAAGAAGATCGTGGAGCAACACAAGGGTAAGATCTGGGCCGAATCTGCCATGGATAAAGGGAGTGTCTTTCACTTCACAGTCAGCAAGAAATTGAAAGTATGATGCCGTACTTTCGTTGAAATATCATCCTAATCAATCCATTCAAATCTACTGAAAACCATTTTATTTACTTTTTAAAGTCATACACAAAAAACCAATCAATTATTTTAGCTTTTGAACAAAACAAAATGGTATTTCACCTTAGATTTCAATGTCACCCATTGCTTAGAAATTCTGACAAGCTTTATCACCCCAAATAAGTCTTCAGATAATCCTAACAAAAATCCACATTGGTTTTCGAATTGACCTAGCCCGGAGGATTTTAAGGAATGAAAAAAGGTATAAAAGGACCATCAGATAATCCGTCTGAGAAAGCGTATGTGTCATTTTCAAAAAATGACTCCAAACACATAGTGTTTTTCCTCATTGGGGAAGGGTTTCGGATTGAGTTTATTTCTCCCGAAAATCATTTGAGAATTTCCGAAATCCTGGGTTGGGATATCCAGCCTGGTACTTACCTGCCCGATCTACTTAGGGGAGAGGCAAAGGATTTTTTTATTGAACAATTGCAAATTGGATACCTGAATCAATGCGTTTCATTTCTGATTTCGCTTCCCGGAAATAAAGGGAAGTCAACCGAATTTGAAATACTGTTAACTCCTTCTCAGGGGATCGGCGGAAAAACCACCCAGCTCGTATTGACCATGCAAATGGAGGAAGAATCTAAAGAGTTGGGACAAAGCTTTTTAAGTGGCGAAGAAAAGCGGTTTGAAAAGTTGATCAGTGAGGGAGTAGAAATGATTGCAGTCGTAAATTCTGTGGGCGATTTTATTTTTACAAGTAGTTCACACCAGGCAATTTTGGGATTTGGTCCGCAGGAACTCTATGGGATAAATGCTTTTACACTAATTCACCCCGAGGATTTGCCCGGACTTTATGCTGAATTTGAACTCCTTTTGAATCAAAAGAAAGTCATTTCCCAGCCTTACCGGATCAGGAGAAAAGACGGAAAATACCTTTGGCTAAGATCAGTCGGGACCAACCTGCTCGATGACCCCGAAATAAAGGGAATAGTGGTAAACAGTACTGATATTTCAGAGCTGATCACTGCTGAGCAGGAATTGAAGGCCTCAGAACTGAAGTACAAATACGTTTTTGAGAACAATCCGGCCCCCATGTATGTGTGGGATCGGGACACGACCCAAATTCTTGCCGTCAATGAACGGTTTGAGCGGCTTTATGGCTATACCAAGGCGGAATTGCTCACCATGACCGTCTTTGATATCAGGCCCAAAGAAGACTACGACAGACTGCTTGCTCTGGCTAAGGACGATGAAAAGTTTTCAAACATCGGAAAGGGAGCTTACAGAGGCACTTCCAAACACATCAAAAAATCAGGTGAACTGATGGATGTGGAGGTCAATGCCCAAGCCATAGCCTATGAGGGTAAAAGAGCTTCTTTGGTGTTGGTGGAAGATGTAACCCAGAGCGTTCTCAACGATTCCCTTGATGCCTTGGAGTTTGAACTGATGGAAAGTGCCATTCAAGCTGATGCGGATCTTGTTGGTCTTCTCGAAGAGTTTTTGAAAGGATATGAAATTGCAGTCAAAGGAATCAAAACTTCTCTTTTAAAGGTAGAGGAAGGAAGGGTATTCAATTTGGCAACCCCCAGTATTGGGTCAGACTTTATTGACTTGATAGAAGGGTTGGAAATCGGATCTGAAGAAGGCGCATGCGGATCGGCAGCCTTTACCGGAAAACGGGTTTTTTCGGCAGATATTTCCACGGATCCGAAATGGGAAAAATTTAAAGATTCCGCCTCTGAACAGGGATTCAAATCCTGTATTTCATTTCCCGTCTTCAATTCCGAAAAAGAAGTCATCGCCACGTTTGCAATCTATTTTCTTGAAAAATGGGAAGAGAAACCAGAGGACTTGGAACGCTATCAGAAAGCGGCCTCGGTATTCAGCCTGATTTTGGAAAATCATATAAAAAAGGAAGAACTCAGGCTGAGTAATGAGCGATTTG
Source organism: Algoriphagus sp. (assembly GCF_030694375.1). Taxonomy (GTDB): domain Bacteria; phylum Bacteroidota; class Bacteroidia; order Cytophagales; family Cyclobacteriaceae; genus Algoriphagus. Next base: position 467,781 of record NZ_JAUXYL010000020.1, read on the forward strand.
AATATGTCAATTTGGCGACCAGGGACGCGCTGTATGATTGGGATATTCTCAAGGATAAACTTTACTGGGGAAAAAGCTACGAAAGGCTGCTGGGACCACATCTAACCCCCAATGGTTCTGAGGTCAAAAATTGGGAGAATCTGATTCATCCTGAAGACCGATCCCGTATTTTGGAAATACTGCACCAGGACCTTTCCAATTCTGAAAAAGAAAGTTTTCACGTAGAATACCAGTTTCGGAAAAATGACGGAGCTTACCTCCACGTGGTGGATCGTGCGATTATTATTAGGGATACCTCAGGCAAAGCTGTCCGGATGATCGGAGCACTGTCGGATGTAACCCAACAGAGACTTGAAGAGACCCGGCTGAAACTGCTGGAAAGTGTGGTCACCCATGCAAATGACGCAGTCATGATCACTGAAGCTGAGCCATTTTCCTTACAGGGCCCGAGAATCGTCTATGTCAATGAAGCTTTCACCCGAATGACAGGCTATACTGAAGAGGAGGTTTTGGGCAAAACGCCCCGTATTCTGCAAGGTCCTAACTCCGATAAAAAAGAATTGAAAAGGCTAAGGGAAGCCATAGAAAACTGGCAACCTTGTGAAATCACCACCATCAATTACAAAAAGAACGGAGAAGAATTTTGGACCAATTTTTCCATCAGTCCGGTGGCGGATTCCAAGGGTTGGTTTACCCATTGGATCTCAATTCAACGGGAGGTATCATCTCTGAAAATCGAGGAACAGAAAAAAGAATTGCTTGCCCAAGTCATTCAGGCATTTGGAGATGAAAGGCGATTTAATTTTGCTTTGGATCGAAGCCTGGAAAAACTCGTAAAGTTCAATTTACTTGATGCCGGTGAAATTTGGCTGGTCAACTCAGACAAGACAAAGCTAAATCTTGTTTCCAGGTATGCACTTTCAGATGCAGGCTCCAGATTTTTTTCGATGGTGGACAAGAAATTGAGCTTTAGAATTGGAGAGGGGCTACCCGGTCAGATTTGGGAAAGAAATGATATTTTGTCTTTTGATGATTTAACAGAATCCAACGAATTCACAAGAAGGCAGGCAATGCTTACTTCAGGCATGAACGGTGCTTTTGGATTTCCGTTACATTTCAGCGGTCAAGTCATAGGAGTAGCGTTGTTTACTACTCAAAACAAAAGTGGGTATGTGAATTCCTTATTGAAGGTATTCAGTTCTCTAAGTCAGGTACTCGGCGCAGAGATTTATCGCAAAAAGGTTGAAGACGAACTGTCTCAGATCTTTGATACGGCACAGGACATCATTTGTATTTTGGGATTTGATGGGAAGTTCAAAAAAATCAACCGGGGAGCAAGCTACCTCTTGGGCTATTCTGAGGACGAACTCCTTTCAAAAAGCTTTATGGACTTTGTGCATCCCGAAGATTGGGCAGATACCGAAAATGTGTTCGATATTTTGTGCCAAGGTCAAAATTACATGCATTTCCTAAACCGGATGATTTCCAAAGAGGGAGAATCTGTCTGGTTGGATTGGAACAGTACCGTGGTGGAAGAGGAGGAATTGATCTATTCCGTAGCCAAAGATATCACCGAAGAAAGAGAGCTTCAAAACCTCCTGGACAGTGCCAATAAAATGGCCAGAATCGGGTTCTGGGATGTAGATTTAATTCGTGGAACTCAATTTTGGAGTTCGGTAACCAAGGAAATCCATGAAGTACCGGATGATTTTGTGGCAGACATAGAGACTGGGATAAGCTTCTATGCCCCTGAGGCAAAACCCCTAATCATCGAGTCATTTTACAGATGTATTCAAACTGGAGTACCCTACGATCTTGAATTGCAGATTATTTCAGCAAAAGGAAATAAAATTTGGATTCGTACCCAGGGGCAGGCGGAGTTTCGGGATGGAGTTTGCATCAGGGTTTATGGATCTTTTCAGGATATTTCCGATCTGAAAAACACCCAAATTCACCTCAAAGAAGCCTTGCATGAAAAGGATCAAATCCTAGAAAGCATTGGAGATGGATTCTTTTCTCTGGATAAAGATTGGGTAGTGACCTACTGGAATCCTGCCGCAGAAAGACTCCTGCAAAAACCGAAGGATCAGGCAATAGGGAAAAATATCAGGAATGTCCTCTCTAAAGATATAGCGGCCAATTCCATAAGGAATTACAAGGATGCAATTTGCAAAAACAGTCCATTGGTTTACGAGGAGTTCTTTTCCGAACTGGGGATTTGGTTTGAAGTCAGTGTTTTTCCCTCACCTATAGGGATATCGGTTTATTTCAAAGACATATCCCTCCGTAAGACTACAGAAGAACTGATCCGCCAATCCAACGAGCGCTTTGAGAAAGTTGCAGAGGCCACGCATGAAGCGATATGGGATTGGGAGGTTCCTGGGAATATATTGTATTGGGGTCCTGGATATAAAACCCTCTTTGGCTTGTATCCCAATGAGGCAGGGAATTCATACGGAGATTGGGCCAGCCAAGTCCATGAAGAGGACTACGAATCAGTTGAGCATCGGGTCAAACTGGCATTGGAGAATAAGGAAATTTTTAATTTTCAAAATGAATACCGCTTTAAAAAATCAGATGGCACCTATGCTTATGTAGCAGATAAGGCGGTCATCATTCGGGATAAATCCGGTAAACCCACCAGAATGGTTGGAGCAATGCAGGACATCACCGACCAAAAAATGTATGAATCCTCCCTCAAAGACCTCAATGAAATGCTCGAAGCCAGGGCCCGCGAATTGGCAAATTCCAATGCGGAATTGGAGCAGTTTGCCTATGTGGCCTCTCATGACCTTCAGGAACCACTGCGTATGGTCAGCAGTTTTCTTACTCAACTTGAGTTGAAGTATGAAGACCAGTTGGATGAACGTGCTAAGAAGTACATCTACTTTGCCGTAGACGGCGCCAAGAGAATGCGACAGATTATTCTGGACTTATTGGAGTTTTCCAGAGTAGGAAGAATCCAGGAGGATTTGGAAAAAATTGATTTGAATGAACTGCTAGCAGAGGTCTGCAACCTGCAATCGAAACGAATCAAAGAAAAAAGCGCTGAAGTTCATTTCGCCGAAATGCCTGTAATAAAGGGATACCGCACTCCGATAATTCAAGTTTTTCAAAATCTTATCAGCAATGCCTTAAAATACAGCAAAGAATCGCTTGCCCCTGTTGTGAACATTACATGCAGAGAGTTAGCGGAATACTGGGAGTTCTCAGTTCAGGATAATGGCATAGGTATGGAACCAGGTCATTTTGATAAAATATTTGTGATCTTCCAACGATTGCATACCAAAGACAAATATTCGGGAAGTGGGATTGGACTGGCTATTGTGAAGAAAATAATAGAAAACAAAGGTGGCAAGATTTGGGTTGAGTCCGAATTGGGAAAAGGAACGACCTTCTTTTTTACCCTCAGAAAATCACCCGAATCATGAAAAAACTTCAAATTCTATTAGTAGAAGACAACGAAGGAGACATCTTGCTGACTACTGAAGCACTTGAAACAATGCAAATAGCCAACGAAATCAGTGTGGTCAAAACCGGGAATGAAGCCATAGACTACATGACTCAGTCCGGTGATTACACTCAAATCGGCCTTCCTGATTTGGTCTTATTGGATATCAACTTACCAATCAAAAACGGTTTTGAGGTATTGTCTGCCATCAGAGCTCATGAAAAATCCAAACATATTCCGGTAATCATACTGACCACTTCCTCCTCAATTTCGGATCAAAGTGTATCTAATCGTCTCAAGGCCAATCTGTTTATCACCAAACCTTCAGAATTGAATAACTATGAGCAGGTAGTTAGGATGATCGAAAAATTTTGGATGGACTTCAATCGTGACAGATATTTGAGAAATTTTTGAAGGGAAAGGCAAGAATCAAGAACCAAAGAACCCGGGATGGTTAAACTACACCTGAGTGCCACCTTTTTCCTTGAAAATTGGGAATTGACAATTGATAATTGATAATTGAAATTTTTTTTCCAACTCCGCTCGGAACCAATTTCGCTTCTATTTTCTTAACTTCTTAAATTCTACTTTTATTCGTAGGACTATAATTCCCCTATCTTTTTTATGCAAATCACTACTGAAAACATCCTTTTGGTCGGATCATTACTTTTGATCTTAAGTATAATAGCCAGCAAAACAGCAGGCAAAGCAGGTATTCCTGTTCTGCTGCTCTTCCTGGGCGTGGGAATGGTGGCAGGTACTGACGGGATCGGTAAGATTGCCTTTGATGACCCCGGTGCCGCACAGTTTTTGGGGATTTTGGCTTTGACCTATATCCTTTTTTCCGGGGGCTTGGATACCAAATGGCAATCGATCAAACCTGTATTTAAACCCGGTTTACTTCTCAGTACTGTTGGCGTTTTGCTGACAGCCGTTTCTGTAGGCCTTTTTGCCAGTTGGTTTGCCGATTTGAGTTGGAAAGAAGGTCTCCTCCTCGGTGCAATCGTCTCTTCAACAGATGCTGCGGCTGTATTTTCCATTCTGCGGAGCAAAAGTATCGGACTCAAAGGCAACCTCAGGCCACTACTGGAATTCGAATCGGGAAGTAACGATCCCATGGCATTTTTCTTGACAATAGGGATGACCTCCTGGCTAAGCGTGGAGGGTTTCAGCCCGGTAGACCTGGTCCCGATGTTTTTTAAGCAGATGATTTTCGGAGCAGCCGCAGGGATTTTGCTGGGAAAAGGCATCGTCTTTCTGATCAATAAAATCAACCTGGAATATGAAGGACTCTATCCGGTATTGATGCTGGGGCTGGTTGTCTTGGTGTATGCGGTGACGGATTTGATTGGCGGTAATGGATTTTTGGCGGTCTACCTGTCTGCCATCACAATGAATCAAAGCAGTATGCTTCACCATAAAAGTTTGATCAAGTTTTTTGACGGGATAGCTTGGCTGATGCAGATTGTGATGTTCATTGCCTTGGGATTATTGGTTTACCCTTCCCAGGTTTGGCCGGTGATTGGTTTGGGCTTTGTGATTGCGATGTTTTTAATTTTGGTGGCTCGCCCAATTGGAGTTTGGGCTTCCTTGTCTTTTTTCAACTTCTCCAACCGGAAAAAAGCATTTGTCAGCTGGGTTGGATTGAGAGGGGCAGTCCCGATAGTTTTTGCCACATTCCCTTTGATCGCAGGAGTGGAGAAAAGCAGCCTGATTTTCAATATAGTCTTCTTTATTGTCATCACATCCGTGGCACTCCAGGCCACGACCCTCGCCAAAGTCGCCAAATGGCTTCATTTGGCCGTTCCGGCCGGATTAAAGCGCAGGAGTCTGTTGGATATTGAACTGTCTGAAGACTTTAAAAATGCACTTGTGGAAGTCAATTTGCCCGAAAACTCACTTATTGACGGTAAAAAAATACTGGAATTGAACTTCCCGAAAACCTCACTCATCGTGTTGGTTAACAGAAATAACAAATATATTACACCCAATGGCGCCACTGAGTTGAAATCCGGTGATAAACTGATGGTCATGATCAACTCCGGAGTGGAAGAACACATGGTGCGTCATGCCTTGGCGCTGGAATAAGTGATTTCTGAAGTCCCGACGATCAAACTTCGATTTTTGAAAATAAATCATTATCTCGCCTGAAATGATAAAAAAATGAACTCAAAAATTGAATTTTGTTGATAAAATTTGATTTTAAGGTTTACTTTTTATCTTGTAGGGTGTTTTTAATTTACCAAATATGAAGACAGAAGGATATTCTTCCAGTGAACATTACGACGAAATGTTTACCCCGGATGGAAAAATCAGAGGGCATTACGAAGAGTTTTTTGGCTACCTGAACAAGGCTTCCTCCAAAAAAATGGGGCAACTCCAACACTCTGCCAACAAAGCTCAAAAGGCAATGGGCATGACCTTCAATGTCTACCACGATAATCAAGGCCTTGAAAAAATCCTTCATTTGGATATTATCCCTCGGATCATCCCCAATGCAGAATGGAAAAAGCTCGAAGCCGGATTGAAGCAGCGGATCTATGCACTCAATCTATTTCTTCAGGATATCTACAACGACCAAAAAATCCTGAAAGATGGGATCGTGCCTGCTGAACTTATCCTCGGATCCAAAGACTACCTCAAGCCTTGCATCGGACTGACTCCACCCAAAGGAATCTGGTGCCACATCACCGGCACAGATCTCGTACGGGACAAAGACGGGGAATATTACATTCTTGAAGATAATCTACGCTGTCCCTCCGGTGTTTCTTACATGCTCGAAAGCCGGGAAATCATTAAGCGCGCTTATCCACAGCTTTTCAATGATGAAGGCGTAATGCCGGTTTCTGATTATCCGACCAAACTGCTTCGGATGCTTCAGTTTCTGTCCAACAAATCAAAACCTGTAGTGGGTGTATTGACTCCGGGGATTTACAATTCGGCGTATTTTGAGCATTCCTACCTCGCCCTCCAAATGGGTGTAGAGCTGGTCAACGGCGTAGATCTCATCGTCAAGGATAAAATCGTCTACATGCAAACCACCAAAGGCCTACAGCAGATCGATGTGATTTACCGAAGAATCGACGATTCATTTCTTGATCCCCTGACTTTCAATCCCCACTCCATGCTTGGCGTTCCGGGGATTTTCGAAGCCTACAAAGCCGGAAATGTGGCTTTTGCCAATGCCCCCGGTACAGGAGTGGCCGATGACAAAGCGGTCTATGCCTATGTGCCCCGCATCATCAAATACTACCTGAATGAAGAGCCTATCCTCAACAACGTCCCAACTTACCTCTGTCGGGAAGAGCAGGATAGACAGTACGTTTTAGACCACATTGATCAATTGGTCGTGAAGGAAACGAATGCTGCCGGAGGATATGGCATGCTGATCGGACCAAAATCCACCAAGGAGGAACACAATAGATTTCGTGAATTGATCAAGGGAAATCCTACAAATTACATCGCTCAACCAACCTTGTCCCTCTCTACGGTCCCTTGCTTGACCGATGAGGGAATCCAAGGACGACATGTGGATTTGAGGCCTTACATATTGTATGGAGATGAGATTGAAGTGATCCCCGGGGCCCTCACTCGGGTGGCCCTGAAAAAAGGCTCATTGGTAGTAAATAGCTCCCAAGGTGGAGGAAGTAAAGATACTTGGGTACTGTACAATTAATCTAAAAAACTATGCTAAGTAGAGTAGCAAGTCATATCTATTGGCTGGGAAGATATCTGGAAAGAGCCGAAAATTACGCCCGATTCATCGATGTTAATTTCAACCTGATGCAGGATCTGCCGACAGACCTGAAGGAGCAGTGGGGACCTTTGGTCGCCGCTACCGGGGATTTGGCTTTATATGAAAAAAAATACACCGGCTTTGAGCGTCATCAGGTCATGTTCTTTTTGACTTTCGATGCGGACAATCCTAACTCAATGCTTTCTGCTGTCACCAATGCACGGGAAAACGCGAGGATTATCCGCGAAAACCTCAGCAAGGAGACCTGGGAAAAAGCCAATGAACTGTATTACATGATGCAGACAGGCCTGGAAAAGAAAGTTTGGAAAAAGGAAGATCCCCGGCAGTTTTACGAGCAGGTCAAAAATCAGATTCTTCTGCTCTATGGTCTTGCAGATGCAACCGTAGCCCGAACGGAAGGGTGGTACTTCAGGCAACTGGGACAGCTCCTGGAGCGTGCCGATAAGACTTCCCGTATTCTCGATGTGAAATATCACATTCTCCTGCCTTCGGTTTATGAAGTTGGCTCGCCTATGGATTTCCTTCACTGGATGGCGCTACTCAAATCTGTGACAGGATTCAACACCTACAGACGACTCTACGGAAATATAGATCCTTCGGGAATTGTTGAGTTTATGGTATTGAATAAGTACTTTCCCCGGTCCATTTATTATTGCATCAAGGAAGCCGAGCGTTGCCTGCACTGTATTTCAGGCAATACCGCTGATGGATTTAAAAACTCTGCCGAAAAAGCAATGGGCGAAATGCGCTCCCGTATGGAGTACTCTGAGGTCGCTGAAGTAATTTCTGGCGGACTTCATGAATATTTAGATACAGTTCAGCTAAAAATCAACCATATTTCCGACCTTATAGACATCAATTATTTTCGGGTTAAAGAAAATAATATCTCTCAATCTCAATCGCAAGCATGACGTTCTGTCTGGGAATAAAAACAAAAAATGGCCTTGTGGGGCTTTCCGATACTCGTATTACCTCCGGTAGCGAAACCACAACTTCCAAAAAAGTTTTCACCGTCAACAAGCGAAAACACACCTTCTTTATCATGACTTCCGGGCTGAGGTCAGTTAGAGATAAGGCAATTACCTATTTCTCTGAAGTGATTGACCGAAAAGACGATTCCTTTACCAAACTCTATCAGGCGGTCAATGAATTTGGAAATCAGGTGAAAATCGTGGCAAAGGAAGACAAAACCTTCCTGGAGGAAGCCGGCTTCAATTTTAATTTGTTTTCGATCATCGGAGGACAGTTGGAAGAAGATTCCGAACCCAAATTGTATTTGCTCTATCCCCAAGGGAATTGGATAGAAATAAGATCAGGTACCCCCTTTGTCATCATCGGAAATACGGGATTTGGAAACCCGGTTCTCCGGCGATCTCTCCATTACGACGATTCCCTGGAGTATGCTTTGAAGTGTGCCTTCCTGGCCTTTGATGCAACACGAATCTCTGCCAATGATGTGGACTTCCCAATTGATACCGTAGTCTTGAAAAATGACGATTACTTCATCAAGGAAAAGCGCTTTGAGCAAAAGGAATTGGAGCATGTCTCCGCGTTTTGGAATAACCGTCTGAAAAACGCAATTGCAGAACTGCCTTCTGAAGTATTGAGTAGCGCCTTCGAAGATTTTAATTTAGTCTCTCGGGAGGGTTAATTATGCTGGTTCAAGTCACCCATCACTCTAAATACGATTACAGTTCAGAAGTTGTACTTGGGATGCATAAGCTCTACTTGATCCCACAGCACCGACCCTATTTCCGGGTAGAACACCAGAAATTCAACATCCTTCCTGACCCGGACGGGCAAAACTACCGTCAGGATCTCGCAGGGAATTGGTACAAACTTGCTTGGTTCTCTGTTCCTACACAATCCCTCGACATCACCGGGGAATGGATCTTCAAGTTGCATTCCTTCAACCCTTTTGGGTTTATCATTGACCAAAATTTTGAGGAAATGGGCTGGAACAATCCCTTTTTCCAGTTCAGCTATGAGGAAAGAACCGCTTTTCTCATTCCTTTTTTGTCGGACAAGTCAGAAAATCAATTCTCGGATTTTCTTGAGCATATCAAGAAAAAATCCAATGGGCTCGTTGATTTTCTGGTGAATATGACTCAGGACATTTACCTCAACTGGAAACATGAGATTCGTCACGAACAAAATATTTGGGAGCCGGATTTCACCTTTTCGGAGCGAAAAGGCTCCTGCAGGGATATCTCCTTGATGCAAATGGAAATGTTGCGGGAATTAGGCCTTGCCGCCAGATTTGTCAGCGGATATGCCTTTAACCCGGATTTGGATGAAGGTCACGAATTGCACGCTTGGCTCGAAGTGTTTCTGCCGGGTGCCGGTTGGATTGGCTTAGACCCAAGCTTGGGTTTGCTCACTGACCATCGCTATATTCCCTTAGCTTGTCATCCCGATCCTTCACGAACCTTGCCGGTACAGGGTACATTCGGGGGCTTCTCAGATTCCGATTTGAAAACCTTCGTGGATATGAAGCTGCTCAATAAAGGGAAGCAATAGCGCAATTTTCAATGATCAATGACCAATGAGCAATGAGCAATGATCAAGATTTTGTCAATAGCTGATAGTTAATGTGCTGAAGGATTTTTTCCAAGCACTATGGCTAACTACTTACTTACTAACTACTAACCACTAACTATTAACCACTAACTATTAACCACTAACCACCTCTAATTCGCCGCTACGGCATTTTTTTCAGGCATGGCAAAAAGCGCTGCATCCATGGCTTTTTCCACCAGAAAGACATCTGAAAATGTAACCTGATAGCTAAGGCGTTTGGTTGAGTCATTCTCAAACTGGTAACCTGTCATGATTCTAGGGAAAATCAATCCACCTGCATCCCGGTAGTCCTCGTATTTGAGGGCATTCAGCTTTGTGTTATTCTTGTCAAAAAAGGTGACAGAATAGAGTACCCATGCCAGTTTTCCTGTTTCGGGATCCACCAGCATAAAATAGATGTCATTGGGACTGCTGCCCACATTCTCCTCAAAACTCACCTCAAAAGCTTCATAGGAAATCCCATTGACAAGCTTGTTTTCAGTCTTTTTGACGCTTACACCCGGATCGGTGAAGATGTATGGGATGGAAAAGAAATAGAAGTACAGGTTATGGTAAAAGCGAACTGAATTCCCCTGAAAGGCTTGCCGGTTTGGGCTGATCCATACTTTTTCACCGTCATTCCCAATTTGCCAGGCATCGGCGTCAATCCGCACTTTACGATCCGGCAGGCTGATGTAGTGGTTCTCCCAAGCCAGATTCGTTTCGTGAACCATCGCATAAGAAAACCCTTTGGCATTGACCCACTTGCTCCAGTCACCATGGGCATCCAATAATTTCTTGAAATCTTCCGGCTGATCTAGCCTTGGATCAGGAGTGGTGTCTTTTTGCTCGCAGGAGAAAGTGAATAACAAGGCTATAATCACCAGAGAGAAAGAAATTGTGCGCATTGCTGAGTCTAAATTTTCGGAAGATAAGCACAAGTAGGTTTTTTTCGAAGTAAAGTATTTATTGGCTTAGTAAATTCTTCGTCATCAGGACTACTACTCGTAAGCATATTTGTTTTTCAGGGTATTTGCAGATAATCAATTATTTTTCTTAGATCAATTCTAAATAATTAAAACTCTTCTTTAGATTTGTTCCAAATTAAAAATATACGCGCTATGTGGCAGCCGATCCGCAAGTTTTTAAATGATATCCATCTCTATGCAGGCCTCACCTGTGGCCTGATCGTAATTGCAGTTTGTCTCAGTGGTACGATCTACGTCTACAATACCGAAATCCGCGAAACGGCTGATTCTGAGCGGTATTTTGTTGAGTCGGTAGGTGAAAGGAAATCGCTGGATGAATTGAAAACTCAAGTTGAAGGGGAGCTAAAAGGTGTAGTAGTAAGCGTCAATGTTTTCCAATCAGAGGATCGCACGGTTCAGTTTGGAGTGAAAACACCAGAGGCTGAAAAGCCAAACACATACTTTGTTAATCCATATTCCGGAGAAATTCTCGCAAATAACATCGAAAAAACCGGAACTGAGGAATTTATGGGCTACATGTTCTCCCTGCACCGTTGGTTGTTGTTGGACAAAATCGAAGAACCCATCCTGGAATCCAAGACCAACATGGAGTTGGGGAGATTTATCAATGGAGTTGCAACTCTACTTTTCTTGTTGGGCGTAATCACAGGGCTGTTTATCTGGTTTCCTCAGAAAGTGAAAAACTGGAGACAAGGTCTGAAAATCAAATGGTCAGGCAATTGGAAGCGTATCAATCACGACCTGCACAATACCCTTGCATTTTATTCCATTTTGGCACTTTTTATCATGGCGGTGACAGGCCCTTTTTGGTCCTATCAGTGGTATAAGGAAGGCTGGCAGAAAACTTGGGACATCTATCAGGCACCCGCGCAGAACGGTAATCAAAGCATGGGAACTGCCGAAAAGCCTGCTGAAGTCTTGCCTTTGGAAATGCCGGCATTCTCGCTCGACGGGGTCCTTGCCTTGGGGAATTCCAGATTGAATTACGAGGGAAATCTTAGAATTACACTTCCAAATAAGCCGGGAGAAAATATCTCAATCAGTAAGTCACGCACAGGCTTTTTCGCGAAAGCAGGAGCAGATCAGTTGACAGTAGAGCCCGGTAATCTTGAAGTGAAGGAAGCGAAATTGTTTTCGGATTTGACTGTCAGACAACAAATCGGCCGATCTGTTAAGTCCCTGCATACCGGAGAAATCTTCGGGCAGTTCACCAAGTTCCTTTGGTTTGTGGCATGTCTGATTGCTACCTCATTGCCAATCACCGGAACCTTGATTTGGTGGAATAAGCACAAGAAAAAGAAACACGCTAAAGCAAAAAAGTCAGCCCTTCCAAAGGCTGAATTGGTATAAATAAAAGGTTCACTTTTCCAAAAATGGCTTCTGGGTTTCCCGGGAGCCTTTTTTTTTACATCAGCCTAGCGCAAAGTCTTCCGGACTTGTGCTTAATCAAATGCAGTCTTCAGACTGCCTAGTTGGATTTCCAGATTTCCCTGCAGAGAGAGATTTGTAAGACTTTTTCACTTTAAGGATTTGGTGATTTTTGTTTTCCCGCAGATCCCCACAGAAAAAGACACAGATAATCACAGATCTGTTTTACTGGCTGATAAATAAAAGCTTTAGCTTTTCTCTGTGCTCTCAGAAAAGGTTGAAAAAAGAATTTGGGTATGCAGTTCTTTTTAAATTTTCTGTATATCCGCTTTCATACCAGTAGCCAAATAAATTAAGTATTGAAGTTCCAAAAAACGAGCTACGCCACGGCGCACAGGTGTGGACAGTTGACTGTCGTCTCCACCACGGCGGACAAGTGTGGACGATTATCCGCCATCTTCCTGGTTCATTTTTCTTACTGGCAGAACAGCCTAGCGCAAGTCTTCCAGACTTGTGCTTAAACAAATGCAGTCTTCAGACTGCCTAAGTGGATTTCCAGATTTCCCCGTAGAGCGAAATTTAGAAGACTTCTTCATTTTAGGGATTTGGTGATTTTTGTTTTCCCGCAGATCCCCACAGAAAAAGATACAGATAATCACAGATCTGTTTTACTGGCTGATAAAAAAAGCTTTAGCTTTTCTCTGTGCTCTCAGAAAAGGTTTAAAGAAGAATTTAGGTATGCAGTTCTTTTTAAATTTATATGTGTATCCGTGAACCTGCAAATAGCCTTTGAAATTTGGATTGGAGGACAGATTTGCTAAGCTATGGACCATGGACGATGGTCGAGGATCCGCAACTTACTCTGCCAATTTTTATCCAACGTGCATCCTTGCGGATACTCATATAAATTTAGTAGAAGCCAAATAAATCTCTCTTTTTTCTCTGTGGTAAAAAAAATCTTAGAGATGTACGATACAAAAAAGCCTTTGGGTTTTCCTCGAAGCGGTTATCTTGCAACATGCGAAAATTTCACCTGATTCTTGCCTTTCTGATTTCTCTCCCTGCATTGGCCCAAGAAAAACCCTGGATGCTCGGCCCATTCCAGAGACCGGAAAACGCCCAACCCATCATTGCCCCAATTTCAGACACGGAATTCAAAGATCCCATGACCGGCAAAACCGTCAAATGGGAATCTATGGCGACCTTCAACCCCGCAGCTATCGTCCGAAACGCACAGGTGCATGTAATCTATCGTGCAGAGGAAAAACTCGGTGAAAAGGAAATTGGCGGCCACACTTCCCGACTCGGAATGGCTACTTCATCCGATGGATTTCGCTTCAAGCGGGAAAAAGTACCCTTCTTCTATCCTCAAACTGATTCTCAAAAGGAATTTGAGTGGACGGGAGGAACGGAAGACCCCCGGATCGTCGAGACAGAAGAAGGCCTATACGTGCTGACCTATACCCAATGGAACAGGGATGTGCCAAGACTTGCCGTGGCTACTTCCAGAGATTTGAAAAACTGGGAAAAGCATGGCCCGATTTTCAAAGAATGGAAAGAAGGAAAATACCATAACACTGAATCCAAATCCGGGGCCATCGTCACCGAGCTGAAAAACGGCAAACTCCTCGCCGCAAAAATCGACGGGAAATACTGGATGTATTATGGTGTGCCACACATCTGGCTAGCCACATCGGATGACCTCGTGAATTGGGTCCCTCTGGAAAACCATGAAGGAAACCGTGTCCCCGTACTCAGTCCAAGGCCTGGTTTTTTTGATTCCTGGCTCGTGGAGGCAGGACCGCCCCCGCTGCTCACCAAAGATGGAATCGTAGTCCTTTACAATGCTGGAAACTCCCGGCAAGTGGGAGTGAAAAACCTTGGAAATAGAGTTTATACCGGCGGGCAGGCGCTTTTTGACGCTGCAGAACCCTGGAAGCTTTTGGACCGTGTGACGGATCCGTTTATTCAACCCGAATTGCCTTTTGAAAAGTCAGGCCAATATCCCGAGGGAACTACCTTCTTGGAGGGCTTGGTGTATTTTCAAGGGAAGTGGCTCCTATACTATGGTACCGCTGACAGCATGGTGGGCGTGGTCAGTGCGCCTGCCAAATAAAACTTAAGTGAATCTTAAGCAAGCAATACACTGACTTTCAGCTGAATTTCTAAATTTTGCTTTTTCAATACCTTTACTCATGCGCATCCTGATAGTTGAAGACGAAGCCGGAATTTCCAATTTCCTGAAGCAGGGATTGGAGGAGGAGGCTTTTGCCGTTGATGTAGCCGATAATGGAAAGGCAGGATTGGAACTTGCCCTCTCCGGCAATTACGATCTACTTCTCCTGGATTGGATGCTGCCCGGAATCAGCGGAATCGAGCTTACCCGTCAGTTTCGCAAAGACTTCCCCCAAACTCCAATTATTTTTCTCACAGCAAAGGACACCCTCGACGAGACGGTTTTCGGGCTTCAATCCGGAGCCAATGATTACATCAAAAAGCCATTCCACTTTGAGGAATTGCTCGTGCGAATCCGCGTGCAACTGAGAGGAAAAACAGATTTGGAGGAAAAATTGAGCCTTGGACCGATCACTATTTTTCCTGACCGACACCTAGTCATGAATGAAGATGTGGTAATCCCACTCACTCAAAAGGAATTTGCCCTCCTCGAGTATCTGGTACGAAATAAAAACAAGGTATGCCGACGCACACGGATCATCGAAAGCGTGTGGGACATCCACTTTGAATACAACACCGGCGTGATTGATGTTTTCATCAACTCGCTTCGCAAAAAGTTGAACTTACATATCGAGGAAGATTACATTCAGACGATCCGGGGAGTGGGCTATATGGCGAAGGAATTATGAGCTCATCCTACAAAGAACGGATCGCAAGCCGACTTACCTTGGTCACCTCACTGATCATTTTGGTGGTTTTTGGAGTGATTTACTTCGTAGCCAATCTTACGGTGATCGATACGATTGACCGGGAACTCGGCCTCGAAACAGACAAGCACAAGGGGCAGATTTTTTTGGTAAACGGGGAGATCCGTTTCCTTCACATGGATGAGTGGGAGGAAATGGAACATAGCCAAATTCAGCTCAATCCCATTTTCATCGAAATCGTGGACCTGAATGGAAAATCCATGGACAGATCCCCAAATCTCCGCGAAAACCACCTGAGCTTTTCCCCCGAAAAATCCGCCAAAAAGGAAGCCTGGACCCTCAGACTGGGCGCAAGTGAAGTCAGACAAATGCAGATCCCGCTGATTACAGCCGGAAAACAGGAAGGATACCTTCTGGTAGCCAAATCCTTTGACGATTCCCGGGAGCTGCTTAACAATCTCCGGAATGTGCTACTGATCCTTTATCCGGGCATTCTGCTTTCGCTGTTTTTGACGATGCGATACCTGGCAGGCAAAAGTATTGAACCCATACAGCAGATCATCCGCAAAACCAATCAAATCACACAAAGTAACCTCAACGAACGGGTTCCCCTGGCCGAAGCCAATGATGAAATCGGCCAACTCACCCGATCCATCAATGAACTCCTCGAGCGTTTGGAAGCCTCGCTAAATCGGGAAAAACAATTCACCTCAGATGCCTCCCATGAGTTGCGCACGCCTCTGTCGGTTCTTCGCGGCACCCTGGAAGTGCTGATCCGCAAGCCAAGAACTGCTGAGGAATATGTCGAAAAAATCAAAACTTCCCTCTCGAGCATTGACCGGATGTCCGCCACGATCGACCAACTGCTGGCTTTGGCGAGAGAAGAAAAAGGGAAAAACCTGGTGAAGGAGGAGCTCGAACTGATCACTTTTCTGGAAGAAATAGTTGACGAAACAGCCTCCGAGCAAAATCGAAAAATTACCTTTCAGTCCCAGTCAGGGATTCCGATCTACCTCAAAGCAAACGAAAAATCCCTTCAGCTGATTCTGGGCAACTTGCTTCAAAATGCCATCAAATATTCTAAACCCGAAACTGAAATCTTTGTCAAAACGGGACTGAATGTGGGGACTCCCTACATCGAGATTTGCGACTCGGGCTCCGGAATTTCAAAGGAATATTTAGAGAAAATTTTTGACCCATTTTTCAGGGAAAAAGAAGCCGTGGATCAATTGGTTCCGGGGACAGGACTCGGTCTGGCGATCGTGAAAAAGCTTGCGCAAGAATCCGGGATAAAGGTTTCAGTAAGCAGTGAAAAGGGCAAGGGAAGTACCTTTCGATTGGATTTCCCCAATTCTTAAGCAAATCTTAAGAAAGCCCTAAGCTTGATTAAAGGCTGGTAAAGGATCTTTGGGCCAAAATCCTGCACCTTCATGCTAGACCGAATTATTCAGTGGAGTATCGCGCATAAGCTCATCATTTTTATTTTCATTGCCATTTGGTTGGGATTCGGGATTTTCTCCTTGGTCAATCTGCCGATCGGTGCAGTGCCTGACGTCACCAACAACCAAGTCCAGGTCATCACCACCTCCCGAAATCTCGCCACCGAGGATGTTGAAAAATACCTGACCTACCCCGTCGAACTGGAGATGGCCAACCTTCCCGGCGTCTTGGAAATTCGCTCTGTTTCAAAATTCGGTCTTTCGGTAGTGACCATCGTTTTCGAAGAAAGCATGGGCACATACCTGCCAAGACAGCTAATTTCTGAGCGCTTGATCATGGCTCAGGAGCGGATACCTCAGGGATTCGGCACTCCTTTTATGGGGCCCATTTCTACAGGTTTGGGGGAAATCTACCAATACATCATTGATGTCAAACCCGGCTATGAGGATAACTATTCCATCACGGATCTTCGCACCATTCAGGATTGGGTCGTCAGGAGGCAACTTGCAGGAATCCAGGGAGTGGTGGAAATCAACACCTGGGGAGGCTTTCTCAAACAATATGAAGTAGCCATCAACCCCGATCGCCTCAAGGGGATGAATATCAACTTGGCCGCAGTATACGATGTCCTGAGTAAAAACAACTCCGTAGCAGGTGGCAGCTACATCGAAAAAACCAACGAAAGCTTTTTCATCCGGGGTGAAGGTCTCGTCACCAGCCTGGAGGACATTGGAAATATCGTGGTAGAAGTCCGAAATGGAGCTCCGATTTACATCAGGGACATTGCCGAAGTCCGCTTCGGACATGCCAACCGCTTCGGTGCAATCACCGCCAACGGCGAAGGTGAAAAAGTCCTCGGTCAGGTCATGATGCTCAAAGGGGCAGATGGAAAAGGAACCATCGACCGGGTAAAGGAACGGATTGACGAAATGCAAAACACCCTGCCCGAGGGCATCGTGATCAATGGCTTTTTGGACCGCTCCGAACTGATCGATCGCACCACCTTCACCATCGCCGAGAACCTGATTTTGGGTTGCCTCATCGTAGTTTTTGTGGTGGTATTGCTCCTGGGAAATTTCCGCTCGGGCTTGGTGGTCGCCTCGGTGATTCCCCTGAGTTTGCTATTCGCACTTTCCATGATGTACATCTTTGGCGTCGATGCCAATTTGATGAGTTTGGGAGCTATTGACTTTGGAATTATCATCGATGGTGCCGTGATCATTGTGGAATACATCGCCTTCCGATTTACCAGATCAACCGCGCTCTTTGAGGGACTATCCCCTGGCGAAAGACAAATCGAAAAGGATAAAATTGCATTTTCCGGAGCTTCCAAAATGATGCATTCGGCCATTTTTGGTCAGATCATCATCATTATCGTCTTCATCCCGATTCTTTCGCTTTCTGGCGTGGAAGGCAAGATGTTTCGTCCCATGGCCGAAGTTTTCAGCTTCGCCTTGATCGGAGCGATGATTTTAGGATTAACCTATGTACCGGTTGTTTCTTCGCTTTTTCTAAAATCTGAAGCGCCGGGACCTAGAAACGTGTCGGTTCTTCTGATCAATTTTCTGAACAGGATCTACGAACCCACCATCAATTGGGCCTTAAATCATTCAAAGGCTGTTCTTTCAGGAGCAGCCGCAATATTACTTGGCGCCATTTTTCTTTTTTCCACCATGGGGTCCGAGTTTGTGCCGACTTTGGACGAGGGCGATTTTGTGATTCAGCCGGTGCTGAAAACTGGAACCACCCTCTCCAATACCGTGGAGACGGTGACCAAAATGGAGGAGATCCTCATGAAGTTCCCCGAAGTGAAGCAAGTCGTCACCCGTATCGGTGCCGCAGAAATTCCCACTGACCCCATGTCCATGGAGGAAAGTGACGTGATCGTGACCTTACATCCCCCTTCCGAGTGGACGACTGTCGAGACCAAAGACCAATTGGCAGAGGAATTCAAAAAAGCACTGGAAGCAATACCTGGTTTGGACTACGAGTTTACCCAACCCATCGAGATGCGATTCAATGAGCTGATCACCGGCGTACGGGCTGATTTGGCAATCAAAGTTTTCGGCGAAGATCTTAATGTCCTCTTGAAAACCGCCACCGAAATTGAGGCAGCAATCCAGGGAGTGGAAGGCGCAGCGGATATTATTCTGGAAAAAGTCGACGGACTCCCTCAGATGAAAATCGAATACGACCGCGCAAAAATCGCCAAGTTTGGGCTCAATGTCGAAGACCTCAATCAGGTCGTGACCATGGGTTTTGCAGGATTGAGTGCCGGAACTGTATTCGAAGGGGAAAAGCAATTTGACCTCGTGATCCGATATGCAGAACCGTTCCGAAAGGATATTTTCAACCTGGAAAATGCCGCCATTCAGCTGCCCACCGGAGGAAGTGTGCCCCTCAGCGAACTCGCAAAAATCTCCTACACCAAAGGCCCGGCAAAAATCTCCAGAGACAACACCCAACGTAGGGTGGTCATCGGTGTGAATGTGAGAAATCGGGACTTACAATCTGTGGTGGATGACATTCAGGGTATCGTTTCCAAAATTAATATCCCGGAAGGCTATCGGGTAGATTATGGTGGCCAGTTTGAGAATCTGCAGCAAGCCCGTTCCCGACTGTTGATCGCCGTTCCTGTTGCCCTGATTTTGATTTTCATTCTCCTGTATTTCGCATTTTCATCCACTAGAGATGCCTTTATGATTTACACGGCGATCCCTTTTTCGGCCATTGGCGGTATCCTCCTTCTTTGGCTCCGAGACATGCCTTTTAGCATCTCTGCCGGCGTGGGATTTATTGCGCTTTTTGGAATCGCCGTGCTCAATGGCATCGTCATGATCGAACATTTCAAATCCATGAAAGATAAATTTACATCCATCCGGGAATTGGTAATCCTGGGAGCAAAAGAACGCCTGCGTCCGGTATTGCTGACCGCCTCAGCCGCGGCGTTGGGCTTTTTGCCCATGGCCGTCTCCGGTTCTGCCGGTGCTGAGGTGCAGCGCCCCTTGGCTACCGTGGTCGTTGGAGGCCTGATCTCAGCCACCTTACTCACCCTGGTAGTGTTGCCTGTATTGTATGTGCTTTTCAATTCCAGGAAAGCAGGAGGTAGCAAAATCCAAAAAACCGCAGTCATGCTTTTGCTGCTCCTGACGGGATTGTCGGTGCCCGCTTTTTCACAAACCGAAGTCCAAACGCTTAGCCTCGAACAGGCGCTTCAAATGGCTCAGCAACAGAATTTGGGCATCCAAGCTGAACAAAAAGGTTTGGAATCCGCCGCGGCAAGAAGCAATTCGGCCTGGACTATTGGCAAAACACAGGTTTACCACGGATACGATAAAAATGACATTGCCGAAAACGGAGTTTACAACCGGGTGTGGGGAGTAAGGCAAAGCTTTGATTTCCCCTCACTCTATATGGCCCAGAAATCTGTCCTCCAGGCTGCGGAAATGCAGGAAGCAGCACAACTCCAACTGAGTGCCAGACTCCTCCAAAAGGAAGTTAGTCAGGCATTTGTCACCGCACAGTTTTGGCAGGGACTGGAGCAGCATTACCTGTTCTTGGATAGCCTCTATGGGGAATTTGCCAGAGCAGCCACCCGCAGACTCGAAACAGGCGAGTCCAATCTTTTGGAAAAGCTTACCGCGGAAAGCAAGCAGCGGGAGATTGGGCTGAAAAAAGCCGAGGCAATCCGAAATTTTGAAATTTCAAAGAACCTGCTCCGCCAACTTCTCAATATCGAAGGAGAAATCCAATTGGCAGGAGAAGCTGTATCCTTCAACAGTCTGGCCGAGCTCGATAATCACCCGGCCCTCTTGCGCTATGAATACGCGATTCTTCAGGCCGAAAGTCAGGTAAAAGTGGACCGGAGAAGCTTGCTCCCTGATATGAACCTGGATATCTTCCGCGGTACCAATCCCGCTGCCGGAGCCATTGTCTATCCCGGTTTTCAGGCGGGAATCGGTATCCCCTTGTTTTTTGGATCCCAAAGCGCAAAAATTAAAGCGGGAATAGTTCGACAGGAACAAATCCTGCTGGAGTCCCGGGCTTTTAAGCAAAAACTCGAAACCAACGCCGCAAAAATTCAATTGTCCCTGGCTCAAAACCAGCAAGTAATCCAATACTACGAATCGGAGGGGAATGTGCTCTCCACTCAACTGAGAGAGCAGGCAATCCGCTCTTTTAAAGAAGGGGAAATTGATTTCTTTCAATACGTCCAACTGATCGAAAACTCACGGAATATCACCCTGCAGTACCTGCAGGCTAGATTGGACTACCAACTCAACCAATTAGAACTTATTTATCTCAATAACTGATGGAAGCATTTCGATCAAAATTTTACCCTTTCAGCATTTTGGCCTTGGCTTTAGCTTTGGCATCAAGTTGCGGAAATTCCGAAAATTCAACTGGAGAAGGCATTCAAGTGGCAGAAGCACCCGAAGGTACCCGGGAGATTTTCCTCACCGAAGTTCAGTTCAACACCATGAAAATGGAGTGGGGGAGCCCGAAAAAGGAAAACTTCTCCACTGAAATCAATGTGCAGGGCACCGTCAAGGTTCCGGTCGAAGGCATGCAGGAAATTTCCGCCTACTTCGGAGGATATGTGAGTGACCTCAAACTGATCGAAGGACAGGCAGTACGGAAAGGGGAGACCCTGTTTTATCTTGAAAACCCTGACTTCATTCGCTTGCAGCAGGATTATCTGGAGACCAGCAGTCAGCTGACTTATTTAAAAGCTGAGTTTGAGCGCCAAAGAACACTTTCCGCAGAACAGATTTCGGCACAGAAAAACTTCCTCAAGGCCGAGGCAGATTACCAAAGCTCCCTTGCAAAATGCCAGGGCTTGAAAAAGCAGCTAAGCCTGATCAATATCAACGCCGAGGACCTGACACCTGAAACTATCCGCTCCAAAGTCCCGGTTTACTCCCCCATCAAAGGCTTTGTGGAAGATGTGTTTGTGGTGCCGGGCCAGTTTCTTCCTGCCTCCGGCAAGGCGGTTTCATTGCTGAACAAGGATCATTTACACATCGAACTGATCCTCTTCGAAAAGGATGCCTCACAAATTCATATCGGTCAGAAAGTTGCATTCGCTATGCCTGACAATCCGGAACGGGAAATTATGGCCGAAATTCATGTCGTGGGTCAATCGGTAAATGCGCAACGTCAGATCAACGTACATGCGGACTTGGAAGATGAAAAAGAAGGCCTTGGGCTTTTCCCGGGCATGTTTGTGCAGGCGAGGATACAGCTTGACCCAAAACAAGCCTGGTCCCTGCCTGAAGACGCCCTCGTGGAACTTGTCGGGGAGTATTACATTTTGCTGCAAAAGGAGAAAACCGACCTAGGCTACAAACTCGAGCGCATTAGGGTGATTCCCGGTGGAAAAAGTCGGGGAAATATTGCCATAGATCCCCTCACCGCGCTAGACGAAAATTCAGTCATTCTGGTAAAAGGAGGATTTAATTTGCTTTGATCCATGCCGAGGAACAGAACCGGCAGCTTGTTAGAACCGCACATCGAGCACAAAGCAATTTAATTCGACCAGTATGAATATGCTTTAGCCCATTTTTTACTGAATTTACAATCCCTGAATAGGAACCTGGCTTTAGCCCGTTCCCAAATTCAACATGTTACAATCAACCGGGCTTTAGCCCAATACTGAAAGAAGGAATTTTTATCTAAAGCCTATCACCTTCAATTGAATCGATTAAACTCCCCCATCTAAAGATTGGAAGGGATTCAATGTGGGAATTACACCAATAATTCCACATATTGAATTGGAATTCCTTGAATAGGAACCTGGCTTCAGCCCAATTGCAATACATTTTTTGAATAGGAACGCGGCTTTAGCCCGTTCCCCAATTCAATATGTTACTTCAACCGGGCTTTAGCCCAATAATTGAAAAATCATGCCCAATCAAAAAATGAACAGACTCCCCTTCCTTTTTCTGGCACTCTGCCTCTTGGCCTCCCAACCCGCCTTTTCCCAAAACAAAACCCACAAAACCGAAAATATCGTCCTCATCACCCTGGACGGACTCAGGTGGCAGGAGCTCTTCAAAGGTGCCGACTCCCTTTTTGTCGACGACAGCGGAATGATCAAATCCATGGGCTCACTTTTAGGGGACTTCTGGCATGAAGATTCCAAGCTTCGCCGCAAAATGCTTTTTCCATTCGTCTGGAACACAGTCGCCACACAAGGACAGATCTACGGCAACAGGGCCCATGGAAATATGGTCAACAATCAAAACAAAATGTGGTTTTCCTACCCCGGATACAATGAGGTTTTGAGCGGCTTTGCAGATGACGAGCGGATCAACTCCAACTCCAAAATCAACAACCCGAATGTGACTTTTTTGGAATATTTAAACCAAAAGCCGGAATACAAAGGCAAAGTAATGACTTTTGGTAGTTGGGACGTATTTCCATACATCGTCAATAAAGAACGAAGCGGAGTTCCGGTCAACGCAGGTTTCGATAAGGCGGAAGGAGCGGACCTAACGGATGTCGAAAAGACCCTCAACCGACTTCAATCAGAAATCCGTGGACCTTGGGGCGGGGTTCGATTGGATCCATTCACGCATCACTTTGCCATGGAAGCAATGAGAAAATACAAGCCACGCGTGACCTACATCGCCTACGGTGAAACAGACGACTGGGCCCACGACAACGAATATGACCAATACCTCTGGTCGGCACAGCAGACCGATGCCTACATCAGGGAAATCTGGGAGTTCATCCAGTCAGATCCTCAGTACAAGGACAAAACCACCATGATCATCACCACAGACCATGGCCGCGGCACCAACAAATCCTCCTGGAAAAGTCATGGTTCCAGCATACCGGATGCAGGAGAAATTTGGATGATGGCCATCGGTCCGGATACACCGGCTACCGGCGAGATGAAAACCCAAGGACAATGGCAGTCGGCCATGATCGCCCGCACCATTTTCCAATTGCTGGGAATGGATTATCCCGATGCAAAGGCTGCCCCGGCTATTAAGGAGATGGTTCGGTAGTTGTTTTTTTTGTGAAAAGTAAAATGTAAGTAGTATGTGGTGAGTGGGTTTTGCACCCTTACAACTTACTGCTTACCATTTACAATTCCACAAGGATTTCAATCCTACTTCCCCTTTAGTACTAATTTCCCGCAGACCTGAAGCCGTCAGGCAAGTTTGACACAGAAAAGAGCACCGATTTTCGCAGATTTTTTGAAACTCAAATCCGAAGAATTGATTAACAATTTCCGCTAGAGGATAATTGATGGTCCAAAGTTTGGGGGCAGCGAAAAAAGTAGTCGTTAGCTAGTCGTTTGTATTCGATTGTAGTCGTCTGTTGTCGGGTAAAGCGGGTTTTTGGGGTGCAATGGGCTTTTTTAAGTGGTGGGGAATTGGTAGGTTAGTGAAGATGTTTTGACCGGTTTACGATATGGAATTATGAATTTCAAAGGAGAACTCTACAATTTGGAAACCACAGACTATGATTTCCAATGCTCAAAATCTTTCTGAGCTATTTGGGGTCGAAATAAAAAGATTTAATGAGCTAGTCAAAAGAAGCAAAAAGCAATTTCCCAAGAGTTTCAAATTTCAACTATCTCAAAGTGAGTTGGATTATTTGCGGTCGCAAAATGCGACCGCAAACATTGATTCTTTGATAGTCACACCATGGAATTAATCAATCAGCAACATATTGAAAATAAGATATTTACTATCAGGGGTATGCATATAATGCTTGATAGTGATCTTGCAGAACTCTACCAAGTATCCACAGGCCGACTCAACGAGCAAGTGAAGAGAAATGGTGATCGCTTTCCTTCCGATTTTATGTTTCAACTGACTTGGCAGGAGTGGGAACAGCTGTCATCTCCAAGTGAGCTATCAAGTGATCAGACTTTAAGATCGCAAAATGCGATCTTAAAAGATAATCGTGGGAAACACAGGAAATATTTGCCTTATGTATTTACTGAACAGGGAGTGGCCAGTTTATCAGGAGTTTTGAAAAGTGAATATGCTGTAAAAGTGAATGTTGAGATTATGCGAGCCTTTGTTTCCATGCGTAGATTTCTTCTGCAAAATGCCACCGTCTTCCAGCGTTTGGATCAGGTGGAACTACGACTATTGCAAAATGACGAAAAGTTTGACCGATTATTTAAAGCACTAGAGTCAGGACGACCCGAACCAGACAAAGGAATATTTTTCGATGGGCAGATTTTTGATGCCTATGCTTTTGTGTCCGATTTGATTAAAAGAGCAAAAAGAGAAATTATTTTGATAGACAATTACATAGACGAAAGCGTACTTACCCTACAGACCAAGCGAAGGATCGGAGTAACAGCTATTCTCTTTACCAAAAGCGTTTCCAAAACCCTGCAACTGGATCTGGATAAGCACAACGCTCAATATCCTGGAATAACCATAAAGACCTTTACCCAAAGCCATGACCGATTTTTGCTGATCGATCAAAGCGAATTGTATCATCTTGGGGCTTCTCTGAAAGATCTGGGGAAAAAGTGGTTTGCCTTCTCCCGAATGGATAGCTTATCCGCTTTAGTGCTAAATCAACTAAACGAAGTAAGATGATTTTTAAACTGAATGAGGTATGTGAATTCATAAATGGCGGAGCCTGGAGTTACAAGGAATATGTCGAGAAGGGAATACCTGGAAAACTTTGCTCATTTCATTTCTGACCTGAAGTTCCGAGAGCGGATTTTAGACCGACTTTCCAATCGAAAGCCTTTTCAGAATTTCAAAATTCTAATTGACTCATCAGCATATCGAGAAGATTGGTTTGACTTCAAAAAGGAAGCCTACATCCAATATGTAAAAAGACTAATCGAGGAACGAGAATAGAAAGTCTGCTTTATAAAACAGGTCTAAAAAAAAACCAGTACAACTCAATACCAAACTCACCATGGGAAAATTGGCAGAAATAAAAACAAAAGAAAATGATCCAAACCGGCAATTTTGAGAAACTTGAAGTTTCCTCCAAGCCCGAGTTAAGGACATGGTTGGAAGAAAATCATGCGCAGGAGAAGAGCGTTTGGCTGGTGACATTTTTGAAAATCGTACCTGAGAAATACCTTTCCACTGATGATGTTTTGGACGAATTAATCTGTTTTGGTTGGATTGATGGCATACGTAGGAAATTTGACGATACTCGGACCATGCAGCTTATTTCACCGCGCCGAGTGCAGCATTGGGCCAAAAGCTATAAGGACAGAGCAGGCAAATTGATCGCTGAAGGTAAAATGCATCAATCCGGCTTTCTGTCAATCGAAAATTCCAAGCAATCGGGTTTGTGGGATTTTATGGATGATGTGGATCAATTGATCGTGCCTCAGGATCTGCAGGATGAACTGGAAAAGCATATTGGGGCAACCGAATTTTTCTTTGCAATTAATGATTCCAGCAAGCGTTTTGTCCTGCGTTGGCTGAAGCTCGCCAAAACCGAAAAAACCAGAAAGGCCCGGATTTTGGAGTTGGCGCAGCTTTCCGCTAGAGGAGAGAAAATGAAGGGGAGTTGAATTATTTTAGCTTTCCTTCTGAATAGGAAGGGAATTCACTTCCTTAAATCCATTAATTATTGACAAATTTGAATAGGAATGCGGCTTTAGCCCATTCCTGCCAAATGACAAAATTGCATTCAACTTTAACCAAAACCCTGAAAATAAACCCCTCCAAATGCGCCTTTTTACACTCTTCCTCTTTTTTCTCCCAATCTCACTCAGCGCCCAAACCGTCTGCACCCTGGAAAGCCGCGCACGCCTCGATGGCATCCTGACCGAACTTTCTCAAAAAGAGCTTAGCGGCAAATCAATCGACCAACTCACACTGGAAATCGGTCAAAGCTTCCTCGGCACGCCCTATGTCGAAAAAACATTGGAACTCCCCGGTGATGAGAAATTGGTCATCAACCTGACCGGCTTGGATTGCACGACTTATCTGGAGACAGTGGTGACTATGGCTCGGATTGCCAAGTCCGGAAACTTGACGTTTGAGGGTTTCGAGCAGGAATTGGAGCGGCTTCGGTATCAAGATGGGGTAAGAAAAGACTATTCCTCCCGACTGCATTACTTCTCGGACTGGATCTACCAAAATCAACAAAAAGGCATTATCCGGGACATCACTCTAGAAATCGGCGGGACGCTTTATCCGAACCAACCCACCTTCATGTCCGAAAACCCACGCTTCTACGCACAGCTTTCCAACCCGGAATTTTTGAAAGCCATCAAAGCAGACGAAGCGGAAATCGCCAAAAGAACCTATCATTTTATCCCAAAAGCAGAGATCCAGTCACTTGAAAAAAACATCCAAGCGGGGGACCTGATCGCAATCACCACCTCCATGAAAAACCTGGATATCGTCCATGTGGGTTTTGCTGTAGAGCAGGAGGGAAGGATTCACCTGATGCATGCCGGAACCGGAAATATGCAAGTTGAAATCTCTGCTAAACCCCTGAGCGAATACCTCGCTGCCAACAAATCCCAATCAGGAATTATGGTTTGTAGGCTTTTGTAGGTAAACCTTTGAGTGCGCCGCGGCGTACTCGAAGGTTTAACGGAGCAGATAACCTTTGATTTTTATTTTAGAACATCGAAAGTTTATATTTAAAATCATCAGTGAAAAAGACTTCTCCTCCCGAGAAGACTGTAAATCGATCATTTGACCCAATTATGATAAAACACCGAACTATCTTAATCTTAACACTTGGTTTATTTTTCAGCCTTACTGCTGCAATTGCCCAAGTCAAACCCATTTTTGAAAATGGAGAAGCACAGATTATCCCCGAACTGAAGGATTCCTCCAATTGGATCCGTCATGACCTTTGGGTGGAAACAGAATTCGATACCGACGGCGACGGAAAATTAGACCGGATGCATGTCGATGTCACCCGACCGCGACAGACGGAAACAGAAGGATTGAAACTCCCCATCATCTATGCCAGCAGCCCCTACTATGCAGGTACAGCAGGCAATGCCCCGATTTTTTGGGATGTAAAGCATGAATTGGGCGCCCCTGCAACACCCCGAAATACAGTGGAAGTCCAGCGAAGAGGCCAACGGCCGATCATCTCCAATGATGAAATCATGGCTTGGGTTCCCCGTGGATATATCGTGGTGCACTCTTCCTCACCGGGTACTGGCCTTTCCCAAGGTGCCCCAACTGTCGGCGGAGACAATGAATCCCTGGCCCCCAAAGCCGTCATCGAATGGCTGACGGGCAAAGACAACGGCTACACCTCCCCGGATGGAAATGAAAAAGTCATGGCCTTCTGGTCCACCGGGAAAGTCGGCATGACCGGAACCTCCTACAACGGAACCCTTCCCCTCGCCGCCGCAACCACCGGTGTCAAAGGCCTCGAAGCCATCATCCCTATCGCTCCCAACACCTCCTATTACCACTATTACCGCTCCAATGGCTTGGTTCGCTCACCCGGAGGATACCTGGGCGAAGATATCGATGTGCTCTATGATTTCATCCACAGCGGGGACGAAGCCAAAAGACCCTACAACAACAAAACCGTCCGCGACACCGAAATGGCACAAGGCATGGACCGCGCCACAGGAGACTACAATGACTTCTGGGCAGGACGCGACTACCTCAATGACATGGGATCCATGAAAGCCGCTCTGCTGATGGCCCACGGATTCAATGACTGGAACGTGATGCCCGAGCACAGCTACCGGATCTACGATGCCGCCCGCGCCAAAGGAATCCCTTCCAAAATCTATTACCACCAAAACGGGCACGGTGGCGCACCGCCATTCCCGATGATGAATCGCTGGTTTACCCGCTTCCTGCATGGAGTGGAAAATGGCGTGGAGGATGAGCCCAAAGCCTGGATCGTCCGCGAGCAGGACGAAAGATCCAAGCCCACAGCTTATGCCGATTACCCCAACCCCGAAGCCAAAAATGTAAGCCTGTACCTCAAAGCCGGAGCTCCTGCGGCAGGATCTCTCAGCACAGAAAAACTGAGTTCCGGAGCCAAAGAAACCTTGGTCGACAATTATTCCTTTTCCGGATCGGCTTTGGCACAGGCGGATTACACCGAGCATCGCCTGATCTACCTCAGTCCGGTGCTCAAGGAGGCAGTCCATATTTCAGGAATCCCAAAAATCACGGTGAAACTCGCCTCAAATAAGCCTGCCGCCAATCTTTCCGTATGGCTCGTTTCCCTGCCCTGGACCGAAGGACGAAACTCCAGAATCACCGACAACATCATCACCCGGGGTTGGGCCGATCCACAAAACCATTCCTCCCTCAGGAAAGGCGAAGCCCTCGAACCCGGAAAATTCTACGAGCTAAGTTTCGACCTGCAGCCCGACGATCAGATCATTCCTGCAGGACAGCAGATCGGACTGATGATTTTCTCCTCAGATCAGGAGTTTACCATCCTTCCAAAACCCGGAACCCAACTCACCATCGACCTGGACAGCACCCTCCTTACCCTTCCCATCGTAGGAGGAAAACCAGCCCTGGACCGAGCCATCAAGTAATTCCATGCCTATTCCCCCTTCACGTTGTCACTTTGGAGTCCAAGGGTTGTCATTCGACAATCGATAGTAAAAGCATGAGTCAAGTATTAGGATGTAACAAGTACCAAGTACAAAGTACCATGTACCAAGACAGTCGAAGCAAGAGGCTAGAAACTAGGACCAAGAAGCAAGAACGGAAACAAACTGCCCACTGCCAACTGCCCACTGCCCACTGCCCACTGCCCACTGCCAACTGCAAACTGCCCACTGTAAACTGCCCACTGCCAACTGCCCACTGTAAACTGCCAACTGCCCACTGCCAACTGCCAACTGCCCACTGCCCACTGAACATCCCGCTGCCGTGGACCATGGACCATGGACTGTTGACTAAAAATAAGTGTACCAAGTACAAAGTACCATGTACCAAGTCGAAGCATCTGTCGCTCAATACAAAACTATTACTACCAATAATTATCTTTGTCCAATGAACTTGGAAAATAAAGATATTGATAATCAAGTAAACGAGCCAGAACTTGCTTCATATGCATTGATCAATGGTCTGGGTTTAATCAATAAAGCTTTACCTGACTTGAGGAAAATTTGTAGCCGTTACCATGTTGAAAGATTGGATCTTTTTGGGTCTGCGCTGAAGGGCCCATTCTCCAAAAAATCAGATATTGATTTTTTAGTCAAGTTTACCCCGGTACCATTGGAAGACTACTTTGAAAATTTCATCAATTTCAAAATTTCCTTGGAAAAACTTTTGGGTAGAAAAGTTGACCTTCTTGAGAAACAAACACTTAAAAACAGTTATTTAATAGAATCCATTGAAAATGATCACTTGAAAGTCTATGGAAAATAAGACAGCTAAGTGGCTCTTAGATATTATTAA
Source organism: Algoriphagus sp. (assembly GCF_030694375.1). Lineage (GTDB taxonomy): Bacteria > Bacteroidota > Bacteroidia > Cytophagales > Cyclobacteriaceae > Algoriphagus. The sequence goes on from NZ_JAUXYL010000020.1 coordinate 497,591, forward strand.
TTCTATAGGTGAAATTACAGAATTTCAAGAAAAGGAAGATATCATCTCTTTTTCTCATTACAGAAGTAATAAATTGGTTAAGCGTGCCATTGAAAGAAACCTCTCCATAATTGGAGAAGCAGTAAATCGAATTAAGCAAAGTGATTCCGATACTTTCAGCAAAATTGAGCATGCTAGAGCGATTATTTCTTTAAGAAATCATGTCATTCATGCATATGATGGTATTTCAGATGAAAATATTTGGTCAATCCTTATCAATCACCTACCTAAATTGGAAGCAGAGGTGAAAACACTTATTGGTGAATAGTAATAACAGATAACCATTTTTCAGGTAAAGTCGAGACAAAAAACATCTGATTATCCTGTGCCCCGTGGACAGGGGACTGTCGAACGATGACAATTCAAAGTATCTAGTAGCTAGACGCAAGTAGCAAGACACTAGAACCAAGAACCAAGAAGGAAGACAAACTACCAACTGTACATCCCGCTGCCGTGGACCATGGACTGTGGACTACTGCAAACTGTAAACTGCCCACTGCCAACTGCCTACTGTAAACTGCCCACTGCCCACATCGGTAACCTTACCTCACCCCCAACCCCTCTCCTGAAGAGAGAGGGGAGCTTACGACGAGGTGAATCTTTAGTTATCGTCCAAATCATTGATGCTGCTCATATCGACCTTAACAATTCAATAATTAACCAAAGCCAAACTTAAAAAAACCTTCGCGTCCCTTTGTGCTCTTTGCGGTTAAAACAGTAGACAGTAAGCAGTAGGCAGTTTGCTGAATCAAGAGACGAGAACCAAGAAGCAAGACTGCCAAGTACCAAAGAGCGAAGCTCTTTCTTTGAGACCTTGAAAAAGTCAAGCACTGCCCAAAAGCCCTGAAGTTCTTTAAAGTCTCAACCAATATCTAACTTAAAAAAACCTTCGCGTCCCTTTGTGTTCTTTGCGGTTAAAACAGTAGGCAGTAAGCAGAAGCAAGAAACTAGAACCAACAAGCAAGACTGCCAAGTACCAAAGAGCGAAGCTCTTTCTTTGGGACCTTGAAAAAGTCAAGCACTGCCCAAAAGCCCTGAAGATCTTTACAACCTTAACCAATTCCAAACTTAAAAAAAACTTCGTGTCCCTTTGTGCTCTTTGCGGTTAAAACAGTAGGCAGTAAGCATTATGCAGAAGCAAGAGACGAGAACCAACAAGCAAGACTGCGTAGTATCGAAGAGCGAAGCTCTTTCTTTGAGACCTTGAAAAAGTCAAGCACTGCCCAAAAGCCCTGAAGATCTTTACAACCTCAACCAATTTCTAACTTAAAAAAACCTTCGCGTTCCTTCGCGTCTTTGCGGTTAAAACAGTAGGCAGTAAGCAGTATGTAGTTTGCTGAAGCAAGAACGGAGACAAAGCCCAGTTAAAGCACCCGCTGCCGTGGACCATGGACTGTGGACCGTTGACTAAAAATAAGTATCAAGTAGCAAGACGCAAGAAGCAAGACTTTAGTATCAAGTAGCAAGAAGCAAGAACGGAGACAAAACTGCCCACTGCCCACTGCCCACTGCCCACTGCCCACTGCCCACTGCCAACTGCCCACTGCCCACTGCCCACTGCCCACTGCCCACTGCCCACTGCCCACTGCCAACTGCCAACTGCCAACTGCCCACTGCCCACTGCCCACATCGGTCATCGGACAACCCTCAACCTCAACAGGCCTCACAACCTCGTACCTCCGACCTCGTACTTCCAAATCCTTCACTTTTTCCGTAAAAAACTTGCAAAACTCAAAGCCCCGAGTAAATTTGTTACTCATTGAGTAGTTTTTTGACTCACACCTGCTAATTCCCTTGGGACTGATCGGGCGAAGCTTTATAAAAGAGGCAGATTTTATTAAGAAGCAAGACTTTAGTATCAAGTAGCAAGACGCAAGTAGCAAGACACTGGAACCAAGAAGCAAGAAAGGAGACAAAACTGCCACTGCCTACTGCTCACTGCCCACTGCCTACTGCTCACTGCCTACTGCCCACTGCCAACTGCCAACTGCCAACTGCTTTCTGCCCACTGCCTACTGCAAACCGCCCACTGCCAACTGCCAACTGCCCACTGCCAACTGCCAACTGCCAACTGCCCACTGCCAACTGCCCACTGCCAACTGCTTTCTGCCCACTGCAAACCGCCCACTGCCAACTGCCAACTGCCAACTGCCCACTGCCAACTGCCCACTGCCTACTGCAAACCGCCCACTGCCTACTTCTCACTGCCAACTGAACATCCCGCTGCTGTGGACCATGGACTACTGCAAACTGCAAACTGCAAACTGCCCACTGCCTACTGCCCACTGCCAACTGCCCACTGCCTACTGCCCACTGCCAACTGAACATCCCGCTGCTGTGGACCATGGACCGTTGACAATTCAATGTGCCAAGAAATTCTCTGCACTTTACTAACCAATCAATCCTGTAAGTGGTAAAGAGTAAGTTGTAAGTAGACAAAACAACAAAAACACACAACTACTTACATCTAACCACTCACTACTGACTACTCCCAACTCCCCCTGCTCGACTCCCTCGTCACGTCTAAAACCAGAATCAAACTTCTCCTGAAGTTTTTCTCCTACGCAAACTCCGGCTATCTCCGCTCACTTGCCAAAGAATTTGATGAATCCACCAATTCAGTGCGGGTCGAACTCAACCGCCTGACTGAAGCAGGATTGCTGTTGGCAGAGGATGAGGGTAAAACCAAGGTCTACCGCGCCAACAAGCTCCATCCCTTTTTTCATGAAATCACAGGCATGGTCTCCAAATTCCTGGGATTGGAAGAACTGATGGAGAAAATCGTCAAACGCATGGGAGAGGTGGAAAAAGCCTACATCGTGGGAGATTACGCCCAAGGTATCGATTCGGGAACAGTCAACATGATCCTAATCGGTAAAAATCTCGACACCGTCTACTTGGACTACATCCTTCAAAAAACCTACCAGAAAGTCCAACGAAAAGTAGAAGTCCAAATCCTCGAAGAGGACCCGGGCAATGTGCAGGGCATTCTTGTTTTTGGTGTTTGAAGTAAGAAACAAGAACCAAGAAGCTAGACAAACTACCAACTCAACATCCCGCTGCTGTGGACCATGGACTGTGGACCGTTGACTACTGCAAACTGCAAACTGCCTACCGCCTACTGCCCACTGCAAACCGCCCACTGCCCACTGCCAACTGAATATCCCACTGCCGTGGACCGTGGACAGTCGACCGTTGACTAAAAATAGTATCAAGTAACAAGATGCAAGTAGCAAGAAACAAGAGCCAAGAAGCAAGACTGCCAAGTACCAAAGAGCGAAGCTCTTTCTTTGAGACCTTGAAAAAGTCAAGCACTGCCCAAAAGCCCTGAAGATCTTTACAACCTCAACCAATGCCTAACTTAAAAAATCCTTCGCGTCCCTTTGTGTTCTTTGCGGTTAAAACAGTAGGCAGTAAGCAATATGCAAAAGCAAGAAACAAGAATCAAGAAGCAAGACAAACTTCCAACTGAACATCCCGCTGCTGTGGACCATGGACTGTGGACCGTTGACTAAAAAAAGTGTACAAAGTACCATGTACCAAGTACCAAGACATCCCTCAACCTCAACAGTCCTCAAAACCTCGTACCTCGTACTTCCTACCTCGTACCCCGATCCAAACACTAATTTTATTTTATGCTTATAACCATAAAAACCTCTAAATTCTAGATACTTTTGTGGTTATACCCTAAAAAAATGATAAAAAGAGATACTTACATCGATAAAATCAAAAAGTTTATCGGGAAGCCTCAGATCAAAATTATCACAGGCATAAGAAGATCAGGCAAATCAACGGTCTTGAGGCTTTTGATAGATGAATTGACACAAAGGGGTGTAAATCAAAATCAAATCATCTACATCAACTTTGAGAGTTTTGCCAATTCTCATCTTACCCAGGCCAAGAGTCTCTATGAGGAAGTTAAAAGCAGAATAAATGGTCCCGGAAAATACTATCTTCTATTTGACGAGGTTCAGGAAGTAGAAAATTGGGAAAAAGCGGTGAATTCCTTTCTGGTGGATTTTGACACGGATATTTACCTCACCGGCTCCAATTCTCACCTGCTTTCATCCGAACTGTCCACCTTTTTGGCAGGTCGTTATGTGGAAATACCCATCTTTACCCTGTCCTTTACAGAATTTCTGGATTTCAAAAATTCATATTCACTTGCGGGTTCAAATCAGCCTGCACTGTTTATCGAATACCTGCGAAAAGGCGGATTCCCTGTTATCCATACCTCAGACTATGATGAAGAGACAGCCGATCAGCTAGTGCGGGACATCTATGATTCGGTCATCCTTAGGGATTCCGTTCAGCGGCACAAAATCAGAGATATCGAACTGCTCAATCGGGTCATCCGGTATGCTTTTGACAATATCGGTAATACATTCTCAGGGAAAAATGTCGCAGATTACTTCAAAAGCCAACAGCGTAAAATTGATCTCAATACCGTTTATAATTACTTACATGCCCTGGAGGGAGCATTTATCTTCTACCGGGTTTCTCGCTATGACCTCAAAGGCAAAGAAATCCTCAAGACTCAGGAAAAATTTTACCTCGCAGACATCTCCTTACTCTATGCCACGATGGGGTACAGAGATCGAATGATTGCAGGGGTTTTGGAAAATTTGGTGTTTCTGGAACTGAAACGGAGAGGATATAACGTGTATGTGGGAAAGCTTGACCAACGTGAAATTGACTTTGTAGCCGAGCGAAGGGAACAAAAACTCTATATTCAGGTAGCCTACAAACTCGAAAGCCCTGAAACAATCGATCGGGAATTTGCACCGCTGTTGCCGATCAATGACCATTTCCCCAAATATGTCATCACCATGGACGAGTTTTTTAAGGACACAATCCAAGGTGTAAGACATGTCCATATCAGCAACTTCCTGTTGGCAGAGGATTGGTGATTGAAGAAACCTTCGCGTCCCTTTGTGAGCTTTGCGGTTAAAACAGTAGGCAGTAAGCAGTAGGCAGTGAACAGTAGGCAATAAGCAGTATGCAGTGAACAGTAGGCAGTAAGCAAGGCAGTAGGCAGTAAACAGTTTGGTGAAGCAAGAACGGAGACAAAGCCCAGTTAAAGCACCCGCTGCAGTGGACTGTGGACCGTTGACTAAAAATAAGTGTACCAAGTACAAAGTACCATGTACCAAGACAGTCGAAACAATAGGCTATAACCAAGAAGCTAAAACCAAGAAGCTAGACAAACTACCAACTGAACATCCCGCTGCTGTGGACCGTGGACAGTCGACCGTTGACTACTGCAAACTGCAAACTGCAAACTGCCCACTGCCCACTGCCCACTGAACATCCCGCTGCTGTGGACCGTGGACAGTCGACCGTTGACTACTGCAAACTGCAAACTGCCCACTGCCCACTGCCCACTGCCAACTGAACATCCCGCTGCTGTGGACCATGGACTGTCGACCGTTGACTACTGCAAACTGCAAACTGCCCACTGCCCACTGCCAACTGAACATCCCACTGCCGTGGACCGTGGACAGTCGACCGTTGACTACTGCAAACTGCCCACTGCCCACTGCCGACTGCCGACTGCCTACTGCCTACTGCCAACTGCCCACTGCCCACTGCCCACTGCCCACTGCCCACTGCCCACTGCCAACTGAACATCCCACTGCTGTGGACTGTGGACCGTTGACTAAAAAAAAAGTGTACAAAGTACCAAGTACCAAGACATCCCAACATCCAAGCCTCCATACTTCCCCGCTACTTGATAATTGACCATTGAAAATTGAAAATTGATAATTAATCATCCTCCCACCCCCCTGACCCCAAAACACTACAAAGTAATCGAGGCTTCTTCCGGATGGAAAATGGTCGACTTTGCCGAACTCTGGAGATACAAGGATCTGCTCTACTTCCTCACCCTCCGCGGCATCAAAGCCCGCTACGCCCAGTCCATACTCGGCGTATCCTGGGCCATCATCCAGCCCCTGTTCACCACCCTGGTGTTCACACTGGTGTTCGGAGGACTGGCAAAAGTAGACTCCGACGGAATGCCCTACGTCCTCTTTTCCTACCTGGCACTGTGGCCCTGGAACTACTTCTCCGGCACACTCACCGAGTCGGCCAACTCCCTGATCCAAAACGCCAACATGATCACCAAGGTCTACTTCCCTAGAATGGTCCTGCCACTCTCAGCCATACTCTCCAAACTCCTGGACTTTATCATCGCCTTCGTGGTCGTGATCGTATTGCTGATCTACTTCGGGCAGGTGCCGGGATGGGGGATCCTGTTCCTGCCACTACTTATTGTGCAGCTGCTGATGACCTCCCTGGGCATAGGCATGTTCCTCTCCGCCCTGGCCGTCAAATACCGCGACGTCAAGCACGCCCTGACCTTTGTGGTCCAACTCCTGCTGTACGCCGCCCCGGTGGTGTACAGCACCAATGCCGTACCCGAACAATACCAAAAATTCTACATCCTCAACCCCATGGTGGGCGTGATCGAGGGCTTTCGTGCCGCCTTCCTCAACCGCCCCATGCCTTGGGAATGGATCTGGCCCGGCAGCATCCTGGCAGTCGTATTCTTCGTCTTTGGCATGCTTTATTTTAGACGGATGGAGAGGATTTTTGCTGATGTGGCATAGCCCCTCCCAACCTCCCCTGAAGGGGAGGAGTCTGTCACGAGTGGACCGTTGACTAAAAAAAGTGTACAAAGTACCATGTACCAAGTACCAAGAAGGAAGACAAACTTCCAACTCAACATCCCGCTGCCATGGACTGTGGACCGTGGACTACTGCCAACTGCAAACTGTAAACTGCCAACTGCCACCCGAACATCCCGCTGCTGTGGACCGTGGACTACTGCAAACTGCCCACTGCCCACTGCCCACTGCCCACTGCCCACTGCCAACTGAACATCCCGCTGCTGTGGACTGTGGACCATGGACTGTGGACTACTGCAAACTGCCCACTGCCCACATCCCGTATCCAAGTACCTTTTTACCATCATTATCCTTGACCGAAAACCATCGTATAGAATACAAGCGCCAACTTACCGATAACCTCGAAAAAGAAGTGGTTGCATTTCTCAACTATCTTGGTGGTGGTGTAATCTACTTGGGAGTGGATAGAGAAGGGGAGGTAGTCGGGATTGAAAGCCCCGATAGTGTTCAGCTTCAGGTTAAGGATCGAATCAAAAACAATATCGCTCCTTCTTGCCTTGGACTTTTCGATATCGTTTCAGAAATCAGTAAACAAAAGACCTTTCTGAAAATTATAGTGGCAAGTGGTCAGGAGCGGCCATACTACATTAAAAAATACGGAATGTCCGAAAAAGGAGCCTTTGTCAGAAAAGGAAGTGCCTCCGAACCTATGCCACCTCGAATGATTGAGGAACTCTTCTCAAAAAGAACTAGAAACTCAATTGGTAAAATCAGATCCCCAAATCAGGAACTCAAATTTGAGCAACTCCGAATCTATTATGAATCAGCTGGGAAGCCACTCAATATCCCCTTTACTAAAACTCTCGAACTCCTAAATGATGATGATCAGCTCAATTATGTTGCATATCTCCTTGCGGATAATAACAACGTTTCAGTAAATATCGCTAAATACGCCGGAGCCACCCGTGTAGATCTGATTGAAAGCAATGATTTTGGCTTTTGTTCATTGATTAAAGCCACCAAGCAAGTTTTGGATAAAATAGATCTTGAAAATAAAACCTTTACTAAAATCACCTCCAAGGAGCGTATTGAAAAAAGGCAATGGAATCCATTAGCTCTTCGCGAAGCGGTGATCAATGCGATGGTGCATAATGACTTCACCTATGAATTGGCCCCAAAGTTCGAATTCTTTTCTGATCGATTTGAAATTACTTCCTACGGCGGTTTACCTCAGGGATTGTCTCGTTCAGAATTTTTCGAGGGTATTTCCATCCCAAGAAGCAAAGAACTCATGCGCGTCTTTAGAGATATGGAACTTGTCGAGCAGCTCGGTTCGGGAGTTCCTCGTATTCTCCAATCCTATAGTAGAGAATGCTTCCACTTTTCAGATAATTACATCCGAATGAGTTTTCCGATGGAGGAAGTGCAAACTGGAATGACATTTAATGTCGGTGCAAATGTCGGTGCAAATGTCGGTGCAAATAAATTGGTTGAAATCCTTAGCAACAAACCTGGATTGAACTCAAAGCAACTAAGTGCATATTTCGATGTGACTTCCCGAACAATTGAGCGGTGGATCAAACAATTGCGTACCGAGGGAAAAATCAAGTTCAAAGGAGAACGAAAGACAGGAGGGTATTGGGTTGTCCAGGATGGCGAAAGCTGATGCATACTCCCTTCGGAATTAAAAGATAAAAAATATGGCATGTTCAATCTGCAAATTGGGAGATACAAAACCCGGACATGTCACAGTGACACTTGAAAAGGGAGAAACTATTGTCTTGCTTAAGCATGTTCCTGCTGACGTGTGTCAAAACTGTGGTCATTACTATCTCGATTCCGAAACTGCAGCCAAAATCCTTCAAACCGGAAAAGAAGCAGTATCAAAAGGTGCTGAATTGGAAATCGTAAACCTTCGTGTGGCTTAGGGAGATTAAAGCCAATTCCCACTTCACAACGTCACCCTGAGTCTTAAATATTCTGGGAACATACAAAATGGAAATGACAGGGAGCAGTTCTCTAGAAACATTAAATCAGAATAAAATACTGAAATATCAATATTTTCAAAGCAAATCATACTCTGTCATTGATAGCGCCTGTGCTGAGCGACGGTTGGTGAGCGGTGGTTGGTGAGCGAAGTCGAACCAAGTCGAAGCATTACTTTGTACCCTTGAAAAACGACTCTAGCGCCAAAAAGGATTGAAGTCCAAAACAAAGACCGCCTGAGCTTAAATAAAATCTTCTTCGTGCACTTTGCGGTAAAAAAAAATGCCAAA
>NZ_JAUXYL010000021.1 GCF_030694375.1 Algoriphagus sp.
TACGTGCCTGCGTTCGAACTTTGTATAGCAGTCGTGCTGATGCCTGGCTCGGTGGTCACTTTGGTGTCACCGTTGACTAAGCCGCTGTAGCTGAAAGTCAGGGCAGGATTGGCTTCGCCGTATGTTTTCTGCTTGTCATCAGCTGTGATGGTTACCGCTTTTTTGCCTACCGTCAAGGTTCCTTTTACAAAGCTGATCTCGTAATTATCCAGGCCTGTGCCTTCTGCATCTGAAATCAGGATATCATAGGTGTTTACTTCTGCTGCCGCAGGTGCTCCCGTAGAAGTAAGTGTAACTGAAGTCACTGCGTCACCGTCTTCCAAGCCTTCGATTGTGAACTCGGTTCCTGCAAAAGTGTAGGTCTCGCCGTAAGTCTTGCTGTCGTCATTGGCCGTGATCGTCAAGGTCTTCTTGCCAACGGTCAGCGTGCCTTTTACATAGGTGATCTCATAGTTCGCCAGACCTGTGCCTTCTTCTTCTGAAATCAGGATGTCGTAATCATTCACCCCTGCCGTAGCTGGTGCGCCTGTGGACGTGAGCGTGGCCGAAGTCACTTCGTCACCATCTTCCAAGCCTTCGGTTGTGAACTCGGTTCCTGCAAAAGTGTAGGTCTCGCCGTAAGTCTTGCTGTCGTCATTGGCCGTGATCGTCAAGGTCTTCTTGCCAACGGTCAAGGTGCCTTGTACATAAGTGATCTCATAGTTAGACAGACCTGCGCCTTCTGCTTCTGAAATCAGGATGTCGTAATCATTCACCCCTGCCGTAGCTGGTGCGCCTGTGGATGTGAGCGTGGCCGAAGTCACTTCATCACCGTCTTCCAAGCCTTCGGTTGTAAACTCAGTACCCGCAAAGGTGTACGTTTCGCCGTAAGTCTTGCTGTCGTCATTGGCCGTGATCGTCAAGGTCTTCTTGCCAACAGTCAGCGTTCTTTCCACCGGCTCTGCCGCAAAGGTCACCTCATCCCCATCCTGTGTTGCAGTGATCGTAGTCGAGCCTGATTTCAGAATTGTTGCCTGATTTCCGGTGATGCTGACTACTGTCGGGTCAGCGGCAGTGTAGGTCACCGTCAACCCTTGGTCTGTCTCGGCATTTCCTAAGGTAAAAGTAGGATCACCATAGGTCTTGGTTTCGATTTCAGGGAAGGTAATGGTCTGATTCAGTTTGTTGATGGTCGTAAATGACCAAGTGTAGGTATAGGCACTGAAGCCAACAAAGGAATTTCCAACCAAGTCCGTTACAAAGCCTGTCGGAATCGCCAGGATCACCTGGGTGTTCACAGGTAGGTTCTCTGTGAGGATCAAGGACACCGTAAGCTTGTCGTCTGATAAAGTAAACAAGGACCTTTCATCCGGATCACTCAGGTCAAATTCCAAAATTGAAGTAATGGAACACCCGTCCCCGTCAACTTTGCCAAGACTGAAAATCCCGGTATTTCCCAAAGTCACCTCATCATCGAATGTGATAATCAAGGTAGGCTGCAAGGCAACCCCGGTTGCGTTATTCACCGGCGCAAATTCGGAAACTATTGGAGCAACATTATCGACTGTTGCATTGCTTGTATCAGCGGTCGTGGTAGCATTCCCTGCATTGTCGGCTGCTGTAACGCTAACATTGCGGTTGGAAGCATCGATCGCACCAGCCGTGATCGTATAGGTTGCTGTCCATGTCCCCGAGCTATTCGTAGCAAGTACAGCCGATCCTCCGCCAAACTGGGAAAAGTCAAAAGTAACCCCGGTGACTGTATCACTGTTGTCATCACCAAATGCGCTATTGTCCCAGGTCGCAGTGACCGTGTCTCCAATTTTGAATGTGCCTCCGGTACCTGTTGCACCTGAGATGCTGATATTGGCATCTGTTACTGTCGGAGCAACATTATCTACTGTTGCATTACTTGTATCACCCGTCGTAGTGGTATTTCCAGCAATATCTGTTGCAGTCACACTGATATTGCGGTTGACAGCATCAATTGCTCCAGCGCTAATTGTGTAAGTAGCAGTCCATGTTCCTGAACTGTTTGTCGCAGCTACTCCAGCTCCACCGCCAAACTGGGAAAAGTCAACTGTAACCGAGCTCATAACATCGCTATTATGATCGCCACCTGCAGTATTATTCCAGGTTGCTGTAACTGTATCTCCGATTTTGAATGCTCCACCTGTACCCGTGGCTCCTGATATACTGATGTTTGCGTCGGTAACAACAGGTGGACTTGTATCAATAGTCACCACAAGTGCAGTAGAGGCTACTGATTGATTACCAGCCGCATCTGTAGCTTTCGCAGTCAAGCTGTGAGCCCCATCAGAGAGCGCTGAACTGGTCATCAACCAATTACCTGAGCCATTTGAAGTGGTGGTGCCAAGAACTGTTGTCCCGTCAGTGTCGTAAAGTGTAATGGTTGCATTGGCTTCAGCCTGGCCGGTAATAGTTGGAGTGTTGTCGTTGGTGATGTCATCTGTAGAACTACTTCCTGAATCTGAACCTGCTGTTAGGTTGAGGTTTGTAGGGGCATTCGGTGCAACCGCATCCACCAGCACACTAACTGTGGAACCCACAGAATTGAGTGAAGTAACCAGGTCATTGCCCGAGCCATCTTTCATGGTTCCTCCATTTGCCTCAATCTCTCCCGCAATGGCAATACCATCGGTATCCAAATCGCCGGACTGAACAGTGTAACGGAACGTCAGCGCAGAAGTGCCGCTGCCGCTGATGTAACTTGCATATCGGGTGGTGGAACCAACTGTTAGGGCAATTCGTGGGGTTCCGCCTCCACTATTGACGGTAATGTTTTGGCTGGTGTTTACAGTGAAATCGAGGTTTTGCCCCGCAATGTAAACACCATTGGCTGGCACGCCAACACTGCTCACTGTTGTTGGATCATTTTCCAAGGTAGCATTTGTAGTATCAGCTGTAGTTGTCTTATTACCAGCATTATCAGTCGCTGTGACGCTTACATTACGATTGCTCGTATCATCACCAATGGCGGTAATGGTATAGGTTGCCCTCCAGGTATCAGAATTGTTTGTTGCTGCTACAGCCGCTCCACCACCAAACTGGGAAAAGTCAACAGTAACCCCGGTGACTATATCACTGTTGTCATCACCAAATGCGCTATTGTCCCAGGTCGCAGTGACCGTGTCTCCGATTTTGAATGCGCCTCCGGTACCTGTCCCACCGGAAATGCCAATGCTTGCATTCGAAACAACAGGAGCAATATTATCCACTGTGGCGTTGCTTGTATCGTCTGTGGTGGTCGACTCATCTGCATTGGTCGCTGTAACACTCACATTCCGGTTGCCGGCATCAATGGCACCCGCTGAGATGGTGTAAGTGGCAGTCCAAGTCCCTGAGCTATTCGTAGCCACTACAGCCGATCCTCCACCAAACTGGGAAAAGTTTACGGTGACTCCTGTAATGCCTGAATTATTGTCTCCACCCGCTGTATTGTTCCAAGTTGCAGTAACTGTATCACCTATTTTGAAAGCACCTCCTGTACCTGTAGCACCGGAAATACTGATATTAGCATCAGTAACTGTCGGTACCGCGCTTGCAGTAGTAAAACTCTCCACCCCTCCATAGCTAGTCCCCACACTATTCGTCGCATAAGCTTGATAGTAGTAAGTCGTGGAAGCAGACAATCCTGAGATCGCTTCGCTAAAAGCTCCAGTACCACTGCCGTCAGCGACATTGGTTACACCACCTTCGCCAATGGTAGGCATATTATCCGAACTGGAATACACAAAGCCCCGGGCTGTGACTGATGCACCGCCATCGGCAGTGACATTGCCATTGAGAGTAGCCCCGGCAGAAGTCAAGTTTGTGGCAGAATTTGAAGTGACACTTGGAGCTGTAGCTGGCACCACTGCAGGTTCAAAATCAATATCATCCAATCCTATCCAATAAAACCCAGAACTTGGAGTTTTAATCCGAAATCTGACTTGGTCAATATTTTCCCAACTTGAGCCAAAAGTCAAAAGCCCAGACTTATCCCCCTCTCCGTTTGAATATAAATTAGAGTAAACGATGGCATTATTTCCAGAACCATAAGTTCCCGCGGACAACATATTTACATCTACCGCTACTTTCTGAACTCCATTATCATAGCCTATAATTGTATATTCTGTAGCATATTCTCCTGATTCTGGATAGGTTTCAATTTTCAAGGAGACAAGTTTAAAATTGGTTGAATTGTCAATTGTGAAAAACTCAGCATACCCTCCTGCTTCTGACACATTATTCCCAATAAGAATTGCTCTGCCTGTAAAGGCCGGATTGGGTGAAACATCCAACGCTTCAAGAACTGATGCAAACCTATTAGCTCCCGGACCACCTGTGTACCTTACTCCATTTATATCTGTAGAGGTATTGTTAAAAGAATCATCAGTGGGCTGTGAATTAAAATTCTGGTCAACCGGCGTCTGAGCCTGAACCAAAGTAGTCTGTGAGAAAAATAATGCTAAAGCCAAAAAACAGAGCTTTAAAATCTTAGAGGACTCTAAAACTTTAAATATCAAAGGTTCCTCCATGGACATTAGCTGTTTTAAGTCACCTGATTTTTTAGTAAAAGCACCTCCCCTAATGGATTTTGGAGAACGAACTTCTGGGTAAAAACTTCCTTTCATAGATCTAAAATTTAAACTGAGCTGTGGATTAAAAGCAAAAATTCCGCGTGTAAGCCGAAACATGCATCGAAGAACTCAACATTCTTTTTCGTTTCAAACCCCTGCCTTGGCAAGTGCAGGGATTAGTAAATGAAGTGCAGCACTATTATTAAAAAAGTAGATTTAAACTCCTCCAATTGGGGATTTATTTACCGACTGACAAGGAATCCTTTTACTCTATCCGATAATTCAAAAGATCATTCTCCCCTAAATATCACTTGAATGGGGAATTTCCCAAAAAATTAAAGGCATAAAAAAAGGCCCCGATTTGGAGCCTTTACTATTTTTAGGTGAAGAATTTCAATCGAATCACTTCCTGTTCGGTGAGGAATCGATAATGCCCGCGCTTCAGATCTTTCTTGTCCAAACCGGCAAAAATAACCCGATCCAGTGCCGTGACCTCATAGCCCAAATGGGCAAAAAGCCTTCTTACAATTCTGTTTCTACCGATATGGATTTCCAAACCAATGATTGTGCGATCCAAGGATAGCACTTGCATGTCGTCCACTTTCACGTCACCGTCTTCCAATGTCAATCCTTCCCGGATCTCCAATTCATGATTATG
>NZ_JAUXYL010000023.1 GCF_030694375.1 Algoriphagus sp.
GCTCGATATCCTGCTACTCGCTGTCCTGTTTCTCTTCCGATATTTCGATCGGGACTGGACTTGAATTCTTTGCGACTTACCGCCTTTGCGAGAAATCCTAACACCGCTCAACTTGGCGCAAGTTTTCAAACTTGTGCCTACAATAATGCAGTCCTCAGACTTGCCTGCCGCTAGGTAGGTTTATCTACCGCAAGGTAGGCTGCTTTCAATCCAAATAACCCTTCCATTGCGCTGGCAACAACATCCTTTTCCAAAACAAAAACCTGCTTCAGCGCTGGGAACCTTCATCCCATCTTTTAACCCAGCTTTAAAAAGCTGGGCTATTAAAGCACCAGCCTTCAGCACTAGCTTGGAACTAGATTCATCATTTAAATGAATCGCTTTGAACTCCGGTCTGCCGACTCTTTACCAAAACTCCCAACCTCACCAGGTCGGATGCCGCTTCATCCAACTGTCGACAGAGAATTTACCGGATCCATAAACCATAAATGTGATCAACAGAACCAGCACGATCAACGAAATCCCAAACTCAAGATTGTTGGATACCGCTAAAAACCCCTGTTGGATATTCACCAAAAATACCGCCCCTAGCAATATCGGAATCTGAAATGCGATCGCTATCCGCGTGACCAAGCCCATCGCGATCAAAATACCACCAACCAAATGAGAAAAGGCTACATAATGTGCCAAGCCCAAATTGATAAATTGCAAATCCGCAGTCTTCATGATTGACAGAAGCGCTTCGGTATTGGAAATAAACAAAATGCCCTTATACAGGATAAAGAGTCCAAGTATTATCCGGACAAAGTCCAACCACTGCGGATGATGGCTGTCTGCCCACCGTTCGATTTTTGTGAAAGTATTCATGGCTTTTTGGGTTTGTTACCCTATTAATTTACAAATAAAAAATTGTAAAAGTCCTGATTTTCAGCAGAATGAAAAAATAATCTGTGTATCCGCTCACTTACCTTTATCAAAAATAAATATGGGTTGAAGTTCTATTGAACAAGCCAATTGCACTTTCAACTTTACAACTTTCCCACCTTCCCACCTTCCCACCTTCCAACTACCCCTTCCAACTACTTCTTCAAAACCTCCCGGTAAACCTCCTCCAATTCAGACACCATCCTCCGCATAGAGAATTTCTCAATAACTCTTGCCCGGGCTGATTTAGCCATTTTCATCCTCGAATCGGCATCCCTTATCATCAGAATACAGTAATCGGCCAGTTTCTTCCACTCATCAACTTCTGTCAAATAACCTTGGACTCCATCCTGTATAACCTCCCCAATCCCCCCTGCACGCGTAGCCACGACGGGCACTTCGCAGGACATCGCCTCCAACATCGCAATCGGCAAACCCTCAAATTCAGAACTGCTCAGGTAGATGTCCATGATGGACAAGTAGGGGATGACCTGCTTCTGAACTCCTACCCAGTGAAAGTGTTCCTGCATCCCGGACCTTCGGATTTGGTCCAGAATTCTATCTCTCCATTCCCCATCCCCAACCAGCAGAAAATGGGTTTCAGGACATTCCTTCAATATCGCCAAGGCTACTTCCACCCACAGCCAAAGTCTTTTCTGTGACCGAAATACCGCCACTTTCCCGATTACAGGAGCCGTCTCCGGTATCCCTAGCTGAGTTTTTAATGAAAGATCACTCGAAGGAGTTAAGGCCCCAGACATACCCTCTTGGCTACCGCGATTTGCCTCGCCTGTGCCGAACCAAGTCGAAGCATGCTTCTCGCTTAGTGTTTCTGACGTCTCGCTTCTTGTTTCTAATCTTCCGCTCGCCATCCTCCTAAACACGTTCGTATTCACTCCATTTTGAATCACTTTGATCTTTAGCCTTCCGCCACGCTGATAAGGGTCTAAAAAGGAATTGAGCTGCATCGAAAGCGCAACTTCATTGGATACCGCAATGGCAATGTCCTGCTGCTTAAACGTGAAGCGGTTGCCAAAATAGGACACCTTGTTGTACCGGTCCCAGGTATTGTGCTCCGTGTAGACGATGGGGATTTCAATTTGCTTTCCCACAAATCTCGCCAATATCCCGGCCCAGGGTAGATGCGCATGGAGAATGTCAAACCCGTTTTTCTGGATGAAATCCCGAACCTTTTTCACCTGAAAAAACAAACCCAGATTGCTTGAAGGAATCAGGTGAACAATGATCCCCGATGCTTCGAGCTCGTCGACAATGTTGTTCTTTTGATAATAAAAATAGAGGCAGTGAAACTCAAACTTGCTCTGATCATGAACCAGGGCAGTTTCAGGAATCAGTTTTTCCGCGCCCCCCCGGCCCAGACTTTTGATCAGGTGGAGAACTTTGATGCGCTTGGGCTTATTTTCTGTCATAGCTTCGTGCTGCAAGTTGCTTCTGCAGTTTGACAATTGCAAAGATGAGAAACTCAAGTCTCGCAAGTCCTTAATTTAGTGTCATTTCGACTTTCAAAACGCCCCAATCCCGAATCCGGATTTTGGCAGCAAGGCCAATTTATACCTGCCGGCCATTCAGATTTTTTTTTGTTTGGTAAACATTAATTGTTTGTTTTGACAAAGGTTCTGAAAAAAAATGGCAAGCGAGTTTGAAGCTCATCCTCATCAACAATTGGTCTTTGATATTTCCCAAGGAAATGAAAAGGCCTTTGAAAAGCTTTATGCCCTGTTTTCTGAGAAAATCTATCACGTCTCCCGACGGATGAACCTCAGCCATGAAGATGCCGAGGGAATAGTCCAGGAGGTTTTTTTGAAAATATGGAGAAAACGAAGCAAGCTTGACCCTCAACTCTCCATCAATGCCTACATGATCGCTATTGTCAGATCATTGGTAATCAAAAAAGCCAAAAAAGAAGCCCGGTTTTTTGCTTTTCAGAACTACAGCATTCCGCTCTACGAGTTTGAACGTAACAGTGGCCCCGAACAGGATCTGATCTATTCTGAGTTTCACCACATTTCCGAGGAGATAATCAAGCAACTTCCCGCAGGGCAAAAACAGATTTTTATCCTTCGACACTTTGAAAACCTTTCGGTGGAGGAAATTGCCGAAAAACTTAACATCTCCAGAAGAACCGTAGAAAACCAGATATTCAGGTCAACAAAGGCCGTCAGAGAAAAACTGGTGAAATTGAAGATCATATCACTCAGCGTTCTTTCAATGGCACTTCAAACGCTATTAATTCAAGTATTTGACTGATTTATCGGTAGGATCTGAGGGGTTTTCAAAAAAAGAACAAATTTCTTTGACTTTCTCATGAGTATTTTTCCATGCTTGAGGCTATATGCATATGTAACTAGCGCTCGATGGACCATAAGAAACGAATAAATGATTTTTTTGAGGGTAAACTAAGTCAGGAACAGGCTCAGGAACTCCTCGATTGGCTTGATTCTTCCGAAGCCGAAGAATTTTTGTCCGCAGAGATTCTGCAGATTTGGTCCGAAAAAATCCGGGCCCACCAAGCCGAGACTTGGGACTCGCAGCCGCTTTGGGAAAAAATCAACCAGGCAAAAGACGGATATTCCCGACCTCATCTCCTCGTGGATTTAAAGCCTTCCAAAAAACTGTTCCCCCTTTGGCTCAAGGCAGCAGTGGTCTTCTTGGTCCTTGGCTTTTCGGCCCTATTTTTCTTTGAAGTCAACAAGTCAGTCGAAATTCCTTCGGGAATTTCAAGCAGCGAACCAAAAATGATCGTTCGTGAAAACCCCTCAGGGCAAAAAACTAAAATCAATCTTCCTGACGGTTCTACGGTGTTTCTCAACTCTGAAAGTAAAATCACCTACCCGGAAGACTTTTTGACAAGCCGACACATTGAACTTGAAGGCGAAGGCTTTTTCCAGGTTGCCAAGGATGAGGAAAACCCGTTCTCAGTCGAGGCTGAGGGAATCATCACCACAGCAATCGGTACTTCCTTTAATATTTCAACTTTTAATTCACAGGAAAAGGTGGCTGTCACTTTGGTGACTGGAAAAGTACGCCTCAATCAAAAAGGCAACAAAAACTCCCTCGACCTCAACCCGGGTGAAGAATCTCTGCTCTCACTGAAAGATGAAAGCTTTGGAAAATATCCGATAGAAGTTTCAAATAGAATCAGCTGGATAGATGGAGTTTTGCGGTTTTCCGAAACTCCTTTCAACGAAATGATCCAAATCCTTCAACGCTGGTATGGAGTGAAAATCCAGGTGATCGGCAATCCAAAAGTGATGAAGGGAACCGGAACATTTGATACCAATGAAAGCCTGCAAAATGTGCTCCATGTGCTCAGTGGCTCCATGGAATTTGAGTATCAGTTAAAAAACAAAGAAGTAGTCATCAATTTCAACTAAGCTGCCTATGTGAATTTAAAAGGACTTTAAAAAAGAACAGGAACGTACTGCGAATACGCTCCTGTGAAAATCAAAACACGGCACCCAAGGACTAAAGCTTAGCGGTCTGTCATCCAAGGGTATTTCAATGTTTCAACTTACAACCCTAAAATATGAAAAAAATAATACCATTAATAGTTATGTCTATTAAGTTAGTAGTCAGAGGTGTGTTGCTGCTTTGCCTGACATTGAGTCCCTTGTTGGCCAGCACCACTTCTGCACAGGTAAAAAGCATCGATCAGGTTCACCTCAAACTGGAAAAGAGCAACTACTCGCTCCTTCAGCTTTTTCGTGAAATTGAAGACAAAACCGACTTTAGGTTTTTTTACTCCGAAGCTGCTGTCAAAGGCCAATCGGGTCTGAGTATTGAAAAAACCTCCGGATCAGTGGAGCAGCATCTCTATCAGATTGCAACCCAGACCAACCTCCGGTTTAAGCAGGTAAACAACACCATCAGTGTCATCGTCAACGGTACAGGCACCAAGCTGGTAGAAACAGCCTCCAATAGAGCTATGATCTCCGGCGTAGTCAAAGACATGACAGGAGCAGCCCTGCCGGGAGTCACCATTCTTGTCGAAGGGACTACCACCGGCACGGTCACCGATATTGATGGCAACTTTTCCATTGAAGCATCGGAAGGACAAGTCCTTATTTTTTCATTCATAGGCTTAAAGCGCCAAAAAATCACAGTTGGGAATGCGACCACCTTGCAGGTAGTGATGGTGTCTGAGGACAATAACCTGGAAGAATTTGTAGTGGTAGGCTATGGTACACTGCAGAAAAAAGACATCACAGGCTCAGTGAGTGCCATATCAAGTGAGGAAATCAAAGACCAGCCGGTAGTAAGCATCGATCAGGCCATGGCAGGTCGAATGGCCGGCGTGGTGGTGACCCAAGCTACAGGCGCACCGGGTGGAGGAGCTTCGGTGAGAATCCGTGGCGCAGGCTCCCTCAGCGCGGGCAATGAGCCACTTTATGTCGTGGATGGATTCCCAGTCACCAATGATTTTGACCAAAGAAATAATCCATTAAATACGATCAACCCAAATGACATTGACAATATCCAGGTCTTGAAAGATGCCTCTGCTACCGCAATCTACGGTTCAAGAGGCTCTAACGGCGTCATTTTGATCACTACCAAATCAGGAAAATCCGGAATGTCCAAGATCGATTTCAGCATCAACACCGGAATTCAGCAGGTCGAGAAAACCTTGGATGTACTCAATGCAACGGAATTTGCGAGGTATATCAACGAATCCAGAAATAACGCTTGGGTAAACTCAGGCCCCGGTCGTGCCGCCACTGATCCTAATTCTGTTCGCCTTAACAATGTCATGTACCTATTGCCGGAAGTTTTCAGCAATCCTGAGTCCCTTGGCGAAGGAACCGATTGGCAGGACGAAATCTTCCGAACCGCTCAAATGAGCAACTACCAGTTGAATTTCTCCGGAGGAAATGATAAAACCAAGTACTTCGTATCCGGTGGCTACCTGAGTCAGGATGGAGTAATTATCAATTCTGATTTGAAGCGCTACTCCTTCAGAGTAAATGTGGAGTCCCAAATGAACAAGCGGGTGAAAATAGGAGCCAACTTTACACCTTCCTACACCTTCTCCAACCAATCACTTGCCGAAGGAAACTGGCAGGGGGGAGGAATCATCCAATCCGCAATTACTGCTGCCCCACACCTGAAACCTTACGATGAATTTGGAAATTACACCAAAATTACCGGACAGGGTATCGGACTTTCTGAAGTGGATAATCCGGTGAAAATCGCCAGGGAATATTTCCACCAACAGCAAAATCTCAGATTGCTCGGGACTTCATTCGCAGAGTTTTTATTGGTGGACAACCTGAAGTTCAAAGCCCTCGTGGGTGCGGATATCAGAAACTTCCGGGAAGACATTTTCAGTTCTTCCATCATCAACCCCAATAGTGTCAATCCAACCAAGCCGGCAATAGGAACCAATGGGACTTCCCAAATCAGAAACTGGCTTTCAGAATTTACCCTCGGCTACAACAAAAGAATCGGTAAACATAATTTTGATGCCGTTTTGGGTTACACCGTTCAGCAGGAATCATTGGATGTCAACCGGATGACGGGAACCAACTTTGCCAATGATAATATCAAAACCATCAATGCGGCAGGATTGATCTCCAACGCATTCTCCTCCAAAGAAGAATGGTCTTTGATCTCTTACCTAGCCCGTGTGAATTACAATTTCGATGACAGGTATTTGCTCACTGCAACATTCCGACGTGATGGTTCCTCCAGATTTGGACGGGACAACCGTTGGGGTTCTTTCCCTTCGGTTTCTTTGGGCTGGAGATTGTCTGAAGAAGCATTCCTGAGTGATGTCAATTGGTTGTCTGAGTTGAGAATCCGAACCAGCTACGGCTTGACAGGTAACAACTTCATCACGAATTATGGCTCAATCGGTCTGACCGGTATCGAAAATTATCCCTTCGGAATGAATGGAGGTACTGTTAACAACGGTATCCGCCTGACCAATATCCCAAACAGTAGATTGGGTTGGGAAAGAAACAGCCAAACGGATTTGGGTATCGAAATCGGCATTTTGCAAAACAGAATCTATGCTTCTGCAGATTACTACGTCAAACGCACCTCTGACCTTTTGCTCAATGTGCCGGTTCCTACCTTGACGGGCTACACCACTGCCCTGCAGAATATCGGTGAAATCGAAAATAAAGGCTTTGAATTCACAGTCACCAGCCGTAACACGGTAGGTCAATTCAAGTGGACTACGGATCTCAACTACTCCACCAATGCGATTCAGGTATTGGCTTTGGGGCCAGACGGATCTCCCATCATCTCCAGACAGGCAACTTCTGCCAGTGCACCCACACACATCACCAAAATCGGTTCCGCACCAGGAAGCTTCTTTGGCTACAATGTGATCGGAGTTTACCAAAATCAACAAGAAATCGACAACAGCCCGGTCATTCGGAATGGCAACGGAACAGTTCAGTCCAAACCAGGTCAGTTGAAATTTGAAGATGTCAACGGCGATGGCAAAATCGACGCCGATGACAGAACGGTTTTGGGAAGCCCTTTTCCTGATTTTACATGGGGTATGACCAATTCCTTTAGCTACAAAAACCTGGATTTCGCATTCACACTTCAGGGTGTTCATGGATTTGAAGTCCTCAATGCAGCCAGAAGGTACTACGCCAATTATGCCGGCTCCTACAATGTTTTGTCAAGCGCATCAAATGGATGGAAGTCTGAATCCGATAGAGGGGATGGCGTTTCACCGATGATTGACAGAAATTTCAACGGGTACGCAGGAAGTAATGTGGTCAATAATATGACCTCCCTGTTTGTTGAAGATGGATCATTCCTGAGAATCCGAAACATTACTTTGGGATACAATTTACCTCCATCTGTCTTGGAAAAAGTGAAACTGGCTAATGCCCGATTGAGCTTCACAGTCCAAAATGCTTACACCTTCACAAATTATGAAGGGTACAATCCTGAAGTAAGTGCCCAAGGTGGAAGTCCTTTGGTACCGGGCGTGGATGCCGGTGGCTATCCCTTGGCCCGCACGTTCATGTTGGGTTTAAATGTTGGCTTCTAATCTGAAATTCTTATGAAATGCCCATGAGAAAGAATCTCATACAAGGAGATAATTATCGAGGGCATTCCATGTGGCAAATAAAAATCAAAATATAAACACATGAAATGCCCATGAGAATAGTTTCTCACACAGAGGGATGATTATTAGGGGCATTCCATCTGACCACTGAAAAAAAAATATAAACAGATGAAATCGATAAAAATATTAATCGCTGCGGGATCTATTCTCTTGCTTTCCGCAGGCGCTTGCAGTGATGATTTTCTGGACTTGGCTCCCATCTCTCAGCAAAACAGTTCTAATTTCTACAAAACTGCCGAGGACATGAAAAATGCCCTCACGGCAGTATATGGCTCCTTGCAGTACGGAGGTCAATACTATTCCTCTATCCATGTGATGGGTGACCTGCGCTCTGACAATACAGAAATCACCAATCCCAATGCAGGTGCAGACCTTCAGGCTATAGATAATTTCACCAACACACCGGTGACCTCGACCAGCAGCATTACCTGGAATGCGCATTATCAGGGAATTCAGGCAGCCAATATCCTCATCGAAAAGATCGAACCAGTGAACATGGAACCCGCTCTCAAGGCTCGTTACCTGGGAGAGGCAAAATTCCTCAGAGCATTGATGTACTTCAACCTGGTAAGAATCTATGGGGACGTTCCCTTGGTGACCAAAGTCATCAACAACCCTCAGGAAGGCTATGACTACGGTAGAGAGACCACAGCGAAGGTGTACGAACAAATCATCGCAGACTTGATGGCAGCGGAAGGCTCCCTTCCTTATGCCTATCCCGCGGCTGAGGCGGGTCGTGCCACCAAGGGCGCTGCAATGTCCCTCTTGGGTAAGGTCTACCTCACCAGAAAAGAATGGTCTTTGGCTGCTCAAAAATTGAAGCAGGTGATAGATGATTCCGCGCAGACCAGGTACAGACTGATGCCTACGTATGCGGGGATTTTCGGAGCCTCTGCCGAAAATAACCTGGAATCCATTTTCGAAGTGCAGTTCAAAAGCGGTTCAAACGGGGAGGGTAGCCCTTTTACCAACCAATTTGCTCCGATTGGATCGGGTACCGCTGTAGTCGCTGTCGGTAATCCATTGGGACAAAATATCCCGACTGCAACGATGAATTCTGCCTACGAAGCGAATGATTTGCGAAAAGATGTCTCAATGAAAACAAGCTATGTGCTCGCGGGAAAAACTGTCCTTCACAACTATGTGGTGAAATACAGCGGAACTCCGGCTGCCAACCTTGACAGTGACAACAATTGGATCGTCCTGAGATATGCTGATGTGCTCCTGATGTATGCCGAAGCACTCAACGAACTTGGATTTGTAGCCAACGGACCTGCCTTTGATTTACTCAATCAAATCAGAACCCGGGCAGGTCTTCCGATCAAAACCTTTGCGAATGCAAACCCCGCACTCCAAATTACTTCCCAAGCCCAATTCCGTTTGGCCTTGGAGCAGGAGCGAAGAGTCGAACTGGCCTTCGAAGGGCATCGTTGGTTTGATCTGGTCAGAACGGATCGCGCCTTGGCGGTATTGGCCGATAAGGGTATGCAACCGCACCATGTGTTGTTGGCGATTCCTCAAAGTCAAGTGGACATCAATCCTTCCATGATTGTCCAAAATCCGGGATATTAAGTAATTGAGCAAGGGGCTAAAGCCACTTCACTTTTCCTGCATAGGAATGGTTTAAAGTTTTAGCCCCTTCTTTTTCTTCTGCCTTAGATGAAACCCGGATTATGCATTAGAATCCGGAATCAAAAGCGATTTTGCTCTAAATAGGGAAGACCCTAAAAAAATCAAATCATACTACAGTGAAACAAACTCTGATCACGCTTTTTCTGGGGTGTACCTTACCGCTTTGCCTATTCGCACAGCAGCCCTTAACTCTTAATCAAAAGGATTCGGGCTACCGGGGAATCTGGTACAGCAACCAGCCTTCCAACGATAAGTATGTCTACAAGTACAGCGGTGGGCTGGCTACCTATCCTGCCAATCACTATCCCTTTTCTATCTATGTAGGCGAAGTTGATAAGACATTTTTTTGCTATGGGGGAACAGACCCTTCGGGAAATACCCTGCTCCATATGATCTCTTATTTTGATCATAAAACGAAAACTTTGCCCAAACCCACCATCGTACTGGACAAACAAACTGACAACGCCCATGACAATCCGGTCATGAATATCGACGCTGAGGGCTACATCTGGATTTTTTCTACTGCTCATGGGACTGACAGTCCATCCTACATCCACAGAAGCAAAAAGCCCTACGACATTGCTGAATTCGAGCAAATCTTTGCTTCTAAAATAGTGGATGATGCCACCGTCCAAATGGATAATTTCTCTTACCTCCAAACCTGGTATCAGCCTGAAAATGGGTTTATCAACCTCTTCACTCATTATGAACGAAATGTAATTCCACACCAGCCCTCCAAGCCAAGAAGGACGATAGGATTCATGACAAGCCCTGATGGAATCAGGTACTCCGAATGGAAAGACCTCGCTAAAATAGCCGAAGGTCACTACCAGACTAGCGCTCAGCATCAAAACACCCTCGGTACCTCCTTCAACTTTCACCCTGTTAAAGAACTCGAAAACGGACTGAACTATCGTACCAATTTATATTACATCCAAACCGACGACTTTGGAAAAAACTGGAAGTCCGCTGATGGTAAATTACTGGACATTCCACTGACGGAAATCCAAAATCCGGCGCTGGTCAAGGATTATGCCTCGGAGGGTTTGCTGGTGTACATCAACGACCTGACATATGATGCA
Source organism: Algoriphagus sp. (assembly GCF_030694375.1). Taxonomy (GTDB): domain Bacteria; phylum Bacteroidota; class Bacteroidia; order Cytophagales; family Cyclobacteriaceae; genus Algoriphagus. The sequence goes on from NZ_JAUXYL010000023.1 coordinate 10,750, forward strand.
GATGGGAATCCCGTGATTTTATATGTCACTAGTAAAGGCTTCGAAGCCGGACCTGAAAAAGGGCCACGAACCTGGCATACCGCAAGATTTACCGGTTCAGGCTGGGACATCCTTCCGGTCACCCAATCCGACAATAATTACGATATGGGCTCCCTCTACATTGATGAAACTGGCACATGGCGAATTGTTGGTCCCACATCTACCGGTCCCCAACCTTACAATACCGGAGGCGAAATGGTGCTTTGGGAAAGTCACAACAATGGCCAAAGTTGGGAAGCCCGGGCCATGACGGCCAATAGCAAGCGCAATCATTCCTATGCCCGAAGACCTGTCCATGTTCACGATGATTTTTATGCCTTTTGGGCAGATGGGCACGGACGGAAAAAATCAAAATCCAGACTCTATTTCTCTGATAAAAATGGAAATGTCTACCAACTCCCCACCAAGATGTCAGCTGATTTTGCAAAGCCAAAGCAAATAGAACTCAGAAAGAAATAGCATGACTAGAACTTTGCTTGCCCTTCTTTTTTGCCTTGCTTTTCTTTCGTCCTGCACCAAAGAACAGCCGAAGCTTTCCCTGCAACAACTGGACATCGTCCGTCTGCAGCAGTCTTGGTTGAAAGTGGAGGTGCTGTCCGATTCCATGATCGTCCCATGGGATTTGGAGACAGACTCCCAAGGCTTCCTTTGGGTGGCCGAACAGGAAGGAAAAGTATCCAGGATTAACCTGTCAACTGCCGAGAAGAAAGTAATGCTGGTCATCTCAGATGTTTGGCAACAGCGGACCTCCGGTCTGTTGGGCATGGCTGTTCATCCGGATTTTGCCAATAATCCTTTCGTCTACCTGAATTATACCGTAAAAAAAGACAGCCTGATCAGCAGCCGACTCTTCAGGTATAAGCTGGATAAGGACAGCCTTACGGATCCAATACTACTGTTGGAAATCGAGGGCGGAACATCCCACAATGGGTCGAGACTCGCTTTTGGACCGGATGGAAAACTCTATTGGGCCACAGGAGACACCCATGATTTCACCTATGCCCAAAACTCGGAAAAGCTAAACGGTAAAATATTGAGGATGAACCCGGATGGAAGTATCCCTTCAGACAATCCCGACCCAGGAAGCCTGGTTTGGGCCAAGGGTTTTCGCAATATGCAGGGACTTACCTTTTCGGACAGCGGACTGCTGTACACCTCCGAACATGGAGATGCGATAGAAGATGAGGTAAACCTGATCATTGCCGGCGGGAATTATGGATGGCCTATCATCGAGGGAATGCATGACTTGGATCCGGAGAAGGTATTTGCTGGGGAAAATCAAACCATCGAACCCATCCGCTCCTGGACGCCCGTGATCGCTCCTGCGGGGATCGCTTTTTACGGAGAAAAAACAATTCCGGAATGGACCAATACCCTCCTCCTGACAACCCTGAAAGGAAAAAGCCTAAGGATACTTCAGCTCAGCCAAGACGGAAAAACAATCCTGGACGAAGAAATCCTCTTTGAAAATCATTATGGCCGACTTCGTGATGTGACGGTTGGCCCCAAAGGAGAAATCTACCTCAGCACCAGCAACAAGGATTGGAATCCCCAGCCTGGATTTCCACTCCCGGGAGACGATAAAATTTTGAAAATCAGTCTGACAGACCAAGTTGTTCCCAGCCCCTTGGAAGCAAGTAAACCAGCAGAACCACTTATCTTGAATGGAGAGCAATTGTATCTCAACTATTGCGCCTCCTGCCACAAGGCAAATGGGACAGGCCTTAGCGAGGTCTTTCCGACTTTGGCAGGTTCTACTCTAGTCAAAGGGAATGTCAAACCCCTGATCCAATTGGTATTAAAAGGGAAAAATCAAATGCCTGCATTTGGCTTTCTAAGCAATCGGGAAGCCGCGGAAATTCTAACTTATATAAGACAGAATTGGGGCAATAAAGCTTCGGAAATCACATCCCCGCAGGTAGAAGAAAACAGATGATATGAGCTTAATGGTAAAGCACTTAGCTATCACTGTCAATAAATGAAGTTCAGGTTGCGCGGCTCCCTCTTTCACAATGGGGGGTTAGGGGGATTTTAATAAATGGAATTTTGAAAATTTTACCTACCAAAAACATATCGTAAGTCTTTACAGATAAACATGCCGGAAAACAAAATCATCAAACTAGCAAAAGGCCTCGGTCCAGGAATCATTACCGCTGCCTTGGTTTTCGGTCCCAGCAAAATGACCATCACCTCCCGTTTGGGGGCTGAATATGGGTATTCCACACTGTGGGTAGTCGTTGTGGCGATCTTCTTTATGCTGATTTTTACGGATATGGGAGCCAGGATCGGTCTGAGCAGTTCGGTAAGCTTGCTCACACAGATCCGAAACAAATGGGGAAAGGCAGCAGGTGTAATCATCGGATTTGGAGTGTTTTTGGTTGCTACCTCATTTCAGGCTGGAAATTCCATCGGAGTTGGGATCGCTGTAGCAGAGGCAAGCGAAACCCCAACTTGGATTTGGATTTTGGTTTTTAATCTTGCGGGTGTGAGTCTGCTCTTCTTCGGCAGTTTTTATAAAACGCTGGAAAAGTTGATGATTGCCTTGGTCGGGCTGATGCTCATATCCTTTTTAACGACCTTATTTCTCAGCAAACCCTCCCTAAGTGGGATTGCTAATGGTTTTATTCCCTCCATCCCATTGGGTTCCGCAGGTTTACTGATTGCTTTTACGGCCTCCTGCTTTTCTATTGTAGGGGCATTTTACCAATCTTACTTGATTCAGGAAAGCAAAAAACCGGGCTTCGAAAAACAAGCAAAAAACCGGAGTGCGATTGGGATATTAATTTTGGGAATCATGAGTTTGGTTGTGATTATTTGTGCTGCATCCATCCTTAACCCGCAGGGAATCAAGGTAAACAGCGCTTCAGAAATGTCCAAGGCACTGGAGCCGCTGTTTGGTTCCTATGCCGCTCATTTGTTTTTGGCAGGCCTTTTTGGAGCCTCATTTTCCTCCTTGGTTGGGAATGCTACCGTTGGGGGAAGTTTGCTTGGTGATTCCCTGGGTTTCGGGAATCGCCTGAGTTCAAAGGCCGTCCGCGGTTTTATTGCGCTGGTCATGGCCTGTGGTGCCAGCATCTCTCTCATCTTCGGAAAACTTCCACTCGAACTCATCATTTTCGCTCAAAGCGTCACCATTTTTTTGGTGCCCTTTATCGGTTTTGCGATGTATGCCATCGCCAATGACCCCAAGATCATGGGCGAAAAAGTCAATTCTTCCTTTGCAAAAATCTCCGGAGCCATCGGTCTGATTCTACTCACCGGTTTGGCTGTCTGGAACTTCAACGAACTGTTTATCAAATAGACTTCATTCAGAACCTAAATACAATGAAAGACTTAATTCAATTAGAGAAAGAACTACTAGCTCCCTCCCCGGCGCTGATTGCCGACATGGCAAAGATTGAGGGGGATATGATCCTCTTGGGTATTGGCGGCAAAATGGGCCCGAGTATGGGTAAACTCGCCGTGGCCGCAGCCAAAGCAGCCGGAGTGGAGAAGCGAATTATAGGAGTTTCCAGGTTTTCAGATCCCAAAGCAAAAGCTGAATTGGAAGCTGCTGGCATTGAAACCATTTCCTGTGACTTATTGGACGATAAGCAGTTGCAGGAATTGCCCTTGGTAAAAAACGTGATCTATCTCGCAGGCAATAAATTCGGTACCACCGGCAATGAAAGTTTCACTTGGGCGATGAATGCTTACCTGCCGGGTCGGGTGGCAGAGAAATACAGGGATTCCAGGATTGTGGCTTTCTCCTCAGGAAATGTACTTCCTTTTGTACCCGTGACATCGGGAGGGCCATCTGAAGAAACCAGTCCCGAACCCATCGGTGAATATGCCCAGTCTTGCCTTGGCAGAGAGCGCGTTTTTGAGTATTTCTCAAAAAAGAACCATACACCAACGCTTATCTACAGACTGAATTATGCAGTGGATTTCCGATATGGAGTGATGATGGAGATCGCAAAGTCTGTCCTGAACGGAAAAGAAATAGACCTCAAAACCGAAAATGTAAACGTAATCTGGCAGGGGGATGCAAATGAAATTGCCATCCGTTCATTGCTGCATTGCGAAACTCCGGCGAAAATCCTCAATGTCACCGGTCCGGAGATCCTCTCTGTATATTGGATCGCCAATCAGTTTGGTAGAATTTTCAATAAAGAACCAAAATTCATCAATGCATCCACAGGCACAGCACTTTTAAACAATGCCTCCGAATGCCACCGGATTTTTGGCTACCCAAGGGTGACGGTGCGGGAGATTATTGACATCACCGCAACCTGGATTTCACAGGGTGGGGAGGAGTTTGGCAAAGCCACGCATTTTCAAGAGAGAGGAGGGAAATTCTGATGAACAAGTTAAGCCCAGAATTAAAGCAGCATTTGCATCAGGGGACAGTGATTCCTGCCCATCCTTTGGCACTAAAAGCCGATCGAACGATCGATGAAGCCAGACAAAGACAACTCAGCCGCTACTACATGGCTAGCGGGGCGGGCGGAATAGCCATAGGCGTTCATTCCACTCAGTTTGAAATCAGAGATCCTCAGGTTAACCTCTTTGAAACCGTCCTGAAATGGGCAGCAGAAGAAATTAAAGCCGCAAATTTAACCCGTCCTTTTTTGAAGGTTGCCGGAATCTGCGGGCCAACCAATCAGGCGATTGCCGAGTCCGAAATAGCTGTAAAGTATGGCTATGATATGGGGCTGCTAAGCATGGGTGGCTTGCAGGCTTGGACTGAAGCCGAGATTTTGAAGCGAGTAAGAGTAGTGGCGGAGATCATTCCGGTTTTTGGATTTTACCTGCAACCCTCAGTCGGAGGAAGGATTTTCAGCTATGATTTTTGGAAGGAATTTGCAGAAATAGATAACGTGGAGGCCATCAAATGTGCATCCTTCAATCGATATCAAACACTTGATGTGATGCGGGCGGTAAGCCTAAGCAGCCGCAGCAATGCGATTGCCATGTACACGGGTAATGATGACAATATCGTTGCGGATTTGCTTACGACCTATCGCTTTGAAGAAGAGGGTAAGACCTTCGAAAAAGAATTTGTCGGTGGATTGCTGGGACATTGGGCAGTATATACCCAAAAAGCTGTCGCGCTTTTAGAAGAGGTAAAAGCCTGTAAAAAGAATGGTTCGGCACAAGACTGGTCCAAACTTTTGGCAAAAGGAATAGCGGTGACTGATGTCAATGCGGCCATGTTTGACACGGCCCACCATTTCCATGGATGTATCCCGGGAATGCATGAAATGCTGCGAAGACAAGGACTCCTCGAAGGAATCTGGTGCCTCAATCCCAAGGAAGTTTTGTCCGAAGGACAGGCAGAAGAAATCAGCCGGGTGCATCATGACTACCCTCATCTGAATGACGATGAGTTTGTAAGGGAATTTTTGAAAAAGGATAATTTCTAAAATGAATTTTCAGGAGCATCAAAACAGAGTTTTTCCAAATGAATCTACCAATACCCAAAAAAGCTGTCTCAAAAGGACTGAAGGTGTCAGCCTGAGCACCTGACCAACGAGAGTTGGGCAGTACGAAGGCCATTTACAACGAATACAGCCGCATTTCGACTTCGATCAATGTGACAAGCAGCAGTTATGAGACAGCCTCAGGGGATTTTGACAATAAGTTTGGCTTCAACTCACCATTTGCTTAGACCTTTAACCATTCAATTATAGATGAACCATTTAAAACAATTAAGCTTAGCTTTTCTTTTTTTCGCCGTTTTGACGGAGTCATTTTCCCAGGTAGACACCACCCGTTTTACCAATCATGGTCCGCAGCTTTTTGCCTCCATGATTCAGGGTAGTGTATTTGCAAAAGACCAACATGGAAATGATCTGATCTATACCGTCGTCCGGGGCGAGCCGGCGCATTTGTTGGGATATGACCTCAAAACCAGGGAATTGATTTTGGATCAGGCCCTTCCTAAAGCTGATGGAGCCTGGGATTTGGCACAGTCTTCCGATGGGACACTGTATGCTCCGGGAGCAAACGGTAGCTTGTTTGCCCATATTCCCGGAACTCAGGAAGTCAAGGATTTGGGCGTAGTCCTGGAAGGAGAGACCTACCTTTGGAATCTCAGCTCTGGAGCGGATGGTGAAGTTTTCGGTGCTACTTATCCCGGTTGCCGGGTTTTTAGATACCATCCAAAAGAAGGTTTTTCTGATGTGGGAAAGGGGCCATTGGTGGAAAATGAAAACTATGTCCGAAGCCTGGCTTTCTATCCCAAGACAGGGATGCTTTATGCCGGTGTTGGTTCAAAAGCTCATCTGATCGAAATCAATCCGAAAACAGGAGAGAAAAAGGAATTGCTACCCGAGAAATTCAAAGACTTCGAGTTCGTCTATGGGCTCGAAATCGTCCCCGGATTGGATGGAAACGACAGACTTTTTGCACTCATTACTAATGGGAGCATTACCCTGGTCTATAACTTGAAGACTCGGGAATTTGAACAGGAAATACAGGGTATGGACATGCGGGCGATCGCAGGAGAAAATTCCGGAAGGGCCGTATACTACACCTCAAAGTCTGATTTGATGAGTTTTGATCCGGCCCAATCAGTGGAAACGGCGCAAAAACTGGCAGAGGGAGTCGGTACTGCGCTCGCTTTCAATATCGGAACGGATGGAAAGGTTTATTTCCTGACTTCAGGTGCAAATTTGATTTCATACGACCCGAAGGATAATTTACTGGAAAAAACCAAGCTTCAAATCCCCGGACAGCCCATCCCAATCCACTCCTTGCTGACCGCTCCTGACGGTAAAATCTGGTCGGGTGGCTACTTGGCCGGAGGAAATGCGACTTTCGATCCTAAGACCGGGACGCATACCTTTCTCCCTGGTTTGGATCAGACTGAGGCAATGTCTGTGCTGGGAGATCAAATCTTTTTTGGGGTTTACCCAAAGGGGAAATTCTATGTGTATGACAGCAAATCCAAGTGGATGCCCAAGGAAAATAACCCAAAATTTCTGGGGCAGAAAGAAGGTCAAAGCCGCTCATTTGCCCAGGTTAGCATTCCGGAACGTCAGTTACTTGTCTTTGGGATGATTCCTGAATATGGAAAACTTGGAGGAGCGATGGTTACCTATGATTTGGCAAAAGAGGAGTTGAAATTCTTTGACAGCCCGGTTGACAAGCAGTCGATCGCTACCTTGGCTTATACCGGAACGTATGTGCTTGGAGGCACTACCATCTCCGGAGGATTAGGGAAAAACCCCGAAACCAAGGAAGCGGTGTTGTTTGCTTGGGATCCGACCACAGGTCAAACCCTGTTTGATACGGTGCCTGTTCCAGGTGCCTCTGCCTTGACCGGACTGATCAAGGGGCCAGACGGGAATTTCTGGGGAATGGGAGATGGCACTTTATTCATTTTTGATCCAGTGGAGCGAAAAGTGATTTTCACCCAAAAGCTTTATGATTTCCCTCCATTTAAAAGTCATATCTGGAGAAGTGCCTTTCTGGTTCTTCATCCGGATGGAAATATCTATGGGACTGATTGGGAAAAACTGTTCAAACTGGATCCGCTGACCAAGGAAGTGACACAATTGACAAAAAACGCAGCCTTATTGGTCATGGGGAATGATGGCACACTGTATTTCAAAAGAGGTACTGAGCTATGGTCATACCGTCCCTGATCAAAGAGTTTACTTTTTTCATATTCCGACTGGAAAAGCGCATACTGCTGGTATGCGTTTTTTTTTTTCCTTAATAAAGATTATCCGCTTTTTCTCCCCTCCACCACAAACGATATCGCCTAGCACCGATCGCCGCCTCCCGGAAGCCAGGAAGTCGAGGTGAAGCAAATAAAAATTGGCTATTGCTGTCATTGCGGACATCCATATTCTTTAAAGAGAACTCCCTTCAATGTGCTGTGAGCTTGTACGTACTCGTCCCTCGTACCCCCCCCCTAGCTCCGAAATCTGACATCCAGCATCTATCATCAAACATCGGACATCGGTCACCTAACATCGGTCAACCTTCACCCATCTTCGGTCTCCGGTCTCCGGTCTTCCCGCTTGTCACCTCGTACCTCGTACTTCGTACCTCGTCCCTCGTCCCTCGTATCTCGTACTTCGTATCTCGTATCTCGCACCTCGTACCTCAAAACACCTCCAAATCCCCCAAACTCCATCCCCAAGGCAAGGCCATTGGAGAGCTATCATCCTGAACTTTTCGCAATGTGACCACAGGACCAATTTTCATAATTGGGATCAGGCCCATTTCAAGGATTTTTTGATTGGGGTAGTTTAGCCCTGAAAAAGATGAAAACCTTGAGCCCGAAGCTTCAATTCGCTCATTTAGCGTTTTTTGGAAGTCCTTTTCCAAAGTCTTGGTAAGCTTTTGGCTGACCAGCAAATCACAGATTCGAAATTCCCGACCCATTTTCCCCTCTTTGATTCGGTAGACCAAGAGGTAGTTTTCTCCGTCACTGAGGAATTGATAGGGGAAAAGTGGATTGTCTCGAAACCTCCAATTTAGGTACCCGGGAACAATTCGGGTTTGGGTTGCAACTCCTTCCCGGGATGAAGTTTCTATTCTTCGGATAAGCTTTGAAATTCTATTCCAATCTGATGAGGGTACCTCTTTTTGTTTTCCGGATTTACTGAAGTGGAAATTAAGTTTGAGCGGAAGTTTCCCCCATTTTTCCCAATCCATTTTAAGGTATCCCGGCGTGCTTTTAGCATTGGGCGTATTGAAGATCAAATCAAGGCCTTCTTTTTTGATGTCTTCGATCAGTGCCAACGTGAGATTTTTGAATATGCCTTTTCCCTGATGATCAGGGTGAGTGGCGGTATCGACCGCACGGCAGGCTTTGAGGATTTTCCCTTGATCCAAAAACTCCCACCTCAGGAATGCCCTGACTCCAATCAGTTGACCGGCTTCCTCGGCAACTAAGACTGGAGACTTCCCAAAAGGATTGTACAGGTGTTTCCACTTCCAAAGCGCTTCAGATTTTGGAATCATACTTTCCCCCAATGAAAGTTTCAGCAGTTCAATAATTTGGGGGATATCCGATTCCGTAGCTTTACGAATGTTCATAGGCTCAATTTAGGGGAAAATGTCATTGCAACCGAACAAGACCTTGCCGGGTTTTCTCCATTGTGGTATTTCCGGAGCCGATCCCTCGCAATAGTAGGATGGAGTAAAGCTTATTTAGTAATAGCTTAATTCAAAAAGTATATTTTGCACAGCATATACTAGTTCACCATAAATCTTTACTTGAATCCTTTCTGGCAACATATTGGCTTGAGGATAATCAATTTTACATATCTTTGATTTACTGAGTTCAAATCATTCTAAATGAAGCATCTCTTCTTTTTCGCCTGCATCACTCTTTTGGCATCTTCCTGTATCAGTAATAAGCGGATAACTTATTTACAAAACCTTTCTGACAGTACCGCAATCGGGCTAAATGAGTTTATTCCATTTGCTGAAGTCGACTATACTTACATCCTGCAACCCTTTGACATCGTACAAATTGACTTTGCCAGCGCAGATCCCGAATTGGTAGCCGGATTCACCTTTTTGAATTCCCCGCAAGGTGCGGGTGCCAGAATCGGCATAGGTGGAGGTGGTGGGGGAGGCAGTGACCCGCTCTACATGTCGGGTTACTCCTTGGACAAAGATGGGATGGTCGAAATACCCAAATTGGGCAAAATCAAAATCAGTGGACTTTCCGAAGAGCAGGCAAAAGTGGCCGTGCAGCAGGAAATCAACAAATTTTTCAAGGAGGAAGTATTTGTTAGACTAAGGATGGCCGGAATCCGATACACCACTTTGGGGGAATTTAACAGTGTGGGTGTTCAGATTATTTATAAAAACAGAGCAACTCTTTTTGATGCTTTGGCCACAGCAGGCGAAACCAGCCTCTTGGGAAAAAAGAACAAAATGTTTCTCATTCGACAATATGATGGTGGAACAAAAATCCATCAGATTAACCTCAATGACAGGGCTTTGCTCGGAAGCCCCTGGTTTTTTATCCAACCCAATGACATTTTGTATCTCGAACCGATGAAAATCCGTCAAATAGGTACTGCAGATAATTTGACAGCTTCTTTAGCTTTATTTGCCGGACTCTTTGCTTCAACTCTTTTAATATTTAATTTAGTTTCGAGAGGAATATAAGAAGATGGAGAAACTGGATCTGAGTCAACTCGACAACGAAGAAAAAGCACTGGAGATCAGGTATGTGATCGCCAAGTACATTCGTTATTGGCCTTGGTATGTGCTCTTTACGGTTATTTTTCTCACTGCAACCTTCCTCTTTCATCGTTACACCGTCGATGAGTTTGAAGTTACGGGTTCCATCGTCATCAAAAACAGCAACACCCCTGAATCCAGGATTTTGGATCGCTCAAATATTTTCAATGCAGGTATAAATCTTGAAAATGATATCCTCCGCCTTCGGTCAAAAAATATGGCCCGAATTGCCATGGATAAACTCCACTTTGATGTGGAATATTTTGCTAAAACCAATATCAAGGACATCGAACTCTATGATCGATCTCCGATACGAATCGAGGTAGATTGGAATCACCTGCAGGTAACTGATGCATCGGTTGAACTGGAAATCCTTTCCGAAACCAATTTCAAACTGCTTCCTGCAGAGTCAGGCTTGATGGACTTCAACTCCGCGCAGGCTGCCGGTGATGAATCAGTGTATAATAAGACATATACCTTCGGACAAACTATAGAAACCGCAAGGTCCAAATTTACGGTCTTTTTGGTCAATCCATCCCGAATAGGCGAATTGGTTATTTTTAGATTTGTCAATCCCGCTGTCTTGGAAGAACAACTTGCCAGATCTGTACAAGTAGTTCTGCAAAATGAATATTCTTCTGTATTGAGACTCAGTACTACCACCAAGGTCGTTGAAAAGGGTAGAGACTACATCAACGCCCTGATGCAATCCTACATTGAGTACGATCTCAATGAGAAAAATAAAATCCAGGAAAATACCATTGACTTTATTGAAAGCCAACTTGGGTACTTGGAGGATTCACTCAAGGCCAAAGAAAGGGAACTGCAACGGTTCAAAGTTGACAACAAACTCTTGGATGTTTCGGCTGAGTTTTCCAGCATTCTTTCTAAAATGAATGCCTTGGACGAACGCAATGCTGCCCTGGAATTCCAACTTCAATACTTCGAGGAAATCCGACAGTATATGGAGCGTAAAAGCAGGGACTTTTCTGATGTCGTTGCACCTTCTGTGATTGGTGTCCCTGATCCATTGCTGAATGGGCTGATCCAAACCTTGGTCACCTTGTCCCAAGAGCGCAGAAAACTTCTGGCCACGGTCAATGAAAATCACCCGGAGGTAATCAAAATCGATGTGCAAATGGAAAAGGTCCAGGATGCACTCTTTGAAAACGTGGTCAATCTGATTGAAAACACAAACAAACAAAAGAAAAGTATTCAGGCCGAAATCAGAGTATACGATGCTCAGTTTGCAACACTTCCTGAATCCGAATCCAAGTACACCAGTATTTTCAGGGAATTTAAACTTCGGGAGTCGCTCTACACATATTTGCTCGAGAAAAGGGCAGAGGCTGGTATAGCGCGCGCTGCTAACGTCTCCGACAATGCGATTCTGGATTTGGCAAAAAAAGGAACACTCGTATTTCCAAAGAAAACCCAAAACTATGGTTTGGCCTTGGCACTTGGGCTATTGTTGCCTTTCGGATTCATCGTGTTGCGGGATATGTTTGACGATAGCATCAAGGATCAGCGCGACTTGAAAAAGCATTTCATGATTCCTCAACTCGGTGTCGTGGGCTACAGCACTAAGGGAACCAACAAGGTGGTCTTGGAACATCCTAAATCTGCAGTTGCGGAATCCTTCAGGTCACTCCGCTCAGCGATTTCATATTTGGCTGCCGGTAAAAACACCAAAAAAATTCTTGTCACCTCCTCTGTTTCAGGTGAAGGGAAAACATTTACCTCCCTCAATTTGGCTTCAGCAATGGCTTTGGGTTCAAAGAAAACAGTGGTGGTAGGTGCTGACTTGAGAAGACCAAAATTGGCCAGTTATTTTGATCATTCAGAAAAGGTGGGATTGTCCACCTATTTAATCGGTAAGGTATCCGCAGAATCGATAATTTTCCCGACACAACAAGAAAACCTGTTCTTTGTTCCTTCCGGGGTAATTCCTCCCAATCCTGCCGAACTACTTCAGACACCCCGGTTAATTGAGTTCTTGAGCTATTTGGACGAACGCTTTGATATCATCGTTTTTGATACCCCTCCTATGGGATTGGTATCAGAGACCATCGATCTGATGCGCTTATTTGATATCAATCTTTATGTGGTTAGGCAAAATTATACCATCAAGGACCACTTGGTGATGATCAACGACCTGTTTAACAACAAGCAGGTCAAAAATGTCTATGGTGTCTTTAACGGAATACTCAATTCAGGCTATCACTACGAAGGCTACAATTACGGCTACGGCAATACCTACCTGTACTCCCAGAATAACAAGTACATGTATAATTACTACGGAGACGACCTGGAGACCAAGAAAAAGAAAATCAAAAAGGCCAGTACCTTTGATCCCGTCAAAGCGATAAAGAAGGTTTTTAGAATCAGATGATAAACTGAACAAAAAACGATTCGATTTCTTTTTATTCACTTTAATGAAATGCCCATGACCTCGTAGCTTCGGTACCACAGGGGAAGGATGATCCGGAGCGTTCTCCCGATCCGTCGCGGCGGAAGGGACAGCAGGAGCTACTTTTAAAAAACAAATTATAATCACATGAAAATAGCCGCTCTCATACCTGCACGTTATGCTTCCACCCGCCTGCCGGCCAAGTTGGTACAGGACCTTGGTGGGATTTCGGTGATTCAGCGTACTTACCTAAGTACACTTGCTGCAGGCGTTTTTGACGAGGTTTGGGTCGTCACTGATCATAAAGAAATTGAACGGCAGATTCTGGACCTTGGAGGAAATGTCTACTTCAGTAAGAAAAATCATGAAAGCGGTTCGGATCGGATTGCCGAAGCTCTGGAGAAAGTTGATGCCCACCTAATTGTCAATGTACAGGGGGACGAACCTTTCCAAGACCCTAAATCCCTGCAGGGTCTAGTTGCCGCTTTCGAAAGACCAAAAGTGAAAATGGCTTCCTTGATGTGCAGGATTTCGGAAGATGAGGCCTACAACCCAAATGCCGTCAAGGTTGTAGTGGATGAAAAAATGAATGCCATCTATTTTTCCCGCTCTCCAATCCCTTTTAATAGGGAAAGATCAGAGGATATTTTTTATTGGAAACATGTCGGAGTATATGCCTATACCCGTGAGCTATTGAAGGAATACACTTCTTGGCCTAAAGGCTACCTCGAACAAATCGAGATGCTCGAACAACTTCGATTGGTTGAAAAAGGAGTGAAAATCCGGATGGTCGAAACCACCCATCAGGCCATCGCAATCGACACCAAAGAAGACCTCGACCGGGCAAGGAATTTTTTGAAGAGTATTCTTTAAGTACAAGGTATCAAGTACCAAGTACCAAGTATTGTCATTAATAATTTCAAACCGGAATCAAAAAATAAGACTTTTATACCCATTCTCCCCCCTTAAGGGGGTCGTGGGGTACATCCGACAATCAGTCATCCAGCCTCCCAGCTTCCTTGCTTCCTTACTTCTCAACAATGACAACCTTTTAAACATCCCTCATCAGTCATCCAGCATTCAACAATTTTTTCATATTATTCTTTGAGTAGTTTCATTCGATATTAGAAAAACCATATCTTAATTATGTAATCTGTATATCCGCTTTCTTACCAGTAGCCATAGGAAATAAGGCTAGAAGTCCGATGAGACGAGCTGTGGACTGTGGACGGTCGTCTGTCGACGATTATCCGCTTTTTGCAATTTCAATTTTAGCAAACTGGTAGAATTGCGGATAATCATATTATGTAATTAACCAGCCCGTTTTCCATCACTCTTTTTTTTAGTTTTTAATGTACCTGAATTCATTGATTTTATTTCAGTTTAATAGGGTTTTAGCCTTTGCATCGGCTACAGATTCGAATGGAGATACTATCCAAATGGCCATTTTGCTTGGACTTATACCCGTAGTTCTGGCATTTTCTTTTATCATTTTTGTGATTTATCGCTCCCGAAGGGAATCGGATTTCCGAAAAAGAGAAACCGAGCTTAGGCTCTCCAAAGCGGAAGGGGAACTCAAAGCCCTCCGTGCACAAATCAATCCTCACTTCATCTTCAATTGCCTCAATTCTATCCATCATTTTATACAGTCCCATGAACCCAATCAGGCGGGTGATTACCTAATTAAGTTTTCCCAGTTGATCCGGTATGTGCTGGAAAGTTCCGCCAAACAGTGGGTTAGCCTTCAGGAAGAATTGGAGGCCAATCGAATCTACCTGGACCTCGAAAAACTTCGAACAGGCAATGCATTCACTTATGGATTCACTTTGTCGGAAGAGCTACAGGCAGAGGAGATTTCTATTCCGCCAATGATGATTCAGCCCTTTTTGGAAAATGCTGTTTGGCATGGGCTGAAGGAATCAGGTGTGATTGAAGTGTTGTTTTCTATGGAAAATGAAAATCATCTGCGAATCCGAATAAAAGACAATGGAAATGGTCATTCTGAAAAGTCCGATATCGACCTGTCCCGAATAGTCAAAAAGAGCTCCATGGGACTCAACCTGATGGAAGATCGATTTCGCACACTTAACGAACTTCGGGGTTCAAAAGCCGGATTCTATTTCAGTGAGCATACCTCGGAAGGAAAAGAAGTGATCGTAATTATACCTTTTGATAAAGATTGATAATGGCCTATAGAGTATTGATTGTAGAAGACGATGCCCATGCCCGGGAAAACCTGATCCGTCTGATTCAGGGTGTTTCGGATTTGGATCTTGTAGGTATGGCAACCATGATCGGGGAGGCAGATCAGCTGTGTAAAAGTTTAAAGCCGGATCTGGTCTTTTGCGACGTGATGCTTCCACCGGATACAAGTTTTGACTGGCTGATGAAGCTGGAAAAGATCCCTTTCGAACTCATCTTCATTACCTCATTTGAGGAGTTTGCGGTAAAGGCCTTTCGCTTGGCGGCGGTGGATTACCTGATCAAGCCCATCGCACAGGAGGAATTCAACTTGGCTTTGGAGCGTTTTCGCTCCCGCAGGGAAAAAAGCACCGATCAGATTCAGTCACTGCTCAAGAACCTGAGCCTGCCGCGTGAACATGCGAAAATAGCCCTTCCAACCTTGAATGGGTACCTTTTTGTACAGATCAAAGACATCCTGCGCTGCGAATCGGATAATACCTACACCACCTTTTTCACAGCCGACAAACGCAAAATCCTGGTTTCCCGCACACTCAAGGATGTGGAGCAAATGCTGGAAGAGTACCGATTCTTCCGTGTGCACAATTCTCACCTGATCAATCTGGACTATGTCGCCGAATACTTCAAAGGCGAAGGAGGGCAGGTGAAGCTGACCGACGGTGCGGTAATCGATGTTTCGAGAAGGAGGAAAGAGGAGTTTTTGAATTTGTTGAGGAAAGGGCAATGAGCAATGGACAATTATCAATGATCAATTATCAATGATCAATTACCAATGAGCAATGATCAATGGACAATGAGCAATTATCAATGAGCAATTATCAATGAGCAATGATCAATTATCAATGAGCAATGATCAATGGACAATGAGCAATGAGCAATTTCCAATGTTCAAAAGTTATGATATTTGAAAATTGACCATTGAGTTTGATCATTGAGTTTGAAAATTGGTCATTGAACATTCAGTCGGGTTTGAAAATTGTCCCGAAAGTTATCGGGATGAGTTTGAAAATTGATCATTGAATTTGGTCATTGAGTTTGATAATTGAATTTGAAAATTGATAATTCACACGGTATGGAAAAGAGATATGACCTAGAAGAGCGGTTGGTTCGATTTGCAGGAGAAAGTATCAAGTTCTGTAGTACTCTTGGGAGCAGCTTTGCTGAAAACCATCTGAAAGGACAATTGATTCGGTCAGCAACAGGGGCTTGTTTGAATTACGGAGAAGCACAAGGAGCGGAAAGCAAAAAGGATTTTATTCATAAAAATGGAATTGTGTTGAAAGAACTGAAAGAGTCACGATCTACTTTGAAGATTTTAATTTATTCTGACTTAGGCGATGCCCTGAGTAGATCTCAATTGCTTCAAGAAAGCGAGGAGCTGTGTGCAATTTTCGGTAGAATCATAACTAGTGCAAGAAAAAGCCTGGAGCAATGAGGTCAAAGATCAATTTCCAATTATCAATTGCCAATGATCAATGAGCAATTTCCAATGTTCAAAAGTTATGATACTTGAAAATTGACCATTGAGTTTGATCATTGATCATTGAATAGGTTACTTGAATATTGTCCCGATAGGTACGGGATGAATTTGATCATTGACCATTGAATGGGTTACTTGATAATTGTCCCGAAAGTTATCGGGATGAGTTTGAAAATTGATAATTGAATATTGATCCACCAGATCCGGTTCAAACGGAACCGAAATCAAAGTCTTTCCAACCAAAATCTGGTTTTTACTTAGAAAAATTAGCTGAGGTATTGATCTTCAGTAATGTTTTTGGCAAAGGCAGATGAACAGGGTGATCATCGGCTTGGCCTGACCGACGAACCAACCGGAGAAGACTTTTGATCAGGGGTGATTAAGCAAAAGATCCGGCGGTATTTTTTGCGTCATTATTCCCAAAAGATCAAAAGCCTGCCCAGAAGTATTTCCGGGACGGAAGAAAGAAGATTACAAAGGGTCAAACCGCGTCAAATGAATTCAACGTTTGAGATTAGCCTTTGGCAAATTCCCCCTTTTTAAGGGGGCTAGGGGGATTTCATTTCAATCGACATTTAAAAAATTATAAAAAAAAATCATATGCCAATAGAAGAAAAAGCAACCAAACCAATAGGTTACGAAAAAGCAGCTATCTACTTATCAAATCTTATTAAGTCTGAGTCCAGTTTTGGATTTATTAATTATTCGGGGGGAACTTTTAATCTTCGAAAATTCAAAGACTGGGATGGGCAAGGAATTGTGTTCTCGGGAATTATGTGTTGGTTCTGTAAGGATGATAGGTCAAACATCTTTATTGCCATAGAACCCCGGTTTAATTTTGAATACGATGAAAATTCACTCCACAAAGTGAAACCTGAAAGTGAATACCTTTTTATTCCACCTCAACTATTGGATAAGAGTATTTTAGCTGGCAGTAATCTTCAAGAAGGTGAGTTGGAGAGGAGATTGCGCGGTTTTAGGAAGCCGATGGTCAAACCCAATAAAAAGGCAAAAAACCGAGATGTTGTCTCATGGGTAAATAATTTTAGAAGTGACTCTAATTTCAAGGAATTAAGTAGTTACGGGTTTACCTATTTTATAAATAATGGAAAAACTAAAGATGGATCGGAAAGATCCTTTATTTCAGAATTTCTTATACAGAATCAAATCCAATTTGTAAGGTACTTTTTCGGATTAGACACTGATTTGAAAACCGATAAATTAAGGTTGATTCTGGTCCCGGTAGATTTCTCCGGAAAGAATATTGAACCCGCCGGAAATCGATTAGATAATGAAAGCCTCCTCCAGTACTCCTGGCCACCAAGTACTTAAATTGAATTATTTTGACACCAGTTCAACTCCAGACATTTTCTTCTCTAGCGATTTGGATACCCTTACTTTTCGCGCTGGTTAAGCTAAAAACAGGCGACATCAAATTTCGCCTGTTTTTTGTATTTCTGTTATTTGGAGCTTTGGTGGATGGGTTTGGGTTGATTATCTATTATTTTCTGCCACATGATTTATTCAATTATCACGGAATTTTTCAGCTCTTTTACCTCTGGTTTGAAGCCCTGTTCTTTGTCTGGATTTGCTTTTATTTTTTGGATTTCAGTAAAAAGAATCGATGGAGGAACACCCTTTTTTTGGTGTTTTCAGCGCTGTACTTTTCTCAATTTGTTTTGAAAATAATCTATTCCGATACCAACACCACCCTCATTGCCATTACCAATTCCTTTTTTCTGGTAACCACTTCATTTCTTTCAGCCTTTGCATTGCTTCGGATTGCTGAGAATAGGGAGGAAATCCTGCGATATGCCTGGTTTTGGATTCTATCTGGAATATTCTTCTACTCCCTGGGCAGTTTTTTTGTGGACATCTTGTCCTACACGGCCTTCGAAAAAAGCATCTGGTCCATCCGCATCTTCGCTAATATCATTCAGTATGGATTTTTTGTGATGGGGCTTTTAAAAATGGACAATGAGCAATGAGCAATTTCCAATGAGCAATGAGCAATTTTCAAGGGCTAGGTTACTTGATAATTGAACATTGAGTTTGATAATTGATAATTGACAAAGAAGAATTTTCGCCGAATTCTAGTTGAGATTGACCGAAATCACTTTTAGATTTAACAGTTACTACTTGTAAATCTTGCAGTTAAATTCCGAGTACTAAATTGAATTTGAAATTCTTAATTAATTACAAATATTCAAATTTTGGTCTCTCATAAAAATGAAAACAATCTACTTCTTGGCAATTTTTCTAGGAACTTCTCTTTCAGTTTTTGCCCAGTTCCCAACATTTTATCCTACTTATAAGAATGATTACACTCTTAAAAAGAATGAGGAGTTTGTGACTGAAAAACTAAAAGCCGCTGCCATCTCTTTGCTTGACTCAATTGGTAAGGATTCCCTCTCCTTTCATGTGCGATCTGCTCCGGATATGGTAGGCGTCTTGAAAAGAATGAATGATAGGTTAAAGTTAAAGGTTGATTCGCTGGAGTTAGAAGTGAAATCTGCTTACATAAATAAGATCCCAACTGTCGAAGAAGTTAAAGAAGTTGTAAATTGGAAGGAAGCTATTTTAAAAAACACTAACGAGATCGATAAAAATAATATCCTTATAGATTATTTTGGTTCGATTAATAGTTTTTTAGGCAAGCCCGTGATGGCTACGAGATTTTTTCCTGTAAAAAACAGAAACCAAGGTGATTTCTTTTACAATAATGTAACCTCATCGGGTGTTTCAACACTCAACAGTTTTGTCATTCAGGCTTCTGGGAATGGCGGGGTAGCAAACACAGAAATTGTAAGCGGCAGAATTTCAGCTCTTAGAGTTTCTTTTTCTTCTGTAATACAAGGTGGGGGAGATTCCTCCGATAGCTTAGAAGTAAATACTAAGCTTTTTAATGGTGGAGGCATTACAAATCTTCATCTTGAATATCCTTTTTTTTATTATAACAGACAAAATGTCCTATTTTACTCTGCCTTTAAACCAGGCTTTGTAGCAGATCTTCCTGTTTTCGGTTCACAACTTGAGAGAGACGCTTTCTCAGGATATGCTGATCTAGCTATGGAGTTTTTAACTGAAATTAGAACTGATGGAGGGGAATTCAGTTTATTTGCTAATTTTAAAGGAAGTTACATTACAGGCACTCCCACTTTTTATTCAACCTTAAAGGCTCCTGATACAGATTTAGAATCAAAAAAGGTTGATAAGCCATTCTGGATTTCCCAAGTTTATGTCGGGATTTCTGTTTCCAAGCAGTTTCGGGTTTCGGCTAATATACCCATCGCCACAACTCGCCAAATCGCGCTGCCTGATAAAATTCAAATAGGAATACAAATATTAACGAATTCAAATAAGTAACCGAATTTAAATAAAGTTGGGAAAAACAATTTGAATGACAATCCTGACGCATAGGTCACCGGATATCTAGCTTCGGACATCACTTCCAATTTCTCCCCCAAACCCACCGAATTCTAATTCCTTCTTCTTTAATACACTAAGTGCCTGCAAATTCAGCTTGCAGGCACTTTTTTGTATCGTGCTTATCAAATATTGTATTTCCAAATAAATTTCAAAGCTATGAAAAAAAGTATAATTAAGATTTTAATTTGGTTCTTGCCTCTTACTGCTTGGGCTCAAGATGCCGAAGAAACTGTAATCGTAGAACCAACATCAATTGGGCCTAATGGATTGGTATTATCACATTCTTTCTTAAGGGATTCTAAAATTCTGATTGCTGGAGAATTTACAACTTTTGATGGAATACCAGCAGGGAGGATAGCTCGGATTGATTCAGAAGGAGCCTTTGATCCGACTTTCAACTCAAAATCTGGAGCAAATGGATCTGTATTTTCTACAATTGTTCAGGATGATGGTAAAATTCTTATTTGCGGTGATTTCACCTCTTATAATGGAGTGGCGAAAAATAAAATTGCAAGATTAAATGATGACGGTAGTCTTGATGCTTCCTTCAATGAAGGTGAAGGGCCAGACAATTCTGTTTTGTCAATGGCAATATTACCAGATGAAAAAATTTTAATTGGGGGGAGTTTTGATTTTTTTAATGGAATTGAGAGAAAATACTTTGCAAGACTAAATTCTAATGGTAGCCTGGATAACACTTTTTATCCTGGTACGGGTGTAAATGATAAGGTCTACAACATTTCAGTACAACAGGATGGTAAGATATTGATAGGAGGAGACTTTACAAGTCATAATGGCGTATCAGTAAATAGAATAATTAGGCTTAATCAAGATGGGAGCTTAGATAATTCTTTTGATATAGGAACTGGTGCAGACAATTCGGTTAGGGCTATTGCTGTTCAAAGTGATGGTAAGATCCTGATTGCTGGTGACTTTTTGTCTTTTGATGGAAATAAGATCAATAGGATTGCCAGACTTGATAATGATGGCAGCATTGATACTTCCTTTAATTCAGGAGCTGGAGCAAACAACTCAATTTGGAATATTGTAATTGAGTCAGATGGTAAAATTTTGATTCATGGTTCATTTAGTACTTATAATGGATCGGATAAAAATAGCTTAGCAAAGCTAAATAATGATGGTAGCTTAGATACTTCATTTTAATTCAGTGACAAAAAAATATCAATATTATTTTTATTAATAATTTTAAAATAATAAATAAAATAATATAAATAATTGTTTTATGAAAAAGACATTACTCATTACTTTATTGATTTTATTTATCAATAATATACTCATTGCTCAAGAAGTAAGTGTTTTTGAGGTTTCCGGAAGTTATACTTGGGAAGTACCTGAAGGTGTGAATTCTATAAAAGTATATGCATGGGGTGGAGGAGGTGGCGGTGGAGCAGCTATTTATGAAAATACAAGAGGTGGAGGAGGAGCGGGTGGATCTATCACGGTTTCAACTGTTTCTGTACAGCCAGGCGAAGTTCTTCAAATAATAGTAGGCAATAGAGGGGTTGGAGGTTTTTCAGACGGAGGTAATGGAGGTAATACCACAATTAGTGGATCTTTTGGGACGATTTTAGCTTATGGAGGCGCAGGTGGAAAAAGAGGGTATAGGAATTCATGTCAAGTTGTTGTTGGCTCATATTGTTGTAGCAGTAGTAGTTGGGGAGGTTGTAGATCCTACTGCTCCATTTATAATACAGTTCCATGTGGAGGCGTTCAATATGGTTCCGCTGGAATTGCCACAGTAGGATTGACTTTTAATGGTGGTTCTGGAGGCAATGGTTCCGCTGGAATTAGTGGAGCCGGAGGAGGTAGTGCGGGCGATATGGGTTCTGGAGGGAATGCTAATTTTGGTACAGCTGGTATTGCAGGACTTGGAAATTACTCAGGGGCAAAAGGTGCTGATGGAAGATCAACTGCTGGATCAGGAATCCCCTCATCTGAAGTTGGGGGTGGAGGTTCCGGTGGTTTTGTTGGTCAACAAGGTTTTACTTCCTATGCAGGTGGTAGTGGGGGGCCTGGAAAATTGGTAATAGAGTTTATAAAAGATTGTACAGCTCCGGAATTTATTAAAGTACCTGATTCGACCAATGAGGAAACATTACCTGCTGCTCAATGTGAAAAGCAAATATTTTATGATATTCAAGTAGAAGAGGAAACAAATTTGTTTTTTGAATTTTCTGGTGCAACCGAATTAACAGGTAGTGGATCAGGAAGTGGAGAACTTTTTAAAGCGGGGATTACAAATGTTTTTATTAAGGCAATCAATTCTTGTGATGAGGAATCTACATTTAATTTTGAGATTAATCTTAAGGACAAAACTAGTCCGGTAATCACGACAAATCAGGATCAAAACCTGACAACCGAAGCAGGACTTTGCACTGCAAGCTTTGAAGCGACAGCAACGGCTAGCGACAATTGCTCAGTCGGAGCTCCGACAGGAGTACGAAGTGATGACAAGCCCTTGACCGACCCTTATCCGGTTGGCACAACGACGATCACTTGGACTGTGAGCGATGCCAATGGCAATCCAGCAGTACCGGTTGTTCAGACGATAAAAGTTACTGACAACCAAGCTCCGGTAATCATTACAAATCAGGATCAAAACCTGACAACCGAAGCAGGACTTTGCACTGCAAGCTTTGAAGCGACAGCAACGGCTACAGACAACTGCTCAGTTGGTGCTCCGACAGGAATTCGAAGCGACAACAAGCCGTTGGCCGATTCCTATCCGGTCGGCACAACGACGATCACTTGGACTGTGAACGATGCCAATGGCAATCCAGCAGTACCGGTTGTTCAGACCATTACTGTTACTGACAATCAGGCTCCGGTAATCACGACAAATCAGAATCAAAACCTGACAACCGAAGCAGGACTTTGCACTGCAAGCTTTGAAGCGACAGCTTCAGCTACAGACAACTGCTCAGTTGGTGCTCCGACAGGAATTCGTAGCGACAACAAGCCGTTGACCGATTCCTATCCGGTTGGAGTAACGACGATCACTTGGACTGTCTCTGATATCAATGGTAATCCAGCCACTCCGGTTGTTCAGACCATTACTGTTACTGACAGTCAGGCTCCTAGTTGGGAAACTGCATTGGGTGAGCTAGACAGAACAGTATTCTGCGGACAGGATCAACTGCTTTCAAGTGCCCAAAACCTGCAACCATTTGGTTTTGACAATTGCACTATAAAATCTATTCAAAAAACATCCGGAAATTTTGTATCCACCGGACTAAATGGGGCAGGAACATTCACCAATACTTGGATTGCTGAGGATTTAGCAGGAAATAAATCAACAGTTTTCAATCAAGTGATTACCATTCAGGGATTGGAAGTCGACGCTTCGGCCAGTGGTACCCCGGTTCCACTTAATTCAACAGCCACTCTAAGTGCTAAAGTAATTCCTGCTGTTGAAGGGATTTCAGTAAACTTCTATTTGGATGAAGAATTTAAAGGAAGCAAAGCAACAGATGAATTTGGAATTGCAACTTTAGATGTGACCGGACTCCCATTGAATGTGTATAAAGTAACAGCCGTAGTTGGAAGTGGTTGTGCAGAATCCATTGCATACCTGCCTGTCTATGATCCCAATGGAAACTTTGTAACCGGCGGTGGCTGGATTAATTCACCTGAAGGAGCACTTATTGGGACCACAACCGTCGGAAAAGCAAACTTTGGTTTTGTGTCCAAATACAAAAAAGGCTCCAACCAGGTAGATGGCAATACTGAATTCCAGTTCAACGCCGGAAACCTGAGCTTTAAATCAATCCTTCATGAGGCAGGTACTCTGGTCATTTCGGGTAAAAAAGCTACCTATAGAGGAGAAGGATCAATCAATGGTGTGTCCGGCTTCAAATTTACTTTGGTAGCCATTGACGGTCAGTGGAATGGTGGAACCAACCCCGATCAATTCCGAATAAAGATTTGGGGAAGTAATGGTGTCATCTATGACAATGGCTTGGGAGCGGATGAAAACTCTGAAGTTTCAACTGTCCTTGGTGGAGGTTCAATTGTGATTCATGAATCAAAAACCAAAGGCAATAAGCGTGTGTCAGCCGAACTGATTACCGTTCCTTGGAATACGCCTTTTGAAACCATCAGGAAAAAAGTGGATCAGATGAGCTCGACCTGGTTTGAAAGCAGAAAGCTTCTAATGACTTTGGATGCGGGAACCTACGATCCATTGACTCCAGGTTTGTATGAACTGAAAGCGAATTTGATCGACAATGAGTTCTTCGAATTGGATGAACCGATTGCTATTCAAGTTTTGGTTCAAGACAAACCAAAAGCCCTCGACATTAAGCTGAGCAATCAGAAGGTTGTGAAAAATGCTGGATCTGGAACTGTCATAGGAAGCCTCAATACCATCGATCCTGTGGACGATATCCACACCTACAGCATGGATCCAAATCCGGATTTGGAGATTCGAGGAAATCAACTGATCTGGAAGGGAACCAATACTCCAGCCGCACAAATGACCATTACTGTCTTCAGTACGGATCGGGCAGGTCAGACCATCAGCAAGGACATCGTACTAACCCGTGAAGTAGGACCGAATCAATTCATCTTGTATCCCAACCCTGCTCAAAACGAAACCAATATAATGGTCGATTTGGACGAGGGTGCCGAAGTTGAAATCCAAGTATTTGATGCCGTAGGCCGAATGGTAATCGAGGACACCATTTATCGGGAATCGACCTTCATTCAAACCTTAGACTTGAATGGTATGGCTCCGGGCATGTATATGGTGCAGGTCAAAATCGGATATATCATCATGACCGAACGACTGATTAAAAGGTAAGATTTTATGAAAACAATGCTTTGGATAGGAATAGCCTCCAGAATTTTTCTGGCGGCTATTTTTTTGACTTTTAAAATTTCATTCTAAAATTCAATTTGTAGATTGTTTGAACTTACATCAAAAGCATTCAAATGAAATCGAGCCTGCTTGAGGCAGACAGGCCTGCCTGAGGCAGACAGGCATGACTAAAAAGTCACACACTGGAATGATTATCAAACTTGCGAGATTCCCTGTCCGAATACAGGCGGGCATCTGACCAATAAAATCAAATTATAAACAGATGAAATCAAGCATGACGAGTACGTCTCACACTGGGATGATTATAATCCATGCGAGATTCCATCTGACAGATAAAAAACAATTATAAACAGATGAAAAAACGTGTCACCGGTATCGGCGGAATATTCTTCAAAGTCAAAGATCCCAATGCCACAAAGTCCTGGTATCAAAAACACTTGGGTTTGAATACCGACAACTATGGGACAGCTTTTGAATGGAGAAGCAGTGAAAATCCCGAACAAAAGGGCTTTTCCCAATGGTCTCCGATGAAGGAGGATACCACCTATTTCAAACCATCTGAAATCGAGCATGACGAGAACGTCACACACTGGCATGATTATCCACCATGCGAGATTCCATGTGACCGAAAAAAACAAATTATAAACACATGAAAAGGACTTTATGATCAACTACCGGGTGGAAAATCTGGTGGAATTGCTGGCAGAACTGAAATCGGAAGGTGTTACAATCTTAGACGAAATTGAAATACCCATGTCGAAAGAGCGACACACAGGAGCATGATTATCTGGGGGTATTCCATGTGGCCATTAAAAAACAAATTATAAACACATGAAACGGTCGAATACGGAAAGTTTGTTCACATTCTGGATCCGGATGGTCACAGCATCGAACTTTGGGAGCCGAATGATAATGTCTATGATAAGCTGACGGAAGGAAGAACGATTAGTTAAATAAGTACAAAGTACCATGTACGAAGTACCAAGTATCCTTTACAATAAACGATTAACCAATGAATCCTGAACTAATGAACATTGAACCCATCACGATTCACCGATTCAACAACGGTTGGTGAGCTCGTCGAACCATTCGTCAATTCAACCCTAAACCCTGAACAAATCAACCCTTAACTCCCTAACACCATGGAAATCAAACATGAATTTGACGGTCGAAAAGGTTCATTTTTTGTAGAGGAAGGAGCCAAGCGTATTGCCGAAATGGTCTATGTAATGGCTGGCACAAAGAAAATGATCATCGAACACACCGAAGTGGATGAAAGCCTGAAGGGGCAGGGGGTCGGTGTCAAATTATTGGAAGCACTGGTCGAATTTGTCCGAAAGGAAGAGATCAAAGTAATTCCCCTTTGCCCTTTTGCAAAAGCCACGTTCAGGAAGCGGAAAGACTTGCAGGACGTACTGAATTAATCAAAAAACAAATAGGCTAGAATAATGGCTGTCAATCCTACGAGTCCAAGGATAATTAGGCTTTGATTTTTAAGCCGTGATTTCCGCATATTCCGGTGTAAAATAGCCTCGGAGAGAGCCTTGGGATCCGCATTTTTTCCGTCTCTGGAAATTCCTTCTGCCTCGGATTTTTGACGGATTTTCCCCAACTTATGGTTGTCCTTAAATGACTGGCTGCTATCCCTGCTAAATCCAATTCCTCCGGTCATAATCTTGGTTTCTATTTCTCAAAATAATGATTTCGTTCCAGGTAGAAAAGAATTTAAGTCTTGAAGAATACATTTTCATTCTCAATGACTCTGGTTTGGGGAAACGACGCCCCATGCATGATTCCGATCATTTGCGCCGAATGATAGAAGGTTCAAACCTCCTCGTCACTGCGCGAGAAAAAAATCAATTGGTCGGTGTCCTTCGAGGCCTTTCTGACTTTTGCTATCGTTGCTTTATTGCAGATTTGGCTGTTGCCAAAGCGTATCAGGGAAAAGGTATCGGTAGGGAAATCCTTCAATTCACCCGGAGCTTAGCCCCCGATGCCCGATTGATACTGTTTGCGGCTGAGGATGCAGAACCCTTTTATCAAAAACTGGGCTTCAAACTCCATGAGCACTGCTATCAATTGAAGCCTGAAGATTTACTTGGGTGATGCATCCAATCTTAAAGCATAATAAAACACCTTACCACAGCCTCATTTTCCACGACAGCACTCTTCTTTTGGATAATCCTTTATCATGAATCCCGAGCGAGGTTAATTTGAGCACATTCCATTTTTCAATGACCTATCTTCTTGCCATCTAATAAACTTAGGTTGATTTTTGGGCCTTCGATAATTTCAATATTTAGAATATCGTGAATTGGTAAATGAATTCACAAAATTCAATATCACAGATCATGTATGCGTACTTATTACTTTGAAATTAAAAATTGTTAATTCCATTTGTAAATATATTCAAGGATTGGAATGGGCTTTGCATTAATATGCTGAGTTTTTCTTTATTTTGCGGCCACCTTTGTCGCCCAATTCGACACTTGAAAATTAAATTATTAAAAACTTAATTTATTAAAATGATGAAACAGTCAATGTTCGCCTTTTCACTCCGAAAAACTCTAGTCCTGGCTCTATTCGCCTTGTTGGCCATGGGTGCTTGTAAGAGTAAAAAGAAAGCCGTCCAAACCGCACCAGCTCCAGCACCTGTTGAGCAAGTCCAAACTCCACCTCCAGCTCCTGCTGCCACCAGATCAGCGGAAGAAATTGCAGCCGAAAAACTTGAAAATTATTTCAATTCGGTAGCCAGAGCTAGCAGCGTGAATTCAGCAAACCAATCCATTCAGGAAACGTTAGCAATGTTCTCTAATCAGGAGACTCCGGTATTGATCGTTATTCATGAAGAAAATGGAATCAAGGATTACGATGAGCCTACGACCATCAAGAAGTATCTAGAATACCTGAAAGACACCAAGAAAAACCTCAATTACATCTCTGATATCAGAATGGATGCAAATGGTAAAGTGTCTGAATTGGAATTGAGAAGAAAATAACCATCACCTAGCAAATCTAAATTGACATGAATAATAAATTATTACTCTTCTTGGGATTATTCCTCTCCGCCTCATTGGTGGCGACAGCACAGGACAATATCAGCCCGGCTCGTAAGCAGGCGATTGATTCACTCGCTTTGGAAAAAGTGAAGGATCTTTCTAAATACATTTCCATTATCGGAAGCAAGGAGACACAATTCTCCGAAGCAAACCGCGTTATGGATAGAGCTGAGGAGCTTTTTGCTCCAGGTGCAGAAATGGGGGTTTCTTCTATCAATACGCAGGAAATCGCTTACTACAAAGTGAGAAGATACTTCGAAAGACTGATGGCACTCAATTATGACCGCGTGAATATCACCTGGTATGATATTCAGTACATTTCTGACCTCGAAAGACAGCCTGATGGACGTTATGTTGGTGTGATCACCATCTATCAGCGTTTTGAAGGGACGTCTATTGAAACCGGCATGAACTATAAAGACACAACCAAAAAAGACATCACGATCTACGTTGAGAAAAAGCAAACCCAAATTGCAGGTCGTACGATTGAATTTTGGGATGTCATGCTCGGAGACGTAAGAGTGACCGAAACCTCCGCATGAGAAAAACCTTTCTGATTTTTGCGTTTTTTATCGCAATCATCGCTAATGTTCCGGGGCAAGGCTTAGGCAGCCCCGGAACTATTAAGGATGATGGCAGATTTGCCGCTTCAACCAAGCAACTCAATCAATTTTTTAGACGATTCAACGGGGAGGAGTCCATAGACGGTACAGTTCGATTCTACCCGGGAGATCCGCTTTATAGAAATATTCCGCTGAGAAAAGGGTTTTTAAACATCCTTTTCGACAATCAAACTTCCTCGGTTTCCCCCGATCTTAAAAATCAGTTTATTCAGAACGCACTCTCTGAAGTCTATCCAAATTACTTGGTGTTCCACAGGGAGGGTTGGTATGCAGAAGTAGAAACTGATTTTATTTTCAAGGGAAAAAAGGAAAAGGCGACCCTGTTTATGAAAATTCAACCCGAAGGACTGGGCTATGAGTGGGTAATAGACCAAGTAAAGTTTGAGCCCTTCAAGAATTTATTCAACAAACCTGTCGGCGATAAAAAAGATTTTCTTCACCCTCTCAGTCACGAATTAGGGTTTATGAACCTCAGAAGGGCATTTCAGGACTCCAATTCACCAGAATCTTTTACCCCTACCTCTTACAAGCCGGATTATCTGGCAATCTTCTTGTATGAAATGAAGCAAAACAACCTTCGTTTCGTTACCGTCACAGGTTTGAAGTTTCACTTCTTTCAAATTCAAGGCTGGTATTTCGAAGTCAATCAATTCAATAGACCTGGATTTAATACAGGCTGGTTGATTTCTAATTTGGTCAGACTTGGTCCGGGCGATAAGGAGACTATTCTCAAATACATCTATGATCAGGAGTAAATACTTTCTCTTTACAAGCTTACTCTTCTTACTTTCCCTGTCAATAAGTGCCCAAACAATAAAGGGATACAGCAAAGAGCAGGTAAAAGAATTATCGACTAAAGTAGAAGATCAAGTCAGGTTTCTTGAATACCTATTGAACACAGTAGGGAGTGCACAGACTTCGCCTCGGGACAAGGACGTGATCATACGTGAGAGCTACCTCAAAATTTTCAGAGACGAAAAAGTCCAGGTGGAAGACGATTTGCTCCTGGATCGAAAGGTCGTTACCAATAAAGATGTCACGGCCTATCTCAAAGACATTGAGTTCTTTTACAAGAACATCGAGTTTAAATTTAAAATCCGGGAAGTAAAGCCTGCCCAAAAAGAAAATGGAGACATCTACTTTTTGGCGTCCTTAGACAGGACCATCTCTGCCACAGCCCTTTCCGGGGAAAAAGTAACCAATACCAAACCACGTTTTGTGGAAGTAAACCTTAACGAAAAATCCCAAGAGCTTAAAATCGTGAGTGTTTACACCACTAAAGTTAGCCGGGATGAGGAGCTGACTGCTTGGTGGGGAGCCTTGGATGCGCCATGGAAATCATTTTTCCGAACCAAATTCAGCCTTACCGAACGTGATACCGCAAATCTGGAATGGTTTTACCGGTTTGTCAGTATAGATTCTCTGGATATTTCAGGGAATAACAGAATCGTGACCCTGAGTCCGCTGTCCGAACTGCGGGACTTAAAAGTCATCAATTTATCAAACTCCAGAATTACTGACCTTGGTCCGATCTCCAATGTGACCTTTCTGGAAAGTCTCAATATTTCAAATACCGCTACCAAGGATATTCAGTTTATCAAATACTCTGATCGACTCAAACACCTGGATATCTCAAATACTCAAATTGAAGATATCTCACAGCTGCTGAACCTGAAAAGCTTGGTTTCGCTGAAAGTCCAAAAAACACCTATTCTCAGTTTTGCCGTTCTCAATGAATTTAAAAACCTGACTCAACTCAATCTTGCTGAATCCGGCTTCAACAACGCTGAAAATATCAAGGAGCTGAAAAACCTGGAAAGCCTCACCTTAGGAGGGAACTATATGATCAATTTCTCTGCATTGTCAGGACTTACATCATTGAAATTCCTCGATTTATCTCAAACTAACATTCAGGATGTTACTCCTCTGGCAGGTCTTGAGAATTTGGAATCATTGGATATTACGGGAAGTGGGGTAGCAGATATTTCTCCGCTTGAATCTCATCCTAATCTTAAAAAAATCGCTGCAGACGAGACCAAGCTTACTCCTTTGGCTGCTGATGCCTTTGTTCGTAAAAATCCCCGGATACTTTTGATTCACCATGTCAAAGATCTGGAAAGTTGGTGGTCAAGTCTCTCGGAGGAATGGAGAACGGCACTCAAGCAAAACAATCCCCTGATCACGACTGACTCACCGGGAATTGAAACCCTTACCCAAGCCGTCACGGTGACAGAACTAGACCTTGATAGCGCACAAATCGATAACCTGATTCCGATAACGAGATTTGTCAATTTGGCCAGACTCAATATTTCCAACAACCCGATTTCTGACTTGTTACCCCTAAGTGAGGTAAGGACATTGGTGAAATTGGAAGGAAAAAATACTTCAGTTGAAGATTTGTCTGTACTTCGTGAAAATGATCTTTTGGAATTCATCGATCTTGAGTTTAGTCCTGTTCAAAGCATCTTATCTGTCACGTCTTTGCCGAGATTGACTTTTTTGAATGTGAATGGTGCTGCCTTTGATCAAAGTGAGATCCCTAACCTATTGATCCAAAGACCAGATATCAATGTCGTCTACAGGACAGCCGAGCTCAATTCATGGTGGAGTAGTCTTGATGCGCAATGGGAGACAGTTTTTAGGAAACAGTTTTCGCTTCCCGAAACCCCAAGCACTGAACAGCTTCACTTGCTTTCGGCCAGTTCCGAACTTAGCCTTCGAAGTGTGGGGATTCCAGACTTAACTCCACTCGCTGTTTTTGTGAATCTAAGGAGCCTGGAAGTCTTTGACACTCCCATATCTTCTGTTGCTCCTTTGAGTGCGATGAATCTTCTTACCAAACTTAAACTGTCACAGGTAGCCGTTACTGATTTTCTGCCATTGTCAGGACTTTCTTTACTTCAGGAATTGGATCTGTCCAATACAGGAATCGAAGGTTTGGTGCCGATAAGCAATCTGATCGAGTTGAAAAAACTTAATATTTCAGGTACAAATTTAAAGACGCTTAAGGGACTTGAGTCGCTAAGAGACCTTGAAGAATTGGATGTAGCGAGTACAAATCTCAGGAGCTTAAAGCCGATTTTTGGACTTCCAAACCTTAAAAAATTGTCTTGCTTTAATACCAATCTCAATAGCCGGGCAGTCGCCTCCTTTAAGGCAAGTCATCCTGACTGTGAGGTAAGATTTTATTAATGATCTTTCAACCCGGACTATGCATTAGGTTTCGTTTTGAGGACAGTAAGTGCAATAAAATCAGACTCTTTGGAGACTGAGTCCGCCGCGGCGGATATGGTGATCCCGATAGCTCGGGAGAAAACAGAAACGTAGTGACTGATTTTGAAGTAATTACTGGGCTCAATAACTTGTGCGCCGTGGCGTAGAATTGCTAATGCATATTTCGGGTTGAATCTGCTGCTATCATAAAAAAAGTGTTATCCGGAAATTTCGGATAACACTTTTGAAAACTCCCGAAATTACTTCCGGAAACAATTACTCAGCTTCGTTAAAAAAAAATCCTTCAAAGCCTCTGAAACAAGCTCTTCAAAATTGTCGAGAGCTAAAATAAAAGGGAGGTAAAAGTGCTGAAAAAAGTCCCTTTAAAATTTTCTAGTAAAAATCCTGAGAAAAGTTGCTTAATCACCCTGATCAAATGTACAGCCTTGACCTTTCTTAAAAATACCCAGTACTGGGTATTTTTTGTTTTTATAGGCGTAAAGTTTTCCACAAAATTGTGCTTTGCCAATATTGATTTTAACCTAATCAATAATTTAAAAATAGTTGAAAGACATTAATTTTTAATTATTCTCAGAGCATTCTTTGGATCTCAAGTCATTAAGATGAACCAAGTATTTTGTGGGATGCGCCATGCTTAGCCTAAAATCAGAGACACTTCAATTAAAAAAAGAGGATCAATTTCCCGGGAAACATTCATTAGGCACTTCTTTTTTTTCCCAACCAATACAGTCCCGATCCAATTGCAATAAATAAGGCTGTCATCCAGATGGAGCGCTCACTGACCTGAAGCATCAGCCATAAGCAAGCAAGAATTCCCAAAACAGGGATAATATACCCTCCCTTAAGAATAAATCTTCCTTCCCCTTCAAATCTGGATCTCAACCTGGGAATAGCGGCGCAGCTCATAATATACAGGAATAGCCGGGATAAAACGGTCATTGCCGCTAATACGGTAAATGAACCGAAGGCAGAAAGCAAAAAGGCTGACACGCCAAAGAATATCACGGAATTGGCGGGTGTCAGGAATTTGGAATGGACTTCACCAAACCATTTTGGAAGGGATTTGTCCAGGGAAAGTGCGTAAGTCAATCGAGTGGAGGAGAACATTGATCCTAGCAAATTTGCAATCACCGATGCGGCTACGCCGATCATCAAAATCACTGCACCGGTATTTCCAAAAAGTGCTGCCGATGCATCAAGCAATGGCGTTTTGGAATCTGCCAAATTTGGAACGGCAGCCTGAGTTACCAGTTGAATTACCATGTACAAGATGGCCACAACCCCAAGTCCAAGCAACAAGCCCAAAGGCATGTCCCGCTCAGGACGCTTTGCTTCGCCAGCGGGCACCACAGCACCCTCAAACCCCACAAAAGCATAGATCAATAACAAAGCTGCACTTCCCAAATCTGAAAATGGCGGAACAGGGGTGTCAAAGCGCGGAATCACCTCAGCACCCAAAAGGATAAATCCTCCCAAAGGCAGCAGAATCAAAACCGCGAATTTGACAATGGTAAATACAGTCATCGAACGGATCGACTCGACTGATCCAAGCACATTCACCAAACTCAATGCAAGGCAAATGATCGCCAGAGAAATCAACCGACCCAAACTTTCGGCGGCTGCCGGAATGAAATAGGCAATGCTGTCAGTGAGTAAAACTGTATTGGCTGAAAAGGAAATCAGTCGGGCTAAATAGTATAACCACCCCCCCTGAAAACCTATAAACGAGCCAAAGGCCAAGGTTCCGTATTTGATGGGACCTCCAGTTCCTCGGAAGTAACTCCCCAATTCCGCAAAACAGAGAATCACTGGAAGAATCAACAAGGCGCAAAAACCATAGACTAAAATGCTGTATTCTCCGGCCAATGCTGCTGCTCCGCTGGGAAGCCCAAAGATCCCGGCTCCAATCAATCCATTCACGACCAACATCCAGATTCCCCACAGTCCCAGATTTCTGGGTAATTTTTCCTGGATATTTTCTGTAGTAGAACTCGTGATCATGAAGGGTTTCGAAGAAATTCAGTTGGATTGATTTAGAAAAATATAAAAATTAGTCCAAGGCCAATCAATTAATCTGATCAGGGGCACTACATTTTTCAAAAAGCCCAGGCTTCATGCCCAAGTTATACTGAGACCAAGTCTTTTGCGGCGCCCTCCTTTACCAATAGGTAGTTGTAAATGTAAGTCACTAATAGCACCATCAAGCCTGCGATCACTGCCAAAAGTACATTGAAATAGGCAGGTGCAGACAAGGTAAGCCGAAGGAAAATTGTGGCTAAAGCAAAGGATGAATACCTGAACAGATTCAAATATTTGGTTGTGTAGCGTAGTGAAAAAAGCAAGATAAATACATCCGTAAATATCAACAGGTTGTAAAATAGCTTGACACTGGAGATGAACGTCTGATTTTCATAGGCTCTGAACAGGTCATAAAACCCGATCAGGACAAAGAAAAAAACCAGATATATTGACAGTAGCTTTTTGATTTTGATAAAGCCAGACTGCTCTTCATAATTTCTGGTAATCCTAAAATGCTTTTGGGCCCGATAAAAAAGCCCTGTGATCAGGAAAACCAAAATCGCTCCAAAGGCGTCCGAAATAATCGGGGTCAACTCAATCAGGAAGTCCATACTCCAGTTGACATCTCCTAAATAGTGTCCGAATTCCTTGAATGCATCACGTAATAAAATCAATGAAATAATTTCAAACTGCTTGCCGACAGAATCTGCCACGGAATCAGGGAAAAGAAAAATCAGACTCATCGCCTCAAAAATCAGCAAAACATTAAATGCCAATTCAATGGAAAAGAAAATGTTGATTTTCATTCCCTGAGGAAGGAAGTTGAAATGTGACATAAGGGCTATCAAAAGCCCGGTCAAAAATGCGATTACGACAATATTGGAGATCAGCTTGTTGACTTTAGGACTTTCCCAAAGCAGGTGAAACTTGTCATAGGAATTTATCTGAAACTGGAGAATCTTTTTCATGGGCGATATGCTTTTCTTCGAATCACTTTGGTCTCAACCAAGCGTTCAAAGCATTTGTTAGAGAAGAGATTTCAAAAATGACACAGATTTGAAGTCTAAGTCAGCTGTGCACAATTAAAAAAGTCTCTCACAGATGACACAGATCATCACAGATTTTTTAAAGAATATAGCTGTACTCATCCGTGCTATCTGTGAGCAAAAAAAGTCTCTCACAGATGATACAGATTTTTCAGTTCCAATTTATCTGTGTTCATCCGTGCTATCTGTGAGCAAAAAAAGTCTCTCACAGATGACACAGATCATCACAGATTTTTTAAAGAATATAGCTGTGCCCATCCGTGCTATCTGTGAGCAATTAAAAAAGTCTCTTGCAGATGACAAAGAACATCACAGATTTTTTAAAGAATATAGCTGTACTCATCCGTGCTATCTGTGAGCCAAAAAAATCTCTCACAGATGACACAGATTATCACAGATATTTAGATAGGATATAGCTGTGCGTATCCGTGCTATCTGTGAGCAAAAAAAAGTCTCTCACAGATGACACAGATCATCACAGATATTAAAAGTAAAATATTCTGATCCAACAAGGTTTGGGGAACCTTAATCAATTTACAATTCTGATTATAGTCTCTTTTTCAACAAGTTTTATCGAATTGAAATTAATTAGAAGTCCGACCTTTCGCTCCGAAAGTCTCAAGTAGGTAAGGAGTTGTTTTTTGTGAACATCATGAAGCAAATCGACTGATTTAATTTCTACAATAACTGATTCTTCTACTAAGAGATCTATTCTGAACCCTAATTCAAGTTTGATCTCCTTGTAAATGACCGGTAGTGGAACTTGGGTCCTGACTTTTAACCCAGCTTTAATTAATTCATAAGCCATTGAGGATTCATAAACACTTTCAAGCAATCCCGGACCTAATTCATTATGAACCGAAAAGGCTGCCCCCCTTATTTTAAAAGTAATATCATTTAAGTCCATAAAAAGCAGAATAAAAGTTGAAGTAATTGAAAATTGATACTCGGATAAAGTAAAGATTATCAATGTAAAAAGTCAATAGAAAAATAAATATCAAATCATCTGTGCACATCCGTGCTATCTGTGAGCCAAAAAAATCTCTCACAGATGACACAGATTATCACAGATATTTAGATAGGATATAGCTGTGCGTATCCGTGCAATCTGTGAGCCAAAAAAATCTCTCACAGATGATACAGATTTTTCAGTTCCAATTTATCTGTGTTCATCCGTGCTATCTGTGAGCAAAAAAAAGTCTCTCACAGATGACACAGCTTATCACAGATTTTTGAATAGAATTTATCTGTGCGCATCCGTGCTATCTGTGGGCAATTAAAAAAGTCTCTCACAGATGACACAAATCATCACAGATTTATGGATAGAATTTATCTGTGCCCATCCATGCTATCTGTGAGCCAATAAAAAGTCTCTCACAGATGATACAGCTTATCACAGATTTTTGAATAGAATTTATCTGTGCTCATCCGTGCTATCTGTGAGCAAAAAAAAGTCTCTCATAGGTGACACAGCGTATCACAGATTTCTGGATAGAATTTATCTGTGTTCATCCGTGCGATCTGTGAGCAAAAAAAAGTCTCTCACAGATGACACAGATCATCACAGATTTTTGAATAGAATTTATCTGTGCGCATCCGTGCTATCTGTGAGCCAATAAAAAGTCTCTCACAGATGACACAGCTTATCACAGATATTTAGATAGGATACAGCTGTGCCCATCCGTGCTATCCGTGAGCTATTTTATCTTACTACGTATCCATTTTTCGAGCTCCACGGCATGAAATACAATCAGCGCCATTCCTCCGGCAAACGCCAACTCTTTTAGATTTAAAGCTTCCGTATGGAAGATATCATTCATAAAAGGAACGTAAATGACTCCCAACTGAAGGAGCATTGTTCCCCCCACAGCTAGTAAAAGCGGTAGATTACTCAATAGTCCCTGCCTGAAAAGAAAGGTGCGGTCACTTCTAATGGCCATCACGTGTCCGAGTTGGGAAAAAGCCAGTACAGAGAATACCATTGTCTGCCAATGCCAGCCATTTTGAATCGCCCAATACTGCGTGAAAAGCGTAACCCCAGCCATCAGCATCCCTACCCAGACGATGTGATAACCCACGCCTTCGGCGAAGAGACTTTGCTTTGGAGGACGGGGAGGACGTTTCATCTGGTCTTTTTCGGATTTTTCACCTGCCAAAGCCAATGCAGGAAGCCCGTCAGTAACCAAATTGATCCAAAGGATGTGAATCGGTAAAAGTGGATTAGGGAAGCCCAGAAAAGGAGCTAAACCAATCACCCATATTTCCGCACTGTTGCAGGTTAATATGTATTTGATGAATTTCCGGATGTTCTCAAAAATACGCCTTCCTTCTTTCACTGCTCCGACAATCGTAGCAAAGTTGTCATCCAGCAAAATCATGTGGGCAGCTTCCTTGCTTACATCAGTTCCTGCGATTCCCATAGCCACACCTATATTTGCTGCTTTCAAGGAAGGCGCATCATTCACCCCATCTCCCGTCATTGCAACATAATGGCCTTTCAGCTGCAAGGCTTGTACAATTCGAAGTTTTTGTTCGGGAGCAACACGTGCATACACACTGATCTGTTCGACTTTTTTGGCAAAGTCCTCGTCGCTGAGTTTTGTCAATTCTGCGCCTGTGAGCACGAGGTCTCCAGTTTTCCAAATGCCGACTTTGGCAGCGATGGCTTTAGCTGTAGCAGGATGGTCACCGGTGATCATCACGGGTTTGATTCCCGCAGATTTACATTCCTTGATGGAGACTTTCACTTCTTCCCTAGGCGGGTCGATCATGCCAACTTTCCCGAAGAAATCGAGTTCGTTTTCCAATTTTGACCATTCGGACTCCGGTTGAAGGTTTGGAACCAGTTTTCCTGCGAAAGCTAAAACACGTTCCCCCTTCTCAGCCCATACTTCTGAAGAAAGGGTAAGTTCCTTTGCCAAAGCTCCATCTTTTAAAATCCCGGAAATAGACTCAGATGCACCTTTACAAAGTATCAACACTTGATCTCCAAATTGATGGAGGGTACTCATTCGCTTTCGGGTAGAGTCAAAAGGAAGCTCTCCGATTCTGGGAAACTCCTGTTCGAGTAAAAGGTATTGTTTCTTGGAAATCTCTTTGAGCAAGCGCTCCACGAGAGCCAATTCTGTAGCTTCACCTTCCGGTTTTCCCTTCTTATCCAGGTGTACATCGTGGCTTAGGCCCATCGCCAACTGAAGATTGGAGAATTTGGGAGAAAAGCTCTTCCGATGGTCCGCTTCCAGACTGATCACAGACATTTTATTTTGTGTAAGCGTACCGGTTTTGTCCGTGCAGATGTAGGAGACGGAACCCAAACTTTCCACGGCGGGAAGCTTGCGTATCAAAGCTTTCTTTTTGGCGAGCCGACCTGCCCCGAGGGAAAGTGCTATGGTAATTAAGGCCGGTAAAGCCTCAGGAATCGCCGCCACCGCCAGGCTTACGGATAGCAGTAATACCTGAAAAATATCCTCTCCCCGAGCCACTCCTGAAGCAAAAAGCAATGCACAGATCCCGAGTATCAAATAGGAAATCACTTTCCCAAAACGTTGCATGCGTTGCTGAAGCGGAGTTATTGGGGCATTCTCCTGCAGCAAGCCGGCAATTTTTCCGATCTCAGTACTCATTCCAGTGCCAACCACCAGGCCCGAGGCGCGACCATTGGTGATCAATGTCCCTTTGAAAACCATGTTCAGCTGATCACCCGGCGCCAGTCCTTCTTTTTGTAGAGGATCAGCTATTTTATCGATAGCTACTGATTCTCCTGTAAGCGAGGATTCATCTACTTTAAGTGAAAAAGTTTCGATCAATCGAATATCTGCCGGTGTCATATTGCCGGCCTCCAAAACCACAACATCCCCAGGCACCAGTTCTTGGGATGGGACTACGATTGTCTGTGCATCCCGAATCACTTTTGTCTGGGTTTCGGTCAGCTTCTTCAGCGATTCCATTGTCTTTTCTGCACGATACTCTTGGGTAAATCCGAGTAATGCATTCAGTAGGATAATCAGCAGGATGATAATCGTGTCGGTCAGATCACCTACAATGCCCGAAATAACTGCCGCTGCAGCCAAAATCAAAATCATGAAGTCTTTGAATTGAGCTAAAAAAAGTACCCAAGCAGGTTTTTTCTTTTTCTCCAAAAGGATATTCGGGCCAATTTCCTGAATTCTTTTTGCCGCTTCGGAACGGGTTAGGCCTTCCTTTTGGGATTTTAGCTGAGAGAAAAATTCGTCAATAGAATTTTGGTAAAAATTCATGAAGCAGGAATCTTTTGACTCCAAAATACAAAGGAATTACGCATTTACCGCTTGTGATTTTTTTATAAACTTATATGTAGGTCCGCTTTCTTACCAGTAGCAAAATAAAATAAGGTTTGAAGTTCAAAAAAAGGAGCTACGCCACGGCGCACAGGTGTGGACATTTGACAGTCGTCTGTGGACGTATTGTCCGCCATTTTCCTAGCTTATTTTTTCTACTGGCAGAATTGCGGACAATCATATTTTTCAATCTTTCAATTTTTCAATTTTTCAATTTTCCAATCACCTCAATTTGGCGACATAAAAATTCGTTGTTGGTAATGAAAATTCAATAAGCTGAGTACATCTCCAAAAGCTTCTGCAGCTTTCACTTGCTCGTCCGGTACTTTTTTGCCTAAAAGCCGACAAAGCAAAAGTCCATAGATGCCGTTGAGGCAGATCTGAATT
Source organism: Algoriphagus sp. (assembly GCF_030694375.1). Taxonomy (GTDB): domain Bacteria; phylum Bacteroidota; class Bacteroidia; order Cytophagales; family Cyclobacteriaceae; genus Algoriphagus. The sequence goes on from NZ_JAUXYL010000023.1 coordinate 50,031, forward strand.
TCGTTGCCCGGATTTTCATTGGCTGAGTTGATTATCGCTTCCAGAATAAAGGGCTTCGCCTTGGAGTAGGTTTCGAAATAGGTTTTGTCCGTTTTCAGAAGTTTCCAATGGATTTGGGCAAGGTTTTCCACCAAATCTTTCAGCTCATTCAAATGTCCTTTTTCTAAAGATTTCTCCGCCTGCATCTTGTTCAGAATCCCTTCAAACCAAGTTGAAATTTCATATTTCTCTTCTTCCGACACCGGATAATGGGAAATCACATATTGTCGGATTTCATCCATATTTCCCTGATAGGAGCGAATCAAATCTTCCATTTGATACATGTAGATCAGGTATTCTCCGATGTTTTGGGATTTTTTCTTTTCGGCTATGGATTTCATGGAATTGGTTTTTGCAAAGCAAAGGTAAGAATTGAAAAAAGATAGCTAAGCAGATAATTTTAAGATATGGCTACGCCGAGATATTTTGGGCACCATACCTTGATATCTCACGAATTATTTCGCTACTAGCCTATCTCGCGAAGCATATCTTTTAAAGTATATCTCGCGAAGCATATCTCTTTCCACCATCTTTCCCAACAAATTATTTTAACAAAGTGTATTTGATGCAAACACTGAAACGGATAGACTAATCATCCCCCTTTTTCACTACTTTTGCGACACGAATAGCTATGAAAAACATAAGAAATTTCTGTATCATCGCCCATATCGATCATGGGAAGAGTACATTGGCGGATAGGTTATTGCAGACAACAAACACGGTTTCAGACCGGGATATGCAAAACCAGTTGTTGGATAACATGGATTTGGAACGAGAGCGTGGTATCACGATTAAGTCTCACGCGATCCAAATGAAATACACCTACGAAGGCGAGGAATACATCCTCAACCTGATCGATACGCCCGGACACGTTGATTTTTCCTATGAAGTTTCCCGGTCAATTGCAGCTTGTGAAGGCGCACTTTTGATTGTGGATGCTTCGCAAGGGGTGGAAGCCCAGACGATTTCAAATCTTTATTTGGCACTGAACCATGATTTGGAAATCATCCCTGTTTTGAATAAGATAGATTTACCCGGTGCAGATCCCGAAACTGTCGCTGATGAGGTGATTGATCTGATCGGTTGTAAAAGAGAAGATATTATTTTGGCCTCCGGCAAAGCAGGTTTGGGTATTGAGGACATTCTCAAAGCTGTGGTCACCAGAATACCGGCTCCAAAAGGTGATCCGGACGCACCACTTCAGGCGATGATTTTTGATTCAGTGTACAATCCCTTCCGCGGTGTTGAGGTGATTTTTAGGATATTCAATGGCACCTTTAGCAAAGGAGATAAAATCAAATTTGTCAATACAGGCAAGGAATACGAGGCAGATGAAATCGGGATTTTGGGATTGAACCAAATTCCACAGCAAACCATGAGTGCCGGTAACGTAGGCTACCTGATCTCAGGAGTAAAGGTGGCTAAGGAAATCAAAGTGGGTGATACGATCACCCATGTCAAACGTCCATGCGAGGCTGCAATTCAAGGATTTGAAAACGTAAAACCGATGGTGTTTGCCGGGATTTACCCGGTGGAGACCACCGACTATGAGGAGCTTCGCTACTCGATGGAGAAACTCCAATTGAATGATGCATCGTTGGTTTGGGAACCTGAAACTTCCATGGCTTTGGGCTTTGGATTTCGCTGCGGATTCTTGGGAATGCTCCATATGGAGATCATTCAGGAGCGTTTGGAGCGTGAATTCGATATGACGGTGATCACCACTGTTCCCTCGGTGCAGTTCAAAGCCCTCATGACCAACGATACCTATCAGCTCATCAATGCACCCTCTGATATGCCGGATCCTACGCGGATGAAACATATCGAAGAGCCCTATGTAAAAGCTTCCATCATTACCGCATCAGAATATGTCGGAGCAGTGATTACACTTTGTATGGATAAGCGTGGGTTGATCAAGAATCAGGTTTATCTGACAGCTGAGCGAGTAGAACTTTCTTTTGATATGCCTTTGGCTGAGATTGTTTTTGATTTCTTTGACAAGCTGAAAACCATCTCAAGAGGCTACGCTTCTTTGGATTATGAGTTGATTGGATACCGGATTTCCAACATGGTGCGATTGGATGTGATGCTTAACGCGGAGCCGGTTGACGCCTTGTCCGCAGTAGTTCACCGGGATAAAGCATACGATTGGGGCAGAAGACTTTGTGAGAAACTGAAGGATTTGGTTCCAAGACAAATGTTTGAAATCGCCATCCAGGCGGCTATTGGTCAGAAGATCATTGCCAGAGAAACCGTAAAGGCCATGCGTAAAAACGTATTGGCAAAATGCTACGGGGGTGATATTTCGCGTAAGCGTAAACTCCTCGAAAAGCAGAAAAAAGGAAAGAAGCGAATGAGACAAGTCGGCAATGTCGAGATCCCTCAGGAGGCCTTTATGGCAGTGTTGAAATTAGATTAAGGAATTTACAATACGAGGTCGATTCTTCATTATTCGATGCTCGATATTAATTTGATTTAAGTTCATTATCTTATCATTCGATACTAACTGAAATTTTGATTTACGATACAGCTACTTCATCATTCGACATTCATCATTCGATGTTCGATATTTAATTTACTTATACTTTACTAATTCAGTAAAGGCTTGTTCTTAAAAATTAGGCAATCATCTTCGATATTAATTTTGATTTCGAAATTTAGTATTCATTATTTCCATGTCTTAAATCATTAGAAGATGGATCGAAAATATGACCTTGAAGAAAGATTGATTGATTTTGCTTCGGAAATCATAATTTTCACTGACACAATGGTGAACTCCAAGGCAGGAAATCACATGGCAGGTCAGCTTTTGCGGAGTGGAACTAGTCCCGCTTTAAATTATGGCGAAGCCCAATCTGGTGAATCCAGAAGAGACTTTATACATAAATTGAAAGTGATTTTGAAAGAGCTAAGAGAAAGTAGAGTCGCTTTGAAAATTATAGAAAAAGCTAAACTTCATCCAGATTTAGCATTCCTAGAAAGACTTAAAAATGAGAACAATCAGCTTATTTCGATCTTCGTGAAAAGCGTTGGGACAGCAGAAAAAAATAATCAAGATCAAATTTAAAAATAATGAACATCGAATTCTGAATGTTGAATGTCGAAGTTTAGAAAAACAAGAGATCATGCCTACAATCATCGACGGAAAACAAACCGCCCAAGAAATCAAGTCAGAAATCGCTGTCCGTGTAGCTGAAATCAAAGCTAAAGGCGGAAAAACCCCGCATTTGGCAGCAGTGTTGGTGGGAAGTGATGGGGCAAGCCAAACCTATGTAGGTGCAAAAGTAAAAGCCTGTGAAGAAGTGGGCTTCAAATCCACGCTAGTCCGTCTGGAATCTGATGTAACTGAGGAAGATCTCCTCAACATGGTGGAGGACATCAACAATAACCCGGATATCGACGGATTGATTGTTCAGCTGCCGCTTCCTAAGCATATTTCCGTTGACAAAGTCACCAATAAAATCAGGCCCGAAAAAGATGTCGATGGATTCACCCCGGCAAACGTTGGTCGGATGACTTTGAATTGGCCTGCCTATGTAGCAGCAACTCCCTACGGAATTGTGGAATTATTGAAAAGATATGAGATCGAAACTGCCGGCAAACACTGCGTAGTCATTGGTCGAAGCCATATTGTGGGCAGCCCTATGAGTATCTTGATGGCTAGAAATGGCTATCCCGGAAATGCAACGGTGACCCTGACTCACAGCAAAACTCAAAATCTTCCTGAAATCTGCCGATCTGCCGATATTTTAATTGTAGCGATTGGAAAGCCTGAATTTGTAACTGCGGACATGGTGAAGCCAGGTGCTGTGGTGATTGATGTGGGAATTCACCGCATCGAAGACGCTTCCAAGAAGTCAGGGTTCCGATTGATCGGAGATGTTAAATTTGATGAAGTAGCAGAAAAAGCAGCAGCAATCACACCTGTTCCCGGTGGAGTAGGACCTATGACCATCGCCGCGCTGCTTTACAACACGCTTCAATCAGCTGAAAAGAAGGTTTTTGGATAAATTGGAAAAAAAGTAAAGAAATCCCTGATTCCGGTTTGTTTCAATTGGCTTGGATTTCTACTTTTGCAGACCCTAACCGCGCACGTGGTGAAATTGGTAGACACGCCACTTTGAGGGGGTGGTGCCCTTACGGGTGTGGAAGTTCGAATCTTCTCGTGCGCACAAAGCCTAATCGTTCTTCGGTTAGGCTTTTTTTTTACTAACGGACTTTTTGAAGTTTGATTTTTAGTTACTTTTCGCCAAAATTCTTCCTGATGCGAACTATCCTTAAATTCACGCTACCTGTTTTTTTCCTTTTCCTTGCTGTGCAGTCTCAAGCCCAGACTCCCCAATTCCCCATTGTCAAAGGATTTGGAGGGATTTATGAAATTGCTGACGCAAAAGAACGGCCTGATCCAACTTTGGAATATAAAATTATTGTAGACCTTACTTCAGCCGCTGAAGACAACAAGGAGATCTCCCGCTGGGTGGACAATGTCGCACGAATGATGAATCTTCACGGACTTGCGGGAGTGCCAAAGGACAAAATGAAAGTGAAAGTCATCATTCATGGCGGCGCTATTTTCACTTTGCTCAATGATGAGAATTATCAAAAAAAGTTTGAAGTAGCCAACCCCAATCTTAAAGTTTATGAGGCTTTGAAAGAAGCTGGAGCGGATGTTTATGTATGTGGACAATCCCTGGTCGCTCGGAATCTTAAAACTGCAGATCTTTGGCCGGGAGTTACGATTGCACATTCTGCCTTGACTACCATCACTACCTACGTTCCCCAAGGGTATGTTTTATTGAAGTTCTGACAAGCTTGGAATAATTATTGAATAATTGAGGGCTCCTACCTAAATGTATGAAGCCCTTTAAATCAATTATTTCTACTGGAAAGAAAGTAGCCGCCGGATTTTTTTTGGCTACGTTTATTCTCGTTAGTGTTGCGGGCCTGACTTATTATACCTTAAATCAATTAGAGGATTCCGTCAGACAGTTGGCACAGCCCAACAAAAAGTTGGAACTCCTGAATAACCTTCAATCTGAGATTTTTAGAATTACCCGTGTTGGAGGAGATAACCTAAGGACCGATGCCCGTGTCAATGACTCCACAATCGCTCAGCTTCAGATTAAGCTTGATCAGCTTGACACCTTGGCTGTCGATACCTTGGAAAAGCAAAGTGTTCAAATCATCAGAGATAATCTCGCTGTTCTGATCAATGGCTTTGTAGACTTGTATGAAGTCAAAAGAAATCTTGCCACCCGGAATTTTTCTCAGGAAGCACTCAACAAGGTGGAAATTGGAATCCGCCGCCGTGCTCAAAATCTGGAGTATAGGCCCTTGAGGGAATTAAACCCTAAAAAATTTATATACAACGAACTTCAGGAACAAACTAACAGCCGTCAGGAGCTGAGGACAGGGATTATTTCCAGAGACGAGGATCGTTTGATCACATATTTGAAAAAACTGCGGGATGAGAATGCACAAAACTCCTTGCCATCCTCGCAAACTCAAAATTTGGACAGTGTCCTGTATTCCTTGCGGGGAGTGATCAACAAGATTTACAAAGAGGAGACTTTCCAGCGACAAAAATTGGCCACTTTGGAAGCCTCACTTTCCCAAAAACAAAATGAAATTGGAACCACGATCCAAACGTTGATTGCAGATCTTCAATCCAAAGCGATTTTGGCGTCGAATGAGCAAAGTGAACAGGCCTCGGGGCTCGTCTTCGATGTTACTTTTTTCTTGATTATCGTGGTAATTATTGCGGTTTTGGGAACCGCTTTTCTTGTGCTCTCCATTCTGAAGGAAATCAACATCAACAAAACTTACCAGGAAGATTTAGAGGTATCACGGAAAAAGTCGGATCAACTGGCGAAATCCAAGCAGGAGTTTTTGGCTAACATGAGCCATGAAATCCGTAATCCATTGCACGTAATTCAGGGTTACAGAGCGATTTTGGAAAAGTCATCCCTGGAATCAAATCAGCAGACACATTTGAAAATGATCGGTTTTGCCTCCGATACCCTGATGGAGATAGTCGATGACATTCTTGATTTTTCAAAGTTGGAAGCAGGAAAGCTAAAGTTGGAAAAACACCCATTTGACCCATTGGAGCTTTTTGGGGCAATTCAGAGTTTCTTTGAGTTGACAGCAAAAGACAAAAAGTTGGAATTTTTATGGCATTTGGAACTGCCTGATGCGCAATGGTTGGTTGGTGATGCCTTAAGAATCAAACAGGTCATGAATAATCTCCTCAGCAATGCATTCAAATTTACTCAGGAAGGAAAAGTAGAAGTTGGTGTGAAATGGGCGGAAAATCAACTGGAGATCAGCATTCAGGATTCAGGTATCGGGATGAATCCGGAGGAGCTTGTCAAAGTTTTCCAGGAATTTGATCAGGCGGATGCCTCGATTTCCAGAAAATTTGGAGGAACTGGCTTGGGCTTGGCGATCGTTCAGCGCTTGGTTACCCTGATGGAAGGGGAACTCAATGCTGAAAGTGTCCCGGGTATCGGGACCACGATGAGGATCGTAATTCCTATGGAATTGACATCTGTCCAGATTGTCCCAGAAATCCCCGCAGAAGGTAAATTCATTGACTTATCAGGATTGAATATTATGGTAATCGATGATGATCGGGTTGGTCTGAAGTATTTGGAGACAGTGTTGCGCTATTTCGGAGCCAATGTGATTTCTTTTCCGGGAGGTCGCTTTTTTAGGGATGATTTTGAGCCAATAGCTTTGGATTTGGCTATGATCGATATACAAATGCCTGAATTTTCAGGGTTTGATGTGGCAAAATCAATCCGGAATTTCCCCAAATTCAAAAAATTACCGCTGTTGGCTATGACTGCAAATGTCTTTGTGGAGGAGAAAGAGAGACTAGTTGCAGAAGGCTTTGATGAATTGATTTTGAAGCCTTTTCAGGAGAAAAAGCTTATTTCGGTTCTCGGTAATTTTTTCCCGGAACGTTTGAAGGTTGCCGTTCAGGAGTTAGACCAAGTGGAAATTACTGCTGAAGTTGTTAACCTTTCCGATTTGGATAAATTTTGCATGGGAGATCAAGAATTACTGGCCGATATTATCCGTGATCTTATCCGTGAGACCGAGACAGATTTACAAAAAATCACACGGGCAAGACTGAATGATCGCTGGTCTGAAATCCTCGAAATCTGCCATCAATTAGGGAGTAGACTGGGCCAAATCAAAAGCCAAGCCGGACCTATTGCGCGCAAAATTGAAAACAACCTAAAACTTAACAACCAGCAGGGCATTCAGGAGATGCTCAATCAGCTGGACGCGGAGACACGGAGAACTCTGCTAGTGCTGAAGGACAAAATTTCAGAAATGGTCTGAGATCACTCCAGGCCGTATTTTTCGATTTTGCTGTATAAGGTTTTCCGATCCATGTTCAAGATTCGTGCGGTTTTGGACTTGTTAAACCGTGTGTCTTGAAGCACTTTTTGAATCAGTTCCTTCTCTTGCTCTTTCCATTGAGACTTATAGTCCGTAGCTGAGGATGGTGGATTTATAGAAGAACCCCCAGTGTTGGATGACAAGGTTACGCTGGATTGTGTGGATCGTTCCGGCAAGAATGCGGAATCATAGAGCTCCAGAGGTAAAGCCTCTTTTTCTATTTTTTCACCGGTGGAGAGCAGTACCGCCCGCTTGATGATGTTTCGAAGTTCGCGGAGATTTCCGGGCCAGTCATAGTTGTAAAAAATATCCCAAACAGCCGGACTCAGACTCTTTATCGATTTTTGGAGTCGCTCATTACTTTCTTCAAGAAAATCACCTACAAAATATTCTAAATCCGCTTTTCTGTTTCGCAGTGCAATGGCATGAAGTGTGAATTCATTCAGCCTATGATACAAATCTTCCCTGAAAATGCCCTCACCGGATTGGGAGATTAGATTCTCATTCGTGGCAGCAATGATTCGCACATCGATTTCTATTTCTTTGTTTCCACCGATTTTTCGGATTTTCCGCTCCTGAATAGCTCTTAGCAACTGAATCTGAACTTCATAGCTGAGATTCCCGATTTCGTCCAGAAAAATGGTACCTCCGTTTGCGGATTCAAAATGTCCGGTTTTGTTGTCCAGTGCACCGGTGAAGGCTCCTTTTACATGGCCGAATAATTCACTTCCGGCGAGTTCTTTAGGTAAAGCCCCACAGTCAATGGCTACAAAAGGCCCTTCTTTTCGGTTCGAAAATTCATGGATCCGTTTTGAGATCAACTCCTTACCCGTACCCGTTTCGCCTAAAACTAACACACTCAAATCCGTCGGTGCTACAAGTTGGATGTGTTTTTCCAGTTTTTGAGCTTCTTGTGATTCGCCAAGTACATAGGGATTGTGAGATTTTGGTTTGGAGATTTTATTCGGTTTTTCAGGTACGGTTTCGCTTTTTAATTCGGTTTTTTGAGCCAGAGACTCCTTGACGGTGGCTAGCAATTCATCCGGGTTGATGGGTTTGGTGATGTATTCAAATGCCCCGAGTTTCATGGCCTTGATGGCAATACGAATATCAGAATAATGGGTAATGAGAATAACCTGCAATTGTGGGAAGTTCGCCTTTGCCCATTGAAGAAGTTCCATGCCGGTACCGTCCGGTAATCTGAAATCAGCGATGATCAGATCGTATTTTGCAGAATTAAGGATGTTCTGCGCCTCTTTTACTTTTACTGTGGTGGTGACCTCAAAATTATTTTTTTCCAAAAAAGTCTTTACAATTCTGGAATACGTCAGGTCGTCTTCAACTAATAGTATATGAGCCATCTTTAGTATTTTTTTAGCTTATCAAACAAAAAAAGCACCAGACTGGAGTCCGGTGCTTTTTAAATTAGGGGAATTAGCAACTTACTCTTTTATCTCGTTGCCCTCAGCATCATAGGTTTTCCAAAGTAAGTCTTCAGTTCCATTATCAAAAGCGACTTTGAAATGGACTACTCCGTCGACTTTTTTTACCTGCCATGCTTCAGCTAGTGTCAATTCTTTCAATGTATCATCACCTGCAATCGTAAGTTTTACGGGAGTTGGAAGTTCATCAGGTTTGATTTGAGTTTTTTCTTCCTGCAGCGTGATTTCCATTGGGTTTGAAATCACCTTGGCAATAGTTGGTGTTACAAAAGCAGCACCTGCTACCATCATGGCTGACATTAAAATGATCTTTTTCATGGTGTTATTTAATTAGGTTTAGTTTAAAATCAGAATTTGGATTCTGATTCCGGAAACGTGTTTTCCGATTCTGATGATCTTAATGCTAAGGCTGTGCCAAGGCTTTTTTGGGGCAAGGAAAGCCCTTTTGTGGAAATTTGACTAAGGAATTTTGGGTAGTCAATCCCCTAGCTGGGGAGAATGGATGACATTTGTTCATGCAACTGCCACTTAATTATCAATTAATAGCCTGCCATATATTATTCTTCACAACAGAACTTTTATTCAGGAATAAATCTTTTGAAAACACCTACCTTTGACACACCAAAAGAACATTCGCCTTTCTCCATGAGTGACGCCATCAAACATGAATGCGGAATTGCCATGATTCGGCTCCGTAAGCATCCTCAATATTACATCGACAAATACGGCACGAATGCTTTTGCAGCCAAGCGCATGTATGTGCTGATGCAAAAGCAGATCAACCGGGGTCAAGATGGTGCGGGGGTAGCCAACGTCAAAATAGACACCAAGCCGGGAACCCGATACATCAGTAGGTATCGATCTGTAGAAGCCTCAGCCGTTAATTTCATCTTCGATAAGATTAACGCCAAGTATAAAAAGGCCAAAAAGATCGGTGGTAAAAAGGTTCTTGAAGATGCCGATTGGCTAAAAACAAACATTGCATTTACCGGAGAAGTTTGGCTTGGTCACCTTCGCTACGGAACACACGGGGAAAACAGCATCGAAACTTGTCACCCCTTTTTAAAACAAAATAACTGGAGAAGCCGAAACCTCGTCATGGCAGGCAACTTCAACATGACAAACAACGAGGAACTTTTTAGCAAACTCGTCCAACTGGGACAGCACCCGAAAGAAAAAACCGATACTGTCACCGTGATGGAAAAAGTCGGTCACTTTTTGGACGAAGAAAATCAGCGAATTTTTGATAAGTACAAACACCAATTCAGCAACGAACAGATCACTCAACTGATTGAAGATGAATTGGATGTGATCCGTATCCTGAAAAGATCCTGCAGGGATTTTGACGGTGGATACGCAATGGCGGGAATGATCGGAAACGGTTCATCTTTTGTCGTTAGGGATCCCTCAGGTATTCGCCCTGCCTTTTATTATGCAGATGAGGAGATAGTGGTGGTCGCTTCGGAAAAGCCGGCGATAAAGTCCGCATTTAATATTGACTTTAAAGAAATTAAGGAAATAAAGCCTGGTCACGCCATCGTAATCAACAAAGACGGTTCGTACACCGAATCGCAGATTATGCCAGCGAGAGAGAAAAAATCCTGCTCATTTGAGCGTATTTACTTTTCAAGAGGGACGGACCCGGATATTTACCAAGAACGTAAAAATCTTGGGAAGGCCCTGATTCCCCAAATTCTTAAAGCGATCGATTTCGATCTGAAAAACACCGTTTTCTCTTATATTCCAAACACGGCTGAGACGGCCTTTTTGGGAATGATTGAAGGATTGGAAGACTATCTTAGTGCAAAACGAAGAGAGGTGTTTCTGGAAGGAAAGCCCCACGTCGGAGATTTGGACGACCTGCTCAATTTCCGCCCGAGGGTAGAAAAATTGGTCAGCAAGGATGTAAAGCTGAGGACCTTCATCACTAATGATACCGATCGTGATGCCATGGTGGCCAATATTTATGACACCACCTATGAGGTGATCAAGCCGGGAGTGGATACACTTGTGGTGATAGATGACAGCATCGTAAGGGGTACTACGCTGGAGAAAAGCATCTTGACGACTTTGGATAAGTTAAACCCAAAACGAATTATCATTGTGTCCTCAGCACCGCAAATCCGCTTCCCGGATTGTTACGGAATAGATATGTCACGAATGAAGGACTTTATTGCTTTCCGTGCTGCCATTGGATTGCTTCGGGATCGGAAAATTGAACACGTGCTTGATCGGGTCTATGAATCATGTGTGCAAAACCCGATGTCATCCGAAAACTTCGTGAAGGAGGTTTATGATGCATTTACGGATGAAGAGATATCTGATAAAATCGCCGAAATTGTAACTACTCCTGAGATCAATGCTGTGGTTAAAGTGATATTTCAAACTGTCGACAACTTGCATAAATGTATACCCAAACACCTGGGGGACTGGTATTTTACCGGAGATTACCCAACTACAGGGGGGACACAAGTTGTAAATCGCGCTTTCGCAAACTACATGGAGGGAAAGACTGTCAGAGCTTACTAAAGTCCGAGTCTTGATTGGATCAGTTCGCATACCGGAACGATTCAAAAAAGAAAATAAGGAAAGGCGCAGAGAGCAATCTTTGCGCCTTTTTACATTTATGGAAGTATGCTTTGAAGTCAAAAGGTTTAATTTGGAGCAGAAATGAATTCAAAGAAAAATGGAAATAAATGTCGCTTTATTAAAGCAAATCTGTGAGATCCCAGGAGCACCCGGATTTGAAAAAAGAGTAAGAGATCTGGTGATTGAATTGGTCACTCCACTGGCAGACGAAGTGAGTATTGATAACCTTGGGAGTGTGATAGCCATTAAACGGGGAATACGGAATCCTGAAGGAAAGCGCGTCATGGTTGCGGCTCACTTGGATGAAATCGGGTTTATAATTACCCACATTGATGAGCAGGGATTTTTAAGATTCCACACATTGGGAGGATTTGACCCCAAAACATTAACTGCCCAGCGGGTGATTGTGCATGGAAAAAAGGACCTGGTCGGCGTGATGGGAAGTAAACCTATCCATGTGATGTCAGTGGAGGAAAGAGCTAAACTCCCCAAGACCACAGATTTTTTCATCGATATGGGTATGTCTAAAGAAGAGGTGGAAAAGTATATTTCCATCGGCGATCCGGTCACCCGTGATCGGGAACTGATTGAAATGGGAGACTGTGTCAACTGTAAATCAATCGATAACCGTGTGGCTGTTTTCATTTTGATAGAGACATTGAAACTATTGGATAAGCCTGCCTATGATGTCTATGCCACTTTCACGGTGCAGGAAGAAGTGGGAATTCGCGGCGCAAATGTGGCAGCTCATAGCATCAACCCTGACTTTGGAATAGCCTTGGATACCACGATTGCATTCGATGTGCCCGGAGCTGCAGCACATGAAAAGATCACCGAGCTAGGCAAAGGGACTGCGATTAAAATCATGGATGCCATGACCATATGCGATTACCGAATGGTGGAATTCATGAAGCAAACGGCTGCAAAAGAAGCCATCTCATGGCAACCTGAAATTCTGACTGCCGGAGGGACAGATACTGCCGGCGTCCAGCGAATGGGGAAGCAAGGCGCGATCGCTGGAGCCATTTCCATCCCAACCCGGCACTTGCATCAGGTGATCGAAATGGCGCACAAAAAGGATATTGCAGATTCCATTGCTTTGCTCAAGGCTTGTCTGGAGCAGATGGATGGGTATGACTGGACGCATTAAGTAATCCAAACTTCGAAATTCATCATTCAGCTTTCGGTGTTCGATATTTTAAGTTTTGAATATCGAATATCGAATGATGAACATCGAATAATGAAGGTAAGAGACCAAAGCCCTAGGCTATAGCCTCACAGACCACTATTTTCCAAACTAAACTCCAAAATTCCATGAAATCCATCCTTCCTTTCTTCGCCATCCTTCTTTTCATTTCCTGCCAAAAAGCCGAAAAGGAGGCGATCATTCTTGGACAAGCAGATTCAGAATGGCAAGTTCTTTTTAATGGCAACGATCTTTCCGGTTGGATTCCCAAAATCCACCATCACGAGTCAGGGGAGAATTACGCCAATACATTTAAAGTTATAGATGGTGCGATCGAGGTCAATTACGACGACTATGGAGCCTTTGAGGATCGATACGGACACCTGTTTTATGAGAAGCCATTTTCATCTTTTCACCTGAGTTGGGAATATCGATTCACCGACCAATGGTTGAATGATGCCGCTAGCTACACCTATCGCAATTCCGGGGTTATGTTTCATTCCCAATCCCCAGCCTCGATTTTGAAGGAACAAGATTGGCCGATTTCTGTCGAATATCAGATGCTGGCTGAAGAGAAAGAGGGAGTCGCCCGACCAACCGGAAATATGTGCAGTCCGGGTACTGATGTGGTATATGAGGGAAAAATCGATGAGCGGCACTGCATCAATTCCACCTCGCCAACTTTCAAATGGGATGAATGGGTGAAAGCCGAACTGATCGTATATGGTGACTCCATTGTTCATCATTTAGTCAATGGGGATACGGTATTAACCTACCGCTCTCCGCAAATCGGTGGAGGAGTGGCTAACCGATTTGATCCTGCGATAAAGGTGGATGGCACCCCGCTGAAGTCTGGCTATATCGGTTTGCAAAGCGAAGGACAGGGTGTGATTTTTAAGGAGATTAAGATTCGGGAGTTTTAAGAAACCTTTGAGGTTTTTAATAACCTCGAAGGTTTGAATAATTCAAAAGAGCAAGGAGAAATTTAAATTTCTCGTCTGCCTCTGTCCATCTTGGTATTGTAGTTCCAGATTTTAAAGAAATTCTCATAAGATAAAAGGGTATTTCAGACCTCGAAGTGTGGCGCTCTTCCACTATTGGGAATCGCTAAATGAAGTCTATTAGCCATTGAGAGGCGATTTTTTCCTTGGCATACATGTGGGATACTGTGAATCAAATAAATTTTTCACTTAACTAAAATAACCATGTCACATCATTCCCAAATAAGTTGCGGTACCGCAACTTCATGTAAAATCAAAACTGCCCGTGATGAATCGGTAGGATCCATCAAGGAGTTTATGATCAATATTCAATCCGGCAAAGTGGATTATATCGTTCTGAAGGTTGACGAAGGATTTTTGAACTTAGGTTCAAAGCTACTGGCTTTGCCTTTTGAAGCTTTCGAATTCAACACTGCGCAGGAGGATATCATCATCGTCAAAGAATCAAAGGAAACATTGGAAAATGCGCCCGGATTCGATAATGATAATTGGCCAAGTGGCCCGCAGTTGGAGTTCCTTCACAGTATGCGTACCTATTACAGCCAAGAAGATCGAAGTCTTCATGGTCGATATGATCATGAGAACGAATCCTTTTTTGCGCAAGATGATCGATTTGACTTGGAATCAAAAAGCATCAAAAACCGTCAATTTGGAGATGGATTCTTAGAAACGGATCATCGGGGCGATAGACAATCTGACGTTCGCAGAGGTGGTCAGCCGCTTTTGTAGAATTAATAACCATTGTCAATGAAAAAAGGCTAATCCGAAGTGGGTTAGCCTTTTTTCATTCCAATATTTGTGTACCCGTAAATTTGTACGTAGCAGGTGGAGGTCAGATTTGCTAAGCCATGGACCATAGACTATAGTCCATGGTCGAGGATCCGCAACTTACTGTGCCAATTTTCATATTGACGATACTCATTTAACAAATAACTCAATAACCACTATCCCAACTTCGCCAAACTCTCCTCCAAAGCCTTGATCTTCGCCTCGGCATCTGCCTGCTTTTTTCGCTCCATTTCCAAAACCTGAGCCGGGGCTCCGGCCACAAAGCGCTCGTTGCTTAGTTTTTTCATTACCGAAGCAAGGAAGCCTTGTGTGTATTCAATCTCCTTTTTCAGATTAATCTTTTCTTCTTCTACATTAATGGAATCACCCATAGGAATAAAGCATTCGTCAGCTTTCACCACGAAGCTCATCGCATTGTCGACCTTTTCGGCAAAGCTCAAAGAAGACAAGTTCGCCAGCTTGGTCAATACCGATTCGAAGCCGGCATAGACTTCCGGGTTTTTGGTATTGATACTTAAGTCCAGCGCTTCCTTGGGTGACATTCCCTTTGAGGCTCTCAGATTTCGCACTTGCGATACGACTTCAAAAACTTGAGCCGCTTCTTCGATAATCTTCTGATCAAAGGCTCTTGCCTCAGGCCAAGAAGCCAAAATCAAAGATTCAGCAACCGATCTCTCCTTAATCTGATGCCAAAGCTCTTCCGTGATGAACGGCATGAACGGATGGAGAATCTTCAGGATTTTTTCGAAAATTTCAATCGTCTTATCATAAGTAACCTGGTCGATCGGGTGCTGATATGCCGGCTTGATCATCTCCAGATACCAGGAGCAGAAGTCATCCCACACCAATTTGTAAGTCGTCATCAAGGCATCAGAAATCCTGAATTTCTCGAAATGTTCGTTGATCTCGGTCAAGCCTTGGTTGAACCGGTTTTCAAACCATTCGATACTGGATGCATTAGCAGATCCATCCAGATTGGGATCGATTTCCCAGCCTTTTACCAGACGGAAAGCATTCCAGATCTTGTTGGCAAAGTTCCTTCCCTGCTCGACCAGTTTGTCGTCGTATGGCAAATCATTTCCGGCAGGGGAGGAGAAGAGCATCCCTGTTCTCACGCCATCGGCTCCATTTTGAGCGATAAGGTCAAGTGGGTCCGGTGAATTACCGAGAGATTTGGACATCTTTCGGCCCAATTTGTCCCGTACGATACCGGTGAGGTAGACGTTTTTGAAGGGTTTTTCACCCATATATTCATAGCCGGCAATGATCATTCTCGCCACCCAAAAGAAAAGAATCTCCGGTGCTGTCACCAAATCATTGGTCGGGTAATAGTATTTCAGTTCCTCGTTTGGCTTTCCAGTCGTGAAGACATCTGTGTCGAAAACCGAAATCGGCCACAACCAAGAACTAAACCAGGTGTCCAAGACGTCTTCATCCTGTTTTAGGTCAGACAAAGAGTAACTCGTGCCGAATTGAACATTCGCTTGATCCAAAGCTTCTTGAGCAGTTTTCGCGACCACGTACTCTCCATTAGGAAGGTAATAGGCCGGAATCCGGTGTCCCCACCAAAGCTGACGCGAGATACACCAGTCGCGGACATTCTCCATCCAGCTGCGGTACATGTTTTTAAACTTTGGTGGATAGAGTTGGATTACATCATCCATCACGGAGTTCAATGCAGGCTTGGTGATGTCCTCCATCTTGAGGAACCACTGTAGCGAAAGTTTCGGTTCGATCACGGCATCTGTTCGCTCGGAATGACCAACGTTGGATTTGTAGTCTTCGATTTTCTCGAGTTGATCGGCTTCTTTCAGACGCTTCTCTATCATCTTCCGGGCAACAAATCGATCTTCGCCGACAAGGATCTGTGCTTTTTCGTTTAGCGTTCCATTATCATTGAGGATATCTATGACTTCCAGTTTATGCTTTACGCCAAGTTCATAGTCATTGATATCATGGGCAGGAGTCACTTTCAGGCAGCCTGTACCAAACTCCATATCCACGTATTCATCTTCGATGATCGGAATGGCACGGTTGATCAATGGGATGATCGCTTTCTTTCCTTTGAGATGAGTGAATCGGGGATCCTTAGGATTGATGCAGATCGCCACATCGGCCATGATGGTTTCAGGTCGGGTGGTGGCAATAGTCAGGAATTGATCTTCGGTACCCTCAATTTTATACTTGATGTAATAAAGTTTTGAAGGGATTTCCTTCATGATCACTTCATCGTCCGAAAGCGCGGTTTGGCCTTTTGGATCCCAGTTAACCATGCGGATGCCACGGTAGATTTTGCCTTTTTTATGCAAATCCACAAAAACCGAAAGCACAGCATCGCTCAGTCCAGGATCCATGGTGAAAGCCGTCCGATCCCAATCACAAGAGGCTCCCAATTTTTTCAGTTGCTCCAGGATGATTCCGCCATATTTTTCTTTCCATTCCCAGGCATATTTCAGGAATTCCTCACGGGAAATAGACTTTTTGTCGATCCCCATTTCCTTAAGCATGTTGACGACTTTTGTCTCCGTGGCGATAGAAGCGTGGTCAGTTCCCGGAACCCAAAGCGCATTTTTACCTTGCATTCTGGCTCGTCGGATGAGAACGTCCTGTATCGTATTATTCAGCATATGGCCCATGTGGAGCACGCCGGTGACGTTTGGCGGAGGAATGACGATGGTGTACGGTTCCTTGCTGTGATCAACTTTGGAGGAGAAAAGCTTGTGCTCCATCCAGTAAGCGTACCATTTGGCTTCGGCGGCTGCCGGTTCATATTTGCTGGCAATAGACATACTCAGGGGGTTTTTCGAAGGTGCAAAAATAGGGGAAAAAGGCCAAAAGGCCTTTATGGAATCGAAATGGCAGGAGAGAAAAAGGAATATTAAACCATTAAGATCATTTCCTAAAGGTTCCAAAGATTGCTTATCTGAATATTGTCCCGCTGATGTAGCATTTGACCTGCGTAGATCAACTGAGATTCGGCGTGTGGAGCGACTTTTCGGAAATTTTTCAGGCCTTTGAGAAAATTCGGATGAAATGTTTCGGAGGCTTTGATTTCAATAGCCATCAGTTTCCCTTCTTTTTCCTGAAGGAGGTCAACTTCGTTTTGATGGCTGTCTCTCCAGAAATAAACAGAAGGAGTGTTACCTTGGTTTAACTCATTTTTGATGGATTCCAGAATAATAAGATTTTCAAAAACAGCACCTCTTGCAAAGTGTAAATTTAGGTCTGTCGCTTTTTTTATACCCAAGAGATTGCAAAGAACCCCTGTGTCGTAGAAGTAAACCTTTGGAGTTTTAAGGATTCGTTTATTAAAATTTTGATAAAATGCGGGAAGTCTGAAAGCAACAAAGGAGGCTTCCAGCACACCTAGCCAAGAATTGATGGTTTTGTTATCCAAACCCAATTCGTTTGAAAAACCACTTTGGTTAAACAGTTGACCTGCCCTACCGGCGAGTAGCTGAATGAATTTTTGAAAGGCAGCTAAGTCTTTGATGTTCAAAATCTGTCGAACATCGCGCTCCAGATAAGTTTGAATGTAGTTAGGGTAAAAGTCAGTCGGGTCTATGTCGAATTGATACTTTCGTGGATACCCACCTCCGACAGCTAAGTTTTCCCAACTTCCAATATTCTGGTCAGCTTTCAATTCTTCTAAGGAGAAAGGTAATAAATTGAGCATTGCGACTCTTCCTGCGAGTGATTGCGTGATTTGAGAAGACAGGTGGAAATTTTGTGAACCCGTAAGAATGTATTCTCCTGGTCTATTTCTCTCGTCCGATATCACTTGGAGGTAGGGAAAAAGTTCTGGAACCCATTGAATTTCGTCCAGAATTACTCCCTTTTGGTAGTTTTTTAAAAATGCTAGCGGATCGGATTTAGCAAATTCCCTGTTTTCGGGAAGTTCTAAATTGACATATTCGTATTCTGGTTTTAATTTTTTTGCAAATGTGGTTTTACCAGACTGCCTAGGCCCGGTGATTGCCAGAAAAGGAAACTTTGTCAAAAGATTTAATGCTTTATCTTTTAAAAGTCTATTTACGAAATTCATTTTGTGCAATTTAGGAATTCAATTCCTAAATTGCACAAAAAAGACATAAACTCCAAATAAACAAATGATTATCAAAAAAAAGACCGACATCGCTGCCGGTCTTTAGAATTAAAATAAGTCAGGATTAATTCCCCTTGTATAGATCCCAGCTTAATTCAGCCTGTGGATGAGGGAATTGTTTGAAGATTGCCCCGCCATCAAAGTTGGTTGGAATCTCATTTTGCCTTCCATACCTTCTTGTATCAATCCATCGATGTCCCCAAGGCTCTGCCCACAGGGAATATCTTCTTTGGTATAGGATCTCGGTAATCAAGGCTGCCTGAGTAGTTGCCCCAGTGTAGGGGCCTATTTTAGCAGCATTTCGGATGATATTGATGGCTTCGACTGCCTGAGTTGTCTGATTCAGGTTGGCATGGGCTTCAGCTTTTAGCAAAATCAATTCCTCATTTCTGATAAATGGAATTGAAGTGGTATTAGTAGCCCATCTGGCATCCTGATGTGTACCTACCAAAGCTCCTGCATCCGTAGTTACAGTTACGGGGGTAGTTCTTCTGAGGAATTTGGATTTTACCCGCAAATCACCCGCCGTGGTATCTCTCAGTACCGAAGGATGTACCACGATGATGGTGTTTACTGCCGCATTTGGCAAATAAAACAAAGGGTTGAAAATATCAGGTGAAGCTCCGTAAGGGTGTGAAGGCCCTCTGTTCAGGTCTCCGTTCAAGTCCATAAAGGAGGCGCTCAAAGCCGTTAAAACCCCTTGCCAATCTTTGCGATAAGCATTGAGTCGGGCCGTGATGGCACGGTTTACCTGTCTTAATCCCGTATAGGTGTTAAATCCGTTAAATCCTCTTGTCAAAGCAAAAGGAAAGTTGCCGGTGCCTGCAGCTACCAAGTCTGCATCCCCTTCATCCAATATGCCTTTGATTGCGTCCAAAGCCTGTTCGTAGGGAACGAAAGGTCCCGGATTAAGCGGATTTGCCACGTCAATTCGGATTCCGTTTTCATAGACGAAATTTGCCGGAATCATAAACTGATAGCCCTTGATCGTTTTTGCAAAACCGCGAACAGCGCTTTTTGAAGTTTCAGGGATTAAGTTGGTATTGCCGGCAGAAGTGATCAATACATCTGCCTGCTTGATGGCCTGATAAGGCGAGGCCCATGAACCTCCACCCGTGGTGCCAAACCCGAAATAGGCTCGATCCGGTACACGTCCATTTTGTCCTAACCAATCGGTTTGGAATCGTGGGTCGGAGGCATTGAGGTACCAGATCTCTCGCCCGAAGGTATTCCATGCCTGTGAAATATTGGTCACATAGCCTCTGTGCCTGGATTCAAGTCCAGTGATCAAAAACTGGATTTGCTGAGGAGTAGCATTGTTTGATACAGAGGCTTCAGATGGGTTGTTTGGATCTTGTACCTCGTCAAGTTGCAGCGGATTACAGCTGGTTAAAACTGCGGCGGTAATCAAGGCTGAAGCGAAATAGTTTCTTAGATTTTTCATGATTAAGCCGGTTTAGAAGTCAACAGTTAAGTGGAAAAACATCCTTCTTGGTGTTGGATATGGAGCAATATCCACGTTGTTGGCAATGGCTTGCGCCCCAAAAGTGGATGTTTCAGGGTCATAACCCTCATATTTGGTGAAAAGGAAAGCATTGTTTACTGAAGTTCCCACACGAATATTTGAAACTGAGGAGCCAAACCATTCTGAAATTGTGGTTTTGGGAAGGGTATAGTAAAGTCCGATTTCCCTGATTTTCACAAAACTTGCATCTTGTACCCATCGTCCTGCATTATTGAAAGGTGCAGGTGGTCTCTGACGCCCGTTGGGTATTCCATCTCCGTTGTCATCATCAAACCAACCCTTAGTAGTTCCCCCTCCATCATTAAGGAATGATGTCAGGTTGATGTTGTCCCCGCCTTTTTTCCAATCAACCAAGAAGGAAAGTTCAAGGCCTTTCATCATTCGGATGCTATTGAAAAATGACATATTGAATTTTGGCTGTGCGTTACCCCAAAAGGTAAATCCTCCGGGATTACCGGCAACCGCTGGTGCTCCAACGATCGTGGTTGGAGAATAGCCTTCAGCATAAAGGAAGGTTCCCAATCCTGTTCCAAAAGCACCCGCTATGTAAGTTGGGATTCCTAGTCTGGTCATCAACAGTTCATTTTTCCAAAACATCACCCGGCTAAACCAGCGGAAATTGGCGGTTTCGATCGGTGTTCCCGAGAGTGACAATTCAATTCCTCTGTTTTCCAATTCAGCCTCATTACTTGGAGTGGTATTCACACCGGTGGAGGGAGCGAGGTTAAGGTTTTGAATGTTGTTTTGAGTTGATTTGATGTAGTAGGTAGCCTCTAATGAAAGTCTATTGTTGAAGAAACCAGCATCTACCCCAAATTCGAGTTCTTTAGCTGTCTCGGGTAAGATCAGGGTGTTTCCGATTTGAGTACTCACTACAGAACCCAACAGGCCGCCAATATTCGTCCCTCCGAGAGGAGTAAATGTGGCACCAAAATTTACCGGACCGGCAGTCTCTCCATATGCAATTCTTGGCTTCAATTGATTCATAAACCCGACATTCCAAAAGTCAAAGTTTGCGATGTTGAAGGCAACTGAGGCCCGTGGAAACGCATAGTATTGTTGTGGATCTCCATTCAAAGTTGACTTATCCCATCGAATACCCAAAGTACCGATGATTTTATCCTCCCAGTTTGCTTCCTGCTGTAGGAATATGCCTGCATCTTGAATTCTGCTATTGAATTCCTGATTGATTTCCTGAATTGCTGCCTGTTGCAAGTTCCGCTGACCCGGTACCAAGCCTCTGCCTCTGTTGAAGAGTGCGTTATCAGCAAAATCCAATCTCACCAAACCAGCGGATGAATTCATGTTTACGCTTCCAAGATTCCAGTTGTAAACCAATGCAGCCTGAAAATTGGTATTGAAGCTTTCCTGTTTTCCTTTCAAAACATCACCGGGATTTGCCTGTGCTCTTTGAAACTGGAGAAATTCAGGTAAATAGACCATGGAGGTGTTTTGCAAGTAATCCAAACCTCCCGAGAATTGAGCTTTTAGGAAGCTATTCTCAGTCTTCAGTAGATCGATGTCCAATGTGAACGCTTGGATGAACCGGTTGACCAAGGTGTTGTTGACGCCATTGTCTGTTACTGCCACGGGATTCTCTGAGAAATAAGGATTGACTGGGTAAGTTCCATCATCCTTTTTTCTCAAATCATAGTAATTGGGAACGTAGGCAATTGAATACCCTATAGAAGCACCTGAATTATTCTGATTTCCGGTGAAGCCTCTGTCAGTATTTGATCGAATGTAGTTTGAAGATACGCCGATCTTAATTCTGTCAGTGATCTTATGATCGATGTTTGCACGGATAGAGTAGCGGTTGAAGCCGGTATTTTTCACCGTACCCTCTTCGTCCGTGATGTTTCCTGAGACGAAGAATTTGGTCTTTTCAGTTCCTCCACTCACGTTGATTCGCGTGTTTAGCAAAGTCGCCTGATTGTTGTAAAAGTAATCTTCATAATCAATGAAGGTCCCACTGGATTGAGCCGCTCTGAATCTTTCCAGTTCAATTGGTCTTCTGGATTCGGGGAAGAAGAAGTTGATTTTTGCCTCACTCCAATTATCCACTCCGAGTAGTCTGAGTGGCTGGGCAAAGCCCACATCCTGTGAAAGTGAAACAGTAGTTTTTCCTTCCTGGCCTCTCTTTGTGGTGATGATGATAACCCCGGCATTCGCACGGGTTCCATAGATTGCAGCAGCAGATGGGCCTTTTAGGATTTCAATAGTCTCGATGTCAGCAGGGTTGATGTCTGCCAGACGGTTAGAGCCGTCATCCTGATTGCTAGCACCTGCACCGGAAACGGTTGCCCGGCCGGTACGCTGAGAAGCATTGCTGATATAGACTCCATCTACGATGATCAAGGGCTGTGAAGCTCCCGATAAGCTGGAAATTCCCCGCAGTTGAATGGAAATACCACCCCCGGGTGCACCGCCGTTGGAGCGAATAGTTGCTCCCGGTACCTTTCCGTACAGGGCACCGTCGGTAGTTTGAATAGTAGTGGTTCCCGTCAAGTCCCTTGCAGAAACGGATGTAACGGCATTGGCGAGGTTACTTCTTTTGACCGAAGTCGCGAGACCTGTCACCACTACTTCCTCCAGGTTGGTAGCGTCCTGCCTTAGTCTGATATTAAGAATACTTACTCCGGGAGCTACGTCCACGCTTTGAGTAAGGAAACCAATGGAAGAGAAAATCAAGGTAGCCGGATCGTTAGTCGGCAAGTTGATCGAAAATCTACCATCGAGGTCAGTGATCGTACCTGTGGTAGTCCCTTTTAGCAAAATGCTGGAGCCAATCAAGGCTTCTCCAGTCCGTTCGTCAACCACTGTTCCGGAGACTGTATATTGGGCAAAAGCCCAACCTACAGACCCCCAAAGGAAAGCCAGGGTGAGGATTGTTTTGTAAAGTTTGAACATAGGATAAAGAATATTTGGTTTAGGACTAATTTCTTAAAAAAAATCCAATGAACTATCCTTCATGGTAAAAAGAAGATTAAAAAATTATAAATGGAGTTTAAGACTGATTAATTGTTTTTTAACCATTTCAAAAAGGATTATTTGAACATGGAGAAAAATAGGAGAATTAGCTGAAGGCTTTTTGATTTGAAAAACTATTCCCGGTAGGAATCAAAAAATCTAAATTCATAGTTTTAAGGGATAAAAAAAGACCGACATCGCTGCCGGTCTTTAGATCCGAGTGTCCAGTAATTATTTCTTAATAATCGGCAGTACAATCTTACTCAAGCTCTTTCCTCCATGATGAATCGAGTTGGTAGCAATTTTACCTTCCGTTTCATCGTAGTTGTTTCCGCCGGTATTCATATTTCGGTCAAAGCGGGGGAAGTTGGAGCTGCTAACTTCGATCCGGATGCTGTGGCCCTTTTCGAAGTAATTGGACGTACTCATCGGAGTCATTTTGACCTCATATACTTTTCCGTTTTCCATCCAGACTTCTTTATCATATCCTTCCCGATAGCGCACGCGCTGAATCGTTTCGTCAAGATTGTATGCTTTTCCATCAGGATATACATCGATCAACTTGATCGTCACATCGGTATCCTTCACGTCCGAAGACAGGTAGAGATAGCTTTCGATAAAGCCTGAAACTTCTACACCCTCTGTCAGTGGTTCGGAAGTATAGACCAGAATATCTTCACGCAATTCCATTTCACTTTGGTCAAAAGAACCTCCGATCACGGCGTTTCCTGTGCAGCAAACATTGCCTCCATAGGAATTTACAGGATTCATCGGGTCATATTTAAAGGTGTCTTGAATTGCTTTTCTTGGGGCTTTAGCCGTTAATTTTCCATTTCCGTTTCTGGTATTTGCTTTGCCCTCGGAGTCCAAAAAGAACGGAGTCATCACCGCTTCAGCCGGAGGCCAGACATCGGAACTTTGCCATTTGTTGCTTCCCATGGTGTAGTAAGTCACTTTTGGCATTTTGGCAATGGTCCCACTTTCGTCTTTTCCTTTCAGCCAGAGGTCAAACCAAGCTGTGATAATTTCATCATAATTCAATCTTGCATCGCCTACACTTCGCTCACCTATAATAGTATTCTCCGTAGCTCGGGTATAGGAACAATGAAGAACCGGTGCGATAATCAAATACTGATTGTCCCGAGACATCTGACTGATGGCATTTTTCCGCGCATGGTTGAACAAGGCGATGTTTGGCCCTGCAGATACGTCAAACCAGGAGACAAACCAGAAGCTTGGCTTGTCAAAGGGCATTTTGTCGTGATACAATCCTCCATTGAACCATTTGGGATCGTTGGGCTTCCGGGTGATCATTTCTTCGTAGATCCCCATCGGGCCATTTTGATTTCTAATAATGTCCTGAATCGGCAGGTGGCTCAAGGCAGCCTTAGAGTCGATTCGAGGATATTCAGGAGACATATCATAGAAGCGCTGCAATCTCAACAAATCTTTCTTCTCAATCCCCTTGGCTAATCGAGGAGCCATTGGATCGTGCTGCACGCTGTACAACCAATTTGTGAAAAGCATCTGTCCGGCACCACCGCGATACCAGTTGCCCTGCTCCCAGAAGTCGCCGACTTTGCCCACGCCAGCTCCGTAAGCCTGAGGAACCAATGCTCCCAAAGCCGGATGATCCAGGGAAGCGACCGCCATTTGCCACTCGGCAGTAGAGGAGCAGCCCAAAAGGCCTATTTTTCCATTACTCCAGTATTGCTTGGCCATCCAGTCAAAGGCGTCGTTGCCATCGGTCAGGGGGACCCCCAAGATATCCCAGTCTCCTTCGGAAAAATAACGACCACGTTCGTTTTGGACGACATAGGCGTAGCCTTTTTTGACCCATTCCAGAGCAGATTGCATGGTGCGGGTATTCATTTCACCGTCTCCCCAAGTGTTGAAGTTGTAGGGCGTGCGGGAAAAGACAATGGGGTACTTGCCATCGCCTTTCGGGCGATAGATGTCTGTGGCCAATCGGATGCCATCGCGCATGGGCATCATGACTTTTTGGTCGACAATGGCAACTTCTTCAAGCTGAACCAGAATTGGTTTTTCCTGCGAGAATGCTTTTGGAGAGGTCGCTAAAAGAAATACCGCGAGTAAGATTTTAAAATATGTCTTCATTTGGGTTGGATTTAGAATTTCAAGATAAGAAGTCTGACTTAGTTTGGTGCTTGTTTTTTTACGAAAGGTTTTGGCCTGCCGCAACTAGCTTCTTTTTTTAAACGCAGAGCGCAGACACCGCGAAGTGCCACAAAGGATAATGACGGGAATTCATTCCTCCTCACCGGATTTAACTGAGTCGCTGTCGCTCCGGCAGAGGGCGCAAAGATTCCGGCTTTAAGCGTTAATCTGACCACTTACCGCTTACTCATCACGACTTACAGCCCTCTGTTTCTCACGCACTGGTCATCGGACATCGGACACCGGTCATCTGTTCCACCTGCAATTCGGAAAATGAGATTTTAAAAACCATTTGGCAATTCGATTTTTCATTTCCCCCAATCGGGTTAAATTTGCACCCTTACTAATTTTTGAACATGAGCGACAGCCCCATTCCCATCCTGAGTACTTGGGTGGAAGTACCTAAAAATTCCGATTTCTCGATTTATAATCTACCCTTTGGTGTTTTCAAGAACAAAAAACTCAGTCCCAGAATTGGGATCGCCATTGGAGATAAGATTGTCGACCTGAGTGTGTTGGATCAGGAAGGTTTTTTTGCAAATATGTTTTTGCCGGAAGGTATTTTCATCAAAGATTCGCTCAATGAGCTGATTGCATTGGGCAAAGTTCAGACAAAAAAAATCCGTGAACGGGTGCAAAGTTTGCTTCTGGCTGACAATGGTGAGCTCCGTGATCACTCAGCACGTGGAAAAGTAATGGTCACCAGAAAAGAGGCAGAAATGCTCCTTCCGGTGAAAATCGGTGATTACACGGATTTTTACAGCAGTATCGAACATGCCACCAATGTGGGTAAAATGTTCCGTGATCCTGAAAATGCACTTTTGCCAAATTGGAAACACATCCCTGTAGGTTACCATGGAAGGGCTTCCTCCATTGTAGTTTCAGGTACTCCTATTCATCGTCCAAAAGGTCAATTCAAAGACCCGGATATGGATGTTCCGGCATTTGGTCCAAGCAGAAGATTGGATTTTGAACTCGAATTGGCATTTATTACAGGTAAGCAGACAAAGCTTGGAGATTCAATAGCTACGGAAGAAGCTGAGGAATATATTTTTGGTTTTGTGCTCTTCAATGACTGGTCGGCCCGGGACATTCAGGCTTGGGAATATGTGCCTTTGGGCCCATTTCTGGGGAAAAGCTTTGGTTCTTCTATCTCTGCATGGGTAGTGACCATAGAGGCGCTGGAGCCATTTAAGTTAGCCGGTCCGGTTCAAGAACCAGAAGTGCTGCCATACCTGAAAAGTGAAAAAAACCACAGCTTCGATATCAATCTTGAGGTCCTGATTCAGCCAGAAGGGAAAAAGCCTTCCAAAATTTGCACTTCAAATTTCAGACACATGTATTGGAATGTGGCGCAGCAACTTGCACATCACACCTCCAATGGATGCAATATCAACGTGGGGGACATGATGGCCTCGGGTACAATTTCAGGCCCTACCACCGATTCCTTCGGTTCCATGCTTGAGCTAAGCTGGAAAGGAACCCAACCTGTAAAACTTGAAGACGGTGAGGAGCGAAGGTTTATCGAAGATGGTGATACGGTGATTATGAAAGGCTTTGCAGAAAAAGAGGGAATCCGTGTAGGATTTGGTGAAGTGACCGGGCAGATTTTGCCGGTGAAGTAAGTTTCTCTTTGAAAAATTATAAAAATCCACTGATAAATAATGTCAGTGGATTTTTCTTTGATTTTAGTAGCTTTTTATCTTTTTTAATCCTTACTTTTAGGCAACATGCTGACAGGCAATTATTTGCGAATTAGTTTCGTGCTAATGTTCTTAGGTTCCCGAAAAGTTTAGCTTTTAAATTCTTACCGGGATTGAAGTTTCAAGTCTAAGCTCCGTTTTTTTGGTGGAGCGTATTTTATGTTTCTCACTTTTCTTAATCCAAAATGTTATGGCTAAAATCAGAAGCCTTTCCATTACAACGCCCCTTTTATTCGCGGCACCTTTCAAAAGCGAATGGGCACAGACTCCAATAGACATCAATGCCCCGCTGAGCGCAGGTGGCTGGGAAGATGCAGGAAGTCTGAAGTTTTCCAGAGGATTCGTCCTTGCAAAAAATGATGCGAAATTCTTATATCTCGCATTGGATGTCGTTGATGACTTAGGGAATGACACCGGAACCAACGACTATTTCTGGCTCAGTTTTGACAAAAACCGGGATCGGGCCATTACCGCAAACCAGGATGTGAACTATGGGCTCTATCCCGGTCAACCCAATAAGCTTGGGAGGCAATATTACCTGGGTCCGGGTACTTGGACGGCCTTATTGCCTGATCCTTCGCTTAGTGAAGTGAGGCAGGAGTTTGGTTCAAGTGAGAATTCCTCTGCTTCCCACAGGATCTGGAAATTCAAAATTGACCTTCAGGAAATCAACGTTGCACTTTCATGGCCACTAAGTACCCCCTTTACGTATTTCGGATTTCGGGTGAGGTCATCCAATCCTGCGTTTACCACTGATTTTCCGGGAGACTTTTACAAGGATTTTACCAAATTGAGGCAATTGGTATTTTCAAGAAAACCGGTTATTTCCCCTTCACTGTTAGGGCCTTTGATCGGCAGTGTGGGGCTGATCCCGACTACAAAAATCGACGCCACAGGCAGGGCGACTACTGATCCCGGATATTTTATCGCTGTTCAAAATGCAGCCTTTGGAGGCACTTTAAACTTGATAGGAAACCGGATGAAAACCCAGCAACTTTGGAATGACGGGATCAAAAAGTATAAAGTGGAGATTACCCCTCCCGGAGGAAGTGCTCAAAAGTTGATTTCCAATTGGTCAAACTACCGGTGGACGGGAAGCACCTATGCCTTGGAATCCTTTGCGGCTTCCTCACTTGGGTTTTATGAGTTGGCAAATCCAAGTATCGACTATTCAATCGATGATTTGCTGATCCAGTTTCCAACTTCGGCGCTATTGCCCGGATTGTATCAGATCAAGGTGATATTCTACAAAAGGGTAGGACCATTGGATGTGGCTGTGGATAATCAGTCCATCGGCTTATTTATAGACAATCACGTGCCTGCGGTCAATATAGACAGCATTAAGCATGGTGCCAACGAGGTGTCTGCATGTGCGATTGAGACAATAGGAGCAGCACCTGACGGACTGAAATTCAAAATCACTGCGAATGATCCGGAAGGAAATCTTCTGGCAGCAAACTTCTATGCTACCTATGGTGCAGGTCTGGCAGTGGGGATTTACAGTGAAAATTACACTCCTGCCCTTGGGCATTGGATGGGCTTCAGTGGAAAAACAATTCCTGCATCAGGCAATTGGAGGCCTCCGCAGTCCTGTGCATACAGTTTTATTATCGTTGCCTCTGCCCGAACGACCAATGGCTACGGATACATTGGTCAAAACTCAACCCACCGAAACCTCACTTTATTATTGAGTTGATCTGGTTCTTTTGGAAAATACCACCTGGGTGATGCCTGGGTGGTATTTTTTGTTTTGGAAGGGGATTAAAAAATCAAGATTTCTTATAGTTGACCCTCAGAAAAGGGGATAGTTTGCACCAAAATTTAGGCTTTGAGCCTTGCTTTTAGAAAAGTCAATAACCTAAGTTTAATTCTGGAATATCCTTAACTTTTCATTTTATGAAAAATCAAACTACCCCTTCCAAAATTAAAGTTTCCTTCTCCTGGTCCGGAGGAAAAGACAGTGCATTTGCTCTTTGGAAGCTTCAAAATGACAGCATGTTCGAAGTCAGAAGACTGCATACTACATTTGGGGAAGAGACAAGGCGGGTTGGTTTGCATGGGATCCACGAGGATCTAATTGTGGCGCAAGCCGATTCATTAGGCTTGCCGCTGGATAAGATTTTCTACCCGGCAAGTGGTGATAATCAGGCCTACGAAAAAGCCATGAACAAATACCTTGATGTTCTGGAAAGCGAAGGAATCCGGCATATCGCTTTCGGAGATATTTTTTTGGAGGATCTTCGAAAGTATCGTGAGGAAAAATTAGCCGAGCGGGGTTTCCATGCCATTTTTCCTCTTTGGAAAATTGACACCAGGGTTTTGGCAAATGACTTTATCACGGCAGGATTCAAAACGTTGATCTGTGCTGCCGATGCGGGTTTGATTTCGAAAGATCAGGTGGGGATAGATTATTCGGAAGCGTTTTTGGAATCCTTGCCGGAAGGAGCTGATCCCTGCGGAGAAAACGGGGAGTTTCACAGTTTTTGCTATTCCGGGCCGATCTTTGAAAAAGCTTTGGAACTCGAGGTGGAGGAAATCTTAAGCAAATCCTACGACATCCCCTTGGCTACCGGTGCTGTGGATAAAAAGCATTATTGGTTTGCCGCTATCCATTCACTTGGCAGCAAATCACATTGATTATCAGGATCCCACTTTTTTCTTCCATTCCTCAAAAAGTGCCTTCAATTCTTTTGCTTTCTCAGGAAATCGGAGGCTGACATTTTGGATTTCGGAAGGATCTTTTTCAAGGTCATAAAGTTCCCAATCTGCATCTTTTCCATGTGCGACGAGCTTCCAGTTTCCTTTTCGTACAGCCCTTCCTACCGCCCATTCCCAGAAGATTGGCTTTTCACGAATCGATTTATCACCCCGGATGGCGGGTAGAAGACTTTCACCTTCTGCCGGCAGAACGGCTTTTCCATTCAGTTCAAGTGGATAATTCGCTCCTGCGAGCTCGGCAAGTGTCGGAAGAATGTCGATCAAATGAGCAGGATAATGATTGAGAGGATTTTGAGTTCTCAAACCCTTGGGCCAGGAGATGATCAAGGGGGTTTTGATCCCCCCTTCAAAGGAGTAATTCTTATAGAAACGAAGCGGCGTGTTCCCTACATTAGCCCAATCCTGACCGAGCGATGTCCATTGCCCGACAGTCCCGATTTTTCCGTCTCCGGGGATGTTGACCATTTCCGCGGAGGCCCCGTTGTCAGAAAGAAAAATGAATACGGTATTTTCCAACTTTCCCAATGCACGTAACTTTTGGATGATGTCCCCGATTTTTTGATCCATTCGGTCGATCATGGCTGCATACACCTCCATTTTTTGCTCCTCCACTTTCCGGAGCGAATCGGAAAGGGAAAGCCAGGGTACATGGGTAGCTTCGCTGAGGACGTAATTTTCATCGATGATTCCCAGCATTTTTTGCTTTTCAAATCGCCGTTGTCGGATCACTTCGTAGCCTTCAGCGTATTTGCCCCTGTACTTTTCAATGTCTTCCGGCCAAGCCATCAAAGGGTCATGGGGAGCGGTGTAGGCGAGGTATAGGAAAAAGGGCTTGTCTTCTTCCCTGTATTCTTCCAGCCACTGCAGGGCATGTTTGGTGAAGTAATCCGTGGTATAGAAATCCGAAGGAGGGGAGTAGGGTTGAAAGAGTTTTCGATCCTCGTAAAAGGGCCGGTCGTTTCTTTTTTGAGCAGGCTGAGCTTCGTTTTCGCGTCTGGGTCCGGGGTTAAAATGATTGGATGCTCCCTCCATCAATCCATAATACCGGTCGAAACCCCGGTCCATAGGGTGGTCGAAACCATGGTGCTTTCCAGCCCAAAGTGTCCGGTAGCCGGCAGATTGCAGTAGCTCCCCAACGGTAATTCCGTTTTTCAGCGGCTGAAGATAAGTGGCTTCATAGCCCACTTGCTGGGCGTACAATCCTGTGAGTAATGTCGCTCTCGAGGGATTGCATTTGGCCGTGTTGTACATCTGTGTGAAGCGAATCCCGTTTTGGGCCAACCAGTCCAGATTGGGAGTTTCTACTTCACTTCCATAGGCCCCGATATCGGACCAGCCCAAATCATCCGCCAAAATCAAGACGATATTGGGCTGATCCTGCATTTTTGTTTCCAGTGGAGCGATGAAAAGCCACAACAGACCAAAAAATATGGAAAAAGGCATAGGCTATTGGAGTTTGATGGATTGAAATCAAGTTTAAGAAAAAGAGCGGATTTATTGGTGGTAAAACGAAAGTAAATGAACCTAAAAAAAGCAATTGATAAAACTCAAATAATTTTATGCAACAGTGTTCCTTATTGATTTTTTTTGGTTTAATCTTGCGGCTTATTACGCAACTGTGTTGCGTTTACTAAAATTGGTTCGGTCCACAAATCACTACCTCGAGAAGACACAAATTTCATTTTCAATTACTCCAGAGATCAATTTTCCGAATAAGATCATCCTGCTTATACCCCCCATCCCATCAAGTCCTATGAACAGAATAATACCTAAGATTAAATTTTATCAAAAACCTTATTTCTTCATCTTCCTTTTGATTTTATCATTTCCTCTGATTGTAACTGGTCAAAACCAATTATCAGGTTCATTAATTGACACCAAGGGTTACCCTGTCATCAACATGAACGTCCGACTGACATCCGATCAGGAAAGCAAAATTATCTTGACGGATTTAGATGGGAGATTTGAATTTGTAAATCTCTCCGGGAGAAAATATAGGTTGCAGGTAACCTCGATGAGTTACGAATCTTATGAACAAGAGGTAGACTTGAACACTATTGTTCAGCCACTGACTATTCAACTTATCCCATCGGGTCTTAACCTTCAGGAAGTGGAGGTATTAGGCAGATCGAGGCAGGATTATACTAGCGAATACAGTTTTTCTGCCACCAAAATTGCGGTAGCAAACAAAGAGCTTCCTCAGGGAATCGGGACGGTGACTAAAGAGTTGATCAGAGACAGACAAGCTTTTCAGTTGGCTGATGCGGTAAAAAATGTCAGTGGGGTGATTCCTTCGAGTTTTTATAATCAATATTCAATCCGGGGAATCAGCCAAAATGAGGAGGGGCAAATCATTAACGGACTTAGGACACGACAGTACTATTTCCTCCAGCCCTTGACGACCAATATTGAACGGGTGGAAATACTTAAAGGTCCTGCATCTGTTACTTTTGCCAGTACTGATCCCGGAGGAAGTATCAATATGGTAACCAAAAAACCCTTGTCTGAAGACCGTAAGGAAATCAGTCTGAGTGCGGGCAGTTTCCGGACGATGCGGGGAACCTTGGACTTTACAGGACCCCTCAATTCTTCCAAGACGCTCCTATACCGTCTGAATGCTGCATATCAGGAGGCGGGTTCTTTCCGTGATTATGTAAGAAATAATTCAGTTTTGATTTCGCCCTCTCTTAGTTACCTGCCATCTGATAAAACATCATTTAATACCGAAGTGATTTTCAACTCAATGAATGGAAATCTGGACCGAGGTCAACCGATTTTTGGGGCAATTGCCGGACAAACCAATCTCAACAGTACTCCTTTGAGTTTAAATCTTGGGGCTGCAAATGATTTTTTCAAATCAGATGAATTGATTTGGACTGCCAATTTCTCTCAAAAGTTCTCCCAGAACATAAGTTTCAATGCCGTATACATGAAGCAAACCTGGAAGGAAGACCTTCAGGAACATCGGACGACCAATGCATTTGCGAGAGATATTTCAGGTCAGCAGGCTAATAATTTGGTCATGATGCAGTTTGTTCAGCGGCAGCAAATCTGGAATATCGATAACCTGAATGCCTATTTTAATTTCAATTTTGACTTGGGTCAAACGTCTCATAAAATGCTTGTGGGCTACGACTTGCATTCTTGGAATAAGCTCAAGGGTGGAGGACAAAATGCGGCAAGGGGATTCTTGCTCAACGATGGAAGTGTGTCAAACTCATTCAGCCCTGCCAATGCCGATCGTTTTCAAACTGTTACCATTGATGGAAAAGTATTTCCGAGACCCAATGTAAATTATTTTAACCTAAACAGCCCATCCACCACCCTTCCGATTGTGCAGGGATATCAGCTCAATGCGCGGGTTGCTATTCCATCGGCCTTGACGACTTCCGATGCAATTTACCTGCAGGAACAACTAAAATGGGGTAAATTCTCCGCCTTGTTGAGCTTAAGGAATGAATGGTATGAGGATATTACGAATTACGACACCCCCAATGAACGGTCATTTACAAATGTGGTACTCTTGCCCAGAATTGGTCTGACCTATGAAATAAGCAAGTCCATCAATGTGTATGCAACCTATCTGGAAGGGATGCAGCCTCAATCCAATACAGTGACATTGATGCCAAATACCGGGGCGTTCTTCTGGGCTTCAGAGTCTGCAGCCCGTTTTAAACCACTTATCAGTGATTTGAAAGAGTTAGGGATGAAATCGGAATTGTTTGATAAAAAAATCACGCTGAACGCAGCTGTCTATCAGATCAATCAGCAGAATATTCTGATGAACGCCAATTTACCAGACTTCCCGGATTCATTGGTGCAGCGGGGTGCCGATCGAAGTAGCGGGTTTGAATTGGACGCTACAGGCTATTTGCATCCCAACTGGCAGATTACGGCATCTTACAGTTTTATAGATGCGAAGATTGTCGATGATACGAAAGAGGAGTTGATAGGTCAGCGTAAGGAAAACACCCCGAGAAACAGTGGAAACCTCTGGACCCGATATAATTTTGGAGGGACTTCCAAGCTAAGGGACCTTGGTGTCGGCCTTGGTGTTCAGGCGCAAAGCAGAAGAATTCCATGGTTTTCAAGAGCTTTTGAAGTTCCGGGCTTTGTCCTGTTTGATGCGGCAGTTTACTACGCTCCTCAAAAAAGCAATGTACAAATAGCGCTCAACGCGAATAATCTGATGAATAAAACATACTGGGTTGGGGCGCAAAATTACACCCGCTTATTTCCCGGGGCTCCGAGGAATATTATGTTGACAGCAACCTATAAATTTTAAACAGTCTGAACTCAATGAATAGGTTGAAAAAAATAAATCTATTAGCTAAGCAGGCTTGGGTAAATACGATCCACAGGCGCGGGACCAAAGGACTCATTCTACTAGTCAACCTCCTTTTGTTTTTTTCTCTGACAGTAGGGTATTTGAATCTTTCCCAACATCAGAACCTTGTACATGGGTTTGGGGGAGAGGTTAGGGATAAGTGGGAAAACAGTCCCGATAAGCATCCACATCGGATGGCACACTATGGCTATTTGGTGTTTCGGGAGAAGTTTCCATTGGCTTTTTTCGATTTTGGGATGGACAGTTACCTGGGGAATGTAATTTTTCTCGAGGCACATAAGCAGAATACAGTAAATTTCTCCGAAGCCAATCTTTCCAACGGGCTTTTGCGCTTCGGAGAGATTTCTGCCGGGATGATCCTTCAAGTTCTTATACCGCTGCTGGTTTTTTTCTGGGGCTTCGATCTGATTTCACGGGACAGAGAACAGGGAACGCTCAAAATCCTTTTTGCGCAAGGGGTTCAGGGACCTGAATTAATTTGGGGGAGAGCCTTGGGGCTCTATTTGCTCAATCTATCTACAGTTGTCCTCCCCTTTATTTTAGGGTTTATTCTTCTGTTTTTACATGGAGAGCAGGACTTGCTTGGACAATCTGTCGCACATTATTTAATTATGGTCTTAGGGTACCTCGTATATTTTCTGGTTCTCTGCCTGGTCGCGGTATGGGTTTCAGGGGTCAGCAAATCATCCAAAGCTGCCCTCACCACCTTGATTGGGTGCTGGCTGCTGTTCACGCTGTTGATTCCAAAAGTTTCTCAGGTAATTGGACAGACTTGGTATCCCACACCATCCAAAATAGAGTTTGACTCATCTGTGGAACAGGAACTAATTCTACATGGAGATAGCCATAATCCAAATGACCCGCACTATGCCGCACTGAAGGATTCATTACTTCGTGTTCATGGAGTGGATTCTGTACAGCAGTTACCCTTCAATTACAGCGGGTTTGTAATGCGGGAGGGAGAACGCCTCAGTACGGAGACTTATCTCTCCCATCAACGCGCACTGGTAGAGCTCTTCAAACAGCAGCAGAAAATAATCAGAAACGCCGCCTGGATTGATCCTTTTCTTGCAATAAAAAATTTATCCATGGGCATGTCAGGAACTGATTATGATATGTATCTGCATTTTCAGGATCAGGCGGAAGCTTACCGGTATCTTTTGGCCCAAACGATGAATGAATTACAAATAGACCTGATCGGTAACCGGATTAAAAATTCTTCCGATCCCTCGGCTCAGTTAAGTAAAGAATATTGGGAGAAGTTTCCGGATTTTCATCAGGCGTTTCTTCCTACAGCAGCGGTAATTAAAAATCAGTTTTACTCAATTCTTATCCTAGCACTATGGTTAACCTTGTTTTCCTGCCTTGTATGGGCTTTTTCCAATCGTATAAAAGCTTTTTGAAAATGAAATTGAGCCTTGCCTGTCTGAGGTAGGCAGGTGTGACCGCCAAGAAAAAAATACTAACCAATGATATACTTAATTGTAAAGAACTTTTTCAGATCCAAGGCCCACGGAATCGGATTGGTCCTTCTGCTGATTGCAGGATTGATCAGTCTGGAAATCGGGTCCCGTTTTTTGAAAAAGACGGAGCAAGTCTCTGTAAAAACCGCCCAATACCAACAGGAAAGTATCCTTAGAAATGTCTCTTATTTTGATAAAGAGATGGGGACACTGATGTATTACCTCAAGTTCGGACTGGAAAACAAAGTACCAAACCTCGCCGCCTTATCCATAGGGCAGCGGGACATATTTCCGACAGTCCAAAGTGTTACCGTCAGAAATCTGGAGGAACAGCGATTTTCGACAGATTTGACAAATCCGCTTTACCAACTCCTTGGTAATATGGACTTTAGTTTTGTGCTCATCTATTTTTTTCCATTGGTTATTATTTCCTTTGGATTCAATTTGATTTCCGAGGAGAAAGAAGGAGGTACCTGGAGTTTAGTACGAAGTCAGGCAGGTTCGCCGATGTCTTTTCTGAGATACAAAATGGGAATTCGGGTGATCAGCGTGCTTGCAGTGTTGCTTGTTTTGCTCTTGGTGGCTAAGTTCTACCTGAACATACCGATGAACCAACATTTTTTGGCTTTTATTCTGGTTTCGGTTTGCTATGTGCTGTTTTGGTTTGCCCTGACCTGGTTGGTTGTCAGTTTTCAAAAAAATTCAAGCACCAATGCCCAAACCCTGCTTATTTGTTGGGTTTTTCTGAATCTCATCCTACCTGCTGGAATCAATGTATTTCAGCGCTGGTTATTTCCGATTCCTGAGGCCATGACTACGGTGATCCAAAATCGGGAGGGATACCATGCCCAATGGGATAAACCAAAAGAACCTACTTTGGAGAAGTTTTATGCGCGGTACCCGCAGTATGCTTCATTTGTTCATCCAAAGGAACTTGACTTTAGCTGGCTTTGGTATTTTGCGATGCAGCAGCTTGGTGATGAGGAAGCCGCCTCTGAGGTGACAGAACTGAAAAGCAAACTTCGCCAAAGACTGGATTTGTCAAAGAAGGTAAGTTGGTTGATTCCGACGGTTCATACCCAATTGACGCTCAATTCCGTGGGCCTGTCAGATCAGGGTAATTATTTGAATTATCTCACGGCACTTGAGGAATTCCACGAGGAGTTGAAGCATTATTTTTTCCCCAAAATATTCCAAGATTCGCCCGTAAGGGAAGAAGAGTGGAGCAAATTTACCTTAAGAGTATTTCAGGATGAATATGCTGTCAGCTGGCTTAAGACGCTAGCTCCTTTTGTGATTTTTATGCTGGCATTTCTGCTTTGGGCTACTACAAACTTTAAAACAGCAAGATTAAATTAACTCAATCCAAATTCATTATGATAGAAGCAAAACAACTTTCAAAAAGCTACGGTGGCCAAATTGCACTCCAGGCTTTGGACATGAATATCAAGGAGGGTGAAATCTTTGCCTTATTGGGTCAAAATGGTGCGGGAAAAACGACTACGATCAACTGTTTTTTGGGATTTGTGGAGCCAACTTCCGGTGAGGCCCTGATTCATGGGGTTTCGGTAAGCAACAATCCTCTGGAATCCAAACAGTACTTAGCCTATATACCGGAGACGGTGATGCTCTATCCAAACCTCAGTGGGATTGAAAATCTCGCCTTCTTTTCATCTTTGGCGGGTCAGAATTATTCGGAGGAGAAGTTGAAGGGATTTTTGAGTAAGTCCGGTTTACAGGAGAGCGCACAAAAACAAAGAGTGGGAGGATATTCCAAAGGCATGAGGCAAAAAGTTGGAATAGCCATCGCTTTGGCCAAGAAAGCCAAAGCGCTGTTTCTGGACGAGCCTACCAGTGGATTGGACCCGAAGGCCTCCAATGAATTTTCTGAAATTCTGAAAGAACTCTCAGGAGAAGGAACAGCGATCTTGATGGCAACCCATGATATCTTTCGGGCCAAAGAGGTAGCACACCGAATTGGCATCATGAAAGAAGGACAGCTGGTAAGTGAATTGAATGCTGTAGACATTTCTGCAAATGAGCTCGAAATGCTTTATTTGAAAACGATATAAAATCGGGTCCAGTGACATCCCAAGCCAAATGATTTTCTGAATTCTACTTTAGGGGAGTAGGATGTGGCTTCCTATAAAAAAATTGTAAGGACATGAATAAAATTGCTTTCGCAATAGCCGTCTTATTATTTCTAAATCGTGGGGTATTTGGTCAATCTTCCAATTCTTATGGATTGGAAATTCTTACAAGTTTGGAAGAATACAGACAAACTGTGGCCCTAGACAGTAATAAAAGATTTGTGAGAATAGTTGATTATCTACCTAATGTGATAATGGATATCAAATATGCCGGGAAGGAAAATGTATTCTATACGCAGTTGTACCCTCGCGAAATCGCAATTTGTAGATTGCCTGTGGCAAAAGCATTAGCTGAGGTGCAAAAAGAACTAAACGAGCAAAATCTGGGGCTAAAAATTTATGATGGCTACCGACCATACTCAATCACCGTGAAAATGTTTGAAATTCTCCCTGATACCGTTTACATGGGGTTGCCATGGCAGGGCAGTAAGCACAACAGAGGAATAGCACTGGACTTGACTTTGGTTGATTTGGAAACTGGTCAGGAACTCAAAATGCCTACACCATTCGATGCTTTAGTTTACGCCTCCCACCCGGAGTTTATGAAACTTCCAGAAGTGGCTATTCGAAATAGGGAATTGCTGAAGGGAACTATGAAAAAACATGGATTCACCGTAGATCCTGTCGAGTGGTGGCACTATAATTATA
This sequence comes from Algoriphagus sp., assembly GCF_030694375.1. GTDB lineage: Bacteria > Bacteroidota > Bacteroidia > Cytophagales > Cyclobacteriaceae > Algoriphagus. Next base: position 88,298 of record NZ_JAUXYL010000023.1, read on the forward strand.
TCGACAATCGGGTCTATGAATTGTTGGATATTTCTATAGATGAGTTGGAGAAATCAATCCTCAAAAATTAAGATTTTTGGCCTATTTTCTGGAATTTTGCTGCATGGACCAAAGAAAAAAGCCAACCCGAAGGCTGGCTTTTGAAAGGAAGAATTGAAGTCGGCTTATTTAAAGCCAATTTCTTTCAGTCCTGCGTGACTGATTTTGATGGCTTCCAATGGATCCAGTCCAAAGGTATTGTCCTGTTCCACTAAGTAATATTCCATTCCTGATTTAGATTTTTCGGCCAAAATCCGCTTGAAGTCAATGTTTCCTGTCCCTACCGGAGCAAATTGACTGGAATCATTCATGTCTTTCACATGCCATGCCTTGAAGCGTCCGGGATATTTTTCGAAGTAGGTCAATGGATCAACTCCTGCTTTGGTAACCCAGAATAAATCCATTTGGTAGTTAACATGCGCAGGATCTGTATTTTCAAGAATATAATCCGTCAAAATTGTCCCATCCTTCATTGCAATAAATTCAAAGTCATGGTTGTGGTACAATAATTTCAATCCGGCTGCTGAGCATTTTTCACCGATTGTCTTTAGGATAGAAACCAGTTCAGCCGGAGTGCCTTTCATACCCATTCCGTCAGGGCCAAAAGTAAACATGCCCATAGGTGGAACTGGGATCACAAAGTACTGGAAACCCGCAGCTTTTGATGCAGCAATCTGCTCATCGGCATTGTCCAAAGTCACTCCACCCATGTGCGTACTTTTTGGTTCCAGTCCCAGGGAGTCCAAAAAGCTTTTGAATGCTAACGGCTCCATGCCATAGAATTTTCCATCTGCGTAGCCAGCAGCTTCTACATAGGCATAGCCTGCATCGGCTACTGCTTTTAATGTTCCTTTTGGATCTTTGCCCATGGCATCGCGAACGGTGTAGAGCGCTAAGCCTCCAAATTTGGCAGGTGACTCTTCGATGACTTCGGTGGATTCCTCCACTTTTGGACTACATGCGGAGAACCCGAGTATGATTGCCAAGAGGAAGGAAAGTGAAAGGTTGAAATGTTTTCTCATAATTGGGGTAAGGTTTGAATAAAGCGAAGATACCCAAAACTGTATTAAATGAGCCATGCTATTCTTTCTCTTCCCTAAATGAGGTGAGGAAAGGTTTGTTTACTTCTTTCGAATCAATTCAAACAGCAGCTCGGGTTCATCGGTAGTGATGAAATCGGCCTTCTGATCGAGCAGCCACTGCATGTCTTCGGGATTGTTTACGGTCCAGGCATTGACAGTCAGTCCCAGATCCTGCGCTTCTTTGATCCATTCCGGCTTTGCTCTGAGCACCCGGATGTTGTAGTCAAAACCAAAAAAACCAGCTTCCTTGAGTTGGGCGGGGGATTTGTCCCCATTGAGGTAAGCGACATTGGCTTTGGGATCGGTTGCTATGGCTTTCTTTCCTCCTTCGTAGCTGAAAGTGATGTAATCCACCCACTTTTGGGCATTGAGTTCCTGTACGGTTTTGACGGATAGTTCCCCAACTTTCTCACTTCGCTCCACGCTGATTGCTGATGGTTTAAACTCCAGGATCAGCTTGGTTCCGGTTTGTTTCATCCCTTCAGCGAGGTATTCCTTCAGTGTAGGGATTTTTTCTCCGTTTGGAAGATTTTGTGTCAATAGCTGCGCATAGGTGGAAGTTTCGATGGGCATCCCTTTAAAATCCGCATCATGATTGACCACCAGCACTTCATCCGCAGTCATCCACACGTCAAACTCCGAACCTTCACAGCCCAATCGAATGGCTTCATTTAGAGAAGCAAGGGAATTTTGGGGATGATTTTGGGCTTTCCAAGCACCCCGGTGGGCGATGACTTTGTTTTGGTGAAACATATCTTTGGTGGAAACACAACTGCTGATCAGACAAATAAATAAGAATGCGGAAAGACCTCGAAACATAGAAAGATGGATTAAACCCCGAATTTGAAAGTCTAAGGTATCAAATTCGGGCCAGTTGGGTAAATCAATATTGGGATTTTGAAATAGAAAATAAATAGTTTAGGTAGTTGCTTTTCCTAATGATCAAGTCAAACAATCGAGCCTGCCTGAGGCAGACAGGCGTGATGAGAACGTCACACCAGAATGATTGTATGCCAAGCGAGTTTCCACCGGTCTTCCAGTTGGTATGGCCTTTGAAAAACAAATTATAATCAATTAAAAAAATAGATCGATCCTGCCTAAAAGAAGCTTTTTTATGATTCTAAGCAAAAGTCAATGAAACATTTTGAATCGGGATCGTTTGTAATAGCGTACTAAACTTAAATTTTTATGCCAGATTTTGTAAAAATCCTCGATATCCAACGCTTGACTTATGACGTCAAGCAATTTAGTGTAGAAAAACCCAAAGGATATAAATTTGTGCCAGGACAGGCAACCGAAGTGGCAATAAGAAAGAAAGATTGGGAAGAAGAAAAGCGCCCATTTACCTTCACTTCTTTGCCGGAAGATTCTCAACTGGAATTTGTTATCAAATCGTATCATGACCACAATGGCGTAACCAAAGCCATTGATGATTTGAAAATTGGTGAGGAGTTGATACTGGAGGAGTCATGGGGAGCCATTGAATATAAGGGGAAAGGAACCTTCATAGCCGGAGGAGCCGGAGTTACGCCATTTATCGCAATCCTCAAGGACCTTCAGAAAAAGGGAGAGCTTAAAGGAAACCAACTGATTTTTGCAAACAAAACCACCAAGGATGTCATTCTGGAGGAGTGGTTCCGAGCAATTTTAGGCGATGATTTCATCTCTATTTTGGATCAAGAAGAAAAATCAGGACATCAAAATGGCCGGGTGGATAAAGCTTTTTTGGAGCAGCATATTTCTGATTTTTCGCAGGAGTTCTATATCTGCGGTCCCGACCCGATGATCAAGGCGGTGAGTAAAAGCCTGGAAGAACTTGGCGCAAATCCAGAGGCTATCGTATTTGAGAAATAGCAGAATCCCGAATCTGAAGAGTAGAATTAAGGTAAAAAGCCGTCTCCAATTAAATTTGGAAACGGCTTTTTGGCTTATTGGAAATTAAAAATCACCGGAAAAAGAAACACTACAATCGCCGTCCAGATCAAATAAATTGGAAGATATTTGACCAGAGTTATTCCTACTTGATCAGGTTGCGCATTTTTTCGGACAGTTTGAATCAATTTATTGGCAACCAAAAGAAGATGGATCAGCATCAGTAAATTGACTCCCATAACGGCCATCCGATTGGGGGTAATTCCCCATTCCGAAATCCGAAATGCAATCGCCGAAAGTGCCACTCCATTGACCACGATCGTGATCAGAGAAAGTAAAACCAAAATCCAGATGCCGGGCCCTGACTTCTCTTCCTTGGAAGACTCTGCCACAGAGAAAAAGATCAAAGCCATCACCCCAATCAATAGCATGTTGAAGACCATAAGAAACTCCCGGTCGTTGTATGGATCCTTGCCTGCATAGACGATCGCTCCCAGATAGATCACCAGCATGATCAGGACCAGTGGGCTAAAGATTTTTGCGATGATGGGAGGGACTTTGTTGACCAGTTGGGGATTGGTCTGGGTCAGATGCGTGGCTACCAATGGGGCAGCAGCCAAGCCAAAAACCACGATGTATTCGAAGTAGAACTTCTCGATCTGAAGCCCGATCAAGCTAAATAAACCAATCGTGATTCCAGACATCAAGCCTCCGGCTAGAAGGAGAAGCGCTCCCATGATCACCGCGTCTCCGTTGAAATTGAGGTAGGCCAGCCGCCGGGAAAGGTCCCTGATTTTGGCTCCTGAAAAAACAAAGCCGAGCAAGCCCCAAAGTAACAGCGGCAGGTGAATGCAAGCCAGGATGAAGGTGTCACTTTCCTGATTTTCCGGAAGTAAGTTGATGTACAGAGCTGAAACCAAAATTACTCCTAAAGGGATAGCGAGGGAATTTAACGATAGTCTATGTTTCCATGCAAAATAGGCGGTGACAAATGGAAAGGCGATAAATCCCAAATTCCGGGGATAAAAGAACTCCTCGTCTATTGAAAAGATTGCCGGAAATTTGGCTAAAATTCCTGCCAGGAGCGCGGCAATCACCACGAACTTCCATTCGGCTTGACTTCCCCAACTGATTCGGTCGGAATCGTAGTTGAGGCGTTGGTGCCAGAATTCGGCGAGTCTATTTCCCCTGAGTTCTGGATAGATTTGGCCAAAAGAGTCTTTAAAGCCTGATTTATTTTTTCTGTAGAGACTTTCCAGATAGGCTGGATCATCAATATGGGATAGGATTTCTTCGTTCATGCTGTTGTCTTTTAAAGCTGTTGAGGGTAAGTTTTTTTAAAATGATATTCTAATTAGCCGGTTTGATTTTTTTCTTTTCTTCAAATTTTTCCAGACATCTGTTCAGCGAATTTCCCTGCGAATGGACGCATTCGCAAAATTGAAATCCGGCTGATTCGTTAGCCGTATTTTCAAACTGGGACCTGCAATCTCCCAAAGAATTTCGGGGCATCACCTGATGACCATAATTCGCAAACCCAATCACAAATCCCATAACCAAAATCACTCCTGTAAAAAATAGAAAAGGAAATTTACGCTCGTATTTATTGGGTTTGCCCAAGCTTACTTCCCGTGCACACCGGTTAAATGGAAGGATGTATTTCAGTTTGTCATAGTGCCAAGCTAGAATATACAGGTTTGCCATGACCATCAAAGGGGAGGAGACTATGGAACCTTCGAACCGAACTGCCAGGGACAGGATACAGATATTGACTATGATGGGCAAATAAATCAGGGCTCCAATAAGTACGGTGCCGGGGATGAGTAAAAACACGCCGGCCATCACTTGGGCATAACCTATGAAGGTGTAGTAATATCCTGTATGGTGCAAAGCTTCCAAATAGGCTCCCATGGGATGAAGCGCTGATAAGCCACTGGCAAAGCGTTCACCGAATATTTTCACCATTCCGGCGACAATGAAGGCGTAGGCCAATAAGATTCTGCATAGGATGACGAATAGCAAATGCCATCTATTTTGCTTTATTCGGAGGTAATATTCCTCCAAAACTGAGAAAAAACTGTTTGCTTCCATTCGTTTTGGATTCTTGGTTTTACAGTGGAAAGAGTTCTTATTTTTCAGTGTAAGTGAATCAATCCCAATGTCCGGTAAAGTTGAAAGCGATGACTGCACTGATCCATAATGCCACGAAATACAGCAGGGTACTGAAAATGATTGCGATCAGTTTTTGATTTCCCTTGGGAAACCAAAGAAATCCCATCAAATAGAAGAAAACACCTCCTGCAGCTCCACCCAAAGGTATTAGGATCAACGGAACTAGCATCCACGATTCGAGCATGTCCTCTTTAGTCAGAATTATGAAAAGCAATAATGAGAAAGGCGCTATTGCACCAAGTAGGGCAGGAAGCCCCAATTTTTTGATGTGAAAGCCCTGAAAGAAGTTAGTTGAATTGCCCATATTGGTTGAATTTAAATATTTGAAAGTACTTTGATTTTCAAAGTGAATGATTAAATTTTTTTAGGTTTTATTTTCGTTGATCAAATTTTCGAGGAATTCGAGATGCGACTGGAAAGCTTTTTTTCCATCCGCTGTGGCAGTATAATTCGTCAGGGGTTTTCGTCCGGCAAAGGTTTTTTCAACGGAGATGTATTCAGCATTTTCCAGATTTCGCAGATGAGAAGCCAGATTGCCGTCTGTGACTTCCAGTATTTCCTTAAAGGAATTGAAGTCATACTGCTCATTGACCATCAGGATGGACATAATTCGCAGTCGGATCACATTTTCGAAAGCCTTGTCGTAATTCCCCTTCACGTTATCGGTCGTATCGGTAATACATCATCGAGCCATAGACCACGTGCAGCACACCAAATCCCAAAGCCCAGCAGACGAGTCCAAATTCCGGAAAGAAGGCGGCCAGAATTCCCAGAAACAATTGCCCAATTCCGAGATTTTTGATCTCCCCCAAGGTGAAATGCGAGGCATTGATCAAGCCAAGTCCATAGAAAATCAGGGTTGTTGCTGCAATCAATTGGTAGGCATTTTCATGGATCAAAGCGAAAGAAAACAGACCTCCAGCCAATACAGGAATGAATAAGGCCAAGAGGAACCGTTTACTTGCCGGAGACCAAAACTGATGAGCCTTGCGCTGACTCTTTTGCTGACTGAGCAGGTATGCCGAACCTATAGCTAAAATCAAAACGACCAAAGCTACTGCCATCAAATTAACTTGAAGGTTTTCTCCATTCATGGGGATAAATTCCAGACCGTAAGTGGTGTCCGGAAAATAGATCCAATAGTAGGCAATGCCCGCTCCTACAAATGCATAAATCCCCGCCAGCACTCCTGCTAATCCACTGAGTGAAAGGAAGCGCGTGCTCCGCTCCATCATGGACTTGATCTCAGCTAATTCTTGTTCCGGTTTCCTCATATTTAAAAGTACTTTGTGATGCAAAGTAAGTGAAGAATTTAGATTTTTAACAAGTGGTGTGGGATTTTTTTTATTTGATTATCTGCATAGATGTCAGTGGATCAAAATGGCCTCGACTTTCTCCACTCCCCAATTTAAATCACTATAGGTCAACGTGCGACGGTTGGTGAGAGAAGTCGAAACTAGTTGAAGTGAATAGTAATAAAATTTGGTTGTTGGTAAGAAAGCGGATATACAGATTTTTTTGTATCCGGCCATTTTACCGGATCATATGAAGTAATCTAGGTCAAATGCCGTATGGCCTTTTTTTTCGGGCTTTATTTTCTTTGAACAGAAAAAAACAAATTATAATCGTATGAAAGATTTACTGTTTAAATGGATTTGGCTCGCCGCAGTTGTGGGTGTGTTGGTGTCTTGCGCTGATAGTAGCGATATGGATCCCGATGATCAGCAGGAAAAGACATCCGATAATCTGGACTTCGCTTTTACCCTAACTGGAGAAGAGAGTAGCTATTCGATGGAAATCGATGGAGTAGAGGTGAAGAATACTGCCGAGATTCTTAATACACTAAATGTGAACAAGTCGATTTCTGTTAATTTTTGGGGTCCGAGTAATGATTTCAACTTTGCAGGAATCAACTGGATTCCTCTCGGTATAGGAACCTACAAATCGGGTCATGATTTGGGTCCGGGAAATGGCACCTTTGGCAATAACCTCTTCATGATGGCTTTTGTCAAGAAGAACAATATAAAACATTTCGCATACTCTGCCCATGAGTATGGATTTCTGGAATCAGAAAAAATTCCAGGATCGTCGTGCACAGTGAAAATCATTAAATTTGAAGGAAAGCAAACTTCCTACAGTTTTATGAACGGGACTTTCAATCAGTTTATCGGAACAGTGGAAGGACAGTTTGCAGGGACTTTCAAAACCAAAGAAGGACAGGAAATCAAAGTCACCAAAGGTCAGTTTCGAATAATTCGGAAACTTCCTCCGGGAGCAGTGATCGTGGGCTGATTTTCGAAGGCTTCTCTTTTGAGGAAGCCTTCACTTTTTGCCAATTTCGCCCAAATGGGTGAATTTGAAGCCTTTTTCATATTTCAGTCCATATCCCATTATCCTGTCAAAAGAGGAATGGGAGAAGAGTATAATGCCGGCGATTTCCAAAATTTGATTGTTCATAAACAATCCCAATCCGAAGATAAATAGTGCGATTCCCTTGTGATGAAAAAGATTATAAGTCCAAGTGCCGATTTTTTCATCAAGTAAATACCCGATCATTCCGAGATCAGGAAGTAAAAACAGGCCTGCAAACCACCACCAACTGATTTCTGTAAGAAAAAAAGCCCAAAGGCTTAGTGCAAACATGGCTAATTCCTCCAATTTCAAAAGTTTGTTCATACCCAGCTGATTTAAATTTTGAAAGTAGGGAAAAGCTCAAAAACGAAAAAGCGCAATCCACATTGAACTGCGCTTTCGCTGTAGAAAGTTTGTTTTTTTATTTAGAAAAGCATCGGAGCAAACATGGAAAGGTAAATCCTCCAGTTTCTCCAAATATGTCCTCCTTCGCTTTCCACGTAGGTATAAGGCATCTTCATCGCATCGAGTTTAGCGATGTATTCCTTGTTGGCGTTGTATAGGAAATCCGTTTTACCAATCGCTATCCAGTAGAGCTTGTAGCTATTGTCCATTTGGGCTTTCAAGGTCTGATCAAAATTACTATACACCCTGCCTGTGGCATCTTCCCGTGGCATGATTGCCGCCGAGAATAGTCCCATATAATCGAAGGTATTTGGATAGTATCTGGAAATATGGAGTGTATGGTAACCTCCCATGGATAGCCCTGCTATTGCCCGGTTAGCCTTATCAGTTTTTACCCGATAGCTGCTTTCTACAAACTTGATAATATCTTCAAAAGCACCTTCATACGTTCCATCCATCGTGTTTGGAATCATAAATTGAGGCTTGTAAAAGTTTTTGCTGCCTTCTCCCGGAGCTCCGTCTTGGATGACATTTCCGTTTGGCATGACCACGATCATCGGTTTGGCTTTGCCCTCAGCGATCAGATTATCCATGATCTGAGCAGTACGTCCTAGGGCAATCCATGCCTCTTCGTCACCACCAGCTCCGTGAAGGAGATAAAGCACGGGGTATTTATCAGTGGAGGTCTCATATCCTGGTGGAGTATAGATGGTGATTCTACGGTCCATTTTCAAACCCGGAGAGTCATACCAGCGACGGGCAACTGTGCCGTGCGGAATGTCATTGGTCTTGTAAAGATCCGCATGTCCACCTCCGACGATGAAGATATTGGTGGCTGAGGCGACATCACGGATAAGAAACGGATTGCTTGGATCTGTAGTGTTAAAGCCATCTACAGAAAAGGAATAATTGTAAAGTTCTGGACTTAAAACAGGTGTCTTAAATTCCCAAACGCCATTTTCTCCTTTTTTCAATTCAGCTTTTCCGGGGCCATCCATTTGACCCATCGGTGTTTCCATTTTTACCGAGGGAAGGAAATCGCCAGTTACCTGAACTGCCGTGGCATTGGGAGCATGCAGTCGGAAGGTGACTGAATTGTCCTCATGTATTTCCGGGGAAACGATGTTTTGTGGACGAAAAAGAGCTTCCTGAGCATGGGAATTGAATCCAATTGTTGCCAGGAAAAACAGGGCAGTAAGCAGGTGTTTTTGCATAATTATTTTTCTATTGTCTCAAAGTGTGAAAATAGAAAAAAGGAAGTTGAGAACAAAGGGTGTGTCCTTAATTTTTAATCTTGAAGCGTAGGAAGGATCCCATAGGGGTATTGCTTTGATTAGGAAAATCAAATCCTAAATGCCTTCAATTTTCTAATGGCTAAAAAGGGATATCTGATTTCTTCCAGGTAGTCACATTTAACGAGACTTGAAATTCGAATTTGACTACCCCGCCACGCCTCAGCGCCTGTGAAGTAGACAACTGTTGTCTGTCAATTGTAGCCTGTTGAAGAATTTCCCCTTATCCTTCAGTCTGAAGCGATTCCACCGGATTGGTCCAAGCCGCCTTGATCGTATGGTAACCAACGGAGAGAAAAGTCAGCCCGAGCATTGCGATTGCTGTCAGCAAATACAAAGTCCAGCGAACCTCCGTATGGAAGGTGAAGTCAGCGAGAAACTGATCGATAAAATACCAGGCCAATGGAAATCCTATCCCCAAGCTGACCAATACCAACAGGGCAAAATCGCTGCAAAGCAAAAGGGAAAGACTGCCAGCAGACGCCCCGAGTACTTTTCGGATTCCGATTTCCTTGGTTCTCCGTTCGGCTGTAAACGATGCCAATCCAAACAATCCCAAACCGGATATCAGAATTGCCACCACTGTAAAAGCCAGTGCCAGTTTGCCGATCACTTGTTCACTTCGGTATTCCCGGTCAAACACTTCCTCAAGAAAAGTGAATTCGAAAGGGTAGTCGGGATTATGTTTTTTGAAAACGGATTGGATCTGATCTACGGTGGCCGCTATGGGAGTCAGACCGGAGACTTTGATAAAGTAGTGGTAGCCGATATTTTCAGAATACATGAAAATCATCGGCTCGATGTCCCGTCTGAGGTTATCATTGTGAAAATCCTCTGTAATTCCGATGATTTGTCCTTTTCCGTTCCACATTTCCAGTTCTGTTCCCACCGCCTGTTCGGGATCCAAGCCCATCACTTCAGCGGCCTTTTTGTTGATGAGGTAGTTTGATGCGTCTTGAATGCCGGCGAAGTTTCTTCCGGCACGCAATGGAATATTCAAAGTGGGAAGAAAGCCCTCATCGCAGCGGTAGATCTTAAAGTTCAGGGTAGATTGATCGGATTTTCCCGGCCAGACGGGATCAGGACTGGTGATCGGAACGGAGAAAATGCTATTGCCCCCAAAGGCAATATTGGAAACTCCTGAAAGCTGGAGCAGGTCGTTTTTGATGCCCACATAGTTTTTGACGATTCCTTCATTTTGGTCAATGACCAGGATATTTTCTTTGTCAAAGCCCAGATTTCGCTCGCTAATGAATGTAATCTGCTGGTACACTGCAATGCTTCCTACCACCAAAATAGCCGAAGTGGCAAATTGTGCCACGACCAAAACTTTCCTGACACTACTTCCACTGAGCATTGAGCGACTGTCACCTTTCAGTACTTTGATCGGATTGAACCCGGAAAGCACCAAGGCAGGATAGCTTCCGGAAAGTATCCCGGTGAGCAGGGTAATGGATAGTATCCCAAGCAAAAAAACAGGATTTGTTAATTCAAGGCTGACGGACTTTTCCGTGACTTGATTGAAAAAAGGCAAGAGTAGCTGAACCAGCAAAACTGCAAAAATCAGGGCAAGCCAGGAAAGCAAGACTGATTCCATGATAAATTGGAGGATCAGCTCGGAGCGCCCTGCTCCGAAAGATTTGCGAACGCCGACCTCACGCCCTCTGGTCCCGGATCGGGCAGTCGCCAGATTGATGAAGTTGATGCAGGCCATCACCAGAATCAGGAATGCTACCGCCCCGAACAGGTAAACTTGCTGGATTCTTCCTCCCACATTCACTCCATTTTCAAATTCACCGTGAAGTCGCAGCTTTTGATAGGGAAACAGAAAAGGGATACTGGTGCATTCCGCACAGTTGGCTTGTATTAGATCGGAAATTTTTGAGTTGGGGTTTGAGCTGTTTTCCCGGAGCAAGACCGCTGTGCGGGATCCGCCTGACTGCCAGTTTTGCATCCAGGGATTTTCCTTCAAGTACAGTTCGAAAGGAATGACAAAATCAAATTGAAGCCTGGAATTGACTGGGATGTCTCTGAAAACTCCCGACACAGTCAGGTCTTGGTTTTGGTTCAGGATGACGCTCTTTCCAATCGGGTTTTCCTGCGGAAAAAGCTTTTCAGCAAGACTTTCCGAAATGACGATAGTATTCAATTCTCCCGGATGATTTCCCGGTGTTCCTTTCAGAAAAGGAAAAGTGAAAACCCCAAAAAAGGCAGAGTCAGCATAGATCCCGGTTTCGTTAAACCCAACTGTTCCATTCTTTACCAGGAGGTCTGTTTCAAAACTGTATCGTGCGGCAGCTTCGATTTCCGGGATCTCGGCCAACAATTCGTCCTTAAGTACTGCAGGAGGTACAGCGTGGGTGCTGATGCTTGCGTCGGGAAGTTCCGAATGGATCATGACGCTATAGATGCGGTCGCCGTTGGTCAGAAAGCGATCATACGAAACTTCATCCAAGATCCATAGCAGGATAAAAATGCTCACAGCAATACCTGAGGTAAGTCCAATAATATTGATTAGCGTGTAGCCCTTGTGACGAATCAGGTTACGAAATGAAGTCTTGAGGTAATTTTTCCACATATGTTGCTAAAGTTTCTGGGAAGGTCTGCTCCACCCGGATTTTCGCTTCCCTTCCAAATTCAAAGCCTATGCCTATTTGAACTGTTCAAATCGGCTTCAAATAGCCTATTTTAGACTTTTACCGAGTTTTCATCGGACAATTTTGTTCGATTTTGGGAAAAATCGCATCAAAAACTTTTTAGGAGGTAACTGGTGGGTTTGCTTGCCATACAAATCAAAGAGTGCCAATCATAATCAATATGAAGGTTGAAATACCAAAAGTCAATTAAATTAAAATCTAATTAGATCCCATAGATCAATCAAAATTCTTAATCAAATGGCAACAGTGCTGAAGGCACGATCTGTTTTTGTCGCGAAAGGCACAATGAAGCACGAAGTTTTTTAATCAAATGAATCAAAGTCCACATAACACTGCAAGAGCTTTTTGGATTGTCCTTTGCAAGGTGCTGATCCTCATTAATCCATATTCTTCTTATCCACTACCCAACCTTCTGATTGAGCAAGACCAGGTTTCTTTCCGGAAAATAGTTTTCCCGCTTCTTTGTCTCCCTTGAGTTGCCATTTGTACCATGCTGTAGCCACTTTGGCAAATTCACCGCCATAAGGTTTACTATAGGTTCCGCCATGACCCACATCCAAATTGCCCACGAAAATCGGCACATGATTAATCCGCTCAAAATCATCCATTCCATTGCCATAGGCGATATCCGATTCTCCTCCTAAAAGATAGAGAGTAGGAACTTTGATGTTGTTTAGCTGTGCTTTGGTCACCTGCGGCATACCGGGCATTCCTCCTCCTGGATTGCCCAAAACCCCGCTGTTGAACACGCCCACAGTGGTAATTCGCGGATCACCAGCAACCTCCAAGGTCTGTAATCCCCCACAGGACATCCCGCTCACAGCAATATTTTTTACATCGAGCTTTTGATAATAGGGGCTTTTTGGATCTGTATTCTGAGCGATGGCCCAGTCAATAGCATCCAATAATTTATGTGATTTAGAGCGGACCTCAGTTTGCGTGGGCATCGTGCCAATGGCAATGACCAAGAATCCATGTGAAGCCACTTCATTCAGAAAGTTGACATGTTCCCAAGGGGAATCAAAGCAAGCCCCATTGCCCCAGGCGATAATTGGGAGTTTTTCAGTGGAACCAAATTTCGATAAATCCTGAGGTTTGAAGATCGTGTGCCTGGGAAGAGATGCCTCATTCATCATGATGGCAGGGTATTTACCTGTTCCTCCGTTTTCGATGATTTCAGATATTTTTTCAGGCTGAAATACCAGATTTTTGGAGAAGAAAGGCAATGCTTTGGTCTGAATTCGCTCAGCGATACGATTGAGGTGATCGCCTTCATAGCTTTCATAGTAATGGGGGACTTGATAGGAATCCAATAACTCATGAAGTTTTTTTGTGCCTTCGCTGATTCCCCGATCTTGTATTCCTGCATCTATGCCGATAGCTTTAAGTTTTTTTAGATTGGGAATATATTGATCGACAATAGACAGGGTCCGGTTGGCAATGATTTTATTGATCACTTCCTGACGGGGTTCTCCATCTTTTGCAGGGAGATCAAGGTAGAAAGGAGGGTTTTTTGGATTGGGAGCAAAAGCCGCAGAAGTAGCCAGCGTGGCAATTTCAAAAAATGAGGCGCCATCAATCTGATCCGCAGTGAAGCCTTCCAATTTGGTGATCAATTCCGTATTTGTCGTGGCCCCACCATCCATACAGCAGGGACTCAAGGCATAGATGGAGGAGAAAACATCAGGATACTTCATGCCCAACCGCATGGTTCCATATCCGCCCATGGAATGTCCTGCCAAACCACGACTTTCTTGCTTGGCCAAAGTCCGGTAGTTGGCGTCAATGTGGCTCACGAGCTCTTTTGCGACGAACGTTTCCCAGTCGCCGACAGTTGCCGAACTTGCATACATGCTTCCCTTGAAGCGGTTGTAGGCATTGGGCATGACAACGATCATCTCCTTGGAAAGTCCCTCAGCGATGGATTGTTCGATCACATCCTGCAGGTTAATCCAATGTTTTTCCCAGCCAAACCACTGGGAATCCGTATCGGTAAATCCATGTAGCATATAGAGTACCGGGTAGCGCTTTTCTGGATTGGCCACGTAGGAGGGAGGAAGGTAAACGGTCACGTCCCGATCGGCTGGATCACCGACTAGATTGCCTTCAAGGGCGGTGCTGTGCAGTTTGATACGTTCTTTGGTGCCCTTTTGGGAGAATGCTGTGAAAGTCCCCAAGCAAAGTAGGAGAGTAAACAAAAAAAGCTTTTTCATAGGTTAATGGGTTTAGGTTGGGGCTAAAAGTATGCCTTCTGCTGAACTCGTGCAATATTTGTGATTGGTAATTATTATCAGGCATAATTCTCTCAATTTTCTTAGTGTTTGAAATAGATAAATTGGAAAATGGATGAATGTTTTTAAAGGAGACTTTACCTTGTGGTACAAAAGTTAGGACCATGACAAAAAAGAAGCCCAAACCCCAAAAAACCACTTTTAATCCTATCACTTATTTGAAAACTGGAAATGCTCGGAAACTGCCGGTTTTCGAGTGCCTTCTTCCAAAAGATTGGGAAGAAATCAAGAAGTTCCCGGTGATCTTCTCCAGGAAGCATGTGAATGGAAATGTAACATTCATTTCCGTTTTGGTAGATTTATTATGTACGGGGGTCAAGGATGTCCTGTTTTTTGTCAACGAACCCGAATCCCTCTATCGGGAAATTTTGGATACTTATAGGGAAGAGTTAATGTTGGATTTTGAACCTGTATCCTACGAGTTAATTCATAATGTAATTTTTGAATCCGTCGCTTTTGCTGATGAATATGGGATTGCTCCACATGAAGATTTTAGGTATGCAGAGATGATATTGAATGAGGATTCGGACGATTTTCCGAGGATCGAAGTGCCTCTTGGCGAAGGTGGAAAAGCGCAGCTTTACCTGAATTTTGATGATGAACGAGCCCCTTATTTTGAGCGGCAAATATTGAAATATGGGGAAGCCGGTTCGTATGAAATTATCCGAAATGATTTTGATCCTTTCTTGGATGAGGATGATTTCGATGAGGAAGATATGGAGGATAAATATTCAGAACCATGTTTCACTTGGGATGAATGGGATTGGAAGGAATTTTATGAGGAGGGAAATTTTGTAAAATTAACCAACGAAATTGTGATTTACACGCTTACCAGGTTACCCGAATACTCTTATGATGAAATGATCGAGGAGCCAATGTTTGCTCCATTTTTGGAGATTTTTCACACTGACGAGCCTACCTCCAAGTATTCCTTCACGAAGGAAGAGCAAAAATACATGGCTGAGGTCTATGAAAGACTCGAATTTTCTGATTTGGAATTTGATGAGGCTGATCCGGAGCTACTGAAAATGATTGAAACCGGGATCAAGAAGTATCCCAAAAACAGAATCTTGCATCAGTACAAATGGGAGTATTTTCAACGAAGCGGAGATTTGCCTCAATCTTTGGAAGTCGCTTTGGAGATGAAAGCGAAATTCCCCGACTACTTGTTTGGCTTATCCTGTCATGCGCAAACCTTGATTGAAATGGGTGAGGTCGATTCCATTCCAGAGGCGATGAACGATTTCACGAAAATCCAGGATTTTTTACCTGAGAGAGAGAAATTTCATATCACAGAGTTACAGTCCTTCTATTCGCCTTGGATTTACTATTATGCCAAAACAGGGCAACTGAGGGCTGCTTCTTTTCTATTTGACCTACTCGAAGATCATTTTGTACTCATTTCTTTTCCTTTGCATCCACTTGTCGAAACTGCACTCGCTGAGGCTGCACTTAAAGTCGTCGAACCTTTTTACAAGAAGGTCAAGGCAGGTGAAGTCTCAATTGAGGAGTTTTTAGATCTGATGATGGGGGAAGACTAAATCTATGTGAAGCAAGGAGATTCCGGCAGTTTCGGTGCCTAAAAATTGAGAATCTATGGTTTTACCTACGATTCCAAAGCCCCATTTTCCAAGGAAGAGCATCCTTCAGCTCCCTAAAACAAAGAAAACTTCAACTTATCCGTCAACAGTTCCAAAGCCATAATCGACTTGACAGAATTTCCTTTTTCATTGAGTTCAGGACTCCAGACAGCAATACTGAATTTGTGGGGCATGACCGCAGCCACTCCGCCACCGACACCACTTTTGCCGGGAAGGCCCACCCGATAGGCGAATTCTCCCGCTTCATCATAAAATCCACAGGTCAGCATGATGGCATTGATTCGCCTTGCATAGCTTTCTGTAACTATTTCCCGCTTGGCATAAATGGAATAGCCATCATTTGCCAAAAAAGAACCTTGCCAAGTCCACACAAGTCATTTCCATGGCACAATGGGCGACATAGGTTTTTACTACTTCTTCCACGTTGTTGTCAAAATTTTCAAAAGCTTTTAAAAAGTATCCTAAAGCAATATTTCGCTCTGAGTGTTTGAGTTCAGAATTCATCACTTCCTGATTGATTTTGATACACGCTGTTCCTACTAGTTCATTGATGAACTTGCTGACTTCTGCGATAGGATCATCAAACTTGGAGGTCAGCGCATCGGTAATCACAAGAGCTCCAGCATTGATAAATGGATTTCTTGGGATGCCTTTCTCAAATTCCAGTTGCGCGATTGAATTAAATGGATCCCCACTAGGCTCCACATTCACCCGTGACCAGAGTTTGCTTTCAAAAATGCGAGCCACCATGGCGAGCGTGTAAACCTTGGAAATACTCTGGATGGAAAACGCTTCTTGATAATCGCCCGCGCCGAAGATATTTGCTTCCAAATCCACCAAGGCTATTCCAAATTTATCCCCATCCACGCTAGCCAGTTCAGGGATATAGTCAGCCACTTTTCCCCGTGGATTTGCCGACTTTATTTCATGGTAAACTTCGTCTATTAACTCCTGATAGTCCATGAGGTCAAAGTGATGAATTCGCTTCTAAAATCAAATTCTAAGTTGAACATGTTCGAAATATTCTGTGAACAATTATTTTTTTGAAAACTCGAGAAAAGCCAGAAGAGGTGATTGACTTTTGAAGTGTAAACAATAATTTGCATCAATCGTATGAATATTGGTGTAAATTAACTTACTATGTCTACAATTAGAAAAACATTGACTTTCACAGATCAACAGGATTTATGGATCAAAGCTCAAATTGAAGGTGGGGATTTTACCAATGAGTCTGAATACATTCGACATCTTATTCGCCAAGACCAAGATCGAAAAAGTAAATTTCAAGATTTGAAAATTGCAATTCAGGAGGGAATAGACTCTGGTGTATCCACCAAATCTTTTTCAGATATTCTGAGAAACGTAGAAGTACAGTTGAAAGCTGATGGCAAGCTTTAGGTTATCGTTAAAGGCTGAGGAAGATCTCACTGAAATTTATACTTATGGGATCTTACAATTTGGATATCCTCAAGCGGAAAAATATACCACAGGGTTAGAAGAAACTTTATTGAATTTGGCTCAATTTCCTTATTTGGGAAAAGAATCCAATTTTTTGTATCGAGGTTTAAGGGAATTTATCTATAAGTCCCATCTGATATTTTACCTTATTGAAGAGGAAGGGATTTTGATAGTTAGGATTTTGCATCAGAGCAGAGATTACAAAAATTTTGTCTAATTGACTTTTGTTTAACTAGAACGGAACTAGGTCCAACTTCTAACCTTCCAATTTTTCAATTTTCAAATCTTGCAATTTAACTCCTCATTTGCCATTCCACCCCATCCAAGCTACCTTTACATCCTCATCCAAACTTTTAACTCGTGGCAAACAAAACCGTCAAAGTAGGAATGGTCCAACTCAGTTGCTCTGGGAATGTGGCCGAAAATATGGAAAAAACTTTCGCAGGCATTCGCACTGCTGCCCAAAAGGGTGCTCAAGTCATTGTCTTGCAGGAGCTTTTTAGATCGCTCTACTTCTGCGATGTAGAGGATTATGACAATTTTCTCCTTGCCGAAGCCATTCCCGGTCCTTCTACAGATGCCATGGGAGCCTTGGCCAAAGAACTTGGGGTGGTGATCGTTGCTTCGCTTTTTGAAAAAAGAGCGGAAGGGCTTTACCATAACACCACGGCTGTTTTGGATTCTGACGGAACCTATCTCGGTAAATACCGAAAAATGCATATTCCTGACGATCCGGGCTATTTTGAGAAGTTTTACTTCACACCGGGAGACTTGGGCTACAAGGTTTTTCCAACCAAATTCGGCAAAATCGGCGTCCTCATCTGCTGGGATCAATGGTATCCGGAAGCAGCCCGAATTACGGCATTGAAAGGCGCCGACTTTTTGGTGTATCCTACCGCAATCGGTTGGGCGCTTCATCAGGATGAGCAGACCAACGATGATCAATACAATGCTTGGCAGACGATTCAGCGTTCACACTCCGTGGCTAATGGTATTCCTGTAGTTTCAGTAAATCGAACCGGAATAGAAGGGCCGATGCAGTTTTGGGGAGGGTCTTTTGTGTCCAATGCTTTTGGAAGAGTAACCTACAAAGCCCCTCACTTGGAAGAAGAGATTCATGTGGAGGAGTTGGACTTGACCGGGTCGGATCGCTACCGCACGCATTGGCCATTCCTGAGAGACCGTCGCATTGACTCCTATGCACCGATTACCAAGCGCTACCTCGACGAAGAATAGGCATGAGAGACGTTTTTGAACTTGCCAGATCCGGAGCAGCGACTCCGGCAGAATTGGGCTACTATTTCCCTGCGGAATTTGCACCCCAGGAATCCATGTGGCTGAGTTGGCCACACAAGGAAGAATCCTGGCCTGGAAAAATCGACACGATCTACGCGCCTTATTCTCAATTTGTCAAGGAAGTAGCCGCAGGTCAGAAGGTTAATATCAATGTGGCCGATGCCGAAATGAAAGCTTTCGCCCTGAAGCACCTGAAGGAAGCTGGAGTGAAACTCAGTAATGTGACTTTTCACTTGTTTCCAACAAATGATGCATGGTGCCGGGATCATGGTCCTGCATTTTTAATAAACCCAGATTCGGAGTATAAAAAAGCAATTGTCAAATGGGAGTACAATGCCTGGGGTGAGAAATACCCGCCGCATGACCTGGATAACATGATTCCACTGCACATAGCGACGCATTTGGGCATTCCCAGCTTTCGACCAGGGATCGTCATGGAAGGTGGTTCGGTGGAATTCAACGGAAAAGGAACCCTGCTTACTTCCAAGGCTTGTCTGCTAAATGAGAACCGAAACCCAACCCTGAACCAATCTCAGATCGAAAAATACCTTCGAGATTACTATGGAGTAAACCATATTCTCTGGGTAGGGGATGGGATCGTTGGAGACGATACCGATGGACATATCGATGACATCACCCGATTTGTAAATGCAGACACGGTGGTCACGGTGATTGAGAAAAACAAGTCAGACGAAAACCATGAAATTCTGGAGGAGAATCTTAAACTTTTGAAAAAGATGCGGCTGGAAGACGGAAAGCAACTCAATATTGTGGAGCTCCCGATGCCGGGTATGGTAATTTGGGAGGAACAGCGACTTCCGGCTTCCTATGCTAATTTCTACATCGGAAATGAGGTCGTGGTAGTTCCGACCTTCCGGGATAAAAATGACCAAAAGGCTTTGGATATTCTGAGCGATTGCTTCAAAGATCGAAAAGTTGTTGGCATTGACAGCACGGATATTATCTGGGGATTGGGATCATTTCATTGCCTGAGTCAGCAGGAACCGTTTGTGGAGTAGGCAGTTTACAGTGTTCAGTCACAGTAGGCAGAAAGTTAAGTCAGAAGTATAAATCAGAAATCTGAAAGGCAGTCTTAATTGGCTGTCTTTTTTTTGGCTCACAGATGACGCAGATAAGCACAGATAAGAAAAAAAATCTGCGTAGCTCAGCGAATTTTTCAGCGCAAATCCGCGGGATATTTTCAGTATTCAGTCTCAGTTGGTAGAAAGTCAAGTCAGAAATCTGAAGAAATGAAAGGCAGTCCTTAGTTAGGCTGTCTTTTTTTGGCTCACAGATGACACAGATAAGCACAGATGAGAAGAAAAAAATCAGCGGAATTCCGCGCAGATCAGCGGGATATTTCCAGTGTTCAGTCACAGTTGGCAGAAAGTTAAGTCAGAAGTATAAAATCAGAAATCTGGAAGGCAGTCTTAATTGGCTGTCTTTTTTTGGCTCACAGATGACGCAGATAAGCACAGATGAGAAGAAAAAAATCAGCGGAATTCAGCGGCTTTTTCAGCGCAAATCAGCGGAAAAATATTAATGAGAATTCAGTAATGAGCCTGGATGGAATTTTAAGTCAGAAAGATAAATTCAGAAATCTGAAAAAATGAAAGGCAGTCCTGGTGATTGCCTTCTTTTCTTAAAAAAGCTTACAGATGGCTCAGATTGTCACAGATGCAATTAATCTGTGGTTTTCGGGGCCAACTGTGAATAAACCTAAGTCTCGTCTTAACCCTAAAGACTGGACACTCTTCCATAGAAAAACTACCTAATACTTGATACTCGGTATGAAATATTCCTTAATTTCAAAGCAAATACCCTCAAGTTATGGAAGAACCAATTTTGGAGAAAAAAAAGGATAAGGATAAAACTGAACGCGAAAGGCAGACTTTTTACCGCGTCACTTTCAAAAATAACTGTAATCTCCTTCAAATCGCAGACAATAAGGCGAATATTATCATCAGCATTAATGCCTTGGTGATTTCATCTACAATTGCGATCCTGGGCTATGGTTCCATGTCTCAATTGATCGAAATCAATTCACCATTAACCATCATACCCATTTTACTATTCTTAGGTGTGATCCTCACTTCCACCATGCTTGCCGTTCAGGCTGCCAAACCATCAATTATCGGGAAAGCAAAAAATCAAGAGGCAAAACCTAAATCTAGCCTCATGTTTTTTGGAGAAAGCGCCAAATACACCATGGAAGATTACTTGGAAGAAACCCGAAAAATGCTCTTGGAAAAAGACTCCATTCAGGATCATATGTCAGTTTCACTTTATTACCAAGGCAAAGTGCTTGATCGTAAATACAAATTAATCCGAAAGGCTTATGAAGTATTTGTGCTTGGATTGGCTGTTGGGATTGTCATTTTTATCGCTGTCTTGATGTTTTGAGTTGCGCATTTACAACTCAACCGCAAAAAAATATCACTTTTCGATTTAAACGGTATGTGAATTAAAGTTGAATAGCTGCATATTTACCTATTACCTATTTAATCTAATTCTTCAGCATGTTAGTTCTTTTTTTTGTCCTTTGGACCACTTTTCAATCACCACAGGCTTTTCCTGATAGTATACAACATCTGGTTTCCAAAACCGAAAACGATTCGCTCAAGGCCGTTCTTTTTTATGACCTTGGCAAGCATTATTATGGCATTGATCAGGATACAGCCATTTTTTTTGCCAAAAGCGCTATCCGGCTTGCCGAAAAGCTCGGCTTGGAGAAGATTAAAGGAAACGCACTCAACATCATGGGTGTAGCCCAACTGATCAGGTCAGATTACGAAGATGCCTTGAAAACGCACCTTCAGGCACTCAAAATCCGCGAAGCCTTGAAAGATTCTACAGGAATGCTGGAGTCTAATCTAAACATCGGAAATGTCTATTACCGAAATGGGGAAATGGCTAAAGCCGCCGAAATGTACCAAAAAGCCTTAGTATACGGTTTGGCGATCAAGAACCTTCGGGGCCAGTCTTTGATTTATAACAATCTCGGGAATTATCATAAAGACCGGTGGACACAAAATCAAGATCAAAAAGACCTTGATCTTGCGCTGAATTACCTCCAAAAGTCCCTTCAAATCAAAGAAGAACTGAAGGATAGTCATGGCTTAGTGAATACACTTACTCAGTTGGCAGAGCTGAATATGAGTGACCGGGGAAAAGCGAGTGGGTATCTTTTAAGAGCCTTGGATATTGCGGAAGCCAATCAGGATGTTGAAAATAAAATCAACGTGCTGAATGAGCTTTCCAACTATTTTTTGCAAGGGAAAGATTACGCCAAAGTGAAAGAATATGCGCTCAAATCCTATCAATTAGCCAAAGATGCCAATTCGCATTTTTACATTTCCACCACTGCAGAATATTTGGTAGCGGCTGCTTTGGGACAAAATGACTATAAAGCAGCTTACGAATATTTGGTTGTGAAGAAAGCTTCAGATGAAGCCCTTTTTAATGATAATCGCCAAAAAGTGCGAGAGGAGCTCCTGATTCAATATGAAACAGAAAGGAAAGAACTTGAAAATCAGCAGCTGATTCAGGATCAGGAATACCTTGACCTTTCCCTTCGAAGAAGAAATGAATTATTGATAGGTTCGGGATTACTTCTAATTGCTTTTGGGACTTTGTTTTGGTTCCAGAAAAAAAACCATCTAAAACTTAAAAACGCGCACGTACAACTTGAAAATGCCCATGTCCTGGCAAAGGAACAAAACAGACGAATTCAATCTCAGGCTGACCACTGGAATGAAACCAATCAAGCTTTAACCAAAGCCAACCAATTTCGGGATAAAATATTTTCGGTCATTTCCCATGATCTCCGTGCTCCTTTTTCCTCATTGCATAGCATTATTCAGCTTTGGGACAAAAAGTTGCTTTCTCAAGACGAATTGCAAGAAGTCATGCCCTTGATAGCAAGGGATACGCATTCACTTTCTCAAATGCTCAACAACTTACTAATCTGGTCCCGGGAGCAAATGGGAGTGGAGGAAGTCCAGCTCAGCACATTTAAGCTTGGAGAATTGGTGAATGAAAATGTGGAGCTCTTGATTTCTCAAATAAATCTCAAGAACCTTGATTTCACACATGAAAACCAAACTGAACTTGAAGTCCATTCAGACAGGGAAAGGCTAAGTTTCATTGTGAGAAATATTCTGATGAATGCCATTAAATTTTCTCCCGAGAGGGGGAAAATCAGGGTGGATTACCCGAATGGGAGTGAAATTAGAATCACTGATTCCGGACAAGGAATAGAACCTGAAATTCTATCCAAGCTATTTTCGGACCGTGTAAATTCCCAAAAAGGAACAGCAGGAGAATCAGGTACAGGAATAGGCCTGATGCTGAGTAAGGAGTTTGCTGACAGCCTTGGTGCTGAAATCTTGGTCGAAAGTGAAGTTGGGGTAGGGACCAGTTTTAGAGTTGTATTGAAGCAAAAGACCTAGGCCAGTAGCTTAGAAAAAATAAGAGGATGTAAGGGGGCAACCCTTACATCCTCCTTTTAGTACCAATGTCAAACTGTGATGCGAAGGTTTTCAAGCTTTTTTAAGATCCTTTTTTTAAAGAAACTTTTGCGCTCCCTGGCCTTACCTCATAAATCACATAGCTTCCTTTTTCATCTGTTTGTACTTCAAGGTTAACGTTACCTTGGCTTTGTGCCAGTTGTACCGATGTCCAACCAGCCGGAACATAGGTTTTCAGGGTCAATGGGACAGAATAGGTCTCAGGATCCAAACTTGAAGATAGCTCAACGGTGATTGCATTTTTGCTTACTTCTGTACTTACCTGTGTAGCCTTTCGCTCTCGGAGGTATTTGGTCACTTCGCGGAAAGTAGCAATCCACAAATTTGGCTCATTTGCCTTCATATAGGAAAAATACTCCACCAATTCAGATCTGGTTTTTGGTTCCCAGCCCAGATTTTCGATTCCGTGAAAAACGAGGACCAGCCAGTTGTTGTCATGAGACATGGTGGTGTCTACCCAAGCTTTCATCTGAGTGATATCGATGCGAGTCACCGGCCCACGTTGCCATTGTACATATTCTTTGGTGGATTCTCCCGGCGTCATTTTGCTGCCACGGTTGATTTCTTCCAGCCAATCTTCGGGCATTCTATTGCGAAGCGAAGGATAGACTTTATGCGCAAATTCCATTACCCGTTCGTTTTCTGTTCCATAAGGTCCCTCTGCACTGAAGGTGGATTCAGGGCCAATGAATTTGAGCAAGTCAGCTTTGCTTTGCTCCAGCTCATACAGCATGTTGACCTCATCAAGAGCTGCCAATCGGGGATGAGTGACGGTGTGGGAAGCAATCTCATGACCTTGGGCCGAGTAGGATCTGTACTGCTCCCAAGTAGTGGTATCTTCGGCATTGTTGTGAAAAACGACATCATTGGTGTTTTTCATTGTGCCTCTACGGATTTTGGTGTAGCCTTCATCGATCAATGCATGTGCCTCGGCTACTTTTCCCTGCTCAAAAAGCGAACCTGCGCGTGCATGATAGTCTTCAGCCTCGCTGCTACCGGTGAAGGCAATCAAAGAGGCCCGCTCGAAAAAGTTGGTGGAATCAGTTTTGATCCTGGCGGTCTCGGAGATGATTTCCTTTGGGTCTCGTCCGATGAATTTTCCTTTGCCCGAACCTTCCACTTTTCCCGTGATGATGTAAAAAGTAGCAGGTAGCGCAAGGCTATCCATGATGGGTTTGGCAATGGTGAATTGGTTGACAATGCCATCATCGTAGGTGACGGAGATGGCTCCTTTTTTATTTCCTTGGAATTTGGTGATTTCTGTTTGACCGACGATCGGATCAGTTTTAGTGCAGGCTAAGCCGATAAGGCCCAGTAAGGGTAAGTAAAGGATAGATTTCATTTTGGGTGGATTTTTCAGAATTAAATATCCTTAATTCTTTCAAAATCAAGGAAACCGCTCATCTAATACTCCCCTAAAAGTCAATTAAGTTTTATTCAAAAAATCATTTAAAAAGGAAGTGTTTTTTGAAAAATAATAATTTCTGATTTTTTAAAATCAATATTTTTCATCAACTCTGATGAAAATATTAAATTATTGAAAATCAATAATTTATAGCATTTTTTTTAAGATATTTTTAACTTAGATAGGCATTTGTGTTCGGTGCAAAAACAGGCTTATAATTACTTACAATCCAACCTAATCCACATCACTAATGAAATCGAGCCTGCCTGAGGCAGACAGGCATGACCTAAAAGTCACACATTGGGATGACCATTGATAATCAAATTAAAAACACATGAAACCCAAAACGAGTAACTCGAGAAGAAACTTTCTGGGGGCTTTGGCTTTAAGCACAGCAGCAGGAAGTTTGACAGGATTTACCCATCCCGCATCGGTAAATCTGATGGATTCAAACAAGGAATCCTTGCATGAGGCAGACAAATGGTTTGAGGGCATCAAAGGCTCTCATCGGGTGGTTTATGATGGCTCGACACCACATGATGGATTTCCAATCATCTGGAATTGGGCGTTTTATATGACCAATAATGAAACGGGCATCCCTGATTCAGATATGACCGCCATGACGGTGTTACGTCATTCGGCCATTCCTTTTGCTATGGAGGATAGACTTTGGGAAAAGTACAAGTTTGGGGAGATATTTTCCCTGACTGACAAAAGTACCAACGCTCCTGCAATAAGAAATCTCTATTATGAGCCAAAAGATGGGGATTTCCCAATGCCAATTATCCAGGGAATTAAACAACTCCAGGATAGAGGTGCCATGTTTTGTGTTTGCAATTTGGCATTGAAAGTTTATAGCGGTGTCGTGGCTAAAAACATTGGACTCAACCCTGAGGAGGTAAATAAGGATTGGTTGAGCGGAGTACTGCCCGGGATTCAGGTAGTTCCATCAGGTGTTTGGGCTTTGAGCAGGGCACAGAAAGCAGGATGCGGATATATTTTCGCCGGAGGCTAATTGTATATTGAAAAGAGCCATGAGAAAATATCTGATTATCCTGTTAAGCCTCGTACTTTCTATTCAGGTGTATTCCCAAGAAAAGCCTGTGCAAATAGTCTTTGATGTGACGAGTGCAGATCCTTTGGTGCATGAAGCGACCATGAGGCATGTGTCTGAAATGTCGAAGAATTACCAAGATTCAAAGTTTCAGGTGGTCCTATATGGAGGATCTGTGAATATGGTAGTTAGTGAGAAATCTTCTGTTTTAAAGGAAATAAAATCGTTGGCTTCCAATAAAAATGTTGGATTTGCTATTTGTGAACAAACGATGAAAAGAAGGAATATCACTGCCGATCAACTAATTCCAGGTGTAATTATCGTCCCAGATGGAATCCTGGAAATCATCCTAAAACAACAGCAAGGATGGGGCTATATCAAGGAAAGTAATTAAAAAAAATTAATCTGAAAATGAAGAAAGCCACTGAAAAGCGGCTTTCTTTTTAAGTTTTAGTAGGTGTATTTTACATAAACCCGCTTAGTCAGCGTCTGATTGTCAGTTTCAACCAGCATATCGGCTGATTCAGCCATCGCTACTTTTGCATTCATGCTGTACATCGGCTGAGGCCTGTAATTAGGTTCCATCGTCACGCTAAACACCCTCAGTCCTCTGATAGACAGTGTGGTTCCGATCAGCATGGCCCGCGCTTCAGCATCTTTCAATGCATCTGTCAAAAGTGCATTTTCAAGCGACTTTCGAGTAGTCTCAGCAATTCCAAAATTAAGATTGTAACTCATGTCTCCGGAGTTTTGGATTGCACTGACGATTTTTTGCAAATCCTCATTGGTTACCGATGTGACAATTCTTAGGCTTTGTCGGGCCACGTAACCGTCGTCTCTGCTAGTACCACCTTGATAGACGCGATTCACATCGACGGAGTAATTATCAGCCACCAGTTTATAATCTCTGATTTTTGCCTTTTTCAATGCATCCGACAGAGCTTGGGTTTTCTTGTTCAAAGCATTTACTGCATCAGGGACTTTAAAAGCTTTTTCTTCCAGATTAATAGAAAAAACAGCCTCGTCAGGGGCGATTTTGCGCTCAGCATATCCTTCCACTTCGATCAGTGGGACTTGTTGGATTTGCTGCGCAAAAAGGGGTGAGGCTATCGCAAAGGCCAAGAATAAAATCAGGATTCGTTTCATAGTTTTATGAGTTTTCAGTGCTGTATAGACAAAAGACGAACCAGAAATGAAAGAGCTACAGTCGAAAGGTTTACTTATGTTCAAATTTGCAATATTTAAGAAGTACGATTTACGAGGTACGAGGCAAAAAGAAAGTTTTGATGGTTCAAGGGGTTCAATCGTTTTAATAATACCTGGTATTGAATGATGTACATTGCGTAACTCCAACTCACTTCTTACCATTTACCACTTACTTTTTACTGCATAACTGCCAACTGTGACTGTGCCTACTGACCACTCAGACTGATCACTGCGACTGTCAACTCCCTACTTCCTCCACTCAATCACTTCCATTGTATTGATCTCCGGGCCACCGCCTCGATTGGCCGAACCTGCATGGACGTAGATTTTTCCACCCAAGAATGCCACACCGGTCCCATGTCTTCCCTGAGTCAAATTAGGTAATTTGCTCCAAGTATGTGTTCGGGTATCCAATACCTCGACCTCTGCATGGGCCGGAGTTTGGGCTTGACTTTCGCCGTTGATAATTACCAAATATGGTCCGATCCCGAGATTCGAATTACCGGCTCTGGGAGTGGGGATTTCTGTTTCGATGGTAGTCCAGGTAGATGTTTTGAAGTCGTAATAATCGATTTCATTGTTAGTCAGCTCCAATACTTTCCCGATTTTGGCATAGGAAGTTCTGCCTCCGGCAAGATATAGTCGATCCCCGACCAATGCCGCACTCACATGATCACGGGCTCTGGGTGCACTGGGTAGTGATGTCCAAACCCCGGTCTGCGGATCCAATTCGTCAAACCAGCGGACAAACCCATCGAAGTGCCCATCCTGAATTCCGCAGACCATGTAGATTTTGTCATTTCTGACAAAAACTCCGGCCGAACCACGCATTTTGTTTTCAGGTAGTTTTGGGCCATCTCTCCAAGTTTTGGTTTTAGGGTTGAAGATTAAAGCATTTGGAATTGGGGTTTCATGAGGATATTTACCTGTCAATGCGCCAACAACCCAAATTTCACTTTTATAAGAAACAGCCTGAAAATGGTGGATTTCCATCGGTGCATCTGCCAGCTTGGTCCAGGAATTGGTTTTGGGATCATATTCATCCACAGGCCGTTCTCCACGACCGCCAAGCGCGTAAAGTTTACCATCGCATTCCACAAAGGAACTCTCGTGACGGGAAGTGGCCTCGGTCTTGGGTTGGATGGTGGTCCAGGATTCTTGGGAAAATGCTCCGAATGAAAACAGGAGGAATAAGGAGAGTAAAATAGGTTTCATAGGTGGGTTGATTTTGGTTGCTTAGATATTCTTAGCGCAAGTTATGAAGTAAGTTAAGGCTTTTCGGGATTTATTTTTCCCGCGGATCGGCGCAGAAAAATTCGCTGAATAGCGCAGATTTTTTTCTTTAAGGAGCAAATTTTCCTTTTGTCGTTATTGGAATTGTCGCCTAAGTGAGTGTCATCACTCACTTTTATTCTTTTTTTTGAAAAGCCGTGAGACACTCACAATAGCAGGATGTGCAAAGTAAACACGAGAAAATCCTCGACCATCTGCGAATTTTTCAGCGGGAGATCAGCGGGAAATGGACACAAATAAAAAACCACGAATCGCTCCGTGGTTTTCTTATTCAAATTTCAAATCTCGAATTTCAAATCATTTTCCAAGCTCCAAAATATCCCGAATCTTATTGATTTCGGCCATTTCCTCAAAGAGGCCTTTGTTATCGTCGTTGGCAATTTTTGCTCTGAAAGCGGTCAGATTGGCGATGTAGCCATCCAGTGCACTCAGGATATTTACTTTATTTTCTGTGAATATCGGTGCCCACATCGCAGGGCTTGATTTTGCCAGACGGACAGTGGAGGCAAAACCTGAGCCTGCCATATCGAAGATGTTTTTATCATCGGCCATCTTTTGCAGGACAGTTTCCCCAAGCATAAAGGAGGAGATGTGAGAAAGGTGAGAGACAAAAGCCAAATGCCTGTCATGCTCCTCAGGATCCATAAAACGCAACTTCACATTCAAAGCATCGAAAAGCTGATAAGCCTTCTCCTTAAGGTGCAAATCGGTTTTTTCCAGTTCGCAGATGATCAATACTTTTCTGTTTAAGAGATCTGCCATTGCGGCTTTTGGGCCTGAATATTCCGTTCCGGCGATCGGGTGGGCGGCGAGGTATTGCTTTCGCTTGGGATGATCTGCCATCATTGCACATAGCTTAGATTTGGTCGAGCCCACATCAAAAACCAAGGTGTTTTCACCGACTTGATTCAGGGTGTCAATCAGGATTTTTCCCAAGGTATCGGCTGGAGTAGCCAAAATCACCAATTCAGTATCTTTATCAGGAGTTTCTTTGGCTTCGGTAATGATTCCTAAAGTGAGTGCATCTTTGAGGTTCTGAGGATTGGAATCAGTACCTGTGATGATTAGTTCGGGGAATTTCAGTCTTGCACCAAGACCAAAGGAACCTCCCAAAAGTCCAAGCCCGATGATGTGTATTTTTTTCATTTTCGTTATGATTTTATGCGATTGATAGCTTCCAGTATTTTGAATTCAGGCATGCAAAGCGAAATTCGAACGTATCCTTCGCCTGCAGGTCCAAAGACTCTTCCCGGTGTGATGAAGATATTTTTTTCGTAAAGCAGGTAGTCCACCAGCTCATCGGCAGATTTCCCTTCCGGCACTTTGCACCAGACAAACAATCCACTTGTGTCTTTAGAATAGGTCAAATTTAAAAGATCAGCCATTTTCCAATCCAGTTTTCTTCGGTTTTGATACTGTTCGTCGAGATCAGAAAACCAGTTTTTTCCCAAGCTCAAGGCGGCAACAGCACCTTTTTGAAGGCCGAGAAACATTCCCGAATCCATGTTTGATTTGATTTTGAGGACAGCTTCGATCCAGTCTGCCCTTCCGCAAAGCATGCCGATTCTCCAGCCGGGCATATTGAAAGTTTTGCTGAGGGAGTTCAGTTCCAATGCCACTTTCTCGGCTCCGGGAATGGCCAAAATACTTAGCGGTTCCGGATTAAGAATGTGACTGTATGGATTGTCATGAAGGAGAACGATGTCATGCTTTTCTGCAAATGCCACCAATTCCCGTAAAATTTCTTGACTTCCTGTCGCTCCGGTGGGCATGTGGGGATAATTGATCCACATGATTTTGACACGGCTGAGGTCCAGTTTTTCAAGCGCTTCAAGGTTTGGTTTTCCTTTTTTCGCCAAGTCCAAACTGTAAAAAAGCGGTTCTGCACCGAGCAATTTGGTCACAGAGGTATAGGTTGGGTAACCTGGATCAGGGATCAGGACCTGATCACCGGGATTGAGAAAGGCCATGCTGAGATGCATAATGCCTTCTTTTGATCCCATCAGGGGAAGAATTTCCTTGGAGGGATTTAATGTAACTCGATATTCTCTGGCGTAAAACTCCGCCATGGCAATCCGTAGTTCAGGGATCCCCTGATAATTTTGGTAACCATGAGCCCTCGGATGTTCGACAGTACTTTTCAGCGCATCAATGACCATTCGGTCCGGAGCCAAATCGGGGCTTCCAATCCCCAAATTGATCACCGGTTTCCCTTCAGCTATTAATTGATTAACCTCTCTCAGTTTGGCTGAAAAATAGTATTCCTGAACTGTTTCTACTCGATCTGAAAATCCCTTCATGCCTTTCTGCCTAGATATTCTCCGAAAATTTTCACTCCTCCAAAATCCTGTTTAATCAGTTGCATTGCTTCTTTGAATTGTAGGTAATCTTTAAATTCTGCATCGATAAAAAAGGCATATTCCCAGGGTTTTTCGATCACTGGGATAGATTGTATTTTGCTCAAATCGAGCCCTTTTTCAGCGATCATAGTCAATAATTTAGCCAAGCCGCCTTTTTGATTTCGGATGGTTACTTTGAAAGATGCTTTGTCCGGGATTGTTTCAGAAGTGCCACTTTCTTTTTGTAAAATGATAAAACGGGTGAAATTGTCTTTTATCGTTTGGATGTCTCTGGCCAATATTTCCAACCCATATATTTCAGCTGCGATTTCACTGGCAATGGCTGCGATACCGCTCAGCTTTTCTTCCGCAATTCGTTTGGCTACTGAAGCAGTATCCACATCATCAAACTGTTGAATATGAGGATTCTGGGCCAAAAAAGTTTTGCATTGCAAAAGTGCCATGGGGTGTGAGCGGACTTCCCGAATATCCGCGATTTTTTGACCGGGCAGGGCCATAAACTGATGCGAAATCGGCAGATAAAACTCATCCCGGATACTCAATTCGTAGCGGTCAATCAGATCATAATTGGGGAGTATGGCTCCGGCAATGGAATTTTCGATGGCCATCACGCCAAAATCAGCTTCGCCTAAGGCGACACTTTTGGCAACGGGCTCAAAGGTATTGAATGCCAGAATCTGAGCTTCAGGACCGAAATTAATTAAGGCAACCTGATGATGAAAAGAACCCGGGACGCCCTGAATAGCTATTTTCAAGCTCATGACTCAATATGTTTTTCCATGGAAATGGCCAGCAATTCGCAATGCTTCCAGAAACTTGGATAAGATTTGTTGACTACTTCAGGATCTTCAATCAATACTGCTGTTTTGGTCAAAAGTGGCATAAAAGCCATCGCCATTCGGTGATCGTCGTAGGTGTGAATCTGAACTTTGCGAGGCATTGTGACAGATGGAATCACTTGGTAAACTTCCGGTTCGATTTCTTTCAAATCCGCATTGAACTTGGCCAGTTCCTGCTGTAAGGCAAAGATTCGGTCAGTCTCCTTGATTTTCAAACTTTCCAAACCTGTGAAAATTGCATTCTGACCAAGAATTGCACAAGTCACTGCAACCGTCTGGGCAAGATCAGGACAATGGGTAAAATCCCATTTTTTCAATCCTTTCACTGCTTGTTTCTTGAGTAAAACGCCGCCTTTTTCAAACGTGCTTTTGATTCCGAGATGATCCATGATCTCGACGATCTTGGAGTCTCCCTGCAGGCTGTTTTCTTTCAATCCTTCCAAAAAAAGCGCTCCTGAATCTGCACAGGCCAATAAGCTAAACCAATAGCTCGCGCCTGACCAGTCACTTTCGACTGCATAAGTTGTGGGCTGATAGGCTTGGTGAGGAACCTTTATTCTGTTTTCTTCCCAAGTGTACTTGATCCCGAATTGGGTCATCAGCTCGAGGGTCATTTCAATGTAAGTCCGACTTCCTACTTTTCCTTCCAACTCGATTTCCAATCCTTGGGGCAAAATAGGGGCGATCATCAGCATGGCTGAAATATATTGACTGGATACGTCCCCGCGAATTTTGACTTTATCCGATTTTTGTTCGGGAAGTCCATGGATTGCCAATGGAGGATAACCTTCGATGTTTAAATAGTGGATTTCTGCACCAACAGTACGCAGGGCATCTACTAGAATTCCAATCGGCCGCTCGCACATCCGCGCGGTTCCGGTCATGACTTTTTTCTGATTGGTAACCGCCGCAAATGCTGTCAAAAACCGCATCGTCGTACCTGCATCCAGTACATCAAAAACTGGCGGATTTTTAGCCAGCAATCCAATCATCGTCTGCGTGTCGCGAGCTTCGGCCAGATTAGTCAGTTTATTTTCACCTTCGGTCAGTGCATCGATCACCAATGCGCGATTGGATTCACTTTTGGAGGATGGGAGCGGGATTCTGGAAGGGGTAAATTCGCTTTTTTGGTTTAGGCGAAGGATAGTCATGGTTTGAGTAGTCAAGGCTCAGGCCGTTTAAAGATTATGATAATAGATGATTGCTTCCCTGATTTCATCCCGATTGACGGGGATATTGTAGGCGCAATCACCGATCGAATTTAGGAGCGAAAAAAGCAAGGAGCTTCCTTCGTTTTTCTTGTCTTGCAGGCAAAGATCCAGAATTGGATTTAGCTCATTTACTGAAAATTCGACCTTCCCATAGATCTGAATCATTGTTTTCGTCAATTGATCAAGTTCCTCGAAACTAAATCCGATTTTTTCAAATGAAAGAAATCCTTCGCAGATCATTCCCAAGGCAATGGCCTCTCCGTGCAAAAGATGATTTTTGGTGTCCAAAAAGTAGGATTCGAAGGCATGCCCGATGGTGTGCCCGAAATTCAGGATTTTTCGCAAACCTGCTTCTTTTGGATCAGCTTCCACTACGGCTTTTTTGATTCCTACGGAATGAATGATCAGATTTTCCCAATCTTGGGATTCCCAATTAGTTGATTTCAGTTTGTTGAAATAAGACTTATCCCGAATCAGTCCGTGCTTCAAAATTTCAGCATAACCGGATCGAAGTTCTGCTAGGGGTAAAGTCTTCAAAAATTCAGGGGCAATGATGACCGTTTCTGGTTCATTGAATACTCCCAAGTGGTTTTTGAGCCCGTTGAAGTCCACCCCCAGTTTACCACCGACACTTGCATCCACTTGTGAAAGCAGGGTAGTCGGCATATTTAAAAAGCGAATTCCGCGCTTGTATAAGCTGGCGCAAAACCCTCCCATATCCGTGATCACACCACCACCTAGGTTTAGCATCAAGGCTTTTCTGTCCAGTGCAGCATCGGTCATTTGAGACCAAATTTCAGTACAGGTTTCAAGGTTTTTTTGAATTTCGCCCGACCGAACACTGATGAAAATTGTGTCTTCAGGCAAGATTGAACTCACGATTGGCAAACACAGTGATTGAGTATTTTCATCAGTTAAGACAGCCAATTTTGAAAAGGACAATTGAGTTAAAACTCTTGAAAGCGCTTGTTTTGCTTCAGCAGTGAAAATGATGGAATCCACGGTTTGACCTGATTTGTTGGAATTCTAAAGGTAAGGAAAGCAGTCTCTAAGAGAGGCCGCCTTCCTTGTTTGAGAGCAGATTTATTTTTTAATTGGCTCAGCCTCGCGCAATTGTTTTTCCTGGCGCTTAACAGATTCCTCATGAATGCAATACAGCAACTCTTTCATGAATTTTTCACTCAGGTGTTTTGCGACACCTTTTCTGGTGCGACTTTCCATCACATCTTTCCAGCGATCGGACTGAAAAACAGTCAAATGATGCTCACGCTTATGCGCTCCGATTTGATCGATGACAGCAAATCTTTCCTGAAGAATGTCCAACAATTGATCATCCATGTGATCGACAGCACGACGAAGATCTTGAAGCTTTTCATCCGGCTTCATATTTTCCAGCGGCGTTTTGAAGTCAATGGAGCTGATCATTTCTTTCAATCTTGCCGGAGTCACTTGCTGTTTGGCATCTGACCATGCTTTGTCAGGATCATGGTGGGTCTCGATCATCAGACCATCCAGACCAAAGTTCATTGCACTCTGCGCCACTTCTAGCAGTCCATCTCTTTTTCCAACAATGTGAGAAGGGTCATTGATTACTTCCATTCCGGTCCACTCACGCTTCAGGTGAATGGGCATAGACCAGTTTGGCTTATTTCTATAACGCTTATCGTATGCATCTGAGAACCCACGGTGAATGGCTGCAAGTTTATCGATGCCGACTGCATACATTCTTTCTAATGCGCCCATCCAAAGTTCCAGATCCGGATTCATGGGGTTTTTGATCATCACAGGAATGTCTACACCACGAAGTACTTCGGCAATCTCCTGGACTGCAAAAGGATTGACCGTTGTTCTGGCACCAATCCAGAGCACATCAACTTTGTGCTTAAGTGCCAGTTCGGCGTGTGAAGCATTACCTACTTCAACAGTGATGGGAATATTCAGGTGGTGGCGGACAATTTCCATCCACTTCAAACCTTCCTCACCGACACCTTCAAATGACCCCGGTCTGGTTCTTGGTTTCCAAATTCCTGCACGGAAAAGCTGAGGAACCACATTGGCTTCCTTCATCTCTTTACAGATTTGCTCGATTTGTTCCGGAGTTTCGGCAGAGCAAGGACCTGCGATGATCAGTGGGGCGGTTAATCCCATTCCCCAGTCTTTAATTTGTTTGTGCGGCTTCATAGATTTGATCGGTTTAAATGAAAAAAGCCCGACTCTTTCGAATCGGGCTTTTGTGTGTTTTATTTTCTTTTAGTTTTTGGCTAGCATATACACGGCTCCGATTCGATTTTGGCTTCGAAAGTAAAAGTAAAAGAAGGTAAAATAGATCGCTGCTGTGATTAACATGTTTCAAAAGTAAAAGGCTCAAATTTAAAAACAAAATTATTTTTTCGCCCTTTAGTTGGGTTTTAAGTAAATCTTGGTCGTTTTCTTTGATTTTTCTCTAAATGAGCGATGATTTTTAGGCTAAACAGTATTTTGTTTCTTTTTCGAGTCAAAAAAATAAATAATCTATTGTAAAAATAATTTTCAATTTCTTTCCATTCCATCCTTGATGGTTTAGTGAAAGGAAAATTGGTTTTGAGTTTTCGATGGAGTGTTTTTCATGAATAATTTTCTGGAGTTCGAGGTCACATCTTTATATAGACTGTACAGATTCTTTGATAAATCATTCAATTCATTATGACTATTCTACAGTTCAAATACCCGAACAAAAGCCCTATTGGAGAGGTTTTTTTGATATCTTTGCCACCTTATTTGAGTGATATGCCTGTCATACCCAAAATCTCTTTTGAAAATCTGGAAGTAGCCTTTGCTTCTAAAAGTACCACAGAACTCAGGAAAATGTACCTGATCTTTGCCACACTCAACAATAATCTGATCTCAGACTTGGGTATTGGCCTGGCAAACCTAGCTTTCAAGCTCAAGCTTCCTGTCAAAGGAATCATGAAAAAAACCATGTTTGGTCATTTTTGCGGTGGAGAAACCATCGCCGAGAGTGTAAAAGCCTGTAAGCACCTTGCCAAATTTGGAGTTCATTCCATTTTGGATTTGTCGGTAGAGGGTAAAGGAGATGAGGCGAGTTTTGATGCTACCGCTGATGAGATTTATCAGACTTTGGTTGAATCCTCCAAGACGGATTACATGCCCTTTGGGGTTTTTAAGACGACTGGTTTGGGGGATTATCATTTGATGATTAAAATCCAAAACGGTGAACCGCTTACCGGTGAAGAGCAAGTAGCGCTTAACCGAATGAAAGGCAGAGTGGATCGACTTTGCAAAGCTGCCCATGATTTGGGGTTGAAAATCCTGGTGGATGCAGAGGAAAGTTGGTTCCAAAATGTAATTGATGACTTGGCCTATGAAGCCATGGAAAAATATAACAGAGAGCGTTGTGTGGTCTACAATACCTATCAGATGTACCGCCACGACTCCTTGGATCGCCTGAAAAAGACCGCTGAACTTGCCGCCACTAAAGGATATTTGCTTGGTGCAAAGCCGGTGCGCGGAGCCTATATGGAAAAAGAGCGCGAGCGTGCATCAGAAATGGGCTATCCTGACCCAATTCAACCGAATAAAGAAGCCAGCGATAGGGATTACGATGCCGCCATTAAGTTTTGTGTGGAAAATGGGATTTCCCTGGTCTGTGCTACGCATAATGAAAAAAGTAACTTGGAGCTTACCGAACTGATGAACCTTCATGGAATTGATCCTAATTCGGATCGGGTTTTCTTTTCTCAGCTTTATGGAATGAGTGATAACATTTCTTTCAATTTAGCGAAGGGAGGCTATCGAGTGGTTAAGTATGTGCCATACGGTCCTGTAGAAAAAGTAATGCCATACCTGACTCGTCGGGCCTCGGAAAACACCTCCATTGCAGGTCAAAGCAGTAGAGAGTTTGAGTTGATCAAGCGGGAATTGAAGCGGAGAAAGGGGTTGAAGTAGGAAGTCGCAGTGATCAGTAGGCAGTTATCAGTAGACAGTAATCAGTAGGCGGTAGGCAGTTTGCAGTGGTGTCAGGCTGAGCGGAGTCGAAGACTTAGTGGTAAAGAGTAAATAGTGAAAAGTGAGTGGTAGAAGGTTTTTGGGTCCAATCATCGGTCATCGGACACCCGACAAAAAGAGAATTTCAAATATCAAATATAGAAAATGCAACTTCTTAGCGAACAGGAACTCGAGCGCAGAAAAGATCGGGAAGAGTTAATGGCCCTCGGGATCAATCCTTATCCGGCTGAATCCTTCCCCATCAATGTCACTGCAGAGGACATCCATAGAAACTACGAAAATAGAAAGACGGATTATAAAGACATCACAATTGCGGGTCGTTTAATGAGCCGTCGAATCATGGGCTCGGCCTCTTTTGCCGAGATTCAGGATTCAACGGGAATTCTTCAGATCTACGTTCGCCGTGATGATATCTGTCCGGACGAGGATAAGACTTTATACAATACGGTTTTCAAAAAGCTACTTGGATTAGGCGATTTCATTGGAGTGAAAGGCTATATTTTCACCACCCAAACCGGTGAAATCTCACTCCATGTTACCGAGTTGAAAATACTATCCAAGTCAGTGAAACCACTTCCGGTGGTGAAGCGGGACGAAGAAGGAAATGTCTATGACGGATTTACTGATCCCGAACTCAGATACAGACAGCGCTATGTGGATTTGACAGTCAATCCTGAGATCAAGCAAACTTTCATTACCCGCTCCAAAATCATCTCCAACATGCGTCGATACTTCGACGATCACGGGTGGTTGGAAGTGGAGACACCGATTCTACAAGCAGTTCATGGCGGCGCGGCAGCGAGACCGTTCTCGACGCATCACAATACATTGGACATGCCGCTTTTCTTAAGAATCGCTAATGAATTGTATCTGAAACGATTGATTGTTGGTGGTTTTGAAGGCGTGTATGAGTTTGGTAAAATGTTCCGAAACGAAGGAATGGACCGCACTCACAATCCGGAATTCACCTCCATGGAGATCTATGTGGCTTATAAGGACTACATTTGGATGATGGAAATGGTGGAGCAGTTGCTTGAAAAAGTAACCGAGTCCATCCATGGGAAGACCGTGGTCAAAGTCGGCGACCGGTCGATTGATTTTGCAGGTCCTTACAGAAGGCTGAGCATGTATGATTCCATCAAGGAATATGCGGGTGTTGACGTCACCGAATTGGATGAAGCGGGTATCCGTCAAGTATGCGTGGACTTGGGGATTCAAGTGGATAACTCCATGGGTCGAGGCAAGCTGATCGATGAGATCTTCGGAGCCAAAGTGGAAGCCAACCTGATTCAGCCAACCTACATCACTGATTATCCGATTGAGATGACGCCTTTGGCGAAAAAGCACCGCAGCAAGCCGGGCTTGGTGGAGCGATTCGAACTTTTTGTCAATGGTAAAGAAATCGCAAATGCCTATACTGAGCTGAACGATCCGATCGATCAGCGCGAGCGATTTGAGGAGCAGTTGAAACTGGCAGCAAGAGGTGACGACGAAGCCATGGTAATGGATGAGGATTTCCTTCGTGCATTGGAATATGGTATGCCTCCGACCTCAGGCTTGGGAATCGGTATTGACCGATTGACAATGCTTTTGACCAATAAGACCACTATTCAGGAAGTGCTTTTCTTCCCTCAGATGAGACCGGAGAAAAAGGCCGTAGAAATGACTGAGGATGAGAAAATCATTTTTGATCTCCTCAGCAAAAACCATCCGGTAGCCCTTTCTGACTTAAAAGCACAATCCGGACTGAGCGGTAAAAAGTGGGATGTGTCCATGAAAGGACTTTCTCAAAAAGGGGTGGCGAAAGTGACCAAAGAAGGAGATATGCTGACGGTTGATTTGGTCTAGATCTTTCAATTCAAGCTTACTTAAAAAAACAAAAACCGGGAGTGATTCCGGTTTTTTTTGTTTTTTCCGCCTCCGTGCGTGTCCCCACTCACGGTTTTTTTAATACTTCTCCAAATTCTCAATACATGTGAGTGGAGCACTTACATGTGAGAAACGGGAAAAACTTGTTTTCCCAACTCCCATGCCTCCAAACTTCCAACCCCATTTATCACAACTCCCTACTTCCCACTCTTTTCTCGTTCAGCA
This sequence comes from Algoriphagus sp., assembly GCF_030694375.1. Taxonomy (GTDB): domain Bacteria; phylum Bacteroidota; class Bacteroidia; order Cytophagales; family Cyclobacteriaceae; genus Algoriphagus. The sequence goes on from NZ_JAUXYL010000023.1 coordinate 126,811, forward strand.
TAGCCAAAGACTTTTTGAAGCAATGGGCTGGTTCGGGCAGTGATATTTTCACGGATTTTCAATTCTTCTTTGGCGATTTCCACAAACAAGCCATCAATTGCCTTTTGAGTAACATAGGCAGTCAAGTCGGTATCCACTTTTTTCACAAAGGGCACCTTGTTGTAGCGTGTCATGACATCACTCCAATATTTGGTTGCATCGACTTTCTTCAAGCTAGTGTCGATAATTGGGGAGAATTTCTGTGAAAGGGAAGTAGTCGTATTTCCTTTGAAATACACCGTAGCGGCATTTTTTTCACCAAGAAGGATCTGCTGAACATCCTGAAAGCTCATCTGCTTGATCGCATCCGTAAAGATTGGTTTGGCAGCAATTGCTGCATCCTCTGCTGCTCTGTTCAGGCTGGTGATCACCTGGTCACACATCGAGCCAAGACCCAAAGATCGAAGGGTGCTTTCTACATTTTTCGCCTCTTCAGGAAATAAAATCTTAACGTCTAGATTTCCCAAATAGCCATTTTCAAGTGAAAGTCGCTCTGCACTGATTCCTGTGCCTTTTTCGAGTGCTTCTTTGATCCCTGAGGAAATTTCAGCCGTACTTGGATTGGTTGACACTTGTTTGAGGATATCCGAGATTTGTGCTGAACTACAAGCTGGGAGTAAAAAAACGGCGGTGAGTAAAATGCCGATTGAAAGCTTTTTTAAAGAAAACATAGATTTATTTTTCGGTGATGTCCTTAAGGAACGAAATAACCGTGCCATAGGATTGAGTAAATTGAGAATTAAGGAATTTTGTTTTTTTTTCAGATTGGAATAAGTTTAAATTTTTGTGGAACCAGGATTAATCGATAAGTTGATTGTTTAAATAAAAGTTTGAAATTTTAAATAAACCATAAATAAAATAGATATTAATTTTTGATATTGTAGATAAAATACATTTTTGTTGAAAATATAGAAATCATGAATCTTCGGATAAATTCAGAATTTGGAACGCTCAGATCAGTCCTGATGCACAGACCGGGAAAAGAAATTGACCGATTGACCCCATATAATAAAGACTTTTTGCTCTTTGAGGATGTGCCTTATCTGGAAGCACTTCAGAAGGAACATGATACCTTTTCCAATCTGATCAAGGAGTCGACCGGTGCTCAAGTATATCAGTTGCGAGAATTACTGATCCGGGTCCTTTATGACAAAGACATTCTGCTTCGCCTGATGCGGGAATCGCTCAATCGGTCGGGGCTTGCTCATATGGCCGAGGATATTTTGGAGCGCTACTCCACAGCGGAGTGTGCAGGTATATTGACTGCCGGTCTGAAAATCCATGAACTCAAGCGGAAAATCCCCAAGTTGAATCCAGGAGAACTCTTAGACTATGCTTTTGCAATTCCACCTTGTCCCAATTTGTATTTCCAGCGGGATCCAATGGCGCTTACTCCCGGCGGGATCATTTTTTCCTCCATGAAAATGGAAGGCAGACAGCGTGAGGCGGACTTGCTTCGGACGGTTTTCGAAAATCATCCTAATTTTAAGGATCATGTGAACAAACTCTATCCAGTCAATGGGCATGATTCTCCGCCAAGCATAGAAGGGGGGGATGTGATTATTCTTTCGCACGAAGCAGTGGCAATCGGCAATTCCGAGCGGACAGACGAAAAGGCGATATATCATACCGCAAAGGCACTCTTAGCCGAAGGTTCAGTGAAGCGGGTATATGAAGTTCATCTGCCTCAAAAACGTCAGTACATGCACTTGGATACGGTTTTCACGATTTTGGATGAAAACTTGGTGTTGACTTATCCGGATGCTTTAAATGCTGTTTTGCAAACCTCTCTTTACACCCTAAAAGAGAATAATGGAGAAAAAGTGACCATCAAGCGGGAAGTGCTAAAGGAATCATTGTTGACAGTTTTGGCGCGAGAAATTCCGCATTTGGAAGTGCTTCACACTGCCGATGGGAATCCAGATTATTCCATGCGTGAACAGTGGTTTGACGGCGCCAATGTTTTTGCGATAGGACCTCGGCGTGTGATCTCGTATAATCGGAATATCCATACCAATCGCGCTTTGCGAAACATGGGAGTGGAGGTATTGGAGATTCCCAGTTCGGAACTCAGCCGTGGTCTGGGCGGTCCGCGCTGCATGACCATGCCTCTAAGCCGTGCACGGGTTTAAATTCAGAAAAATAGGACAATACCAAACAGAAAAACATCAACCCTTCAAAATTCACCGACCCCATATTTCCTAACCTCCCAACTTCCCTACATCCAATCCTCCTAACTTTTCCTTCTTCTAAAAATCAAAGAAGGATCTTCTTCTCGATACCTTCAGGTCCTGAAGAATGCTTGATTTGACCCGGATATCGATGTTGTAGGAAGTAAATCGACCAAAAGGAACCCAATTGACATTCATCTGCCAACAGTGAAGGTCCCGTGCAATCCCGATCATGGTTTGGGTGATGGCGGCAGCCTGAACGTCGTAACCGGTATTGAAATTGAACTTCCACTTTTCAGAAATGGACAAATCTCCGCTCAAATTCAAGGTTTGTGTAATGTTTTTATTATTGTTGATCTGTCTGGAATAGGCAAGATTATAGCCAACGGTCAAATTCCATGGGATTTCCCAATCAATGTATTGGCTGGGATCTGAAACGATCCGGTTGATTTCATTTTCCGCAAATTCATCCAATACACCACCTCGCTGAATAAAATTCTGGGTCAAGTCATCCCGCACCTCTCCCGGAGATTTTCCGTTTCGAGGGTTCAATGACGCATTCATGTTGAGTGAGGCGTTTCGGATCATTCCGATACCCTGTCCGTTTTTCCAAGCAAACTGATTGATACTCCTGAAGGAATTGGTTCCGTTTTCCTGAGTTATTGTTTGTACTGCATAGGGATCAATGTTGCTGGTCAAGTTGACGGAAAGCTTGCGTTCAAAAAAGCTAGTCCGAGCCGAAATCTGGAAGGGAGCCAGCTGAAAGGAATCAGCGGCGAAATTGTAGGCTGTATTGATATTGAAAGACTCTAAAAGCGGGATTTTCTTGGTAGCCTTTTCGGAGGTGCTGTCTTTTGAATCCAGAATTTTTGCTTCCAGTACATTTCGGATTCCCAAACTCAATGCGCGGGACTCCCCGAGGGGTGCGCCACCAAAAGCGAAGCCTTGTTGCCTTGAAAACCGTTGGGTTCTTCCACTTTGATCAATCTGTACTTCCTGATAATAGCCGAATGAAGGATCGGAAAAATCCGGGGTGTAATTAAATGCAAAAGTTGGAGCAATATGATGCCGGATGGTTTGGACTTTACTGCTGGGCTTGAAGTTATAAAAACCGTAAAAGTTGGTGTTCACCGCAAAGGAAGTGTTGTAAAAGCCAACACGATTAAAGCCATCTTCAATAATTCGGTCAACCCGCTCTTCGGTAGGATTGTAGTAGTAATTGATTCGTTGTAGGTACCAGAGTTCATCGTAGTTTATAGATGCTGTTCCGGTGAAATAATTAAAAAGAGTAAAATTGGAAGAAAGCGGAATGGTGTTTCTGGCGCCGTTAGTGGCATTTTTCAAAAGTAAACCAAAATTATCGAGGTTGAATGGGATTACCTGAGGGGTTGTTCTGAAATCGGGATTATTGACTCCAAGTTCCTGCTGAACACGGTTGGAGATGGTGTTTTGCATGTTAAAATTCCAGGCAATATTCAAGGTTTTCAGCGGCTCGAATTTCAGGTTTTTGAATGGGCTCTGCCGATTCATATTTACAGCCACGGTTGGCAGATCGAGTCTAACTTCCCCGGACTGCACACTTTGTGAATGGCGAAGGTTGGCAGACATCGAAAACGGCGTGCCGGAAAACGTTTTGGAATAGGAAATATTCGAATTTAGGTCAGCCGTTACATTGTTGGCAAAATTATTCTGGCTTACTATGTTGTTGAAGTAGCTGGTGGAACCGGCATTGACGGAGGCTGAAAATTTACCTGTACCTCTTGTGATAGGCGAGTGATTCCACTGTACGCGAAAGGTATTGTAATCAACGGGGTTTAGCTCCGTCTCCGGACTGACAAACTTCTGAAAGTCCACATTAAATCCCCCACTGTACCGGTATCGTTTGGTATAAACGGCTTGAGATTTAGCTCCCCAGCCCCCTTTGGAATAAATGTCACCTGTGAGCCGGGCATGGATGTAATCATTGATGGCAAAATAATAACCAAGATCCCTAAGAAAGATACCCCGCAATTGCTCCTTGCCATAAGAAGGAAAAATCACGCCGGACGCTTTCTCTTCAGGCGTGTCAGGAATTAAGCCAAAGGGTAACCCAAGTGGAGTGGGTATTCCGTTGAAATACAGGTTAAATGGTCCGGAAACCACCTGTTTTCCTTGGATGGATTTGATTTTTGAAGAAGAAATATGCCAGTGTGGCTTGGTGAGTTTACAGGTGGTGTAATAACCATGATCCAGGTAGATGCTTCCGTCGGCGGTTTTTTTGATCGTTTCCCCGCGCAGGACTCCGTCTTGCTGTTCGGTGACAACGTCTTTGATGATGGCTTTTTGGGATTTGAAGTTGTAGCGCATTTCCTTTCGGATCTCATAGACGGTCCCCTTGTCTTTAAAAAATGGATTTCCCGATACTGCGCCCAGACTGTCTGTAACACCGGAAGCGTAAAGTTCAGAGTTTTTCCAATCGATGACAATTCGATCTGCCTCCAGTTTCATTTCACCATATTCAAACCATGCATTTTTGTAGAGGTAAACCTTATTTTCTAAAAAGTCTGTAATGATACTGTCCTCAGCGAAATAGAGAATATCTGTTTTAATATCGCTTGTGGGCATCATTTTTGCCGAGTCAAGATTTATCAAAGTGTCTTGCCTTGCGGCAAGGGTATCAGCAAGTGGAAGGTTGCGTGCAGGAGGCACCAAGGTGTCAGGAGCAACCAAGAATTTCTCTCGAGGAGGCTGGGTTGGTCGCTGCGCCAAAGCGAATTGCGGGAGGATCCAAAGCAAAGAAAGAAGAAAAAAAAGGATTCTGAAACCCGACACTGCTGCTTGCGCTTTGTTTAATTTGTTAGAAATTTTGCGTAAAGTTAACTCGATTGCCCTCATGGAACGGTTCAATAACAAAAAAATTATCTTAAGTTTTCTTATTGCGATTCCCTTTTTCTTTGGAGGATTTATCCCCAATGAAACGATGATGCCTGCATTTCGGATGAAAAAAATCGTATTAGATGCTGGTCATGGAGGAAGTGACCCCGGAAACATTGGCTCCAAGGTTCGAGAAAAGGATATCAACCTTGCTGTGACACTGCTAGTTGGCAAATATCTTAAAGAAAATATGCCGGATGTAGAAGTGATCTATACACGGGATGACGACAGCTTTCCGACCCTCAAACAGCGACCTAATATTGCCAATATAAATAAGGCAGATCTTTTTGTTTCGATTCATTCCAACTCCGCCCCAAACAAGTCTGCTTTTGGTACAGAGACCTTCGTGATGGGCACGAAGCACTTCGAGGCCAATTTTGACATTGTAAAAAGAGAAAACTCCGTAATCCTACTGGAAGAGAATTACGCTGAAGAATATGAAGGGTTTGATCCTACATCTCCCGAGTCATACATGCTTTTCAACCTAACTCAAAAAGCCTACATCGGTAACAGCATCACGCTAGCGGATCACATTGAAACCCAGTTTAGAGATCGTGTTGGAAGAAAAAGCAGGGGTGTCAAGCAAGGTCCTTTCTACGTACTTTGGACCCCTTCTATGCCGAGCGTGCTGGTAGAACTTGGATTTTTGTCTAATACCGAAGAGGAAAAGTTTCTCATGAGCCAAGCCGGCAAAGAATACATGGCTTCAGCTATATACCGTTCGATCAAAGCTTATAAAGAGCAGATCGAAGGAAATTAATATTCAGTCTTACCCAAAAGCATTCAGGCCCTTTTTCATACGGAAAAGGGCTTTTCTGTATCTTGCCTGCAGAACTTCCACGGCTTCTTGGGAGTTTTAGAATTTATAAACCCAAAAAACTGATGAATTCCAACATGGATAAAACTCAACCGACTATTCATGATTTGCTTGAAAAACTTGCCACTAAAACAGTTCAGGTACAGCTCGGCGGTGGACAAAAGCGAATCGATTCCGAGCATCAAAAAGGTAAATTAACAGCGAGAGAACGGATTGATTATCTGATAGATACCGGCTCTGAATTTTTGGAAATCGGGACATTTGCCGCTGATGGAATGTACGAAGAGGAGGGAGGATGTCCTTCAGCAGGAGTGGTGTGTGGGATAGGTTTTGTAAACGGGAGAATGTGTGTAATTGTGGCCAATGACGCCACCGTGAAAGCAGGTGCTTGGTTTCCGATGACTGCCAAAAAGAATCTTCGTGCACAGGAAATAGCCATGGAAAATCATCTTCCGATCATTTATCTCGTCGATAGTGCCGGAGTCTTCCTTCCGATGCAGAACGAGATTTTTCCCGACAAAGAGCACTTTGGCCGACAATTCCGAAATAATGCGAAGATGTCTGCCATGGGGATTGTACAGATTGCGGCTATTATGGGCAGCTGCGTAGCCGGCGGGGCATATCTGCCCATCATGTCCGACGAAGCGATGATCGTGGATAAGACAGGGTCTATTTTTCTTGCCGGATCTTACTTAGTGAAAGCTGCCATCGGAGAGAGCGTGGATAATGAAACACTCGGAGGCGCAACAACCCATTGCGAAATCTCAGGTGTAACAGACAATAAATACGACACAGACCAGGAATGTCTGGATGCCATCCGAAAGATTTTTGGCACCCTGGGCGAAAACCCGAAAGCTGGATTTGACCGGATAGAAGCCAAAGAGGCAGGTATTTCGGGAGATAAGCTGATCGATATTTTTCCCATGGAACGGGTGAAACCGTACGATATGCTGGATATTATCTCCGGATTGGTAGATGGAGGTGAGCTGGATGAATACAAACAAGACTACGGAAAAACGTTGATTTGCGGTACAGCCAGGATCAGAGGCTGGGCGGTGGGAATCATCGCCAATCAGCGAAAAATCGTCAAAACTGCCAAAGGCGAAATGCAAATGGGCGGTGTAATTTATTCGGATTCCGCGGATAAGGCTGCCCGATTTATCATGAACTGCAATCAGCGAAAGATTCCTCTGGTGTTCCTACAGGATGTCAGCGGATTCATGGTGGGGAGCAAAGCAGAACATGGAGGGATCATCAAAGACGGCGCAAAAATGGTTAATGCAATGGCCAATTCGGTAGTACCGAAATTCACCATTATCCTCGGCAACTCGTACGGGGCAGGCAATTATGCCATGTGTGGCAAAGCCTATGATCCCCGCTTGATCTTTTCCTGGCCCACCGCGCAGATGGCTGTGATGTCTGGGGCCTCAGCTGCCAAGACTTTACTACAGATCAAGGTGGCCTCACTGAAGAAGACTGGGAAAGTTATTTCTCAGGAAGACGAAAATCAGCTTTTGGAGGAAATCACGACTAAATACAATGAAGAATTGAGTCCTTATTATGCAGCCTCGAGACTTTGGGTGGATGGAGTCATAGATCCTAGAGAAACCCGTAAAGTGATCAGTATGGGAATTGAGGCAGCTAATCATTCTCCTATTACTGAAAGATTTAACGTAGGGGTGATTCAGACCTAAAAGAAGTATTAAGTATTTAGATTCAAGTATCAAGAGGAGGGAAAGACAGGAGACCGAAGGCCGGAGAATAGACCAACTTCTGTCTCCGGTCTTCCGTCTTCTAACCCATCAACCAAAGTAAGTTCATCTTGTGAAATTCAAATTTGGTGATTGTCTTTGACCGTGATTTTAGTAAATTGATATGAGCCAAGAAAAAATATGAGTGAACTGACTCCTGCCCAATTAGATGCTTTGGTTTCTTTACTGGATGATCCGGATCTGGAAGTGAAAAATCTCGTCAGAGACAAAATCACATCGCTTGGTGCTGAAATCATTCCTTTTTTGGAGCAAAAATGGGAGAAAAGTTTCAATCCAGAGATTCAAAAGGAGATCGAAGAATTGGTGCATGACTTACAGTTTTCCCTGGTGAAAACCAGATTTGCGGAATGGAGAGATACCGAAGACCGGGACCTGTTGACTGGTCTTTGGATTCTCAATACGTACCAATACCCGGATTTGGAATACGAAAAGCTGAATGCGGAAATGCATCAGATCTATTTCGAAGTCTGGACCTCATTCAAAAACGATCTTCAGCCTTACGATCAAGTCCGGATTATCAATAATGTCCTTTTCAATACCCTCAGATTTTCAGGGAATACCAAGAATTTTCATTCGCCTGGCAACAGCATGCTGTCCACTGTTTTGGATTCGAAAAAGGGAAATCCCATCACACTTTGTGCAGTGTATTTGCTTGTTGCCAAAAAACTCGGCTTGCCGATTTACGGGGTAAACTTGCCAAATCTTTTTGTTCTGATTTATAAATCAGCAGATATCACCTTTTACATCAATGCCTTTAACAAAGGCTTGACTTTCAGTAAGCAGGATATTTACAATTACCTGGAGCATCTCAAGATCGAACCAAAAGATTACTTCTTTGAGCCTTGTGCACATTTGGACATCGTCCTTCGGTCCCTAAGGAATCTGGGAAACGCTTTTGAAAAGCTAGGTGAAGTAAATAAAGTAGAGGAAGTCAAAGAGATGATCGCAATTCTGGAAAATCAATAAGAGCGGACATTACATCCCACAGCTCTTACCTGTGCCGGAGTGGTACTCTCACCTCTCAATATCTGATTTAGGGCACGCTCCAAGTGTCTTTCACTAACCGCTGACTCGGACTGAGGATTATTGTCTATAGCCCCGCGGTATGCGATTTCCAGGCCGTTTGCTCCTGGGGTAAGGACGATCACCTCGGGGATTTTTGTGATGCCAAACACTTTGGTCCAAGCCTGTCCCGCATCTATGAGATAAGACATATTCAATCCGCTTTGGTCGATGTAGCTACGCAGGGGGCTTTGTTCAGCTTCCGAATTACCGACTTCAGGATTTATTAGTGCAAATCCAATCCCCTGGTTTTGGAAAGTTGTTTTGATCGCTTTAATGCGTGATTCATACAATTTCGCAAAAGGGCAGTTTAAACTGTGGAATATCAATACGAATCCTTTGCCACTTGTCATCGAACCGAGGTTCATGGTTTTTCCGGTGACAGCATCGACTGTAGATAGTTCGCTTAGATTTTGGGAAAAAGCGTTCCAAATCAAGGCCAGAAATAGGGTAAGAGTAAAGGCAGTTTTTTCCATAATTTTTTTACCAAATCGTGTAAGTAAGAATTACATTTTCCAATCTTCTTACTTCCACGGTATAATGATGATCTGCAAAGTCCGTTCCCCTTATTTTTCCTTTGATTTTTAAAGCATCAATTGCAAAAGGTTCTAAGAGGATGTTTTCACGAAAAGATACTCCTCTTTTGCCCTGACATTTGAAAATGGATTCCTTGGCGGACCAAGCCATGGTATAATGAGTCGGATCTTTTTCAAGAAAATCCACTTCTGAGGTATCGAGAAAGCGAAAACCGATTTTCAGAATTTTTTCCCGAATCAAATCCATATCAATCCCTACAGGTTGCTCACGGTGAAATATTGCTGCGGCATACCCTGGCGTATGGGTAAGGGAAACATAGCCTTGATTATTCATGGATTGAGATTTGCCATGCTCATCTTTGAAAAAGCCGGGATAGGGGACCTTCAAAGCCTTCAATGCATCATAAATCGCAAATCGGGCAGTGGCCCATTCTTTCTTTTTTTCAGGATGAGAGATATTGGCATAGGATAGTTTTTCGCGGAAACTTAAGAAATCTAGTGATTGGCTTGTCTGCCCTTCGATAATCTTCACCGCAAGGGCCGATGAAGAATCAATTTTTTCTATTTTTGTTTGCATAGGCCAAAAGGGCGCCGCTGAGTGACTGTCCAATATATGTTAAAAATCCAAGTAAATAAATTGCATACCCTGACCGGACACAACGATTGCGTCTATGCGCTTACCGAGGGGAGTGATCCGAGATTTTTTTATACCGGAGCCGGTGACGGGATGGTGGTGGAATGGGACCTTGACCTACCCAAAGACGGAAAACTTATTGCCAAACTGCCCCATTCCATTTATGCCTTAGAAGTCGATCGTGAGCGAAATTTGCTGATAGTAGGGCATAATTTTGAAGGGATTCATGTGATCGATTTAAGTGAAAACAAAGAGATATGGAGCCTCAAACTTACCGACCAAGCCATATTTGATATCAAAGTTTTTGGAAACGAGATTTTTGTTGGCACAGGAGATGGGTTGCTGATTGTGGTGGATATCGAAGAGCGAAGTTTTAAAAAACATATCAAGCTGAGTTCCAAAAGTATCCGGGTGATGTCAATAGCACCTGTAAAAAGGCAATTGGCTATTGGATTGAGTGACCATTCTATAAAAATTCTGGATTTGGCCAATAATTTCCAGCCAATAGCCAATCTTGTAGGCCACACCAATTCTGTCTTTGCGCTCAGCTATTCACCGGATGAGGAGAATCTAGTCTCAGGAGGAAGAGATGCGCACATGAAATTTTGGAATTCGGATAATTATACCCTTTCTGAAAATATCGTGGCACATATGTATGCCATTAATTATTTATCTTTCAAAGAAGACGGAAAGTTTCTGGTGACCTGCTCCATGGATAAATCCATCAAAGTATGGGACGCGGAAAATTATAAACTGATGAAGGTCATTGACAAAGCGCGAAACGCAGGTCATGGTACCTCAATAAACAAAGTGATTTGGAGTACTTATTCTGGTCATGTCATTTCGATTTCTGACGACCGTACCATTTCTATTTGGCAAATTGAAGCTGAAAATCTATGAAGATATCCCCAACTGCCATTCGGCAAAAAGCATTTGAAACGGCCTTCAGAGGCTATGAGAAAAAGGAAGTTTCCTTGTTTCTGGAAGAGATGAGTGTGATCATGGAGCAGATCAATCAGGAAAACCTGGATCTGCGAAGTAAATTACAGCAGGTAGAATCCGAAGCAAAAAGACTCAAAGATGTGGAAGATTCACTTTTTCGAACTTTGAAAACGGCCGAAGATACCGGGGCAAGTATCATCACAGAAGCAAATGAAGCTGCTGAATTAATCATTAATGAAGCAAATCAATTTGCCGAACAATCAACCGATCAGGCGAATCATTACGCTGAAAAGACGAAAAAAGAAGCAAATCAATACGTCGAGCGAGTGACAAAGGAAGCGGATCAATACTTCCAAAAAGCGCAAAAGCAGGCAGATGAACAAGCAAGAATTATCACCTCTGCTGCCGAAGCCAAAGCCAAAGAAACGATCAAAGAAATCCGTGATAGCATGCAGAGCTTGGTCAGAAGCTATGAAGGCTTGCTCGATCAGCGCGAAGCTTTGGTAAAGAGCCTAAAACGCCTGTCTCAGGACGCATTGAATCAAATTGATCTTTCGGATGCTCACTTTTTCCGAATTGACGGTAAAGCATATCAACGGGCCGTTGATGAACTGAGTCGTTCCAGTCACTTCAGTGTGGCAAATATAGGGATTCTGGCTACTCAAGCCGTTCCTCCTGCCAATGCGGAGTCTGAGGAGCAATTTGAAGAAGATATGTCTACCGCAACCCTCGATGACGATACCCTCGAAACAGTAGAAGCCTTGCAGCATGAACTCGAAGAGCAGGGAGAAATTCCCATGGATGAGCCGATGGAAGATTTGGTGGAGGAGGAAAGTGAATCTGTAGTAGATGAAATACTTCCTGAGGTCGAAGATGAAGTGGCAGAGGATGAAGAGATCGAAGAACAGGAAGAAATTGAAGAAGAGATCCCCATGCCTGAGGTTCCTGAAAATGAAACTGAAGATCCCAAACCTGAGGAACTTAAGAAGTCATCCGGGTCGTTTTTTGATCAATTTGACTGATGGGAAGAGTAGCGCTGGAGGGAATAGAATTTCATGCATACCATGGTGCCTATCCTGAAGAATCAATTTTAGGCAATCGATTTACGCTTGATTTGGAACTTGAAACCGACTTTCGGGAAGCGATGCTTCACGATAACCTTCGGGATACGGTTGATTATGCCAAGTTGTATCAGCTTATCAAAGCCCGGATGGATGTCAAAGTGAAGCTTCTGGAGCATTTGGGACATCGCATTGTTTCAGATATTTTAGTGGCTTATCCCAAAGTGAAATCTGTCCGACTTACACTGAAAAAACATCATCCTGCACTCGGAGGAATTGTTCAGTATTCTGCGGTGACCGTGTGTTTCCCTGAAGATTTCGCCTAAAATTCAAAATGTATAGTCGATCGGAGTCTTCCAGAATCCGTGCGGAATTCTGGATCACATTTGGCCAATATATGAAGCCCGTCCCTAATGCCCAAGGACGTAGAATCAACTGGCCTAATTACAGAACAGGAGTTAAGGACGTGTACTTCAGAATGAAAGCTGAACAGGAATTCGCCTCAATCGGCATCGAACTCGGGCATAAAGACGAGGAGCTTCAGGAGCTGTATTTTGAGCAATTCAAGGAGCTAAAAAGTCTCCTGAAAACCAGCATAGGTGAAGATTGGGAATGGAAACTTCATTCCAAAAATGAAGTAGGTCAAGTTGTCTCGAAGATCGAAAAAGTCATTACCGGAGTCAATGTGATGGAAGAGTACTATTGGCCGGAGATTATTTCCTTTCTCAAACCCCGGATCATCGCCTTGGATGAGTTTTGGGATAATGTTAAACCGGCATTTGAGAACTAGTGATTTTTTAACCCTGATTTACAGGTTAGGATCAAAATTGCTAATGCATATTTCGGGTTTAACAACCATTTTCAGCTCTGAGGAACCCTAAATGCCTGTCTTGCGAGTAGTTTCCACTCTCCCTTTTCTTTCACCCAAAGCATCAAAAGCCCCAGGTTAAGAGTGTTTACATTTCCATTGGATGCAATTTCACCCAGTACATTGTGTCGGACTATTGCTAATTTTTTGCCCTGAAAAGTGATGGTTTGATCGGAGATATCCCATTTTTGGTAATCCGATTTTTTGGAGGCAAATACGGCTACAAATTCATCCTGAGTCTCAATCACACCGCTGGAATGACCGTAGCTGAGATTTTCCGAAGTCAGTTTTTTGAGGGTTTCAGCATCTTCGGCCAGCATGGCAATTCTCAGCTTTTGCACCGCATCGTTCACTTGTTTTTCGGATTGGGAAAAAGCAAGTTGGGAGCTTAAAAGGAAAATCAGAAGTAAAGAATTCTTCATAATTGGAGCTTTGGATTGTTGAATAGGTCTATTGAAATTCAAAGTACAAAAAAACTCCGTTCAGTTGATTCTAACGGTGTTCAATTTGAATGTTGTATGGAAATCCATACTTCAATTCAGAATCATTGGCAGTTTGGGATGAGAGACTTTTAAAATGCTGATTTTTTGAGCAAATTAAGCAATCAAATTCCTCGAATAGAGGGTTTTAGTTTTTAATCAACCCAAAATGACATGATTTCACCTGCACAAATCGAATCCTATCATCGGGATGGGTTCTTGATCCTGCCGCAACTTTTCTCCAGGGAAGAAATAGCACTGCTCTATTCCGTTGCCACAGATGATAGTGTGACTTCAAATTCTTTTGACCTCAATGACCAGGAAGGAAAAAAGACCAAGTTGACGCTATGGTTCACGGCAGGTGATGATTCCTTCGGGCTGATGTCCCGATGCCAGCGAATGATCAAATCGGTTCAGCAGCTCTTGGGCCCCGGGGAGGTCTGCCATTTTCACTCCAAAATCATGCAAAAACAACCCAAGGTCGGCGGTGCTTGGGAATGGCATCAGGATTACGGCTATTGGTATAAAAATGGATTCCTTTTTCCTGAGGCGATGATTTCAGTGATGCTGGCATTGACTGATGCCAATAAGGAGAATGGCTGCCTTCAGGTGCTGAAAGGCACGCATAAAATGCAGCGGTTTGAGCATACATTTATCGGGGAGCAGCAGGGGGCTGATCCGGATTTCGTTCATGAAGCGGAGAAAATCTCGGAGCTTATCCATTGCGAACTCAGGGCGGGTGATGTCCTGTTTTTTCATCCGAACATTCTCCATCGCTCCGAAGCAAATCTGTCTGAAAATGCACGCTGGTCGGTGATCTCGGCGTATAACCTTTCGCATAATAAGCCCTTTCGGGAAAAGCACAGTTCCTGTATCACTCCGGTTTCGGTAGTGAGGAATGAAGCAATTTTAGCCAGTGGGCAAAAGAAAGTTTCCGGCGCTGACTTTTTGGTCAAAGAGAAGGAAATCACGCTTAACGTAAAATAAATCAAGACCTGTCAGGTTTTCAAAACCTGACAGGTCTAAGAGGTAAAGTTTAATCTAAATAAACCCAACAATCATGGTAAAAATCTGCATCCTCGGAGGAGGATTTATCGGACGTTTTTATGCGGAATCATTGATTGGAAGACGGGGAAAGGATCTCGTTCATGTCATCTATGCTAGAAGAGAAGAGACTGCCCGGAGATTTGCCACTGATTACAGCGTCCCTCATTTTTCCACGGATATGGAAGAAGCAGTGGCTCATCCTGACTCCGAGATTGTCATCATTGCCTTGCCCAATTATGTGCATGAAGCCGCTGTCATGCTATGTGTGAAGCACAAAAAGCCGGTATTGTGTACCAAGCCGTTGGGCAGAACGGCTGAAGAAGCCCTGCGAATGACATTGGCTTGTGAAGAGGCGGGGATTTTTGCTGGCTATTTGGAAGATCTTTGCTATACGCCGAAGTTTTTGAAATCCGTAAAAAGTGTCGAATCGGGTGCGATTGGTCGTGTTCTTTGGGCTAAATCCCGGGAAACACATCCCGGTCCGCATTCGGATTGGTTTTGGGATATCGAGAAAGCCGGGGGAGGAGCAATCCTCGATTTGGGCTGTCACTGTGTGGAGATTTCCAGAAATTTTATCGGGAAGGAGGTCTTGCCCCTCGAAGTGATGTGTTGGGCAGACACCCAAGTGAAGCCGATCGATGCAGAGGATCATGCCATTGGTTTGGTCAAATATGAAAATGGAGCCATTGGACAGTTTGAAGTTTCCTGGACTTTCCGTGGAGGAATGGACCTCCGGGATGAGGTCATGGGTACTGAAGGTACGATTTGGATCAATTCTTTTTTGCGAACGGGATTTGAAATGTTTTCCAGTGGAAATGGAGGAGATTATGTGGCAGAAAAGGCCGAAACTTCATCAGGTTGGCTTTTCCCTGTCGGGGACGAAGCCCATGAATTGGGCTATCCCAATATGTTTGTAGACATGTTTGATGCCTTTGAGAAAGGGACTCAATCCCGAGAGACTTTTTATGACGGGTATGTGGTTAATGCGATTCTGGATGCAGCATACAAGTCTGCAAAAACTAAACTTTGGGAACCTGTTCAACTTCCTGTCTGGCGGGGAAAAAGAGGGCTTTCAAAACCCTCTGTTTACCAAGATTTTGACGAAAATTATTGGCTAATAAAAGAAGAACTTCTGCCAAATGGGGATCGAAAAACGATCCTAAAAGATAAAAAAACGGGTGAGATCAGGACAAAGTAAGCGAGCTGAAAGTTTGGGTCAATGAATACACCGATTGGGGTTCATTGAGAGTTCAAGAAAAAGAGGCTGTCTCAAAAGCCATTTACAGCGAATATAACAACATTTCGAACTTCGCAACTCTCGTTGCTCAGGTGCTCAATGTGTCAAACAGCATTTATGAGACAGCCTCTTTTTAGCTTGATTATTTCCCTACCACCTTGATCAAGGTGCCTTTTTCCACCTGATCTGTCAACAGCATTCCATTCAGGATTGCCAATTCCTCAAATCGATCGGATGGCATTTTGAAGTTTTGTAAAGCAGCCTGAAGAGTCATGCGCTGAGGAACCGTTTGGATACGGACTACATCCGGCTTGCGGTTTAGCTTATCTGAGTCTGTCAGAGCTTTGAAATTTCTGGCGGTAGAGAGGAAAACAGGCTGGTATTGCGGGAATTTCGACAGTTCGGTTACCCCCAAAATGCTGTAAGTATTTCCTCCATATTCGATCAGAGTAGAGAGAACCCGGATGGTTCCTTTCTCTTGTTTTTGATCTGCGATCATCATAAATGCCGGCAATCCGTTGATGGTTTCCCGTTTGGATTCTACCAATTCCAGTTTGAATTGGGTTAGAATTTTCTGGGAAATCTCTTCCATAGTTCCTGTCCCGCCCAGGGAGAATGAAATTAAAGCATCTCCGGCTTTAGGACCCATTTGTACCTGCTGTGGCGTGTTTTGGAAATTCCACCCCTGAGGAGTAGGGAACTCAAATTTCAACACCGGATGATAAAAGATGTTATTCTCCACAAAACCCTGCCGCGGATCTTCACCCAAAACAATCCCATCGATTCTTTTCAGATAAGCATCACGGTTTACAGTAGGATTCGTCAACTTAAGTTTAGTTTTCCACTCTTGGGCTAATTTTGCCACAGTCACATTTCGATCGCCCGGAGATGGGTGAGTCGATAGGAATTCCGGAATTTCACTTCCTCCCTGCTTAGCACTCTGTCTTTCCAGGGTATTAAAAAATCCGGCCATTTCGGTAGCATCATACCCAATCCGGGAAGAATATTCCACGCCCAATTCATCGGATTGGCGTTCCGCATCTCTGCCAAAGCTCAGGAGTGCAAGCTGCATTCCCTGGGACAGTGGTTCGGCGAATTGTGCAAGCTCGGGCACAAAGACCATTCCTGCAATCATTCCCAATTGACCAAGCATTTGATTTCGCTGCTGTACCACCGAATGACGTGCGGTGACGTGGCCGATTTCATGTCCCAAAACTCCGGCAAATTCAGCCTCATTGTTGAAATGGGCCATGATTCCTCTTGTGAAATAAATGTAACCACCCGGCACAGCAAAAGCATTGATAACTGGCGAATCCACCACTTTGAAGTGGTAATCTAACTTGGGGCGGTGAGAAACTGCCGCCATTTCAAGTCCTTTTTCAGTGATGAATTTTTGTAAAGCCGGATCATCATAAACTCCGAAAAATGCTGAAATCTCCGGGTCCGACTGTTGGCCAATGCTTATTTCCTGCGCTTCGGACATCAGAACTACCTGCTTTTTTCCCGTCACAGGATTTACAGCACAACTCGTGGCGAAGGCAATGATAGAAGCAGTTAGCAGCTGCGTAAAAAGGTTTATTGTTTTCATATTTGGCGATCGATGGGTTGGGTATTCGTATTTAAGGTTTAAATGCTCAAAAAATAAGCCTAGAATTATTCTGCTACTAAATGAAGTGAATTCGCATTTATCCGAATGTTCATTTATTTGCTATATGTTATTAGATGAGATCCTATGTGCTGCTGAGCTATTCAAAAGCATTGATGTTTTTTCCCGTTTCCCGTCCTTGGTCTCCCTACTTTTCAAGGTTTTTTCTTCCCAGTGAAGGTTCCTGAGGCCATTTCTGCCAGATTTACTTTTCCGCTCATATCTGAGGCTGATGTTACTTTCCCATCATAGGTTATCAAATTTCCCTGAATATTAAACTCAAGGTGGATTACATCGCCTTTAATTGTTCCGACCACCGGAGATTCTCCCAATTGTCCTGCATAAGTTCCTGTAATTTTTTCACCGTCTTGTTTCAGAATAAAGGTAGGGGAACCACTTCCTGCATCGGTTTTTACTTCCATCACCCAAGTACCGGTCAGGTTGACTGTATTTTGTGCTTGTGCGGTAAATCCAATGAAAAGAGGCACAATCACGCTGGAAAAAAGCGATTTCATAATGTTTATAATTTTTAGTTTTAAGTAAATCATTCCATTAATTTAGAGAATTATTGCCAGTCTCAGACTACACTTTTTATTCGATATCCGAAATCCGACATCCGAACCATCTTGGCTCTTGTCTCTCGCCTCTTGCTTCTCAATACTACGAACTACCCACTGCCTATTGCCACATCGGTCACCCGACATCGGACTTCCATACTTCCCAACCCCCAAACCTCACTACCTCAAATCACCGCTTCCGCCTCGATCTCCACCAAATATTCCGCCCCAATCAAATCTGCCCTGACCATCGTATTGGCGGGCTGGATTCCGGCAAATCGCTGTCCATGAGCTCGGGAGACCGATTCCCATTGATCAGTATTTCGAATAAAAATTCGGGTTCGAACCACATCTTCCATTTGTCCGCCCAAAGACTGAATTGCTCCTTCAATTTTGTCCAATATAAAATGTGTCTGTGCACCGGGATCATTTCCACCCATTGCCCTGCTTCCATGAGTTGCCGTAGTTCCGGAGACTAAGATTCTATTACCTTTTTTTACTGCTCTGCTAAATCCCGCAATATCTTCCCAGATGGTCCCGCTGAGTGCTTTGGTTCGTCCATCCGAACCTTCCCTGGTCGGATAGGGCGCCGGGAAACTCGCCACATGATGGCTCAGATCGCCTGAAGCGGTGAGAAATGGAGCTTTGCGGTATTCGTCTCCACAATCTCCCGGAATGGCAATCATACCTGCGAGACTTGACTTCAATAGAGTCTGATCTTCCTGATCCAATCGAAAAGAAAAGAGCTTTTCATTTTCGGCAATATGCGCACTTTGACCTAGTCTTGCACCGATGATGACTCCCCCGACCGCTGGCTGGTTCATAATGAAATGACTAGCAACAGTAGCAATGCCAACTTGGTGTTTTTGAGCAATTTGATCCAAAGTTTGAAGGAGATTTTGAAATTGCTTCCAGCCTCCGGCAGCATCGATGAATCGCTTGTATTTCATCTGCGACCAGGTCAAAGAATCATTGAGGGCAGGTTCGGGTTTGCCTAGCCACTTTTCTGAAAGAAATCCTCCTGCTACAGTTCCAAAGGCCAATAACTTCACATGATGCTTCAGACAGAGCTCAGTCATTGCTCCGGCTGCCCGCTGATCCAAAAGTGAAAAACAAACCTGATTGGACACTACTTCTATCCCGGAATTCAGGACAATGCTCAAATGTGCCTTATCAAAATTGGTCAGGCCCAGATGTTTGATTAGTCCTTCTTCCTTCAACTCCTGAAGCCAAAACATGCTATCCACCCAGCTCGGATGGGAATATTGCCAAGCGTGAAACTGCATCAGGTCGATAGCATCGCTTTTCATTCTTGTCAAGGCAAGTTCCACCGCTTTTCTAACCTGATCTTTGGTGATCCGATCCGGAGAAGGAACCCACTTCGTGAAAAGCTGAGCGGTATCTTTGCCGTAAGTCTCCCTAAAAACTCCTGCGATCTCCTCTGAAGAACCATAGTGATCCGCCATGTCAAAGGAAGTGAATCCTGCATCCACATAGGATTTCATGGCTTCAGCTGCCTCTTTGGTATTGACTTTTTGCCCCTCTCGCTCCATGTCTGCAATCTGCCAAAGTCCGGTAAGTGCTCTGCAAATGGTCAGGTCGGGTGCAAGTTCAGTGTATTTTGATTGATTCATTTTTATGAGGTTGTATTTCCGATTCTTAACCAGCAACCGAAATATATTTGTTTGAATTTAAGCTGGATTTGCCGTGAACAGTAGACCGTCCTCTGTCGATTTTTAAATTATTCGGAAGGAAGAGTTGAAAATTGGGCTTTGGTGTCCACACCCGAGACCTTGAGTTTTTTCCATTGGAAAAAGAAAAGAACCGAGGCACTACTCATCACGATCAGCCAAACAGGAGTGGAGTGAAAATACCAGGCGGAGGCAGTTGAATTCAGATCCTTGACAGTATGGATGACCAAAAATGAAAGAATCAAAATTGTCCCACCAATGCCGATAAACAGCTGTAATTTTCTTGACTTGAAGATACCGATTCGGGAAGCCAATACCGGATTTTGGATTGGGAAAAGAATCACTGAAATGCACATCAATAGGAAATTGACAAGCATGGAGGTGACCATGATGTCTATCCCAAGGAAGAAGTCTCCCGCAAAGTGGCTACCCAATATTCCGATCGAGGCGATACATCCACTCAGCACTATCGCAAAATGAGGCGTATGATGTTTTGGGTGGATTTGGGCTAAGGTCATGGGGAAAATCCCATCTTTTGCCCAAGAAAACACCAATCTCGAAACGGACAAAATCATTGCCGGAAGGTCATTCAGCAAGGCAATAGCTGCTCCGAGTAAAATCAAAACTCCCAAACCTGAGGGAAGCAAATAACTGAGAATCCCTGCCGCAGTGATGTCTTTTTGCATCGCTTCCTGAGCTACAAATGGCCATGGAACGGCATGATAAACTGCGTATGTGAAGCAGATGTAAAACAGCCCAACACTCAAAATAGCCAAACCAATGGCCTTGGGGAGGTTTTTTGTTGGATTTTTAGCTTCTCCTCCAGCCTGTGCGATTGAGTCAAAACCGATAAAACTGGAGAAAAGCAAAGCTGCTGCAGATAGGAATGTCGGCCAATGAAAAGACGTGGGCTTGAGTTCTAGCATCCTCCCTTCTTTTTCTGCCAAAGCAGCCAGAAAATCCGAATGGTCAAAGCTCAATCCCGACACAATCACAATTCCTCCCAAAACAAACATCAAAATCATCAAAGGAATCAGGGTTCGTTCATAGAATTTTGCCCCGAGAATATTGACATACACAAAAACCCAAAGAAAGGTGAGCGCAAGGCAAACCCGAATCCAGGGCTTTTCCAAATACTCAGCTAGATCCAGCCAATCCAAAGCCACAGCCACATCCCGAAAGAAAGGAACCACCACGTATGCAATCACTCCTATTACGATCGACAGCCCAAACCATTGGGAAAAACTGGCTACAAAGCCCAAATACGGATGAATTGCCCGGCTTGCATAGAGGTAGGATCCTCCCGCTCTCGGCATAGCCGATGCTAGAATAATGTAGGCCAAAGCTGCGAAGATTGCCGGGATTGCAGCAACCAAAAAAGCAGGCAGTACATAGGGGCCGATGCCGGGCACATTGCGCTGAATCATAAACGGCACAATGTAAATCGATGCCCCGATCATGGAGCAAATGCCCGTAGCGGTCAATCCAAGAAGTCCGAGTTGCCGGG
Organism: Algoriphagus sp.; assembly: GCF_030694375.1. Lineage (GTDB taxonomy): Bacteria > Bacteroidota > Bacteroidia > Cytophagales > Cyclobacteriaceae > Algoriphagus. The sequence continues at coordinate 147,789 of NZ_JAUXYL010000023.1, forward strand.
TGAGGTGTGGGGTTTGGGGGCTCATTCGATATTAAAGTTGGAAGATAGAAAAAATCAGTTTTTATCCTGAATTTATTGCTGAACCAAGTATTGATATGCTGATTTTTCTCTGCTTGATTGATGAAAAATATAAGCGAAGATGATCTTTGTCAGGAAAATCCCCAGATTATAGTTTCAATTTTGTGAGGAAATTAATTCTCCTTACCCAAGTAATTTTTAGAGCACTATGACGAATGCCATTTACCTCACGACCACAGAGCCGTTTTCCGGAAAATCCATCTATGCGCTCGGTCTGGTGAACCTTCTTGCAGGCAAAACAGACAAAATTTCTTATTTCAAACCGATCATCACTGTTGGAAAAAAAGAGAAAGACCGACGTTTGACCCTGATCAAGGAGCACTTCAAACTTGCCCAGCCTTACGAGGATATGTTTTCTTTTACGATCCAAAAGGCCTTCAAGGAAATAAACCGGAAAAATGAGGCGTTTTTGATCGATGCCATTATTGAAAAGTTTCAAAGGCTCCAGGAGAACTCGGATTTTGTGGTGGTTGAGGGGACAGACTTTGCGGGAATCAGCACCAATGTGGAGTTTAACGGAAATGTGTCTATCGCAAAAAACCTGGGTATTCCTGCTGCAATTATCCTGAACTGTGATCATAAAACTGATGCGGAAATCGTCGAGCAAGCGATTTCCACTACCAATGCCTTTCTTTCCAATGGGGTCCAAGTTCTCACACTTGTAGCCAACAAAGTGCAGCAGGGAAAGGAAGCTGATCTTCGCCGAAAGTTAACAATGGCTTTGCCAAAGGAGATTCTAATCTCTGCGATTCCTGTGCATTTAGAATTGAGCAATCCGACCATGGAGGAAATCCGTGATGCGATGGGGGCTAAGGTGTTTTTTGGAGAAAATCTCCTGACCAATCGGGTGGATCACGTCATCGTAGGAGCGATGCAGTTGCGAAATTTCCTCCAGCGAGTAAAAAACAATACACTCGTTATAACCCCAGGAGATCGGGGAGACATCATTATTGGAGCCTTGCAGGCTAATATTTCCAAGAATTTCGGAAAAATTGCAGGAATGGTTCTGTCAGGCGGTATGCTTCCGGAAGATTCCATCGTGCAGTTGGTGGAGGGATTGGAAACGGTAGTGCCTATCCTGCAGGTCGAGGAAGCAACATTTGAAGTGGTTACCAAAATCAATGACATCAAAGCCCGGATTTCAGCGGATGACAAAGAGAAAATAGCCATTGGAATTCGACTTTTTGAGCAGGCAGTCGACGAAAAGGCATTGACGGACAAGATTGTTGCATTTCATTCTGATGTGCTCACGCCGCGGATGTTCCAATATCAATTGGTCAAACGCGCAAAATCAAACAAGAAGCATATCGTGCTGCCGGAAGGCGAAGATGACCGCATCCTGCAGGCAGTAGATCAGCTTGTAAAGCAGGATGTGGTTGCATTGACACTTTTGGGTAATAAAGAGACTATTGAACTGACTATTAAGCGGCTTAATCTTTCGCTGGACTTGATGTCTGTCAATGTTATAGCCCCTGTAAGTTCCGTCCGGTTTGAGGAATATGCCCAGGCACTTTATGAGCTGCGCAAAAACAAAGGATTGACCATCCAAATGGCGCGGGACCTGATGCTCGATGTGTCGTACTTTGGGACTATGATGGTCTATAAAGGTCATGCAGATGGCATGGTCAGCGGTGCGGTACATACGACCCAACACACCATTCGTCCCGCATTGCAATTTGTCAAAACCAAGCCCGGAGTTGCGACTGTTTCCTCTGTGTTTTTTATGTGTCTCCCCAATCGGGTTTCCGTCTTTGGAGATTGCGCAGTAGTGCCAAATCCCTCTTCGGAACAATTGGCGGATATTGCGATTTCCTCGGCAGAATCAGCCAAAATGCTGGGCATCGAACCCAAAATCGCCATGCTTTCCTATTCTTCTGGTTCCTCCGGAGAAGGCGAAGAAGTGGAGAAAGTCCGAAAAGCCACCGAACTGATTAGATTGCGAAGACCCGATCTCAAAGTTGAAGGCCCGATCCAATACGATGCAGCTGTTGATCCTGAAGTTGGGAAAAAGAAACTGCCAAACTCCGAAGTTGCAGGTCAGGCTAGTGTGTTGATTTTCCCTGATTTAAATACAGGAAATAACACCTACAAAGCCGTGCAGCGGGAAACCGGGGCGATCGCCATCGGCCCGATGCTGCAAGGATTGAATAAACCAGTCAACGACCTGAGCAGGGGTTGCACCGTGGTAGATGTGTTTAATACGGTGGTAATCACGGCGATTCAAGCGCAAGAAAATTAAATTCAATCACCAATGGTCAATGATCAATTTTCAATTACCAAGAAAAGGAAGTCCTTGATAATTGAGTTTGATGATTGACCATTGAACATTTCTCAATAACTCAGTAACTTTTATTACCTCCAAATGAACATCTTCGTCATTAACTCCGGCAGCAGCTCGATCAAGTACCAACTCATTTCCATGCCTGAGGCAAAAGTGATCTGCACAGGAATGGTAGATCGGATAGGATTGGAAGGCGCAAAATTGGAATACCGGGCTTTTTTGGATTCTGGGGAAGTAGGTAAAGTGTTGGAATTGCCAATTCCCGATCATGCTACCGGGCTTCAGGAGGTGGCAAAGTTGTTGACAGATCCGGCTGTGGGTGTGATTTCCGACCCCGACCAAGTGCATGTGGTGGGACATCGCGTGGTGCATGGCGGAGAGCGATTTTCCAAAACCCAACTGATCACCGAGGAAGCCAAAGCCAAAATACTGGAGCTATTTCCTTTAGCACCGCTTCACAATCCTGCAAATTACCTGGGGATCGAAGTTGCGGAGCGGATATTCACTCAAGCCAAACAGGTCGCTGTTTTTGACACGGCTTTTCATCAGACTATGCCTGAGGTGGCCTTCCGAATGGCGATTCCCAATGAATTCTATACCAATCATGGGATTCGGGCTTATGGCTTTCATGGCACAAGCCATAAGTACGTTTCCGAGCAGGCGATGGAGTTTTTCGGGAAAAGGACTTCCAAAATCATTACCATTCACTTAGGTAACGGTTGCAGTATGGCTGCGGTACGGGATGGGAAATGTATCGATTCCAGCATGGGTTTGGGCCCGATGAACGGCTTGATTATGGGGACTCGTACAGGAGATATTGATCAGTCCGTGATTTTCCATCTGGTGAATCAACTTGGCTATTCTCTCGACGAAGTCAATACGATCCTGAACAAGAAAAGTGGAATGCTCGGCCTCACGGGGTTCAGCGATATGCGGGACATCCGCAAGCTGTATGATCAGAAAGAAAAAGCAGCAATCCTCGCCTACGACATGTATGCCTATCATATCAAAAAATTCATTGGGTCCTTCGCTGCAGTGCTGAATGGACTCGATGCGATTGTCTTCACCGCCGGAGTAGGAGAGAATGATGCGCTGACGCGCAAACTCGTTTGTCAAAATATGGATTTCCTCGGAATCAGACTCGATGAAGCCAAAAATGAAACCCGCCAAAAAGGGCTTCATGAGATCAATACCGTCGATTCTCCAGTAAAAATTCTAGTCATCCCCACCAATGAAGAATTGGAGATTGCCAGGCAGTGTTTTGGGTTGGTGGGCTGATCTTTGTGTTTTCTCAAGAAGGAGTTTATCAGAATAATCATCCGAGCTTAAATTGAAAAACAAATTATTATTGCTCAAATAAATGAAATAGGTTTTTAATTAATCTGAGTACTGTTCCCTTTTAAGATTTTTTATCTACCAAATTATATATCCGTAGCTTTGCAACAGTTTTAAAAAAGCAGCAATGAAGCGGATAAACGAATACAAGAAACTTTTTAATGTAGAAGGTCCCATAGACTTGAAGCAACTGAAGACCACCTATCGGACTTTAGTGAAAGAATGGCATCCAGACAAATTCCTGGAAGGGGATGAAAAAGCGAAAGAAGCCGAAGAAAAAAGCACCAAAATCATTGACGGGTATCACTTTCTGGTAAGTATAGCGCCGGAAACCATCGCTGCAAATCTTGAGGAGTACACCAAAACCGCTACCGAATCCGGAATCGCTGACTTTCACTACAAAAATCAGGTGCTTGAAATCACTTTTTTGGATGGAAACACCTATGAGTATTTTGGCGTGTCAAAAAACACCTACACCAAGTTTATCAATTCAGACAATACCTACCGCTTTGCCAGAAGGAATATTTTGAGTGCGCACACTTATAGGAAATCCAAGAAGACTTTGGAGACGGCTTAAATCGCCAAACTAGATTCCGGTCAGTGGCTACATCAAAGTGAATCTGAAATACCTATCCAGTCTAACTAGTCAGATCGAAACAAGTGAGTGGAGACACTCACTTGAGCGGATCAATTAAACCGAGTGGCGACCTGACTGCCTTCAGGCAGGTACTCCTTGGAAAAAGATTTTTATTTTGAAACATCGGGAGAATTTAGGACATTTTCCTGCCGGAATCGTAGCGTCTTATTCGGCCAAAGCTTTTGAAACTTGCCCCAAATCGGACTAAAAATGATGGTGTTATTTCCAATCTTGAAACTCCCTCAATTTCTTAATGTCTGTAAAAATTTTTTACGTCGGCTCAATATGGATCAGCACATGACCAAGTTGTGGGATTTCCCTGCGCAGCGTGTCCTTAAGCTTATGGGCGATGTTGTGCCCTTCTGTTACGGTCAAGTCTCCTCTGACATGTGCATGTAAATCCACGTGATAGGTCATGCCTGCTTTGCGGATAAAACACTTTTCGGTTCCCTCAATTCCCTCAACTTTCAGCGAAATTTCCCGAATCTCCTTTGTGAGTTCAGTGAAGTTATTTTCATCCATCACTTCACCCAAAGCAGGCCTGAAAATCCCGTAGCAATTGTACAGGATAAATCCACAAGCCAACAAAGCCGCGTAATCGTCTGCAACCTCGTATCCTTCTCCTCCGAAAATAGCGATCGAAATACCGACAAATGCGGCGATCGAAGTGATGGCATCTGCTCGGTGATGCCAAGCCTCAGCTTTTAGCGAGGAACTTTTGAGTTTTTTGCTCCGGTTAATGACCACCTGATAGGAAATTTCCTTCCATATAATGATCACTCCAAGGACAATCAAAGTCCAAGGTGCAGGTAATTCGTGTGGAGTCTGTATGTTTTTGATGGACTGCCAAGCGATCGTAAATGCTGAGATGATCAGAAATGCGACGACTAAGAAAGTGATCAAAGGTTCGGCTTTGCCGTGTCCATAGGGATGGTTTTCGTCTGCAGGCCGCTCTGCATATTTCAAACCCAGTAAAACCAGAAAAGAGGAAAAAATATCTACCGTAGATTCGATGCCATCGGCGATCAGCGCAAATGAATTCCCAAAAATCCCGGAAAGAAACTTGACACCTGCTAAAACAGCATTTCCCAAAATGCTGAAAATGACCGTTCGTATAGCAAGATTGGACTTAGACATGTTCGAAAGTACAATCTACAAGGTTAAAATCAGGCATTTTTAGGCAGTTCCGGATAAATTTCTTGTTTGATCTTCCATGCTATTGGTACGACGACCTTCAGACATTAGCCATTTTAAGGCAGTACTTTGACATCTCGTATTTCAGTGCTTACTTCTTGAAATTCACAATAAATTACTCCTGTTAGGAAAGGTTTGGCTTTTATTAACTCCTTTCCAATCACAGCTTTTTCGCCAAAATTCCCAATTTTCAGGAGTTTTGGCAGTATTTGAATTTGAAACTATTATTTTGCCACAGGAACCGAGTGGCGGAAAAACTTTCAAAATCTTAAGAATACCTATAACCACTTACCTGTCCAAATGCACCTGTCAATCATTTCTCCTGTCTACAATGGAGAATTCATACTTCATGAGCTCATTGAACGCATTCACCTTGTTGTTGAACCGCTCAATCATGACTTTGAAATAATCTTGGTGGACGATTTTTCCCCGGATCGGTCTTGGGAGACTATCGAAAATTTGGTTGCAAAATTCCCTAAAGTCAGGGGAATCAAATTAAGTCGGAATTTTGGGCAACATTATGCCATCACTGCCGGACTGGATAATGCCAAAGGAGAATGGGTTGTGGTGATGGACTGTGATCTTCAGGATCTGCCCGAAGAGATTCCAAACCTTTACGCCAAAGCCCAAGAAGGTAATGATGTTGTTTTGGCAAGAAGAATTATCAGAAAGGACGGTTTTTTTAAAAAACTTTCGTCCAAACTATTCTATCGAACCCTCGCATGGCTCACTGGTTCCCAACAGGATGAGTCTATCGCTAATTTTGGAATCTATCATAAAAAAGTCATTGTCGAAATTGTGAAGATGCGCGAAAGTATTCGCTATTTTCCGACTATGGTGCGCTGGGTTGGCTTTAAGCAAACTTCTATCTCAGTAAATCACGGGGCAAACGAAGACCGTAAGAGTAGTTATAACTTTAAGCGTTTGTTCAATCTGGCATTGGATATCATATTGGCTTACAGTGATAAACCACTCAGGTTGACAGTAAAACTTGGCTTTGTAGTCTCCTTCTCAGGGTTTCTTTTTGCCTTGTTTACCTTTATCAAATACCTGAATGGAGATATTATCGTCAAGGGATACGCCAGTCTAATTATTTCGCTCTGGCTGCTTGCAGGATTCATCCTGATGACTTTAGGAATCGTTGGACTTTATGTAGGCAAGACCTTTGAAGGAGTTAAAAACAGACCAATATATATCGTTGAAAAAACGACTGAGTAGGGGATAAGTGTTATATATTGACTTTGTGGAACACTCACAGGCCAGTGGTCCAACCACTCGATGATAAAGAAGAATTACCCCAATGATTATCCAAACACTAGCTTTTGATTCCCAATTATTCGGATATCCGGTGGGTAAATTCCAAGCGGACAAAGAAACTAATTGGGATAGTTTTTTGGAAAAGGCTAAGCCTTATCAATTGATTTATGTTTTTTCGGAAACAAAAATCTCCAATCCCCCCGATTTCCTCCGTTTTGTGAACTCCAAGTATGTATTTGGGAAAAAATTAACTGAAGTAAGAAAGGAGAAAAAGGCAGAATTAACCATAGAATCTTATTCCGGAGCCCTGTCTGATAAGCTTTTGGATTTAGCTTTGCAAAGCGGAGAATATTCGAGATTTAAAACTGATCCAAGATTGAGCTCCGGTGAGTATGAAAAACTCTATCGACTTTGGATCGAAAAGGCACTTCTGGAAGACATGGTACTGGTGGATTCGAGCCATTCAGGCCTCGTTACCCTTTCTGTCTCCGACCATATTGCATCAATCGGATTGATAGCAGTGGATGTTAAAAGTAGAGGACTTGGAATTGGAAAAGCTCTATTGAGAGCAGCAGAGGAAAAAGCGATAACGCTGGGAGCTATCGATATGAAGATATCCACCCAAGGGGAAAATCGAGCTGCTGTCCAATTTTACAAGGTCAATGACTATCAACTAATGGAAAGTAGCATGAATTATCATTTTTTTAATGTCAATAAGTTACCTTAAAATCTCAAAAAATAGTTTTTAAAGCCAAAATCCAAAGCTGCATGATAATTCCATTCAATAAACCTTTTTTAACCGGGAATGAAATTGAATACATTCAGCAGGCTGTAGCATCAGGTAAAATCTCCGGAAACGGCGACTTTACGCGGCTTTGTCAGGATTATTTCAAGCAACGCTTCGGGTTTCATAAGTGCCTCCTGACGACCTCATGTACAGATGCGCTGGAAATGGCCGCTATTCTGCTCGATATCGGACCCGGCGATGAAGTGATCATGCCCTGTTATACGTTTGTCTCCACAGCAAATGCATTTGTACTCCGGGGTGCAAAAATAGTTTTGGTTGACAGCCTACCTGACCATCCTAATATGGATGTGACACAAGTTGAGGGATTGATCACAGAAAAAACCAAAGCTATAGTAGTAGTTCATTATGCGGGATATGCTGTGGATATGGATCCGATCATGGAACTGTCTGAAAAGTATGGGATCAAAGTAGTAGAAGATGCCGCCCAAGCCATAGATAGTTTTTACAAGGAAAAGCCTTTAGGGGGAATTGGACATTTAGGGACGTTTAGTTTCCATGAAACCAAGAACATTCAAAGTGGCGAGGGAGGTATGCTCGTCATCAATGACCCAAGCTTGGCAAAAAGAGCTGAGATTATTTGGGAAAAGGGGACAGATAGAGCTGCGTTTTTCAGAGGCGAAATTGACAAATATGGCTGGGTAGATGTGGGAAGTAGCTTCCTGCCTTCTGAAATTACAGCGGCTTTTTTGTGGGCCCAACTTGAGCAATTGGATGTTATTCAGGCCCAACGAAAAATTGTTTGGGAAGATTACTTTCAGGCTTTCAGCCAATTCGAAATCAAGTCAAAACTCCTGTCAAAGAATTATCTTGAGCTATTGAAAAAGGAAGCGGAGCTATTCTCCTTCACTTTCCCTGCACCCTCAAAAATGGCCAATGCGCACATTTTTTTCCTTGTTTTTGAGAACATCCATTCAAGGACAGCTTACATATCTTATCTCAAATCAAAAGGGATCTTGGGTGTATTTCACTACCAATCCCTGCATCAATCGCCTTTTTTCAAAAAACGATTTCCTGAATCCAATTCCTTGGCCGCTAACTTCCCTAATTCAGATCGGTTTTCAGACTGCTTGCTCAGACTTCCTCTTTTTCACGAGCTTCCGAGATTGTCTTTTGAGTTTTTTCCAACCGGGGATTCAAGGGAATAGAGGGATGCGCAGGCAATCGGATGAGAAAAATGGGATGAGACATGAGATTCAAAAAGTTGATTTTCGGTAAAAAACGAGTTTTTGTGAAGGGTTAAGCCTGTTTATTCAAAGAATTTCAAATCAGTCAATTTTTTTCTGCTTTCTCACTTAAGCATTCTGACTATCAATACTTGACAAATTTAGCAATTAGACCATTCCTCTTTCTACTCGACGCAAACTGGCAGAATTAATAAAATCACCTAAATTGACAAGTCTATTCCTAACTCGATTTTGGCGGATTCTACCAATAAATTCTTATTTCTGGCAGTCCTTTCAGTCCTTATTTTGGTTGGTCTAGCCCTGCCCAAAGGATTTGATATCTCTGACGAGGGATTGTATGTACTACTGGCGCACCCCCTTCAGGAAAACAATGCAGGAATATTCAATTACGATCTGTTTTTTAAGGGATTTTACCAATGTACAGGAATCCACTTTGGAATTATCGGCCTCAGAATTTTGCGATTGATTTCTTATGTGGTAGCAGCTTTGGCGTTCTCCTTTTTTTGGAAAAACATAGCTGAAGAGAAGGGCCTCTCATTCAAAATCGCGATGATATCCTTTCTAGGAATTTCTGCCGGATATGGATTTCTGCCTTCCAGTCTTTCCTATAATTCCTTATCGGTGTGCCTAACTGGGCTGTGGTTAGCTTGTGTTTCTTTTAAAACAAAATCTCCCCTTTTGAAGGTACTGGTATTGGGGCTAATTCTGGGTCTTTTGGTTTATGTTAAAGTGACGACTGCTCTACTATTAGGCTTAATATCTGTTTCGATCCTTATTTATGAAGATAAAAAATCAATCAGTAGTCTAATCCTGTTGTTTGTACCCTTTGTTGTATTGGAATTAGCATTTTTCTTATTCTTGGATACTTTTTCAACACTCCGAATGATTCAAGGCCTTGAATTCACTGTTTCCAGGCCTGATTATGGATTTTTCATTTTAGTCAAACATACTTTTTTTGGATTTTTTTGGTGCTTTTTAGTTTTTCTGTCAACTCTTATTTTGAAAAAAATCAGCCCCAATCCCCGGATAAATTTGGGAATTACGGTTTTTATTTTAGTCCTGATCTTCTTCCAAACGCACATCACTGAGGAATGGAATCATATTTTCTTATTGATAATGCCTCTGATTTTCGGAATCTTGGTTCATTCGAAATTGACTGCTTTGACCCTTTCTTCCAGAAAGTATTGGGTGCTTTTATTGCTCTTTTTACCATTTATCCTTCACTTTGGGAGCAATGTTTATTGGCTTCGCCTGGGGATTCATTATTGGATCTTTTGGTGTCTTGCAGCCATGATCTGGCTCGACGAGGTTTATCCATTTGCGGAGAAATACTTGGTGTATTTTATTTCCTTTTCTTCACTGATTCTGGTGTCAAATGGACTTTGGTGGAGTCCTTTTGCCCAAAAGAGTATTTGGGAGGCCACTGAAAAATGGGAATACCTTCCGGGAAAAAGCATATTTCTTACCCCTCAACAAGTCCTTCAGCTTAAGGTTATAAAAAATCAAATGCCGGATGAAAGTCCTTCAATTGTCCTTGCGGCTTACCGGATACCGGGTATTCCTTACCTTTTGGGCAAGACTATCCCGATCAGCCCCGGATTTTGGGACAAAACGCAACTGGAGAACTATTTTCCGAAGGGAATTCAGGAAAGTGTTTTGCTTTACTACCCATTGGATGAATTGCCTGCCGGTGAATACGGGAAGATTATTTTAATTCCCGATTTTGATGAATAATCTTATGGCTGCTTAGATGATTAAGGACTCAATACGTACCCACATTCCGCTTGTAATTGGCCTACTTGCCATTGCCTCGGTGTGGCTTTTACCTTGGAGGTTTCAAGTCAATGATGATGTACTGATGATGTGGTTGGTGTCCGGAGCTTATACCGGAATTCCCGAATCTTATGCTGTTTTCATTCATCCTTTGCTGAGTTGGTTTTTTTCCCTGTTGTATCGGTCTTTTCCACTGGCCAATTGGTATGCGGGAACTTGGTTTTGGACGATAGGGATTTCTTTCTTTTTGATTTTTAAAAAACTGGAATTCAGCAGTAATCCTGTTGTCTTTAAGAGATTTCTCTTGGTGGTGATCCTTGCACTGTGCCTTCATTTTTGCTATTTCCTACAGTTTACACAAGTAGCAGGATTGGCATGCTTGGCTTCATTGATTCATCTTTTCGGGATAGGAGGTAATAAAAATCGGATCTTGTCAGGGATAGCCTTGGGTCTTTTTGTTCTCGCTTTATTGATTCGCTGGGAAGCAGTTGTATTGGTAGGTATTGGGTTTTTAGCATGGAAAGTGAGCCGTTTTGGGTCTCAATTTTTTCAGAATAATTTAAAAAATCTTGTATTTATAGTGGTTTCATTTGGTGTGGTGTTGGTTGGAAAGCTGTTCTGGGAAAGCCAATCAGAATTTGTGGATTTTCTGGAATTCAATAAGGCGAGAGCTTCGGTAATTGACCATCCTGTTTTCAGACAGGATGTAGTTAAAGATGAAATTGACCGAAATTCTGATTGGTATTTTTTCGCAAACTGGTATTTTGAAGAAGGGTTTCCGACTATAGATCAGCTCCGGTCAAAAAAAACAGAACTCGACGCGCGTTTGCTTAGTGTAGCGGAGGTCTCCAATTCCCTGAAAAGACTCTTTCAAATTCAAAAAACTGAGGCTTTTAAGTCTATGCTGATCCTGGTTTTTGTGGGTTCATTTTGGCTAATCTATTTTGATACTAGGCGCGCAATCATTTTTGCCTTGGGCTGGTTGATTTTTTTCTTTTTGTTTAATCACTTTTTCCTCATTCAAGGAAGAGTCATTGTCGTGTTTTTTCTCCCCTTTTTGATTCCGATTCTGGAATTTCAAGGGGATATGAAAGGGAATAAGAAATGGAAAATTGGATCGCTAATCCTTTTTACAGCTTTGATAGTGCACACAATTAATTTTCTAAAAGAGGCAGAAGGCAGGAAACAAATGGATAAAGAGTTCATTCAGCTGAGTGAGGGGATAAGAGCGGGTGATCCAATATTTGTAGAAGGATACCACTCTCATAACTCCACATTGATGTATTCTTTGGCTCATCCTGCTCCAATGATTGTTACAGGATGGATTGCCAGGAGCCCTTTTCAGCAAAGAGCTCTCAGAAGGTTTGGGCTCAATCGGTTTGGAGAGATGGAGCACTACGCTCTATTTTCGGTCGTCGGTCAAACTGAGATAGTTTTCCCCAGATATGCTAACCACGCTTTTGGTATATTCGAACTGGAAAAGGTCAGCTCAAGTAAAAACTTCGTGCTTCAGGAATTTATTAAAAAATGAATTTTTGGTTCAAAGCCCCTTTCGTACAAATTTGAATTCCTCGATTATTCTTTCTCCGTTTTGAGTTAAAGCCAATTGGTAGATCATTTCGTTGCCAATCCGCTCGATGGTCAATCCATGAAACCATACTTTGTTTTCACCTAATTCAATCAGCCGAAATGTTGTCCATTCTTCTCGATCTTCCCATCCCGAAAGATCAGGGCCGAAATGCTTGAGTTTCATAGATACGCTTTCACCTTCCTGTACCAAATTCATAAATTCGGAAAAAACCAATTTTCCATCTTCCCAAAATCGAAACGTGCCGATCATATGGCCATCCACTGCAGGCATCCAGACTTCTTCACAATCCCCACCCAATCCCGGGCCGGTCCAATAGCCTACCATCCAATTGAGGCCTTCGACCGTTCCTATGCCGGGAGCTTGATCAGCCTCAAGTTGTCTGACTTGAGCAACTAAGAAATGACTAAATGTCAGAAAAAGGGTGAGCGTGAAAAGTGCCTTCATCGTCCTGTTTTTGGTTGGCTGAAGTTACAAAAAATCAGCTATCGTGCCGTTTGGGGATATCAGGATTGACGAAAGTAAAGCCACGGGCTTCATCTCCTTCAAAAAAGTCAATCTGCATTCCCATCAGAAACATGTAATGCTTTTTCTCGATCAAAACAGGAATTCCGTCAATCTCAAACTGCTGATCCTCAGCTTTTGGCTTATCAAATCCCAATGCATAAGCCATACCGCCACAGCCTCCGCCTTTGACACCCACTCGCAAATAATAGTCTGTGGGGATATTCTTGGTAGCCATGATGTGTTTGATTTCAGCCTCGGCTTTTTCAGTGATAGAAATGGGAATCAGCATGCTGTCAAAATCAAAGTTTTAGGAATTTGGTTCGTGTTTCGATTCAAATTTACGGATTCGGCCGATTTTTTGACTGATTAGAAATGCTGATATTCGAATACAAAAAAATCACAATGGATTATTTACTGGATTTATTAAAAATCATTTTGCCGGCAGGTATTGTCTTGTATGGCATGTACCTCGTGGTCGTTTCTTTTCTTTCCAAAGAGCGGGAGAAATTGTTGATTGACCTCAAAACTCAAAATACTCAAGTCGTACTTCCGATCCGACTTCAGGCGGCCGAGCGGCTTTGCCTGCTATTGGAGCGAATCACGCCCAATAATTTGGTGAGAAGGTCTAACCCCAGTCAATTTTCTGCGGCAGAGCTTCATCCTCAGCTTTTGGCCGAGGTTCGAGAGGAATTCAATCATAACCTCAGTCAGCAGGTTTATTTTTCGGAAGAAACTTGGGAAGCTGTAAGACGCGCTGTGGAGGATGTAACCACCTTATTGAATTTAAGCCGTCAATCGCTACATGCCGAAGCAAGTGGAATGGATCTGGCAAAAGCTATTTTCGCACAATCACTTGAGCAAAAAAACGATGCAATATCCTATGCGCTTCGACAAGTGAAATCTGAAATCCAACTTCATTTCTAAGCCAATGACAACCTTCACTTCTAAGACCTCCGAAATTGTTGAAAAAGCGAAAATGCTTTTTGGAAAACAGGTAGACGTAATTATCCGACAGGAGCAGAAAGTGGTAGAACTTGTCCAAAATGTGGGAAAAAGGTTGTTAAAATTGGCTCATAACCCGAAAGTTCAAAAGCTGACAGCACCTATTCAGGTTTTTATTCGAATGATCAAAGCACATTTTGGAGGACAACATAAAATGGCATTGAGTTCACTTGGAATGATTGTATTGGCCATGGTTTATTTCGTTTCGCCCATAGATTTGATTCCCGATTTCCTTGGGATTTTCGGATTTGCGGACGATCTATCGGTGATTTTGGCTGTCTATGCCAAATTGAAGGATGAAGTTGATCAATTTTTAGAGTGGGAGCGAACTCAGTAACAAACTCTTCTGTTCTCCCACAAATCTTTAATAAATGGAATTTTTAAGTCACCCGGTTACTCAAAAGGTAATCGATCAAGGTTTTTCCTACTCTAAATTTGTTGAGTTTACAGAACAATTGGTTAGGGAAAATCGCACTACCGGATCAAATCAAAGCGAAGCGTACCTTGAGTATACCAAGATGTGTCTTCAGCGGATGAGACGTTGGGACAAGACTGCCAAAGTATCCCCTAAAATTGAAAAACTCGTGCAATCCATTCAGGAAGCTCAAGTTTGGTTGCTGATTACGGAAGCTTGGTGCGGAGACGGTTCCCAATCTATTCCTTATCTGGCTAAATTGGCAGAGCTCAACCCGAAAATCGACCTAAGGATCATTATGCGGGATGAATTCCCCGAAATCATGGACGCCTATCTTACCCATGGTGCTAGATCAATTCCTAAGTTAGTGGCTTTTACCCGGGACTTGAAGGTTGAGCTTTTCACTTGGGGACCAAAGCCAAATTACCTTTTAACCAGACACAAGGAATACAAACACGATTCTAAGGGAAAGTCCTACAAAGAATTTTTGGAGGAAATTCACCTTTGGTACGCAAGAAATAAAAATCAGGACTTGGAATCAGAGCTTTTACCTTTGATCCAATCTACGCTACTTTGACTCCATGAAAATCGCATTAATATCCGGTACTTCCGGACTTGTTGGTATGCAGTTGCTTCATCAGCTTTTACAGGGAAAAGAATATGATTATGTCCTGAGCGTAGGCAGAAGGAAGCTGGCGCTAAAACACGAAAAACTGGTTCAAATCGACGGAGATCTCTCCAAAATTAACAGTTGGGACTGGCAGGAAAAAGTGAATGCTCAATCCCTGGGTGGTGCATACCATGGATTAATAGAAACCATTTCCACTAAAACTTCTGAAATCCACGCCTTTTCAAGTCTTGGAACGACGATCAAAGTAGCCGGTTCGAAGGAACAGTTCTATGCCATTGACCATGATTTGGTAATTGAATTCGCCCGATGGGCAAAAAAGATCGGGGCAGGCAAGTTCCTGTATGTTTCAGCTTTAGGTGCTGATTCGACCTCCTCCGTTTTTTACAACAAAGTCAAAGGTGAAACAGAGGAAGACCTGAAAACGATTAAATTTGACTATTTGGGATTCTTTCGTCCCTCACTTTTGCTCGGAAACCGAAGTGAATTCCGCTTTGGAGAACTGGTCGCGACGATTTTCATGAAACCGTTGGTTTGGCTCAAACTGGCAAAAAATATCCGGCCGATCTATGATTATCAGGTGGCCAAAGCATTGGTAAAAAAAGCCCTTGCCACTAATTCAAGTGCAGTGGAAGTGGTGCTCTCCGGACAAATGCAAGATTTAAGCAAATGATAGCAGTCATTCAGCGTGTTTCCGAATCTGCCGTCAAAATTGACGGAAAAATAAAGGCCGAGATCGGCCTAGGTTTAATGATTCTATTGGGAATAGAGGATGCTGACAATCAGGAAGACATCGAGTGGCTTTCCAAAAAGATCGTAAATCTCAGGATTTTTCCAGACGAAAATGGGGTGATGAATCGCAGCGTTTCAGAAGTGGGAGGGGAGATTTTGTTGATTTCCCAATTTACGCTTCATGCCAGCACCAAAAAGGGAAATCGTCCGTCGTACATCAAAGCTGCCAAACCCGATTTTGCCATTCCGATGTATGAAAGAATGATTCAGGTATTAGAATCAGAACTCGGGAAATCAATCGGAACAGGTGAATTTGGAGCTGACATGAAAGTAAGTTTGGTCAATGATGGCCCGGTTACGATTGTGATCGATTCGAAAAATCGGGTTTAGACTTGAGAGTGCAGGATAGTGGAACTTGGCTGCTGTCGTATTTTCAATGAAAAGACCGCCATGTTCAGCACCTACATATATGCTCTTGCTATTTTTTTATTCTTTGGAGAAAAAACAGATTCCTTAGATTTTCAGAATGGACCTGAGCAGTCTCAGCTGGTAAAACCAAACTTGGTTTTTATTCTGGCAGATCAGTGGAGAGCTCAGGAAATGGGTTATGCCGGTAATTCCCAAATTAAAACTCCTAATCTGGATAAGTTTGCTCAGGAAAGTCTGATTTTTGAACACACAGTCGCCACTTTACCAGTTTGCGCTCCTTGGAGGGCTAGTTTTTTGACCGGTCAGTATCCTTTGACGCATGGGATTTTTTACAATGACAAACCACTTCCCAATGAAGCCTTAACCTTGGGGGAGATTTATAAAAGTGAAGGCTATCAAACAGGGTATATCGGAAAATGGCACCTGAATGGGCATCAGCGAGGTGAGGATCCATTTAGCGGACGAGACAAGCCAATACCTGCTGAAAGAAGACAAGGGTTTGACTATTGGAAAGTGCGTGAAGTGAGTCATAATTATAACAACAGCTTTTACTTTGATGAAAATGATCAGCGTCATGTCTGGCCGGGCTATGATGTATTTCCCCAGACAGACAGCGCGATCAGTTTTATGGCAAAAAACAAGGAGAAACCATTCGCCTTGATTTTGTCCTATGGACCGCCTCATGATCCTTACTTTTCTGCTCCCGCTGAGTTCAAGGCGCTTTATGATGCCAAGACATTAAAATTAAGACCAAATGTGCCAATTGAATTTCAGGATAGTGCCAGAAATGTATTGGCTGGTTATTATGCCCATGCCTCAGCCATTGATCATGCCTTTGGTAAACTACTTCAGGCTTTAGACGACTTGGGACTTAAGGATAACACGCTGCTGGTATTTACCTCTGAGCATGGAGATATGTTGATGTCAAAGGGGGTTTTAAAAAAGCAAAGACCTTGGGATGAGTCGATTCTGGTCCCCATGCTGATGCGTTTCCCTGCTGGATTAGGAACGCAGTCTCGAGTGATTCAAAACCCCATCGGTACACCCGATTTACTCCCTACTTTTTTGGGGTTAAGTGGGATAAAAATCCCAAGCCAAGTGGAGGGGAAAGACTTTTCTCAAGATTTAATACAAGGAAAAGATATTGATAATGAAGCCTCCTTGATCCTGCTTCCTGTTCCTTTTCACGAATGGCAGTTTTCTAACGGAGGAAGAGAATATCGCGGAATCCGGACAAAACGATACACTTATGTGAGGGATTTGAAGGGACCTTGGCTGCTGTATGATAATGAATCTGACCCTTATCAACTCAAGAATTTGGTTGATAAAAAAGAGGTAACCAACCTTCAAAAAGAGCTGGAAAATTTACTCAAAGCTAAATTGAAGGAGCGAAAGGATGAATTCATGCCGGCAGATTATTACATGACCAAATGGAATTACCTCTACGATCGGACCGATAGCATTAGGCCTCAGGACTACCTCATGAGAAACAGATTTCCATGAATCAGAATGCCCGGGATATGAAATTTATTCTGGTTCATTTACCATAAAGTCTTCCAAGGCTTTCTCAACATATTGATTTAGCGAATATCCTTGTTTCAGCGCTTTTCTAGCTGCTTTTTTATGAAGCTCGGGTTTGATCCGAACATTGAATGAACCTTTGTAAGACTTCTCAGGCTTCTTTCCGATTTCGCTGCAGATTTCTATATAATCTTCCACTGCCTCTTCGAAGGCAGATTTCAAATCGGCCACCGTGCCTCCTTCAAAAGTCACTAAGTCATCAATCCCCTCAATTTTTCCATGAAAAACTTCATCTTCAGATGAGTATGACACAGACCCAATGAAGTTTTTGTGTTCAATTATATTGTTCATAGCAGTTCTTCTTTTGTTAAAATATTGATCACATCCAGAATCACGTAAGTTTTCAAAATCGATGAGGGATGAGGTTTATGAAGCCGAATAATGGATTTAGTTTGAATATTGATAAATAACCTTCTCGAACCAGCAGTTTTTCCAGTATTCTTTTCTTCATAACCTAGGCCAAGTAATAAAGTCTCCAACTCTTCATACCTAAAGTCCTTAGGTTTTTGAAGTAATCTTGCCTTCAATTTATCCAACTTAGCCATAGATAAAAGTAACTAAAATTCAGTTGCATTTCATAAAAAAAATGGCTGAAATTTTACTTCCAGCCAATCTTGTTTCTTGAATCTAATATCTTAAGTCTAATATCTTGCTTCTTTCAAAAATGCTTCCAGCCCTGTGCCTTCAACTGTACAGCAGTTCCGCTTTTGGTCACTAAGTATTTTCCCTCTTCTGGTTTTGTGATATGACCGATAAAGTGGATGTCAGAGTGCTTTTCCAACTTCTCAAAATCTTTTTGATCAATCGTGAATAGTAATTCATAGTCCTCTCCACCATTCAAGACACAGGTGATTGGGTCTAAATTTAACTCTACTGCAGTGTCAAAGGTCTGCTTATCTATCGGGAGTTTGTCTTCATAGATTGTAGCCCCAACGCCTGATGCCTTGCAGATATGGAAAATCTCCGAAGCTAATCCGTCTGAAATATCCATCATGCTGGTAGGGACAATACCTAATTCCCGCATTTCATGGATAATATCCATTCGGGCATCAGGTCTAAGTTGACGGCCGGTCACTACGGTGTATTTTTCCAGGTCAGGACGCATGTCCGGATTGGCAAGGTACACTTGTTTTTCACGCTCTAGGATTTGCAATCCAACCAAAGCCGATCCCAAATCCCCTGTTACACAAAGAATATCATTGACTTTGGCGCCGGATCTGTAAGTGATTTGCTCCTTTTGTGCTTCACCGATAGCAGTAACTGAGATCACTAATCCACCTCTGGAGGCTGTTGTGTCTCCACCGACCAAATCCACTCCATAATGCTCACAAGCGGCATTGATTCCTTCATATAAGGCATCTACTGCTTCCACGGAAAAGCGATTGGAGAGCGCAATGCTTACGGTGATTTGCTTTGGAATTGCATTCATCGCTGCCACATCGGAAACATTCACTGCCACAGCTTTGAAACCCACATGAGTCAGAGGAGCATAAGAAAGATCGAAGTGAACTCCTTCTAGCAAAAGATCAGTAGTCACCACTTTGACATGATCTCCCGCCTCGATTACCGCCGCATCATCTCCGATGCCTTTGACAGTTCCTGGATTTTTGATTACTACTGTTGAATTCAAGTGATCAATCAGGCCAAATTCTCCGAGTTCACTGATTTCTGTTCTTTTTTCTGACATTTTGATTTACGATTTATTATTTAATCGGTATTTATTTCCCGCAGACCTGACTGCCGTAAGGCAAGTTTTACACAGAAAAAGTCGCAGACCTGTCTGCTGCAGGCAGGTTTTCGCAGATTAAAATTGTCAATAAAGGAAAGCCTTGAGTCTTTTTAGCTTTCTGAATTCCTCTTCTGCTTTCTGCAAACTGCGACTGCCTACTGTTTTCAGCCTACCTCCGGAAGGTAAACTTTCTGACTTCAGCTTTCTGAATTTTGAACTTGCCTACTGCGACTGACGACTGCAAACTGGCATTGCCTACTGATCACTGAAAACTGCCTACTGATTCTGACATAACTCCACCAACACACCGTTTGTGCTTCGAGGATGCAAAAATACCACAATTTTATTGTCAGCTCCTTGTTTTGGGGTTTCGTTCAGGATTTCAAAACCTGCTTCTTTCAACCGCTTGATTTCCGCGTGAATATCTTCCACATCAAATGCGATATGATGGACGCCCTCTGATTTTTTCTCCAAATATTTCGCAATCGGACTGTCTGATCGGCTCGCTTGAAGCAACTCAACCTTGGTGTCGCCCACTTGGAAAAAGCTGGTTTTTACTCCTTCATCTTCCACAGACTCAGTTTTATAATGCTCTTTTCCCAAAAGTCGAGTGAAGAGCTCATTGGATTTTGCTAAATCTGCAACTGCTATTCCGATATGTTCAATTTTCCTCATCATCTATTTTTGTATCTTTGTTGCGAATCTTTTTTTCAATGGATGTGTTTACGATACATTCCAAAGCATTATCAAAAGTAAAAATATAAAGATATGATCATCGTTTCTGACAAAGCCAAAGAGCGGATTCTCGAACTCCGAAAAGAGGAAGGCCGAACTGAGAATGAAAATATACGAGTTTCTGTCAAAGGTGGGGGTTGTTCCGGCTTGATGTATGACCTTGGTTTTGATGCCACTGTGGTGGATTCAGACCATGTTTTTGAAGACAAAGGGGTCAAAATTCTCGTCGACAGAAAAAGTCTGCTTTATCTGGCTGGAACTGTTCTCGAATTCTCCGACGGATTGAATGGCAAGGGATTTCAATTTGTTAATCCTAATGCAAGCCGAACTTGCGGATGTGGAGAGAGCTTCTCGGTATAATCCCAAACTCAAATAAAAACAAATTTAAAGCAGCCGAAACGCTGCTTTTTTTGTTTAAAGACAACAAGTGATTAAGGCTTCAAATCCTTTTCTCCACCAGTCAAAAAACCTAAATTCCCTTCACCTAAATTCCTGTCAATCCTTACCTTTGCCCACGATAAAAAACACCCAAATATGGAAGAGCAAATCAAATACGTCCCTCTCAATGACCTGCACATTGCCCTTGGTGGCAAAATGGTGCCTTTTGCCGGTTTCAATATGCCCGTGCGGTACAGTTCCGACAACGAAGAGCACCTTTGTGTGCGAAATGGAGTAGGGGTTTTTGATGTATCTCACATGGGTGAATTCATGGTGGAAGGACCTGAAGCACTCAATTTGATCCAAAAAGTCACTTCAAACGACGCTTCCAAATTGGTGATCGGACAGGCACAATATTCCTGCTTTCCCAATGAGACAGGTGGGATAGTGGATGATTTAATCGTTTACAAATTTGAAGAGGAAAAATATATGTTGGTGGTCAATGCTTCCAATATTGAAAAGGATTGGGCTTGGATCAACAAGTTCAATACCATGGGAGCCAAGCTTACCAATATCTCTGATGATCATTCACTTTTTGCGGTGCAAGGTCCAAAGGCAATCGAAGCCGTTCAGTCTTTGACTCCAGTCAATCTTTCTGAAGTGAAGTTCTACCACTTTACGGTTGGTGAATTTGCAGGAGTACAGGATGTGGTCATTTCAGGAACAGGCTATACCGGAGCTGGAGGTTTTGAGATTTATGTGAAAAATGAAGACGCGGAGCATGTCTGGAAGGCAATTTTTGAAGCAGGAAAAGACTTCGACATCAAGCCGATTGGTTTGGGTGCGAGAGATACCTTGAGAATGGAAATGGGCTATTGCCTCTACGGAAATGACATCACCGACACCACTTCACCAATCGAAGCTGGCTTGGGTTGGATCACCAAATTCACCAAGGACTTCATCAATTCTGAAGCGATCAAAAAGCAGAAAGAAGAGGGCGTTTCCCGCAAATTGGTTGGGTTTATAATGCAGGAAAGAGGAATACCAAGAGGTCACTATCCAATCGTGGATGCAGTAGGTGAAATAATCGGCGAGGTCACTTCCGGAACTCAGTCTCCAAGTATGGGAGTAGGCATTGGAATGGGTTATGTGAAAACAGAGTTCAGCAAACCCGGAACTGAGATTTTTATCCAAGTCAGAAATAAAAACCTGAAAGCTCAGGTAGAAAAACTTCCGCTCCTGAAAGCTTAAGCATGAATAAAGTTGAGGTTTGCTTCAGTCCTGAGTTAATTCATCTATTCGATCTTGAAGGCAAAATCGTGGTCGTGGTCGATATTTTTCGCGCCACTTCCACGATGGTTGCTGCACTTGCAAATGGAGTGGAGGAGATCCTTCCTTTTGCAGATTTAGAAGCTTGTCGATTGATGAAAGAACAAGGATACCTGATAGGAGGCGAACGGAATGGGCTGACAGCACCTGGCTTTGAGATGGGGAATTCTCCTGTAGCTTACCTTTCTGGCGAGTATCCAGGTCGTAAACTTGCCATGACGACTACAAATGGAACTCAGGCGATAGAAAAATCCAAAGGAGCATTTGAAATCCTGATCGGAGCTTTTCCAAGTCTCCAAGCCACGGTTTCCTATATCCAAGCTCAGGACAATGACGTCCTCATTCACTGTGCTGGTTGGAAGGGTCACTTCAACTTGGAGGATTCGCTTTATGCAGGAGCATTGGTGAAGTCATTGGAATCAACGCATGAATCAAGCGAGGATGGAGCCATGGCAATGAGTATGCTTTTCGAAAAAGTTGGACATAACCTCAAAGGGTTTCTTTCACAGGCTTCTCACGCCAAGCGATTACAAAATCATGGCATCGAGCGAGATATTGACTTTTGCCTGACGCTAGATTTGTATGAAATTGTGGTGAAATTGGATGAGAGAGGGTTTTTGGTGAAAGTTCAATAGTTACTTCCTGCTCAACTTTATAACTTGAATTTTCTGAATTTCCTGAAAATTGCCCTTTGCGACTGAAGACTGAGAATATCCCGCTGAACTGATAAATTTGCTGATTTTTTTCTCATCTGTGTTTATCCGTGAAATCTGTGAGCGAAAAAAAGTCAGCCATTTAAGACAGCCTTTCAGATTTCTGATTTCTGACTATTTATCCAAAAGGCTTCGACTCTACCCACCAATGACGGAATAATTGAATGGAGCTTAATGTGTGTCAGTCCGAGCACCTGACCGACGAGAGTCGGGAAGTACGAGGACCCTTCGACTCCGCTCAGGGTGACAAAACTGCCCACTGCCTAATGTAACTGCCTTCTTCTACTTTTAGCTTTTTCACTTTCTAAAAAGCCTCCCCAAACGTAAAATAAAACTGCACCCCCTCATTTGGCGAATGAGCCAAATCCAACCGCAAATTCAACTTTTTGGTTTTTGAAAGCCGGAATCTTCCGCCTGCTCCATAGGCTAGTTTGGCCCCATCAGCAATGGAATTGAGATTAGAGAACACATTTCCCACTCCGGCAAAACCAACCAAGCTCCACCGCTTTCCAATGGTTTTTCGGATTTCGGACTGGAAAAAAGCCACATTGCTATTCCGGTATTTTCCTTCAAAAAGCCCTCTGAGTGAGCGATTTCCCCCAAGTAGTGGCAAGGCAAAAAATGGCGTATCTCCAACCGTGATTTTTGTAGCGATTTGGTTTGCCCAAATCACACTTTGCGAGAGCGATCTATAATTTCTAAGATCTCCACCGATCTCCCAATAAAGATAATCTCCTCCCAAAGGCTTACCAAATCGTAGGAGATACGTCTCCGAAAACCAGCCAGAACCAGGATAAATTGGGTTGTTCCTTGAGTCAAAAATGAATGCAGGGCCCAAACCAACATTCCATCCGCCCTCTTTGCCGATGTATTCTTCATTTGCAAGCTTTCCGATAGGATCAAAGCCGGAAATGCTAAATTGATCTAGAACGGACTTGAACCCCAAAAAACTCGATGGTGAAATCTGCTTGGCATAGTCAAACCGAAGTCTAGGGAATTTGGCTTCATACGTTTCCGAATCCGATTCTTTTACATTATTTCCGATCCCATAGAAAAAGTAGACGTAATTGTACCAACCCACCTCTCCGGAGAACAGGTTTTTGTTTTGATCGGTAAAAATTCTCCAGTTGGCATAGCTTAAGAATTGCTTTCTCAGGGAATAGGCAACACCAAATACCGCCTGACTTTCATATGTGTTTGAGCTATCTCCAAGATTGAAATTAGTAGCCCCGCCGACGCCAAAAACCCAGCGTGTTTCTGGAGTATAATACACCAAAGGAAGAATAAAAATCGCTTTTTCCGGCAGTTTGATAGAATCCTGTTGCGCAATAACAAGATTAATAATTTTCCCAAAAATCAAAAAAAGTAAGAGTGAACACTTAGCAAATTGAAGCATATTCTAATGTACGATTCAGCAACTCTTTCTCGATTAAGAGCTGAAGCTATTATTTGGTTTAAAACGACTTTTCCATAAAAGATTTTAATCCTGAGTTCAACTGACCTTTGTCATGATTTTTTAAATGGGCCAGTGTTAACCTTGTAATAAGATAAAACCCATTTAAATCATGTTTAGAAAGCATCCCCTAACTAACGAATTTCCCGAGTTTGAAACCAAAATCCATGATCTAAAAGTGGAAGACGAGCATTTCAAAAAGCTATTTGATGAATATGATGAAGTAGATCATGAAATCTACCGGATCGAATCAGATGCACAACCTGCCTCTGATGAGACTGCCAATCAATTGAGAATAAACCGTCTGAGATTGAAGGACGAACTTTACCGCATGCTTAAGGAGGGCTAAGTTGAAATATCATCCCACATTTGAGAAATGCCCGAGAGAAATTTCGGGCATTTTGGGTTTTGCGGCTGGCTTTTTAATTTCTTCAATTTTGGGGTAGGAGTTCCAGTTCAACCTTTCTGAAAAAAATCTCGGCACCCTCTGACTGGATTTGAATTTTCCCTCTGCTGGGTCTCACATTGGAAGCCTGATTGACCAATTTCCCATTGAGAAAAATGCTGATTTTGTCTCCCTCGACCAGACATTCCACTCGATTCCACTCCCCAACAGGATTTTCTACATCTTGAGTACCTCGAAAATTAAAGACATCCTTCCAATCAGGATCTCTACCATACCAGTTGACTCTTCCTCGGTTTACGGTAGTTTCTTTTCCTCCTGCTTGAAAAACCGGTGAATTTCCCTGCTTTTCTTCAGCTACCGGACTCGTAATGCTGAAGTTTTCTGACCCGTCTCCAACTACGATAAAGTCCCCCGTTCCTCCTTCGATTAGCTGACATTCTATGGAATACATCCAGATTCCTTCTGACCCTCCATCCTCCCCAACTGAATGAAGTAGGATGCCTGAATCTCTTGCGTTTTTCACTCGTGGTTCAAAAGTTTTTTCTCCCCATTTAAATTCAGCCACCAGCCGATAATTTTCAAATTCATTATTTGTTGTGATGCAGCCCCATTCCTCACCAGATATCCGGATCATTCCATCTTGAACAGTGAAGACATTTTTGGGATCGCTATCTCGCCCACGGTGTTGGACAAATGTGTACCAGTTATCTAAGTTTTTACCATTGAACAGGATGACTGTCTTCTTTTTATTTGTCGAAATGGTTTGGACTTGACATCCTGTGAGACAAAAACAAATTATGAGAAAGATGTGGAGGGATGTGCAATTCTTCATGTGTTCTATCTAGTTAAAATCCCACCATCTATGGTAAAAGCCGATCCTGTGATCCATGAAGCTTCTTCTGAAACCAGAAATAAAGCCAATGAAGCAATATCCTCAGGTTTTCCAAGTCGTTTCATGAGGGTGTTATTTGCAGTTTGCTGTACGATGGTATTCGGGTCCTGAAAGGCCTTGGCAGAATCCCAAATCATAGGCGTATCGACAGGTCCGGGGCAGATGGTGTTGACTCGAATTTCCGGGCCATAGTCTAATGCCATTTCCTTCACAAGCGCAACCAAGGCGGCTTTACTTGCGCAGTATGCTGCATGATTTGGAAAAGATTTAAAAGCAGCAATGGAACTGTTGACAAGAATCACTCCTTTTCCCGTTTTTTTCATTTCAGGAATCGCAAAGCGACTCAGATAAAATACCGCACTGAGATTAGTCGCCAGTGTATAATCCCATTCTTCCAAGGAAATATCAGTTACTGACCCGATTCCCAAGTTTCCTGCATTGGTGACAATGATATCCAGTTTGCCAAAGTTTCGGATTGCCTCCTTTACCAATTGCTCATTGGCTTGGGGCTTGGAGATATCACCTGCGACAAAAACAGTTTTTTTTCCAGATAAATTGAGTTCTTTTTCAAGAGCAAGACCTCTTTCGGGATCCCTACCACTTAGAATTACATTCGCTCCTTCACGTACAAAAGCCTCCGCCATGGCCATTCCCATTCCACTTGTCGCTCCGGTGACGATGATGGATTTATCTTCTAACTTCATTTGCTTGATTTATTTTAGTTTTTCATTATCCCGATGACGATTGATATCTCGGATGTTTTTCTTTTCGAAGTTCTTCTTCATAGCTTCAGTCAAATCCACCCCGGTTTGGTTGGCAAGGCAGATTAATACCCAAAGCACATCTGCCATCTCGTCTCCCAAGTCTTTGCCTTTGTCAGATTCTTTGAAGGATTGCTCTCCGTAGGTTCTGGACATGATTCGCGCTAATTCTCCGACTTCTTCCATCAAAATGGTCATGTTGGTGAGTTCGTTGAAGTATCTCACGCCGACAGTTTTGATCCATTGGTCAACTTGGGCTTGAGCTTCGGAGAGGGTGATTTCTGTAGTACTTTCCATCTTTCAGTAATTTGATCTGGAAATTAGAGATTGAGGAAAGGGATTCCAAACAGCCTGTTTTTTTAAACTGGAATTCACTCATGTATTTAAGCTTGAAATTCCCCAATTGAATTTGGTTCAAGCTATTTTCTGAGTTAATTCACAATCCAAAACTTTCTTTCATGAAAAAGCTATTACTCCTTGTTTTACTCTCTGCTTTATTTTTTCGCTGTGCGGAAAAAGAATCTGAAAACAAACTTCCCAGAATTGCGATTGCGGGCCTTGCGATCGAGTCCAGTACCTTCTCGCCAGCCTTAACCCATGAAGAAGCATTCAAGGCACGTGTTGATGAAGACGTGTTTACGTTTTATCCATTTTTGGCTCAGGATTCTATAAATAGAAAGCGTGCAGAGTGGATACCAACCTTGAGAGCGCATGCTTTGCCTGGGGGAATCGTCACTCGCGAAGCTTACGAATCGCTCGTGAATCAGACGTTGGACCGACTCAAAGCGGATCTTCCCTATGACGGACTATTCTTTGACATTCATGGAGCCATGAGTGTGGTAGGTTTGGATGATCCGGAAGGTGATTTTATCATTCGAGTAAGGGAAGTCGTAGGATTTGAGACCATCATTTCTACTTCAATGGATTTGCATGGCAATGTATCAATGGTGCTGGCCGAAAACTCCGACCTGATCACATGTTACAGAATGGCGCCACATGAGGATGCGTTGGAATCCAAAAAACGAGCTGTTGAAAATCTGCTGGATCGCCTGGAAAGCGGAAAAGGAAAACCTGCATTCAAAGCTTGGATTCCTATTCCGATTTTGCTTCCCGGAGAAAAAACGAGCACTCGAATCGAACCCGGAAAAGGACTTTATGCTAAAGTGGATCCCGAAACCAAAAAAGCGGGAGTGATCGATGCGGCAATTTGGATTGGTTATGCATGGGCGGACGAACCTCGTAACCATGCAGTGGTGATGGTAACTGGAGACGATGAAAAGCAAGTGAAAGAAAGTGCAGAATATTTGGCCAAAAGCTTTTGGGATGTGAGGGCTGAATTTGAGTTTGTGGCTCCGGTGGCAACATTAGAGGAAAGTTTGAAACTGGCTTTGGCAAGTGAAAAGCGTCCTTTTATGATTTCCGATATGGGAGATAATCCCACTGCAGGAGGAGCAGGGGATGTGACCTGGACTTTGAATGAGTTGTTAAAAAGACCTGAATTTAAGTCCGAATCTGGACCTGAAATGATCTATGCATCCATTCCAGGCCCAGATTTGGTTGCCATGTCCAAAGTGGCCGGAATTGGAAGTCAAGTCGAAGGCAATGTAGGAGCGATGGTAGATAACCGATATGCTCCGCCTATTTTGCTCAAAGGAAAAGTGCTGTCGATCAAAGAAGGCGATCCGGATGCTAATGTCGAAGTAGTGGTTCAAGTGGGTTCCATAAAAGTCATCGTGACTGAAAAGCGAAAGCCGTATCACAAGGAGAAAGACTTCACAGACTTAAATTTGAATCCGAGGAAAGCAGCTATTGTGGTGGTGAAAATCGGCTATCTAGTTCCTGAGTTATATGATATGCGGGGAGACTGGATCATGGCTCAGACTCCTGGTGGGGTAGATCAGGATTTGGATCGATTGGGTCATAAGCGGATCATTCGCCCGATGTATCCATTGGATAGGGATATGGCCGATCCCGATTTGAGTGTGAGATTTTTGCCTAAATCAGGGGAGCGTAAATAATCGATCTAACCTTAAAAAAAAGAGAAATGATGAATCCCAAACCTGAGTCCGTGGATCAGTACTTGAGTTGGTTTTCCGGAGAAATTCGGGAAAGGCTTGAACTCATGCGGGAGACCTTAAAAAATGCATTACCAGATGCTAAAGAAGTCATCAGCTACCACATGCCGGCATTCAAGACCTCGGAAGTCTTGGTTTACTATGCTGTCGCAAAAAATCATTTGGGCTTTTATCCAACTAATTCAGGGGTCGCCGAATTCAAGAAAGAATTGGAGCCGTATAATACCAGCAAAGGAGCCATCCAATTTCCGTACAGCCAAGCCTTGCCCTTGGGTTTGATTGCTGACATCGCGACTTTTCGATTTATTGAAGTGCAATCAAAGCCGGTAAAAAAGAAATAAAATTAGAGGAGAATCGAAGGAAGGGCTTTTAACAAAAGATCAATCTCTTCCTTTGAATTGTAAATGTGGGTGGAAATACGAATTGCATTGACACCAGCTTCGGGGACTTGGCGAACTCTGAATCCTGATTTACTAAGCGCATTTCCTACTTCCTGGTAACTGTGGTGTTTTGGGCGAAAGGAAACCATTGAAATCCTCGATTGGGATTCTACTGAGGAAAGTAATTCGATTTGATTTCCAAATTGAGCTAACCCATTGAATAAATGTTCATTCAATTCCCGTACTCTGAATTCGATTTTTTTCTTTCCGATTTCCTCGTGAAAAGATAATGCTGCCGAAACCCCCTTCATAAGCGATGTGCTCTGTGTTCCATAATCAAACCGATGTGCAGAATCAACATAACCTGTTAAAGTCGGGGGATCGCTAAACAAATCCCATCCTGTGTCACTTCCACCGCCGATGTGATAGGGCTGAAGATGATCAAGCTTTTCCTCATTGACATAGAGGAAACCTGTCCCACTTGGTCCCAACAACCACTTGTGACAACATCCGGCATAAAAGTCACAGTCCAAATCTTTCAGATCCAAATCAAAGGACCCAGCTCCATGCGCTCCGTCTATTGCCGTGAAGATCCCGCGACTTCGGGCAAATTCCGAGATTTCTTTGATTGGAAAAACAAGTCCTGTTGTGCATGTGACATGAGGAATTGCAATGACTCGGGTATTGCGGGTTACGAGTTTTTTGATCAGATCCAGGTTTTCTGACTGCGTGTTGGCCGGAGTAAAAATTTTAAGGTTTATTCCATGAAGTTTTGCTCGGTTAAGCCAAGGCAAGGCATTTCCCACGTGATCGTGATTAGTGATGATCACTTCGTCTCCTTTGGCTAAAGGGATTCCCCAAGCCATGATATTGATCCCTTCTGTGGTATTGTGGGTCAAGCTCAATTCGGAGGTTTTGACTCCTATAAAAGCCGCCAGTTTTTCTCTTTCGATTTCAGTATTTCCATATTCTCCTGAAGAATTAGTATGCGTCAACGATTCTTCCATGGCTTTTTGAACAGGAAATGGCGCAGGTCCAAAAGTGCCATTGTTGAAGTATATTCTGGTTTTGTTCAGTGGAAATTGAGATCTGATCTGATTCCAGAATTGTTCTCCTTCCAATGATTGATTAATCTTAAACGGCTGAAATGCAAAAGCGGAATTCATTCCAACCACACTGGGAATGGCTAAGCCCGCAAAAAATTTTTGAATAAAAGTTCGCCTGCTTTTCATGTGTTTATAATTTGTTTTTCAGTGGTCAGATGGAATCTTCGCATGAATTATAATCATCCCAGTGTGTGACATTCTTGTCATGCTTGATTTCATGTGTTTATAAATTTTTTTAAAGGTCAAACCTGACTGCTTAGGGTAGATAGGCCTGCCTACCGCCTTTAAGCAGGCTAGTATTCATTGGATTGGGTATTTTGAATTAAATAAATCTAGCAATCAATTCTCATGGAAGAACCAAGAACCTGAATAAAATGTACCAAAATGTGACTACCGCGAGATTTTTGAAAACTCAATAGCGGTAGCTGGTACAATTATTTTCAAAACAACAGTTGTTCGAATGAATTTCTATGGAAGCCAGAATGAAAATCAGATACTTATTTCTGCAGGTTAGTATCTAAATTTAAAATCCTATTCACCTGGTGGGGGATATCTTCCGAATAGTGACTTACATAAATGAGCGTGATGCCCGATAAATCGCAGATTTTCTCAATTGTCTTTCTAAAAATCGCCCGCTGCAAAGCGTCCATTCCCTGAGAAGCTTCGTCCAAAATCAAGAGTTTTGGGTCTTTAATCAATGCTCTCGCCATCAAGGTCCAGCGTTGCTGCTCTAAGGGAATTCGTTGGATTAGTAAATCAGCAAAGGACTCCAATTTGAAAAGCCTCATCCAATCTTGAGCTTTTGAATCTTGTTCAAGAGTTGTCTTTTTGAACAAACCCATGGTGTCAAAAAAACCGGATAGAATGACTTTTCTTACCGTTTGGTTGGCTGGGAAAAATCGAACTAACTCCGGCGCGACAAATCCTATTGGTTTTTTCAGTTCCCAGATACTTTCTCCTGTTCCTCTTTTCCTTCCAAAAAGCCAAAAATTCTGAGAATAAGCCTGAGGATTTTCACCGATTAAAAGGCTAATCAGGGTAGATTTCCCCGATCCATTTTTTCCTTTAATAAGCCATCGCTCGCCAGATTCTACTTTCCAATTAATCCCATTCAGAATGGACTTTTCTCCATATCGGATACTTACATCTTTCATTTCAATCACTATTTCGGAGGAGGGTGAAATTGGGTTGATGAGTTTTTCAAGAAGGGAAAGATCCCAAGGAATTTCGGTATTCTCTTTTTTGATGTTAGGGTAGTTCTCTTTTGTCCAAGTTTCAGAAATTCCGCCTGTATCGAGATTTGCGATATGAGTAATTCCATCTGGAATTTCATGAGCTGAAGTTGTAATCAGGACGTGAATTCCCTGCTCAATAATTGTCTTCAAGAAATCCCCAAAAGCCAATCGGCTTTCTTGATCCAGCCCCGTCATAGGTTGATCCATCAGGTAAATTAGTGGATGGGAGAGAAGTCCCAAAGCCAAGCTCAAACGTCGTGTTTCTCCGTTGGAAAGCTTGAGGATTGATTCATCCAAAAGAGTGGTGAGTCGGAGTAATTCTGAGACATTTTCCAAGTTCCAATATCCTGCACCAGCACTTGAATTTTCTGTCAAATATTCTCGAACTGTCGCAGCTTCATCCGACTCAGAGCTGTTGAATCGTTGCTGAAAATAGAAGTTCTGCAGGTTGGATTTATTTCGGAATCGATACTGTTGCGAGACATAAGCCATCAAGTCTCTAAAGCTGCTGACACTACCCTCCTTGGCTTTATTGCTGGTGTAGGATTCTGAAAAAGGTCTCGAAATTTTTCCTTGCGGCAAATGCGTGCTGCCTCGAAGCGTTTCTAAAAATGCGGTAAGTTCCCGACCTGAATCTCCTATGATTGCCCAATGCTGTCCTTCTTGCCAGGTGAAATTGAGCCGTTGAAAAGTGACTTTTCCAAGATAGTGGACTTGCGCATTTTCAACTTGAAGAAGAGTATTGGAGGTCAAGGAGTTAAGGGTTAGGTGATTTTCTTAAATGTAAGCTTTTGTGCTGATTTTGAAAATGATAAGAGTTCACTTTAGATATGGCTGTAAGTTACTATACTTTACTTACTGAAAATCAATAATAAAAAGGGCTTTACCTTAATGATAGGTAAAGCCTATTTTTGAATTAATCATTTGGATATGGGATGTAGACAAAAGAAGTAAACGCCCCATCCATGACAAATAGACAACAGAATTCGTCAGGGTCTTTGTATGCTTTTTTGAAGTCATCGAGGGCCTCCTCACCGATCAAAGTCCGCTGGACAAACTCATCGACGTAGGTGACGAAGTAATTCCAATCGAGGTCTTTTTCAGCTTTTCCGATGAAGATTTTTCCGATAGGCTGCATGTCTTTTGCAATTGGAAAAATCGGGAAATCTGAAAATCCCCGGGAGCGGATTTGATAAGATGCTTCCTTGAGGACGTCTGAAATTTTGACAAAATCACTGGTGATCGTACCCAAATATTTCCCGCTAAGTTCGGGATCGTTGAAATCTGAAATCATTTTTTCAAGGTTAGGAGAACCACATTTTCGACATGATAAGTTTGGGGAAACATGTCCACAGGCTGGACTTTTTCCACCGAATATTTTTCTCCGAGGAGTGCCAAATCTCGAGCTTGGGTTGCCGGATTACAAGAGACATAGACGATCTTGGGAGCAGCAAGTCTGAGGAGCATTTCCACTACTTTTTCATCCATTCCGGCACGGGGTGGATCGGTGATGATGACGTCCGGAGCGGCATGATTAGAGATGAATTCTTCATTTAAAATATCCTTCATGTCACCTGCGTAAAAGAGCGTATTGTCAATCCCGTTTAGTTGGGAATTGAGTTTGGCATCTTCGATTGCGGCTTCGACGTATTCCACCCCGATGACTTGTTTTGCTTTTTTAGCTACGAAGTTGGCGATAGTCCCTGTACCGGTGTAGAGGTCATAGACCACCTCATCGCCTTGGAGATCGGCAAAATCCCGAGCCACTTTGTACAATTCATAGGCTTGCTCTGAGTTGGTTTGGTAGAAGGATTTTGGTCCGATTCTGAATTTCAGCCCTTCCATTTCTTCCTCGATGTAGGGAAGACCGCTGAAAGTTACCAGTTCCAAGTCGTTGTACGTTTCATTTCCCTTGGTGTTGATGACGTAGATCAAGGCCGTTATTTCCGGAAATCTTGCAATCAAAAACTCCATGACCAGATTAATTGACTCCAGGTCATTTTCTCCAAACTGAACAATAACCATGGTTTGATTGGTCGTGGTAGTCCTGATAATCAAATTGCGGAGAAGGCCTGAATTACCTCTGATGTCGTAAAAACTCAGTTTATTCGCTAGAGCAAAAGTCCGAAGTTCATTTCGAATGTCATTGGAAAGTCCACCTTGAAGGTAGCAGTGCTCGATGTCGATGATTTTGTCAAACATCTTTGGGATATGAAATCCCAGCGCACTTCGCTCAAAATCTTCCTCGGACCGGATCTGCTCCAGCGTCAACCATTTTTTGTTTGAAAAAGTAAAGTCAAGCTTGTTGCGGTAGTATTGGGTTTTGGCTGAACCTAAGATCGGCATCACCTCAGGAATCGGCACTTTGGCGATGCGCTGAAACTGATCCACTACCTGCTGTCGCTTGTAGTCTTTCTGCAGGTCATAGTGGATGTGCTGCCATTTGCAACCTCCACAGGTACCAAAATGTGAGCAGAAAGGCTCTATCCGATCTTTGGAATATTCATGGAAATGAACGACTTCTCCCTCCATAAATGAGCTTTTTCCTTTGGTGATGCGTACATCGACCACATCTCCTGGAGCGACACCGGACACAAAAACCACTTTTCCCTCATGATGGCCAACACATTTACCTTCCGAAGCGATTCGCTCGATCTGCAGGTTGGTGACGACCTTATTTTTCATTTTTCGCGACATGGCCGCAAAATTAGGGAAAAATAGGGATTTGACCTTTGGGGTTTTTGAAACCCTGAAGGCTAAATTAAAAACTCAACAAGGAGTCAGATTATTATATTTAGGAGCAAAAGCCATTGCATTGCGTATTGATTGTCGTGCCAGCGCCGCGTTTGGATAGTTGCCCTTTCTGAATCTTACAGATTCATTATTTGGATTCACATAAGAATAGCTTCCTTAAATCATTCCTTTTCCCTCAATTCCCTATCTTTACAGGCGAAAATGAACCCATGAAACTCAAAGACAAAGTCGTCATTATCACAGGTGCAACTTCCGGAATTGGGGAAGCATGCGCTTTGGTTTTTGGTAAGGAAGGTGCAAAAATCGTCATTACAGGCCGTAACCAAGAAAAGCTTGACTCAAGTTCAAAACAACTGAAGGAGCTGGGGATCGAGGTTTTGCCCATTTTGGCAGATGCTGCATCTGAAAGTGACAACAGATTAATTACCGAAAAAACCCTAGCACTGTTTGGTAGAATTGATATCCTGATCAACAATGCCGGGATATCGATGCGAGCACTTTTTCAGGATGTGGATTTGGAGGTTTTCCGAAAGGTGATCGATACTAATTTTTGGGGGACGGTTTACGCTACCAAATTTTGTCTCCCTGCTATTCTGGAGTCGAATGGATCGATCATTGGGATTTCCTCAATTAACGGCTACCGGGGTACTCCTGCGCGAACTGCTTATACTGCCAGTAAATATGCGATGAACGGATTTTTTGAATCGCTCCGTACGGAAATCATGAATCAGGGCGTTCATGTTATGATTGTAGCGCCGGGTTTTACAGCCTCAAATATCCGTAACAGTGCCCTGACTGCCCATGGAAAAACTCAGGGAGAATCCCCGAGAGATGAGGGTAAAATGATGACTGCGGAAGAGGTGGCAGTCGAAATATTAAAGGCGACATTGAAACGAAAAAGAGATCTGATTTTAACCACGCAGGGAAAATTGGCGGTGTTCCTCAATAAGTGGGTACCAGGAATTATGGATGGAATAGTCTTTCGTGAAATGGCCAAGGAAAAGGATTCTCCTTTGAAATAAATGAGCGATTCCATTTTTCAGACCTACCTCAATCGGCTCACAGACCTGTCTTCCAAAAACAAGTCGCTCTATATGCCAAAGATCGAGGGCTCAGGAATGATTGATATCCGTGATTTCGATTTTTTAAATGGTGAACCGGCCTTCGGAGTGCTTCAAAATCTCATTCAGGGGAAAAGGCAAATTCCCCTCATTCCTGAAATTGACCCCAGGTTAGGCGATACGAATCAACTTTCAAAAAACCTATCCAGACTTGCTTTTAGGGATCAATTACTTCAGGAAGAGACCGGCGAGCTAAGCCTTTTTACAGGATGGCCTTATGTGGAGGGAAAGTTAATCAACGGCCAAATACTAAGAGCTCCGATTCTGCTCCTTCCGGTGAGTTTGAAAAGGGAAAAAGGAAACTGGTACTTATTGGCCGAAAATTCATGGCAATGGAATCCTGCGTTTCTTTTGGCCTATAGGCATGCGATCAGAAGCGAAATCAACACAGAATCACTGGATGAGGCTTTGCAGGGATTTGCCACTGATTCCATAGAATTTCGAACTCAACTTTCAAAAATTATATCTGAAAATTTCGCCCTACAACTCAGTGCGGTAATTTTCGAAGATCAAATTACCCCTTTTCCCAATTCTCAAATCAGCTTGGATCAAAGTGTTTTTGAAGATGGGAAATTAAAACTTAAGACCTACGCGGTCCTGGGTCAATTTGCCCAGAAAGGAAGTTTTCTTTTTAGGGAGTACGAAGAATTGATCTCAGAGCAATCCGAAATCTCACTGGAGGGGCTATTTCAACAGTTCTTTGCGAATGATGAGAATCTACCCATTCCTAGTGAAGAGCAGCTTTTTCCGGTTTTTCCACTAGATGCTTCTCAGGAAAATGTTCTGGTAAAAGTTCGTCAGGGGAAAAGCGTTGTTGTCGAAGGTCCACCTGGCACGGGCAAATCTCAACTGATCGCCAATTTGGTTTCTGATTACATCGCAAGAGGAAAAAAAGTGCTGGTCGTGTCCCAAAAGCGTGCTGCTTTGGATGTGGTCTTTGAGCGAATGGAGAAGGCGGGGTTTGGGGATTTTTTGGGATTGGTGCATGATTTTCGTGCAGATCATAAGCTGCTGTATGAGAAAATCAAAAAGCAGATAGATTCGATAGAACCTTATCAGGAATTAAATCGGGGAATCGATTCGATTCAGTTGGAGCGTGAGATTTCCCGGCTTTCCAGAACGATATCACGACTCTCCGAAAAGTTTGAGAATTTTCGTTCTGAACTTTTCAATCCACAACCTGCCGGAATTCCTGTCAAAGCAATGTATAGAAATGTGGCATTGGATAAGCCGGCATTACGTGAATCCGGTCTTTTGCTCAAATTGGATTACCAACAATCCCTTGATTTTGAAAAGGAGTTCAAGATTTTCCACGGATATTCTAAAAAGTTCAACAACACTTTTTGGGAAAATCGGATATCTTTTTCAGCAGTGGAGCCGGGAGATTTTGGGAGAATCCACCAAAGTTTGCTAGACTTAGATAGGATCAGAAAGTCATTTCCCTCTGGTTTTGAGCAGCGTAGATGGACTGATTTTTTAAGCTCGATTATCCATTCGACAACAGCCTCAGAGCGGCTTTTCCATCTACAAGAAAGCCTGAATCAGCTTCCAAAGGCTAAGATTTCTTTTTCCCTTCTATTTCAAAAAGTAGAAATCAAAAAACTGAATCAGATTCAAAGGTGGATTATCAAAGCCCAAACTGAGCTTTCAAAGTTGAGTTTGGTCAATATGTCTGAGTTGAAAAATCTAGAAATTCTAAATTCTGAATTGGAGATTTTACTTCCAAAATCGAAATCTTTTTTTGGAAAAATCTTTGCCGCTTGGAGTAAAAGTAAGTTTCCGCTAAGCTTTCAGCTTATGGATGGTAATGGACTTAAACTCAATTTTGAATCCCTTTCCCAAATTCAGAAAGAAGCCAAAACCCTTATTCGATTGTTTAACGAATATTCTGACTTGCCTCTTGTTCAGGGTTTTCCGAGGGAGCAATTTTCTCCGGAAAAACTGGACGAACAATTGAAGCAGATTAATCATATTTTGAATTGGGAAAAGCTTTGGAATGATTTTCCCGAGATTCAATACTTGACTTCCTGGGCCAAATTGGAGTTTGTATCGTTTCAATCTCAATTATCAACTCTTGCAGATTGGACGCGGGAATTTCAGAAATCAGTACAAGGCTTGCGGCTGTGGCTTGTTCCAAGTCAAATTATGGCTGGGCTGAGTGATAATTCTAGCCAGTTTTCATTTGGTAATGAATTGATTCTAAATCAGGCTTTCTCGGAGTTAGTAGCGTTTGATCGTTTTCTCAAAAATTGGGAGCCGGAGAAAAGACAATTAGCTGAAGCGCTGGAAAGTCAATTTGCAGATCAGCAGGAGGGAGCAAAAGTCTCTGCATTTCGAAATGGCTGGTATCTCGCCTGGATTGCGGAATTGGAACGTAGAACCCCTTCGCTTGCCGAGGCGGGAAGTTTGAAGTTGGCTCAGGAAATGGATGAACTGAAAACGGCAATTCTGGAAAAGCGGAAAATCTCCCGGCACATGGCTTTACTCCGACTTCGGGAGCAGGTAAGTTCGCAACTTGAGTTTAATCGCCTGGGGAATCGGTTGACTTACCGTGAGCTTTTACATCAAGTCAGTAAAAAACGGCAGCGTTGGTCAATTCGCAAGCTGGTGGAGGAATTGGGAGTGGAGGTTTTTAGAATTTTGCCTTGTTGGCTGGCAAGTCCGGAGACAGTTTCGGCTTTGTTTCCTTTGCATCAGGATTTTGATCTGGTCATTTTTGATGAAGCTTCCCAATGTCCGGTGGAACGGGGTTTACCTGCCATGCTCCGCGGAAAACAGGTGGTTGTTGCGGGTGATTCCAAACAACTTCGACCTTCCGACTTTTATCAGGTCAAATGGGAATCGGACGGGGAAGGCATGGAATATGAAGCTGAGTCACTTCTGGAATTGGCGGGACATTTCTTTGAAAAAAATCAGCTAAAAGGCCATTATCGTTCCGAAGACCCGGCTTTAATTCATTTTTCCAATGCACATTTTTACGAAAATCAATTAGAGACTTTGCCTGATTACCAAACTGTCAAGATTGGAAAATCGCCCTTTTCCTGGGAAAAAACAGAAGGAATCTGGGAAAATCAGATGAATAAAATGGAGGCGGACGCAGTGGTGGAACGGGTGAAAACCATTCGAGAAAGCTATCCTGAGGATTCGATTGGAATCGTGACCGGAAATTATTTCCAAATGGAACTGATCCGGGAGAAGTTGTGGAAAGCAGGTATTCAGGATGGGGAAATTAAAGTTCGGAACATCGAAAATGTGCAGGGAGATGAGTTTGATCAGGTGATTCTTTCTTTGGGATATGCGCCCAATCGTGAAGGGAAGCTGATCACTAACTTTGGTCTTCTAGGTAAGTCAGGAGCTGAAAATCGGCTGAACGTAGCGATCACGCGAGCGCGAAAGATGATGCATGTGATCAATTCGATCGAACCGGAGGATTTCCGTTCCGGACAGCTTCAAAATCCGGGTTTGATATTGCTAAGGGAGTTTTTGGGTTTTGTGAAAGCTCAGTCGAAAGTTCGGAATATTCCGACTCCAGACGTAAAGACCTTGGGTTACGAATCAGACTGGAGTCTAAAAAGCAAACTACTGGAATCGGATGCCGCTTTTTCAAAGGAAATCCCTTCTTCTGTGATGGACTTGTTGAAGATAGATTTTGCTGGTGATCAAACTGCTGTTTTGACGGATGATCAGCGATTTTTTAATTCACCAACAGCCAAATCTGCTTTGGCTTATCATCCTATTTTGCTGGAGGAGAAAGGCTGGATTTGGGAATGGGTGTGGAGCAGGTTTTAGAAGGCTGAATTCATAAGTAAGAAAGTTTACCTGCCGGAAGTAGGCTGAAAAAGTAGGCAGTGGCAGTATGCTTTATAGAAGAAAGAGACGAGATATAATAAACAAGACAGAGGCAAGAACCGAGATGCAAGAGCTGAGATTGTTGAGAGTCAAATATTTTTTATTAAATCCTTTATATATACTTTATTGCACTATAAATCAGTCATTAAATTTTAATTTATTGATTAATGAATGATTTATCATTTATTATTCAATTTTTTCCTGTAATTTTTCTTCTGACTACTTACCTCTTTGGCTGTAGCGAATTGAATCGATTTCTTTGTTTTTTTTACATCGTAATACTTATGTCTTGAAACTAGTGTCTTTGCGTATTTCGATTCTTGGCTCTTGTTTCTTGCATCTAGCCTCTAAAATCTAATTTTGATTGATTTTTCATTCATTAAATTGTATATTTGATCATAATGAATGAATTTTAAGTCATGGATATAGCGCAGTTATCGGATATGGCGATCCTCAGGATGATTGGGGATTTCATCAAAAAGAAGCGAATGGCACTCAATAAGACCCAGGATACTCTGGCTGAGGAGGCGAGCATCAGCAGGTCTACCTTAAGTTTGCTTGAGCGGGGAGAGAAGGTTAATCTCATCACGCTGATTCAGGTGCTTCGGGTTTTGGATGAGTTGCAGATTTTAGAGGCTTTTGAAGTGAGGCAGCAGATCAGTCCGATCGAATACATCAAGCTTCAAAAGAAATACGAGCGTCAGCGGGTCCGCAATACTGATGTGGCTGCCGATAATCCTCCCTCCGAATGGTAATTGCAGCTGAGGTCTGGATTTGGGGTAAATTGGCTGGAGCAGTGCTTTGGGATGAATCTCAACAATTAGCCAGTTTTGAGTTTGACGGTGATTTTTTGAATTCGGGCTGGGATATTGCGCCGATAACCATGCCTTTGAGTCAGGGTAAGCGTCTTCATTCCTTTCCGGAAATCCGGCGTGGGCGAAGTGATTCTTTTGATACTTTCAAAGGACTTCCGGGGCTTTTGGCAGATATGCTTCCTGACAAGTACGGCAATCAACTCATCAATGCATGGTTGGTGCAAAATGGCCGTCCCACGGATAGTCTTAATCCGGTCGAATTGCTTTGTTTTATAGGGAGAAGGGGAGTAGGAGCACTGGAAATCAAGCCTTCATTACGAACCGAGATGGCAATGGCGACAGATTTGGAAATTGACAGTCTGGTAGGCATGGCCAATAAAATCCTGAATTCAAGGGAGGATTTTCGAACGGATCTTTCGAAGGAGGAGGAAGCTGCACTGACGGATATTCTTAAAATAGGCACCTCGGCAGGTGGAGCCCGTGCCAAAGCGGTCATCGCTTTTAATCCCAAAACCGGAGAGGTGAAAAGTGGTCAGGTAGAGGCGCCAAAAGGCTTTTCACACTGGTTGATTAAGTTTGACGGAGTGACAGATACACAGTTTGGGACATCGGTTGGGTATGGTCGTGTGGAAATGGCCTATTACCTGATGGCTCAGGCGGCCGGGATTCAGATGAATGAATGTAGACTCTTGGAGGAAAACGGTCGGGCGCACTTCATGACCAAGCGTTTTGACCGGACGGATGATGGCGGAAAAATCCACATGCAGAGCCTATGCGGATTGAGGCACTTTGACTTCAACCAAGTAGGAGTTTATAGCTATGAGCAGGTATTTGAGACGATGCGAATGCTACGCTTGCCTTATCCTGATGCGGAGCAGCTTTTTGTGCGGATGGTATTTAATGTTTTGGCCAGAAACTGTGACGATCACACCAAAAACTTTGCATTTCTGATGGATCAAAGTGGTAAATGGAGCTTATCACCGGGCTATGATATTTGCCATGCTTACCGACCGGGAAGTATGTGGGTAAGCGCTCAATCGTTGATGGTGAATGGAAAAAGAGAAGGGATTTCTGATGATGATTTTTTGGAAGTGGCCCGAAAGATGAATATCAAAAAACCACTGGAAAAGATTGAATCTGTCAAAAAACCGATACGGCTCTGGAGGGAATTTGCCAATGAGGTTGAGGTGGGGGTGAAACTCCGGGATTCAATTCAGGCTACGCTTTTGGTTTAGTTTTTACTTCCTAAATCCTGTTGTGAATTTTACTCAATTGAAAGAAACCTGTCAATTTTTAAAAGCCTGGCAGGTCTGAAGTCTTCTACATATACCCAGCTACCTTGTACATCGCAATCCCGATCCATTCTTTCACCAATTTATGCCAATAGGTAATTGATTCGGCATCAGGATAGAACAAAGCTGGAATGTCGTATTTGATATCGTGGGAATAGTAATCTGAGGGAAAAGTAGTTGTAGTCAAACCAACTTTATCAAAACAACCCTTTGAACGGTACATGTGAAAAGCTGAGGTGATCAGGATAAATTTCTGATCGGTGGTGATCCCATTTTTCTCTAAAAACACCTTGGTAAACTGTGCATTTTGGGCCGTGTTTTTAGCCTGATCCTCAATCAAAATATCCGATTCCGGGATTCCGGTCATGAGCAGGAATCGCTTGAGGACTTCCGCTTCTGTTTGAGGATTGACAGGATTGAGTCCTTGCCCACCGGTGATCAGGATTTTCTTGATTTTGCCCATGCGGTAGAGTTGAAGCGCATGGGTGATGCGGTCTGCGCCTTTGTTGAAAAAAGTACGATCTGTGGCGGTTTTGCTCAGGTTGGTGACTCCGGTGAGGACGATGCCGATTTCATGGTTTTCGATCTGATCAAAAGACTTGAAATCCGGTTCCCAGGCTAACAGAGCTAGATTGGAAAAGAAAGGATTGGTGATAAAGAGCATAAGCCCGATTCCTGTCCAAAGACATTTTTTTCCCCATTTCCTTCGGATAAAAACGGATCCGCCCACAATTAAAATCAAAATAATGGTCAGCGGCATGGCAAAAAAACTCAGAAACTGGGAGAGATAGAAGAACATTGGAATTTGATTTTGGGCAAAGAAAGAGGGAAAGGGGTAATTTTCAAACTCATCCCGATGAATCGGGACAATGTTCAATTCTCAATTGGATATTCTTTAAACATTGAATTTGATCACTGATAATTGAAAATTTCTTAATTCTCAATTTTCAATAATCAAGTAGACCTTCCTTGAACATTTCTTGAACATTGAGTTTGATCATTGGAAATTGAACATTTTAATTTCAATCTGATTTCTCATATCAGTCGCATACCCTTATTTTTGTCCATGCCCTCAAATCAGCCTAATCTAGTTCCTCATTTAGAAAAACTTGCCACCCAACTGGATGGAAGTCTTCAATTTGATTCTTTAACAAAGACCCTTTACGCCACCGATGCTTCCGTCTATCGGGAGATTCCTCTAGCGGTAGCTTTTCCCAAGTCGGAATCAGATATCCAAAAGCTCATACGCTTCGCCACTGAAAATGGCACTTCCCTGATTCCCCGCACCGCAGGAACTTCCCTTGCCGGGCAATGTGTAGGCAACGGTATCGTAGTCGATGTTTCGAAGCATTTCACTCAAATCCTCGAATTCAACAAGGAAGAACGCTGGGTTCGCGTGCAGCCTGGCGTGGTGCGTGACGAACTCAACCGATTCCTGAAGCCTCACGGTCTCTTTTTCAGCCCGATCACTTCCACTGCCAATCGTGCAATGATCGGCGGGATGGTTGGAAACAATTCCTCCGGGACGACTTCGATTGTCTATGGGGTGACTCGCGACAAAGTAATTTCACTCAATACGATACTCAGCGATGGGAATAAGGTCGTTTTTGGAGAAATCTCTCAGGATGAATTTGACCGAAAGTGCGGACAAAAAGACCTAGAGGGAATGCTCTATCGTCAGGCTTTTGACGAACTCAATGATCCGGAGAATCGCGAAGAGATTCATGCTCAATTTCCAAAGAAATCCATTCACCGCCGAAATACCGGCTATGCGGTGGATGAATTGCTGAAGGCTGAGCTTTTCGGAGGGAAGGAGAAATTCAATTTCTGTAAGCTTCTGACAGGTTCAGAGGGAACTTTGGCTTTCACCACCGAAATCAAAATTAGCCTTGATCCGCTTCCAGATCCGGTGGAAATCGTCGTGGCGGCGCATTTTATCAGCATCCATGAAAGCATGAAATCCGCCCAAGTTGCCATGAAGCATCCGGCAACTGCGGTGGA
Organism: Algoriphagus sp.; assembly: GCF_030694375.1. Classification (GTDB taxonomy): domain Bacteria; phylum Bacteroidota; class Bacteroidia; order Cytophagales; family Cyclobacteriaceae; genus Algoriphagus. The sequence goes on from NZ_JAUXYL010000023.1 coordinate 190,242, forward strand.
ATTGATGGATAAAATCATTCTCGACTGCACAAAGGAAAACATTGAATACTCAAAAAACCGATACTTCGTCGAGGGCGATCCCATTGCGATTCTGATGATCGAGTTCCGCGGCAAAACCCTCGATGAAGCCATGACAAAAGGGGAGGCCCTAGTAGCCGATCTGAAAGCTGCGGGCTACGGCTACGCGTATCCCATCATCGAACCAGCACGTGTAGCATCTGCTTGGTCTCTTCGAGCAGCTGGCTTGGGTCTTTTGGGAAATATACCGGGCGATCCTAAAGCTGTGGCCTGTATCGAAGACACAGCTGTCGATATCGAAGACTTGGCCGATTACATCGATGAGTTGGATGAAATCCTCAAAGGCTTCAATCAAAATCCGGTGCATTATGCGCACGCAGGTGCAGGAGAAATTCACATGCGTCCGATTTTGGATTTGAAGAAGGCCGAAGATGTGGAGGAGTTTTACCAGATTTCTTTGGCTTCAGCCAAACTGGTGAAAAAATATCAAGGTTCGCTTTCCGGGGAACATGGAGATGGACGTGTTCGGGCCGCATTTATTCCGCTGATGGTGGGAGAGAAGAATTACGAACTTTTCCGCAGGATCAAGTACAAATGGGATCCAAAAAACATCTTCAATCCGGGCAAGATCGTGGATGCCGCCCCGATGAATAAGTTTCTGCGCTATGAACCAGAAATGAAAACTCCCGAGCATAAGACCGTTTTTGACTTTTCAGCAGCAGGTGGAATTCTTCGCTTGGCGGAAAAATGTAATGGTTCCGGTGACTGCCGAAAATTACCGGGATCAGGAGGGACGATGTGTCCTTCCTTTATGGCCACCCGAAATGAGCGGGATACGACTCGTGGTCGGGCGAATACCCTGAGGGAATTTCTGACGATGGACAACAAAGAAAATGCCTTTGACCATCCCGAGATCAAGGAAGCTATGGACCTTTGCCTATCCTGTAAAGGCTGTACCGCCGAGTGTCCATCGAACGTGGACATGTCAAGCATGAAGGCCGAATTCCTGTATCAATACCAAAAAACAAACGGAATTCCCCTTCGATCCAAAGCTTTTGCTTACATCAATGAATTGAATGAATTGGGTTCGATCGTTCCTGGTATTGCCAATTTCTTCCTGAAAAATTCCTTCACGGGTGGTCTGATGAAGTCATTTTTGAATGTCGCCCCTCAGCGGAACCTGCCTGAAATCAGCTCAATCAGCTTAAGAAAGTGGTACAAAAAGAATTATGCGAGTTTGGAGGGACCAGCCAAGCCCATCAAATCGGTTTATTTCTTCGTGGATGAATTCACCAACCACAACGATACCCAAATCGGCATCAAGGCCATTTCTTTGCTGAAAAAGCTGGGCTACGAAGTGAAAGTCGTGGATCATGCGGAAAGTGGACGATCCGCACTTTCAAAGGGTTTACTGGAAAAAGCCAAAAAGCATGCGGAATCCAATGTGCGGATCTTTGACAAACTGATCGATGGCAATACGCCATTGATAGGTTTGGAACCTTCGGCCATTCTTGGTTTTCGAGATGAATATCCACGGATTGTCAGAGCGGACTTGGTAGAAGCTGCGAAAAAGCTCAAGTTTCACGTCAAGCTGATCGATGAGTTTCTGGGGCAGGAAGTAGCTGCCGGGAATATCAAAGCAGAATCTTTCACGGCTCAACCTCAAAAGATTAAACTTCATGGTCATTGTCATCAGAAGGCTTTGTCATCGCTGAATTGGACTCAGAAGCTACTTTCGCTTCCTGTCAATTATTTCGTTGAAACCATCCCAAGTGGTTGCTGCGGGATGGCGGGAAGCTTTGGATATGAAAAAGAGCATTACGAAGTATCTCAGCAAATCGGGGAGTTGGTGCTATTTCCGGCTGTGAGAAATGCTGAGACAGAAACAATCATCGCAGCACCTGGCACTTCTTGTAGACATCAGATTGCTGATGGGACTGGGCGAAAAGCCAAGCATCCGGTGGAGATTTTGTGGGAAGCGCTTAACCTTTGAGTGCGCCGCGGCGTACTCGAAGATTTCCTTGCCTGTAGTTCTCATTACCTCTAAGATTTTGAAATCAACCACCATCAATAAAGCCAGAACAAGTCAGTTTCCGGAATAATGGGCTTTCTGGGGGCTTCAAAAAAAAAACAAGCCAATGAATTTAAAATCCTTCCACTTACTTATTGGATTAGTATGGCTTTTGGCTTCATGTCAAAAAGAAACAGAGCAACCCAATAAAGAACCCGAAAAGGGCTTTTTAAATGGTGTAATTGTAAACCAATTCGGCCAAGCAATTCCTGATGTAAAAATTGACATGGAGATGGGCAACTCCACCTTCACGACGAGTTCCAATGCTAATGGGGAATTTGAGATTGCCGGTATTTTTGTAGGGACACGATCTGTGTCTTTTTCCAAGGATGCTTTTTTGGGACAGACGCTGAAAGTAAGTATCGAAAAAGATAAAATTACCCGATTGGAGATAAATCTATTATCGGGCAAAAATTACCTGTCCGTTTCTGATTCATCTTTTCTGAAACAGTATACTCCACAGGAATGGAGCATTTCCATCCAATCCAACTCCTCTTGGATTGTAGAAAATACCTCTGCGTGGATAAAAGTCGATAAAATTGAAGGAAAGGGAAATGCGGAGATAAAATTTAATCTTGAGTCAAATGATACGCGTGATAAACGAATCGGGAAAGTCACCCTTGTTTCAGGTGATGTAAAAAAGGAAATTTTGATTGAACAAATACCTAAGGCGTTTATCTTTAAGGTGTTGCCGGTTTTAGGATATATGGATGAGAAAGTACTTAATCCGGATTCTGTTAGATTGGAGTTCAATACTCCTGTGAAAATCAAGTCCATTCAGCATAAATTTTTTTTGTGCCACCCTAACTTTCCGTTTCAATTTTTTTATAAGGAGGAGAATAAGCAAGTGACTTTTGAGTATTCATGCGGAGATCCGGGACAGTCCTATGGGTTTACCATCAATTTTGAAGATTATCACGGAAATAGTTATGAGGAAAATTTTGAGGTTGATTTTTTCGAAAAAAAAATAATTTTGGAAGGATACCTACATCGAAAAACGTTTGATAAAGATGGAACCTCGCTATGGATTCAAACCTTAGGTCAGGATTTGTTGTATAGGATTTCGTTGAATGACTTTTCTATAAAGAGTAGACTTGAACTGCCTCATGCTCCCCAGGGCTTTGCCATCAATAATGCAACAAGCGAGATTTATGTGTACTACGTAGAAAGGTCATTTGTTGACGTGTTCGACAAAAACAATTTTTCTTTGAAGAGAAAAATTCAAATGACCCCTATTTTGACTGATCATCCTGAATTTCCTGTTATTTATCCCTATAATCTGGAATTTCTAAATTCAGGAAAGGGGGTAATCAGCCTAGGTGCCAAAGGTTCCAGTGCGGTAAGGTGGTATGTGATTGACAGTAAAAAGAATGATGAAATTACCGTTCATCCGCAGTATGGGGAAAATTTTACTTTGACCATGGTGGATTTTATTCACCACAATTTCGATCATTCCAAGCTCTATTTAATGAGTCCGAATCAATTTACTAGCTATGCGGTTTATGAACAGGAGACGGATAGGATCACAATGAATAAATCAAAATATTTATTCCGTCCTATAAGAATAGTACCGAATAGGAATGACAACAGTTTCATTTTCCTCCAGAACTTTGTACAATCCATTGTTGACCCTATTGCTGGATCTGAAACGAGGAAATTTGATATCCAAGCATTAAACGACAACAGTTCAGATTTTACCTATAACCCCGATAAGCCCCTTTCTACCTATTATTATTTGTTGAAGTATTTGATGTTTTTTGACTATTCGACCGGGGAATTCAGGGAAATGTTCATGAGATTCAACGATATTTCTGAAATAGTGAGTTCTAAGGACGGGAAAAACCTTTTTCTCATCCGGAAAAATGGGACTCTATCTCCGGGAACCAACCATTACAGTACAGAGCTGATAAGAGTTCCAACTTCCTATTTCCCGAAATGGTAGAACTGGGTTTGAAAATTGGTAATTCTGCCTAAATGCTTGAATTATAAGACCTTTGTGTCCTGCTTCTCCGGAAGCAGGATTTTTCCTTTTAAAGCTTTTCCAAAAGCTGAATTGGCGTTAAAACAGGGAGATGAGGTTTGGAGTGCTTTAGAAACTTTTGATCATTTGTAACGATTCCTTCCATTTCAGCATGGCTACAGATAAAATAGTGGATTGCGTCTTCGATATCATCAAATTCTGATTCAATAGCACTTAAAACTTCATATTTGGAACCATCCAAAAAATCAAACCTTCTGGCAATTACCCCGGCAATTTGCTTGGTTACTTCCAGGCCTTTCGCTAGTTCTAGGTAGTAACAACAAGTCTGGAGAACTGAAATGGAAATAAAACCTTGTATTTTCCCTTCTTCGAGTTTTTGCAAGAGTTCGTTCAACTGATCTTGGTTGGGACTTCTTTCCAGAAAAAAATCCAATATCACATTTACATCAAAGAAGATCTTCATAGCCCCACTTTTTAGCTTTGGCTTTGTAGTATTCATCCTTCCAATCCATTCCTTCAGGAAATTCAACCTTGGATTTCGGCAGTGACTTCATGTATTCCACTAATGTCATTCCGTTGGGGAGGGTTGGGCGTGGTTTGATCAAGGTCTCAAAGTGTTCTTGAACCAGGCTTGAGACACTAGTTTCGTGCTGCTCAGCGTATTGTTTGATTTTGTCGAGCAGATTTTCTTCGATGGTGATATTGAGCTTCTTTTTCATAGAATACGTATGAATGCTCTAATGTACGTATAAAGGATTGAAAATGATGTTCTTCTTTCGCTTATTGAAAATGGAAATACAGAGAAAATATTGTAGAGATACAACCTTAGGCTGAAATTGATGAACTGCAACATGCTCATCTAACATTTCCGGAAGCGGGATTTTTTGTACCTCTTCGAGGGTTGAAACCCCGAGAACTTATCAATGGATTTTTAATCCAAAGTACCAAATGGTGAAGATTAAAAATCTTGGGATAGGGCCTCGAAATTGCTCCCGATAGTATCGGGATTTAGAAAATCAAAAATTCCGAGGAGCGGTCAACTAGGATCTACATCTACAATCCATCGCACCGATCGGAACTCAGGTCGAGAATGAAGCTCTTCGAGGATTTTGGCCAGGCTATCTTTAAAAACAGATTGCGTATTGCCGCTTCGATCCAGTTTGATCAGGCTTTCAAACTGATATTGATTCTTGATTCGTGCGATGATCCCTTTTTCCGGGCCGAGGACGATCTTTTTCACCGCAATATTCGCCATCTCACGATGAAGGGCGTGGGCGGCTTTTTCCGAAACTTTAAAATCAGAATGCCTTGTTGTGATTTTCACCAGCTTGACATAAGGAGGATAGTAAAACTTCTTGCGGTCAAACATCTCCTGCCGGAAAAACTCAAAGTAATCGCCTTTGATCACTTTTTCATAGAGGTCATTATCAGGATTTCGACTTTGAATAATCACCTGACCCTGAACTTCTCTTCGACCGGCCCTCCCTGCCACCTGAGTGATCTGCTGATACGCTCGCTCACCGGATCGGAAATCGGGAAAATTCAAGATCCGGTCTCCGTCCCAAATGCCTACTACAGTTACTTTTCCAAAGTCCAAACCTTTGGTAATCATCTGGGTTCCAACCAAAATATCAATCTGCCCAGCTCCAAACTCATCCAACAAACGCTGATACCCATATTTATTTCGAGTCGTGTCGAGATCCATTCTTCCCATTCGAGCTTCGGGGAAAAGCAAACTTAGCGATTCCTCGATTCGCTCAGTCCCCATTCCCATAGTTGTCAATTGCGTACTTCCACATGCAGGGCAGGATTGAGGTACTTTTTCCTTGTATCCACAGTAGTGGCAGCGCATTTCTTCCGCAAACTGATGGTAAGTCAAACTCACATCGCATTGCACGCATTGCCCTGTCCAACCACAATCTTCACACTGGATGTAAGGGGAGTAGCCTCGGCGATTTTGGAAGATTAAAACCTGCTCCTGATTATCTAAAGCTGCTTGGATCTTCTCCCGCATCATGCGGGTGGAGTCCAGTTTAAGCAAGTTTTTTTTTCGATCTCCGGCTAAATCAGCCAAATGATACTGCGGCATCGTGGCATCCCCAAAGCGGTGATTGATTTCCACATAGCCATATTTACCCTGATTGGCATTGAAAAAGGACTCGAAAGATGGAGTTGCCGAACCTAAAAGTGTTTTTGCCTGATGGAAATAAGCCAACATCGTCGCTGCATCCCGGGCATGGAACCTCGGCGCAGGATCAAACTGCTTGTAGCTGGGTTCGTGCTCCTCATCGATGATAATCATCCCCAAACTGTCAAATGGCAAGAATATCGATGAGCGAACCCCCACGACAAAAGAAAATCTCCCACTCAATACGCCATTCCAAACTTCGACTCGTTCATTGTCGGAATATTTGGAATGGTAAACGCCCATTTGGGAACCAAAGACCTTTTTCAGTCGACTCACAATCTGCGTAGTGAGTGCAATCTCAGGCAAAAGCAACAGTACCTGCGAACCGCTGTCCATTACTTCCCGGATGAGTTGGATGTAGATTTCGGTTTTGCCGCTACCTGTTACGCCATGCAATAGAACTGTTTGCTTGCTTTCAAAATGTGTTTTGATCTCTTCGAAAGCTGCCTGTTGAGTTGTTGAAAGTTGTGCTGGTTCTTTCTCCGGTTCTTCCTCAGGAAGTCGATTTACCACGACTTTGAAAGACTCGAAAATCCCGTTTTTGATCAGGGTTTTAAGTGAGCTTTCAGAATCACCTTCCTCTAAAAGCCTGGCTTTATCGACGCCATTTTCATTGAGCTGGGGTTTTTGGAAAACAGGAATGTCGCGTAAATACTTCAGCAAAATGGATTCCTGCTTGGGTTTGCCTTGAACGCCCTCAAAGACAGCCTCCAAAGCAGTTCTATTCGAAGCTATATCACCCGTCAGTCGAATTCTGGTTTCAACTTTTGGAGTATATTTTTCCAAAACTTTCTCGTAAACCAAGATGGCTTCTTTAGCAACAAGACTTTTCAGAATCGGATGAATGGTCTTTACACCAAGGATCTTTTCGCAGTCTTCGTAGCTGATTTCCTCGGTTTTCTCCAAAGCTTCCAGGATTTTTTCTTCCCGGAAGTCTAGTGGGTATTTGCTTTCCTCTCGGTCAAAGTTCGGGTTGAGCTGAATTTTACTTTCGCTCGAAAGCCGCAATCCTGAAGGAACGGCAGCATGCATCACTTCACCGATATGGCAGCAATAATACTCCGCCATCCATACCCAAAAACGGATTTGAAGCGGATTGACGCTGGGTTCGATGTCGAGGACATCTAAAATCGGCTTGGCTTCGTAGGCCTGAGGAGGCTTGTTGTGCACCTTACCGATGATGCCAGTCAGGACTTTCTTCTTTCCAAACTGCACCATCACCCGCGATCCGATTTGAATCTGGGATTTTAGATTTGTCGGAATTTTATAGGTGAACATCCTCGGAATCGGGACGGGCAGGATGATATCGGCGAAATTATTCCCGCTGTCTTTTCCTAAAAATTCATGATCTCCAAACAGGCTTTCCACCAAATCAGGCTAAATATGGTAATTGAGATGCTGCTTCTTCCAATGTACTCACCGGTTTTCGGCATGCGTGATCGAAGCAAACATAAATTAAAGCATTTCCACTTGAATCGGGTGTTTTGCCCTGTAGAATTGGGGCAGTTTGTGTCAAAGTTTCTGACCAGCCAACAATTAGATTCGGAAAATAGGATGTTTGAATTTCCCGGGCTTTTGTTTCAGCGCCTTTTCCCACGATTCCGATTTCGGCGGTTGGCACCAAGCTTTCCAGATAAAAATGTGCCCAATTGCAGAGAAAACCAGGTTCTTTGATGATCAGCTCCTTCATTCCTCCCAGCATTTTGGAGGCGATTTCCGAATATTTTTCTTCATAGGTGAAAAGCGAAAGTCGGTGTAGGTTTCTTGCCATCACAGAGTTGGAGGCAGGAATTACATTGTCAAATAGCTCCTTTTTGTTGGCAATGAGTTTTTCTGCTTTTGGATTGTTGAAAAAGAAAAAACCATCACTTTCATCGTAAAACTCAGCAATGCAAAAATCAGCCAATTGCTGTGCAAAGTCCAGCCACTCTGACTTTCCACTAGCCTCAAATCCCATCAAACTCGCTCGAATCACAGCCGCATAATCTTCCAGAAAGGCTGGAGTATAAGCTGTTTCGTTTTTATAGGTTCGGTGTAAAATCCCATTCACGATCATTTTTTGCTGAATGAAATCCAGGTTATCCATAGCCAAATCAAGCATTCGTTTTTCTCCCGTTGCATAGAAAGACTGAATCAGTCCGGCTGACATCAATCCGTTCCATCCTGCCAAAACTTTATCATCTTTACCGGGATAAATTCGTTGATTTCGGACTCGGAGCAGTTGAGCTTTGACTTGTTTCAGCTTTTCCAAAAGTGCTATTTCGGTCATTCCAAACTCTGCTGCAACTTCGCCATAAGACCGAGTTTGGAACAGAATATTGACCTCCTCTTCCCAATTTCCATTGGGTTTAAGGTTGTAGAGTTTACTCAGCCATGGCATCTCATATGGGACGATTTCAGTCAATTCGGAATAAGTCCAGGTATAAAATTTCCCCTCAACTCCCTCGCTGTCGGCATCTTGGGCTGCATGGAAGCCACCCTCTTCTTGAAGCATTTCAGCTTCCAACCAGTTGACGGTTTCTTGGACTTTTTCCAGAAAAAAGGAATCCTTGCTTGCCTGATATGCTTTTGCGTAAAGTTCAAGCAGCTGTCCGTTGTCATAGAGCATCTTTTCAAAGTGCGGTGCAAACCATTCTCCATCGACAGAATAGCGCGCAAATCCACCCCGAAGCTGATCGTAGATTCCGCCCATTCCGATTTTCCGAAGGGTGAAAAGGACCTTTTCCTGCAAGTTTTCATTTTTGTTGAGCAAGGCATAATCCAGCAAAAAACCCCAAATCGCAGGCATAGGAAACTTAGGAATTCGGTTCATGCCTCCCCACTCCGGATCAAACTGAGCGCTGAGTTTGGCGACGATTTCCACTAAATCATCCGCATCCAAATCTGCGTTTCCAGCCGAAATTCCGTATTTATCGGTTTCTTTTCGATTGAGACTTCTCCCAAAGCCTTCCGCACTTTCCGCTAATTGATCGGCATGTTTTGTGTAAGCGTCAGCGATATTGGCTAGAAGCTGCTTCCATTTAAGATTTGGAAAATAGGTGCCGCCATAAAAGGGTTTTTGATTGGGCATCAGAAAGACATTCAGTGGCCAACCTCCCTGAAGGCCCATTGCCTGCACCGCATCCATGTAAATATTGTCTATATCCGGTCGCTCTTCCCGGTCGATCTTGATGCAGACAAAGTGCTCATTCATCAGGTCGGCGGTGATTTGATCTTCGAAACTTTCCCGCTCCATCACGTGGCACCAATGGCATGCTGAGTAGCCAATCGATACGATGATCGGTTTGTTTTCCAACTCAGCTTTTTTGAGTGCTTCCTGTCCCCAAGGAAACCAATCTACAGGATTATGGGCGTGCTGAAGGAGGTAGGGGGATTGGGAATGTTGGAGACGGTTCATTGGGTTTGGAGGCTGGGATGTCAGGAGGTTGGGAAGCTTAAGTGATCCAAGTTGGAAAGGGTAAGTAGTAAAAGGTGGTTCTATTTCGGTATTGACAGTGAATTGGTGAAATTCCCCCTTTTAAAGGGGGTTAGGGGGATTTTTCTTCAATCAAAGATTTTAAACAACCAATAGCTTGGCTTTTATTTCTTGAATCTCCCTTGAAAAATCAAATTCCCCGTTCAATCGTTCCAGTTTGCCAAGTAAGTTTTGAAGGAATTTTTGATGGGAAGCACTTTCGGGATTGAAAGGTCGGTGGGCCAGTTCGAGTTGGACTTTTTGAATTTCAGCAACTTTGGATTGGGTTTCCGGTGAGAAAACCGTGCTTTTCCACTTCTCCCAGATGTAGTTTTCGGCTTCCTCGGTTGGGTGAATCCGGTCAGTTTTATAGAAGCGATAATCCCGCAGTTCATCCATCATAATTTCATAGGCCGGGAAATAGCTGACAGCCTCCATTCTACGCTCCAAATTGGCGCAGAGGACCCGAAGCATGCTTTTGCTCAGTTGATTTTCGGGGATTCCGTCTTTGATATGCCGAACGGGACTTACCGTCAGGATTATTTTCAGATTGGGATAGACTCTGGAAAAATTATCCAGGACATGCCAAAGACCCATTTCCATGTCTTCAAGTTTGGAAAGTGATTTCTTAAACAGTTTCTGAGGCTGCTTGTGGCAATTGGCCACTCTGCCGAAGGTTTCGTGCTCATAAATCCATGCGGTTCCCAAAGTCAGAATCAAGTGGGTTCCTTGCTCGAGATAGGTTTTGCACAGCTTTAGTCGCTGATCGTAATTTTCTTTCAGTTCGTGGGCTGTCTTTCCAACAACATCTGAATGGGTGGAAAAATGGAGAAAAAGCCCTTCCATTTCCAAGATTCCTTCTTCGTCTAAGGGATCATTGAAAAGCGCATGATCCAGCAAATCAGATAGATTAAGCGGATGAAATATGGTACCGAATGGATTAACCAAAACATCGAATTTGGCATCGAGCATCTTTTGACCTATGGTCTGAGCAAAGCAAGAACCCATGCTCAGGATCTTTGATTTGTGAGCGATTGGAAATGGAGAGGGTTGGATTTCAAAAGACGTATACCAATTCATGACTTGAAGTTAAGGATTCCCAAAAGTTGATTTTCGATTTTTTTTAAAGGTTCCCACAGATTCCCACAGAAAAAGACACAGATTTAAACAGATTTTTTAATAGGTTTTAAAGCTCTTTTTGCAGAAATGTACATTTGATGAATGATTATCAGCTTCTTTTCCAGTCGATTAATTTAACCAATAAAACTAAACTCAAATTCTAAAATTATGGATCTCTTCGCCTTCACGCCGTGGCGTGGTCGCCTGTGCTGAGCGTAGTCGAAGCATCTGTCTCCAGGCTTCCGGCCAATCCATAGAGATATTTGCACCGAGAAAAATGGCTTTCATCTAAATTATCCCTGGTTTTTTTAATTAAAGTTTATTTATATTCTTTTAGCTTCACTTACCCTAATAATGGCAGGATTGAGTTCCAGTTGAAATGTGCTGTGGACTGTCGACAGTCGTCTGTTGACGTGTATCCGCATTATAAATACCCCAAATCTAATTCACATGCATCAGTGCGGATACAAAAAATAAAGTTTGTGTTGCGTGTGATTTTTTAAGCGAAGCAAAGACTAATTGATCAAAAGCTAATTCATGAACCGCGAGGACGAATTCATTTATCTCATCCAACAAAACCAGGGCTTGATCTACAAGATCACCACGATCTATACACGCGATAGGGAAGAGCAGAAGGATTTGTATCAAGAGATCGTCTACCAAACCTGGAAGTCCTTTGATCAATTCAAAAAGGCTTCCAAACCAAGTACCTGGCTTTATCGAGTTGGGATGAATACGGCAATCACGAATCTTAATCGAACCAAGAAAAGGGTAACTGCAGTACCATTGGACGGATTGGATTTGGATTTTGCAGATGATCTGGAGTCTGGATTAGAGAAGCGACTTAAAGCCCTCTATGCCGAAATCCGAAAGTTGGGACTGCTGGACAGGGGGATTGTTTTCCTTTTTCTGGAAGGAAAAAGCCACGATGAAATCGCCGAAATCGTCGGAATCAGCAGTAGCAACGTCGGGACTCGCCTATCTCGAATCAAAGACAAGCTCAGAAAAGGAGTCAAAACTCACTAAATCAACGAAAAATGGAACTCGAAGAAATGAAATTATTATGGACTGATCTCAGTCTGAAAGTGGAAAAACAGGACAAAATTCAGAAAGAACTTCTAATGGAAATCACAAAACAAAAATTCAGAGACAAATTAAACCATATCCGGGTTCCTGAAATTCTTGGTTCATTAGTCTGTGTGGGTTATGCCATGTATTTACTTTCCAGATTTTCAGACTTTGAACTCTGGTATAATCAAGTTTTTGCCCTGATTACTGTTTTTATAATGATTGCCCTTCCCGCAGGGAGTTTGACGGCGTTGAAAGGGATGCGGAATTCACGGATCGATTCAGAAACTCCTTCCGCAATTTTGGAGAAGTTCATCAAAAGCAAAATTCGATTCTGGAATGTCCAACGCTATGGGATGATTCTGGGAGCAATAGTAATGATCATAATTTTACCTCCATTGGCCGAGTTGAAAGGCTCAGATGAAATTATTTCCAATCCTAAGTTTTGGCTGCTTTACGTTCCCGGAGTTTTTACATTAATGTTCTTTTTCTCCAGATGGACTTTGAAAAAGTATCGTGGAGTTATTGATACTTCTGAAAAAATGCTTCAAGAGTTGAAATAAATTCGCTTAGGAAGTTAGCATTTTAAGGCTGGTCAATTGTTGATCAGCCTATTCACCATTTTAAGCAAAGTCACAGCTAGAATGAAGGAAGTTCATCATTTGGGCATTGGATATTTTTCCTTCATAAAGTCATAAGACTTTTTGATCAGATCACGCAGAACTTCCTCATTCAGGTCAGAAAGCTTGTTGAAGTAGATGCAGGAAGCTCCGGTTTTGTGTTTGCCGAGATTAGCCATGAGTTCCTCAAATTTCGTCTCCATGCAGCCAAGCAGGTAAAGTGAAATAGCGGCCTTTCGTGGAGCAAAACCAGCGATGAGAAACTCACCTTTTCTTCCGCTTTCGTAGTGGTATTGGTACTTTCCAAATCCCACGATCGATTCTCCCCACATCACAGCTTTCTCACCGGTAACATCTTCCATGATTTTTTTCAGGGAAAAAGAATCTGCCCGCTTTTGAGGATGTTCGGTGTTGTTGAGGAAATCATCCACTGAAGCGTCGGTTGGTTGGGTTTTATTTTCTGCCATGCTTAAATCTCGTAAAGTTCTATCGGTAAATCGTCCGGATCAGCGAAAAAAGTGAAGCGCTTACCGGTATGTTCGTCTACTCGAATGGGTTCAGGGTTAATTCCTGATTTGACCAAAAAGGCGATAGATTCTTCGATGTTTTCCACTGCGAAAGCAAGGTGCCGCAATCCACACGCTTCAGGTCTTGAAACCCGCTTAGGAGGATCAGGAAATGAGAAAAGCTCGATCAGATAACTTCCGTTTAATTCCAAATCCAATTTATAGGATTGCCGCTCTGCTCGGTAAACTTCTTGGATAATGTTAAACCCTAAAATTTCAGTATAGAACCTTTTTGACCGCTCATAATTGGAGCAAATGATGGCGATGTGGTGGAGGGATGTAAGATTGAGCATTTTGAAAATTGAAAGATTGGGGAATAACTTGAATTCAAGTTTGCAATTTTGCAGACTTACATTTGTCCGCTTGTGGAAAATTTTTTTGTCGCAAAAATGGCCGTATAGAGGGTTCCATACAACAGAGGAAGTTTTTGAATTAAAAATTTGATTTTGAAATCCAAAGTTTTTAGGATCTACTTAAAAACTTAACTTTTGATTCTCCCTTCAAAAATGTCGGTTTTGCTTCAAAAATATTACTACTTTCTCCACTGATTTAAACTTTTTCTTTGTACCATCACAGTTTCAAGATTAGCGTCATCGATCACAGGGCCAGTGAGTAGGAATTTTGAAAATTCCACCTTTGGTTGATCAGCTTCTTTTTTTAGCAATAAATCAAGTTTTTTGGACAATTGAATCTGGTCGTCTAATGAAAGGTTTTTTGCAAGATTCAAAATCTTTGAAATACTTGGTTTCTCGGCTAATTTATAAACGGAAGGATTGGATTCCTTAACCATGTCTATTTGCTTTTTCTTAGTTCCCATGCTATGAATAAATAGAAATTGTTTCTCTTTTTTACTACTTACTTTTCACCATTTACAATCGTTAAACTCGCTTCTCAAATCTTGCTACTTGTGTCTAGCTACCTGATACTTTTTTCTCCCGTCTTCCAGCTAATTTTCCATCAAATGCTTTTTCAGGAAATCTGCCGTGGCCTGATGCACGCGAACCATATTGCTCCATTTCATCCAGTGATGCGTATCTCCGGGGATAAAAATCGATTCATACGATTTGTTCATTTCCTCAAATCTCCGGATCAGATCGGTGGTTTGACTCACGTTGACATTGCGGTCATCGTCGGAATGAATGAATAACACAGGGCTGGTCCAAGTGCCCAAATCAGCCATCGGCGATGACTTCCATGCGATCTCCTTGGCTTTTTCATAATCAGGAGCGACCTCATAGCCATCGGGTAATTCATAACGGCTATCCAAATCATGAACGCCATGAATGTCCACGCCGACTTTGAAAAGTTTGGAGTCCCGCGCCAGGGCCAAGGCGGTTAAATATCCTCCATAGCTGCCTCCGTAGATCCCGATTTTCTCCGGATTCACCTGAGGCAAAGCAGCCAGAAATTCTCCTCCTGCTTCGATGTCCTGATATTCGACAGCTCCCTGATAGTAGCCATTTGCCGGTCGATGAAATTCATAGCCATAGCCGATTCCCAATCGGTAATTGACCGAGAGCACAACAAATCCAAGTTCTGCCAAATATTGATTCAGGGCATAGGCATTGGAGTAGTAATCCATGTAACTCCAGCCCAACAGCATCTGCCGCTGCGGTCCGCCATGAACGAAGACGATGCCCGGCTTTTTGGCCAATCCCCCGTCCTTTTCAAAGAGTTGACCATATACTGTGGTACCGTCAGGAGCGGTGAATTTCACCTGCTTTGGCGTGACTAATTTGGAAACAGGGAAATCAGCCGGGAGAGAATTTTCCTGCAGCAGTCTGGTGGAAGTTCCGTCTTTGATCGCTACCAAATGAGAGCGTTGAGGAGTTGCGGAGAAGAAGGCAAGTGTTCCCTTTGTACCTATTGCAACAGGATATGCCTCGATTCCCGAACCGGAGGTTTCCCAAGTGAGTTTTTTGGAAGTCAGATCAACAGCACCAATATGTCTCCGATCCAAATCCTTTTTATCAGGACCGGAATTGGCTGAAAAGACCAGTTTTTTTCGATCTGAACTTATTTTCACTTGCTCGACCATGAAGTTTCCAGGAGTCAGGATTTGAGTTTTTCCCGAAGGGATATCCAAAGAATAGAGATGTTGCCAGCCGTCTTCATAGGATTGAAAGACCAATTCAGAATTGCCGGAAAAGTCGAAAAATCCGGGGGAAAAGGAGCCTCGAAGCGTTTCAGGAGCTTTCCAAAGTTTCTTTCCTTCACCAGATGCCACATCGGCAATCCAGATTTCCCAGGGAATGTGTCGTGGTTCGAGTAGGGGAAAAGCAGCACCTTCACCTCCTCTATTTCGGATAAAGGCGATTTTGGTTCCGTCTGGGGACCATTTAGGATTAGAATCCCGATGAAAAGATGCCTCCAAAAACTGTATCGGAGTATTCTCATCACGATAAATTCCTAAAAGCTGATGTCCTCCGCGGTTAACTGTAAAAGCAAGGCTATTGCCGTCGGGGGAGAAAACTGCAGAATTCACTGTTCCTTTGATTTGGAAAAGTTGTGCAGGAGCCGTCATTCCAAGAAGATCTGCTGACCAAATTTGGCCACCTTTCAAAAAGACCATCAGGTTTGGCGTTCCTAAGCTGAAGTTATCCCCTTCAATTTCTTGGTCAAACATTCTGGAGAGTATATTGAAAGCATAGATTTCCACTTTTGGAAGTTTGGGGAGATTTTGGGCATTCACAGTCGAGGAAGCATTTCCACCTCCATGATCTCCACCACGAACGAAGACAAGGTATTCACCATCTGGAGAAAATTGGAGGCTACTGATTTCCTGGCCATCATCTTCGTTGAATCCGGTAAGTTTTTCAGGAATGAAATCAGGACCTTTTGCCCAATAGACATTTCGTTTTCCTTCCTCATTCATAGCCCACGCGATGGCTTCCTCGGTGGGAGAGGAGACGAGTTCGGAGGGGAAACTGAACTTCCCGACCTGCTCCATGGTGAAAGATTGGGAGAAAATCGAGTGGGAAACAAATAGAAATAGGAAAAATAGGAGGAGTTGTTTCATTTTTTTGAGTGAAAATTTTGATGTGAATTTCCCTGTTTTTCAAATAATCCAAACATTGTCTGGATTATTTGAAATTAGAATTGATAGGTATTTTGAATTAGTGAGACGCTGACTCACTAAATCAATATTGAAGATTAATATTTATCATGAATAAAATATAGAACCTTTTGTAGTTCAGTTTTCAGGTCGTTGGCAGGAATCGCATAATTATTCATCAGGCAGGAGAAGTGAAGAATCTTTCCGCTCTTGGTGATCAGATAACCACTGAGTGAATTAGCCATGCTTAGACTTCCTGTTTTTGCGTAGATGTATGGCACTTGACCCTCGTCGGCTTTGTACCAATTGCGGATCGTACCGGATTCACCGCCTGCCGGGAAATAGGCCTTGATCTTCTCCAGCGGTACCGCCTCTCGTATTTTTCCTAATAACGCAATGATCGATTTTGGGGTAAACATATTTCTCGACGATAACCCTGACCCATCGTACCAGATCACCTCATCGGGTAACTCGCTCAATAAATTTTCCTTTGCATAACTTATCGCATCTGCCGGACTAAGTGAATTCGTCAGTTGATCAGAAACCAACAGCATCAATTGTTCAGCGAGGAAATTATCGCTGATTTTCATCATCTGCGAATAGATGCTGTCTACCGAATGAGTCTGAAGTTTCATTGGATCGAGTTTCAAATACGATTCATTTTTGATCACCTCAACTCTTTTTCCGAGTAATTCTAAAAGCATCACCGCAGACATTTCTGCCGATGTGATAAATGGAATATCGGTCACAAATGCTTCGTCGACCTTTTCATTGCTGATTTGGTAAGAAAACAGGTTGGAAAAACGTTCTCTTCTAAATTGAAAGCCCTGCCAATTTTCATTGTCCTTTCCTGAGAGACTAGTCCTGAATCGCTCGGGAATTACGGTAATGCGCTGTTCCTCTTTAGCTTTTTCAAACCGAACCACATTCCCGTACATAGGAAATGCTGACCGCTCAGTGGCATAGTATGCATTGTACCAATCCCAAGACCATCCCGGCCCAAAAGCTGCCACTTGATCAAAGTTGTCCAGCAAATAAAGGTCTTTTTTAGAGCTTTTCAGAAACTCCAGCACCTTGTCATTTTTCAAATCCGGATGAAGAAAACTGGGATCTCCGGTACCCCAAAAAATCAAAGAATCTCCCTGCTCCAAATAATTCAAACCATTGACCAAACCATCTCCAAGGATGGAATAGGAGGCATAAAACGTGAACAGTTTGGTATTGGAAGCTGGGATAAAGTATTTGTCTGAGTTGATCGCTACCAGGGGCTTGTCCTTTCCGGGATCGACAAGCATAAAACCCAAGTGGCCTTTGTCAAAGACCTCAGATTTTTTGATTGAAGAATTGATTTTTTGAACCGTGCAGGAGGAAAGGGCGATGAGTAGGCCAAGGAGTATTTTCTTCATAAACGGAAGTTAATTGTTCCCACAGATAATCACAGAAAAATGCACAGATTTTCACAGATTGACCCATTTCTTAAATTTAGAATCCTTGGGTTTAATTGGAATCTGCAAGCGTTCAGACCTGTCAGGTTTTGAAAATCTGACAGGTCTTTTATATCGAAAAATAAAAAAAACCGCCCCTGTTGATCAGAGACGGTTTAGCATTTTGGTTGATTGGTTAAATTATCTCGTAATTGTGATGGTCTCAGTTTCGACTTTTTTGCCATCCACGATTTTGATTTCTTTTTTCACTTCTTTCTTCACGACATTCTCAGCCAATGGGCTGTGGGTTCCTTCGGAAATGTGGGGAGCAATAACAAGGGCGACGATTGACATCAATTTGATCAGGATGTTCATAGATGGTCCAGAGGTGTCTTTGAACGGATCTCCTACGGTGTCACCAGTTACAGAAGCCTTGTGTGGTTCTGACTTTTTGTAGTACATCTCACCGTTGATTTCCACGCCTTTTTCAAATGACTTCTTGGCATTATCCCAAGCTCCACCTGCATTGGATTGGAAAATTCCCATCAACACACCGGAAACTGTCACACCTGCAAGTGTGCCACCCAATACTTCCGGGCCAAATGCAAAGCCAATGATGATTGGGGAAAGCAATGCGATTGCTCCCGGGGCGATCATTTCGCGAATCGATGCTTTGGTGGAGATCTCCACACACTTCTCGTATTCAGGCTTAGCCTTATACTCCATAATGCCGGGAATCTCTCTAAACTGACGTCTCACTTCATTCACCATATCCATCGCAGCACGGCCCACTGCCGCGATACAAAGGGAGGAGAATATAAACGGAATCATACCGCCGACAAAGAGTCCTGCAAGGACAGGCGCTTTGTAAATGTCAATCGCATCGATTTTAGCAATTCCTACGAATGCTGCAAACAATGCCAATGAAGTCAAAGCTGCTGAAGCAATCGCAAAGCCTTTACCTGTAGCTGCAGTAGTATTTCCAACAGCATCCAAGATATCAGTACGACCGCGAACTTCCTCAGGAAGCTGGCTCATTTCGGCAATACCACCCGCATTATCAGCAATTGGCCCGAAAGCATCAATTGCCAACTGCATGGCAGTAGTAGCCATCATACCTGCTGCGGCGATTGCTACTCCATAAAGACCTGCAAATTCATAAGCTCCATAAATACCTCCTGCCAAAACAAGAATTGGAAGAACGGTAGATTCCATTCCTACTGCCAAACCACCGATGATGTTGGTTGCGTGACCGGTTCCTGATTGCTTGATGATTGATAAAACTGGGCGCTTGCCCATAGCTGTGTAATATTCTGTGATGATGGACATCAATGTACCGACCACTAGACCTAAGATGATCGCGTAGAATACATCCATGTTGGTGAATTCATAGCCTCTGATAGAAAGTGTCTCAGGAAGCATGTATTTCACCACGAAGAAAGAGGCTATACCTGTAAATACGATCGATGACCAGTTTCCCATGTTCAAAGCTTTCTGCACGTCGCCTTTTTCATCTTTGATCGTAACGAAAGCCATTCCCATGATGGAAAAAACGATTCCTAAACCTGCCAAAACCATTGGAAGCAAAATCGGAGCGATACCTCCAAAGTTGTCAAGTGATACAATTTCTCTTCCCAGAACCATAGTGGCCAGAATTGTGGCTACATAGGAACCGAACAAATCTGCACCCATTCCGGCAACGTCACCGACATTGTCTCCAACGTTATCTGCGATTGTGGCAGGGTTTCTTACATCATCTTCAGGGATTCCTGCTTCCACTTTTCCTACCAAGTCAGCTCCGACATCGGCAGCCTTGGTATAGATACCTCCGCCCACTCGGGCAAAAAGGGCAATGGACTCAGCTCCAAGTGAGAATCCGGCCAACACTTCCAGGACTTTTTCCATTTCCAGGCCATTAACTCCAGCACCAGTGCTGACCACAAAAACTTGATAAAGGACGATAAACAAGGATCCGAGACCTAAAACTGCCAAACCTGCTACTCCAAGACCCATTACCGAACCACCGGTAAAGGAAACCTTTAATGCATGTTTCAGGCTAGTACGTGCAGCTTGAGTTGTTCTTACATTGGCTTTGGTTGCGATTTTCATCCCGATATAGCCTGCAAAGGCAGAAAGGAACGCGCCAATGATGAAGGATATGGCGATCGTAGGATGTGAGGTCTCCACCAGCATCCCTGACCAGCCTAATACTATGGCGGCAATAACTGCGAAATACGAAAGCACTTTCCACTCCGCTCTCAAAAATGCCATGGCGCCATCGGCTATGTAGCCGGCAAGCTCGACCATGTTTTTGTCTCCGGTGTCTTGTTTGACTACCCAAGCAGATTTGATGGCCATGACAATCAGGCCAACTACCCCAAGTGCGGGGACCATATAAATCAACGCTTCTTCCATATTATCTTTTGATTCGATTTGGGTTTTTGAAAATTAATTGGGCAAATATAGAATTAATCCAATACCAGCCAACTGGAATGAGAAATTGGAGATTTCGCAGATTTTTGAAATCAACCAGAGGTTGCGTAGTTGTTTGAAATTCAGTTCTTTGTCGAAAACCTTACTTTTCCATTGAAATCCTTCTAGTTAAATTTTTAATTTGATTTCTGAAAAAGAGTTGAAATATGAAAAACGAACTGGCATTTACCTTCTTGAAAATGGATCCGGAGAAAGAGTTGTTTGGCCCTGAGCTTTTAGCACTTTGGTATGATGGTAAGGGCGATTGGAAATCTGCACATGATCAGGTAGATCACCTTTCTGGAAAAAGCGCGGCTAGAGTCCATGCCTATCTCCATCGAAAAGAAGGCGATCTATGGAATGCAGATTATTGGTATTCAAAGGCAGGGGAAAAGCGACCAATTTTAAGTTTAGAAGAGGAATGGAGGGACTTGGTGGAGAAGTTCTTAAGGGTGTAAAATGAAGCATCCTGCCTAGATTTCGAATTCTGAGGGGTTATAGCCGTTGGATCACCGCTCCAACTTTCACAACGGTCAATCATTTTTTTATCGGGATCGGTAACTTGAATACCTATTGATCTCCTGCGGGCCTAAGTACGAAAGTCAATCCCTCAAGATAGTCTCCGTCTGCCAATGCTTTAATCTCAAACTCCAATTGACCGGGAATGGAATTCACCTGCATAAATTCCAGTTGTTTTGAGTCAATGCGCAACTTGTATTTTCCGGGTAGAAGGCCATAGGAATAAAAGCTTCCATCGGTAAATGTCCGAATGATCTCCACAGGTTCTGACTCGCCTTCACGTATTAATTCCAGCCTTAATCCTCCCTGTCCTTGAGTCTGTCCATTTTTTTCTATCAACACAAAGCCATCAATAATGCCCGTCTGATACAGAGGGATATCAATTTGTCTGAAACGATTTGGTTCGGCGACAAAGGAAAAACTTTTCAGCTTTGGCGCTAGATTCGGGTTTGGAAGCGCGGTAATATCAATATCGAGGCGATATTTCCAATAACTCTGAAGCTGTGTGATCCTCAGGATTCCGTCTGTTCCGATGAGAATATTTGCCGATCGATCCAGTCGGATTGCTTTGGCAGGAACTATTTCTTCCCCCTCATCAAACAGGCCGTTTTCATTGCTGTCAACAAAAAGTCTCACAGCTGCACCCGAGCGGGTGACCTGATCTCTGTTACTTGGAATGATCATGCCACCGGCAGGGTCATAAGCTAATGAACCGCTGAAACCTTGTTGGAATGCATGTCCATTAGTTCCTTTCGTGTATTGCGTGGAGGATCTCAATGAATTAAAATCATAAAGAAATCCAACTTGGAATCTTGACAGATCGCGGATGAGCTCTCGATCATATCCCAATGTAAAGCGCCCATTTTTGAAGAGGGTCTGGGAAAGCAGGAAACTCACAGATTCTCCTTGCTCGAGAAGAGTGGAATATCGGAATTGCCCACGTAGAAAAAGCCCTCGGACATAAACCGGGATTCCGGGGCTTCGGGGTAGGGTATAAGTCAGTGAACTGGTGAAGAGTCCGAATTGATTCTGACTGGGATTTTCCGGGTCACTGATCAATCCACGAGCGCCACCGCGGTAATTAAAGCGGACCACTACCCGGTTGATTTGGGTGTTGAAATCAAATTGGTAATTGTTTACTCCTAAGCCTGTATTGAACCAGATTCGCTCTCCGGTTACCCGGAAGCCTGAGAATTTGCCGAGGATTTTGAAAGGATAAAAAACGTTGAGGTTTCCGTCCCGTGTTTGTCCCCGGAAATTAAGAGCGGAATTTTGATTGTATTCAGTGAATTGTGCATTGATGGTGGTGTTATCCGAATAGAATACACTCGCATTTGCGCGATAGTAGCGATCAGGAAGTGCGTCCACATTGAGCAGGTATTGCTGATATAGCCGTGCCGAAAGCCCAAAAACCGGATATATGGCCCTTTCCCCAAAAATCGCTCCTTGGTCGGCACCGGCACGGACTGTCAGCGCATTCGTGATTCCGTAGGAAATGTCTGCATGAGAGGTCATGCCGGTTCCCAAGCTGTCAAAAGTAAACTGTGGCAGGCCAGCTTGGATATTAAAGCCTACAAAACCTTTTGGTAAAAAGCTAAATGGAACCTGAATCTGTCGGTCCTGAACGATGACTTCTCCCTGTGGGGTGTAAATTCTTGTACTCAGTCGAACTGTTCCGTAGGTTACGGGGGCGTTGAATCGGTAGTATCCTACCTCATCTGCCCTGGTAAAATCCACCAGTTGCCCCCCAATCAAAAGCTCGACTTCTGAATCGGGAACAGTCGTTCCATCGATGATAAATACATCCAATTCCAAACGGGGAATCACCGGATTATTGGTGACTGAAACACCGACCAGATTGGCGGCATTCGAAAAACTTGTGGTGCTGATTTGCCCTGCACTGATACTGGCCATGCCGACATTTCGTTCGGGGGTCATACCTCCCGGAAGCACATACCTCCAGCGTAGACCTGAAAAGCTGTTTAAGAGGTTGCCGTTGTTCAGGTTCCCGTTAAAACTCCCCTGAAGATCACCTCCAAGCAGTTCCATGCCGGCATTGAGAAACAGCCCGAGGTTATTTCCAACATCGGAAGTGGTGTAGTTGACATTGTAATCCAATACTCCAAGGCTGAGGGCTTTTCTCTCCCGATTATAAATTAGCGGTGCAGCGAGCGTGTCGTTATTGTTTCGTTGTTGAAGCTGTTTTCGGATTCCTTCCCGCTTTTGCCGTTCTTCGATCGGCAGCGTAAATTCTGATTTCATACTCACGCTCAAGGCGTAGGTATTCACGGTGAAGGTGATGCCAAAAATCTTTTTGAAGTAATCCGGGTGAAGAAAAAGGTCCAGTTCACCCAGGTAGTATTTATCCGCTTCGAGGGCTTCGGATTTCCCTTTGATGATGAGTTTATTGGTGACAGGGTCTACGGACCAATTGTCGTTTTTTGTAGGATAGGAACCTTTTAGACCTTTTCCATTTTCCGTTCGTTCGGTGGAAATATAGAGCATACTTAAAACTTCTCCCAAGGGAAGAAAAGCCACATCTCCAAAAAATACCCCGTTCAGGTAAACATTGCCTACTGCCGGGTAATTGAAATTGAGCATCACCTCCCCATCCGGTTCTTGCTGGGCAAAGACAGGTTGGAAGCAAGCCGCAAAAAAAAGCAGCAAGCCAAGAAAGAGTTTAGGGAAGGTCAGCAATTGAAAGGGTGATTGCTATTAATCAATAGTGAGTCGGGTCATTGCTGAATTTTCAAAGTCACTGTCGTACGCACCGCAGGAGACTGAACCAAATCAGTAGAAGGGATGTCTGATCTTCGAGTTTCGTAGGTTAACTCAACATCGTATTCACCAGATGGAAGGTTTTCTGGAAGTTTCAGTTCAACTGAACGCTTTCCGGAGAAATATAAAGCAACAGTTTGCTGCTGTTCAGCCAAGACCTGTCCGGTTTTATTCTTCAGGCTTGCAGTTACACTTCCAAGATAGGGCGAATTCCCCGTTACCTTAAATTCAGGAATGATCCTTACGATGTTACTTGCAATTTCAGTTTCTACTTCTCCAAATTCCAAGCTTGTACTTACCGCTCCCACTTTCTGGAAAGCTGCGATAATTTGATCAAACTTGAAGTTTACCTGAGTTGAAACTCCTTCGGTGTTGGTTTCCTCTACATCTGTAGTTTGGGCATTGGAAGTCACTTTGATTCGGGTAAAGTAAGTCCCTGCACTTAAGGTTCGGTCAGGTCTCACCTGCAATCTCACCGTCTGCTGTTGCTGAGGTGCCAGGATGAAAGTTCGGGGAAAAGCACGTAGCCGATCTCCCATTCCAAATTGCTTTTCACTCAGGCTGTCACCATAAACCATGGTTAGATTACCCATGTCATCATTTCCGGGATAGCCAAACAGGAAACTCACGTTGATTTCCTGAGGTGTGTCGCCCGGATTGGTGACAAAGAGGGTTCCGATGCCATTCTGATCAATAAAGACCGTAGTGGGGGCGAGGGATACTTGCGCCAATGCCGAAAAGGAAAACAGGCAAAAGAACAGTGCGAAAATAGCTGGTAGTCGATGTGTCATAACGCTAAAGTAAAGAAAGCCGACAGGAATTTCCTGTCGGCTTTGATGGAATTAATTGTATTCAACACTAATGTTGAATATACCAGCATAGGTTCCTGTTGCTTGGTTGGTAAGTACTGGAATTGTACCACCTACCCAAAGAAAGTATACATTGTCTACCAATGTTACCGTGTTGCCGGATGTAACTGCGACTGCCGTTGCCTGCGCCGTATTCACAGCAGCACCAACTACTTCAGGAGTCATCACCATAATCTCAGTACCATCGATAGTTTCTGTTAATGTTACCGTGGCATCATATGAAACAGTCACTGCTGAATTAGCACCTCCTAGGTCAAATCTTGCTACGTTTGTAACAGAACCGGTATTTACATTAGTGATTCCGTTGGCATCAAGGACAATGGCCCCAGGAGTGTTGGCAGAAAGATTACCAAAGGCAATTTCATCCTGAGTTACATCCAATGTGATTGTTAAATCAGCCAATACGGTAGCCGAAGCATCTGCAGTTGCAGCTTTCTGTGCATTTGCGGCAAAACCCAAACCTGCTACTAGGCCGAGGGTCAATACGGATTTTAAGATTGTTTTCATTTTGTTGTTTGTTTGTTTAGATAAATAAGAAATTGATAAAAATTAGATTTTGGACTTTTTAATTTGCTTCAGATATCCGGGATATCCTTGGCGTGATTTACTAGAAGACTTTTTCCATAGGCATGATTTTATGGGTTTGTATGTTTTAGTTAAGGGTATTCTATTTTTATTTTAATTCCATTGAGGGTCGGCAGTCCAAGCCAAGCCTGAAGATGAGAGGGTCTGGATTCCATGTTTCGAATTAGCCTCGGAAGATTTTTCATCTGAAGTTCTTGTGATCCGACACCCAGCTTACTCGCTGTTTCGAAATCTGCACTTCCATCATTTAGGAAGTAGGCTTCGGGAGGAGGTAGGATTTCTCTTTCCGGGAATTCCAGATCGAGCAGAAAAGACAGGTTTTCATGTGCCTCAATCCCTATCCAAACCTTCGCTTTGCTGTTTTCCCAAGTGCCTCCTTCCATTGGATCCAATACCTGTGCGCTGAAATTGATTCCTGCGGGGATTTCCAGCCGGATAGCCACAACTTGGGCATGGGCTAGTGTACTCATTGCCGTAAGGAAAACCATCACCGCGATATGTCGGAATGTCTTACTCATTGCTGGTGAAATAGACGTTGATGGTAATATCTCCCAAGTACTGCCCGGCATTGACCGGGCCGATTGGGCCAAGTTCTCCGTGTATAAAAAACCAAGCTGTTGCTTTGGGTCTCACATAGTCTCCAGAAATCGGAATTGGAGGTGGCCCGGGTGTACCTGCCATTCTTCGATTGACGGGGAAAGTCACATTGTAAAATCCCAAAGGGAGCTGTACAGCTCCTGCCTTTGCAGTCATTTCATCGCCTGCTAGCAAATTACTGTAGGCAATTCCCACCCGAAATGGAATTTGCGTCGCCGGATCAGTGCCCGTGCCACCCAGACTAAGGAAAGTAGGCGCATCCACCTCTACGGTCAGGTCAAATCCTTCAGGGGCTTCAATCCGATAGGCTACCGTCTGCATGTCAGAAAGATTAATTGTGACTGCAGGGCTGTTGGCAGATATATTGGACTGCTTTTGATTGAAATTCAAGGTTGGACTGGCCATTACCGGTGTTATGGTGATGTCATCACTCCCGGTCCAAGTGCTGAAGTTGATTCGTTGGGCATAGCCCATCCCGGAGGAAAACAATCCCCCAAGGGCAATGATCAAGACCCCAAACTTTCTTCGATATATTCTTCCGATCGCCATCAGATGTATTCCAATTCGATGATAAATTCCGACAAGTATAGTCCGGGGGTAGCCTGAGACAAATCCAGATTGGCTCCCAGCCATAGGAAAAGCATTCCCTGATCACTGAGTACTACATTCGCTTCACCTACTTGCAAAAGCGTACTTTGGAATTGAGTATCTTCAAAGGCCTCGCTGACGAAATACTGGGCAGCTACCTCTCCCATCCCTTCATTTTGTTCTTTCAATACTTCATTTTGGAGAAAAGTAATTCGCACTTTTCCATTTGGATTTCCGATGATTTTAAACATCCCCGCAAAACCACTAGTGATAGGGGGGACCACAATTTTATTGTCTAGGATGGGAGGGCTTATCAGGTCCAAATTTCGAATAGTCAGCATCTGCAGGTTATCCGTCACCGTAGCTGTAGCCCTAACTGAAAGCGTTGCCTTTCGGGTATCATCGACTTGTGCCAAGGTCACATTACCCACTAATCCGGAGATGAAAAGGAAAAGTAGAAATAGAGTCCGCTTCATCAGTTTTTGATCAGTTTTTGGGTGAATTGTCCGGTGGAAGTGCTCAATCGAATGATATACAGACCGTTTGGCAAGTCGATCGCATTGGGTATCCAGTCTAGTTCCTGAATTCCTGCTCCATAATCTTGGGAAGGGAAGTTTCCGACTCCATTGCCAAGCAAATCGTAAATGCTGATTTCGACTTTTTCGGCCACAGGGAGATAGAATCGAATTTTGGTCTGCTCGCTAAACGGATTCGGAACCGCAGCAAACAGTTTTGGGAAGTCGGGTAAATATTCGATTCGGTCATTCGGGAATGCCCCGATGTAGATGGTGAACGGACGCAGGGGTTTGCCAGAATTTGAAACTCTCGCATTCACCTCACCGCTTTCATAAGGTGACTGAAATACTACAGCTTGGGGAATTTGCAGTGGATCAAGGGATTTTCTTGCGTTTGTAGTTGCGATTTTTGGAGCTTGGAATGTAAAAGAGTACATGGACTCTTTTCGCATATCGATTGCTTTTTGATTGATATGATCCATCAAGACTACATTGACAGCGGCGGGCCATTCGGCAGGGAGTTGCCAGTTCATGAGGTAGGTGCCGGTGATTGCTTGTCCTCCTTTTGAAGCAGCCAAGTGGAGGGGGATTACTTTTTCCTCTCCATTGAGGGCGGGTTGATTATTGATGACCAAGGGACTTTTGGATTTCAGTGAGCCATAAGTGTAGAGCAGCAGCCAGTCCTCGGCGAGCGATTCGAGCTGATAAGCGTCTTTAGGGTCGGCGCCGATTTTGCCGTCATTTTCAAAAGAAATAAAGGATTCAGCCTCGAGTCCTTCGCCTGCGACATTCAGGTTGATTGTCAGATTTTTTTCCTTCTGTTTTCTGCCATAGAAGGCAGTCGAAGCCAGAGTTTTGGCTTCATTTCCACTTAACTGTAAAACAGGACTCGGCGCATTCGCTTTCACCCAAAATGCCTGAAAGGGAGCGATTCGTCCGCTGCCAAGCGTACCAGTTGTTCCGTTCCAAGTAAGGAAACTTGAAGTGGCGGGATTCCATACATAGATTGATTGATCAAGATTAGCCTTGTTCCATCCTGTGGAGGAATAGAAATCAATTACGCTTGCGGTTGGATTGGAAATCAGATTAAATCCTTCATCTGCCTGATTCACTTCTATTAGTGCAACTGTCTGAGCAACCAGATTTGTGTCCCTTGCCGTAAAAGTCACCCCGAAATTAAAATCCCCAGAAGCCAGGTTTACTTCTGTCCCTGTGAGCGCGATAGTTTTCGGAAGTCCATCCGTATAGCTTCCTCCACCAGGTTTGGTGGCGCCATTGAAGATGTAGAAATAATGTCCTCTTCCTGCGGGTGCTGCTGCGCTCAAGTTACTTGGCTGTCTCCATCCTTGTAGGGTGGTTCCTTTGTCCGTCTCATCCCACCACAGCAGGTTGGGCTGTAAGCTTGGATTAGTCGAGCCTGTGAATCCCTGGGTTTCTAGGCCGTTGGTCAAGTTAGCATAGGTGGTATTGACAGGGCTTCCGATCATTCTCCAGCCTTTTGCACCGGTGAAAGTTTGCTGTATTTCCAAAGTTGGGGTGGAAGTGCTTCTATTGACATAGAGAGCTCCGGGGCTTAGGATAAGTTTTCCAGTTCCGGTGCTGAATGAACCGGAACTTAGAATCTCCATGGTTTTCCCTGTGTTGAGTGTCAGGGTATTGCTGCCACTTAAGATGACTGCTGTGGAAACCGGAGTAATATTTTCGGCTACGGTCAGGGTAGAGTTGATGGTTTTTGTACCGGTACCGGTGAAGGAAATGTTTGCAAAGCTGCCAGCACCAATGGCTGCGGAAGGGGTTCCCGTAAAGTCTACTGTACTGCTAGTACCTGAGGTGAAAGTTCCCAGGTTGTTCCAATTGCCATGAACAGACAGGGTGAAGGTGCCTGAAATTGTAAGACTGGCGCCAGTTTGGATGCTGATGTTTCGGGCCACTGCACCATTGGTATTGATGAGGGGTTGGAA
Organism: Algoriphagus sp.; assembly: GCF_030694375.1. Lineage (GTDB taxonomy): Bacteria > Bacteroidota > Bacteroidia > Cytophagales > Cyclobacteriaceae > Algoriphagus. The sequence goes on from NZ_JAUXYL010000023.1 coordinate 218,690, forward strand.
AGGTGCTGAGGAGATGATCAGTACATCTGTGGCCGCTGTTGGGATTCCCCCGCACCAGTTAGAAGCAGTAAACCAGTCGGTAGAAGTGCCGCCAATCCATGTACCGTTTAAGCAGGATAAAGTGCTGGTTGTGACATTGAGTATTCCTGTGTCAAGGGTCCCAAAATACTGAGCGTTGGGAAAAGTTGCCGCCGATCCAGTACTGCCGAAAGTTCCAACTGGTTGACCATTTCCACCTAGGGTTAGCGTATTTGTGGTACGATTGGAGCTACCGAGCCTTGCCACGGCGGTTCCATTTATGGATAGATTTTCGAGAATATTTTGGTTTCCTGTGAAGAATTTATCTCCTCCGCCTTTTAATTCCAGTTTGTTATAGGTGATCGCAGGTAAATTTTGGGAACTTGGGCTACTGAAGATAACTAGGGATGTGCCCGGTGCCAATGTTCCTGATCCAGTTTTTTCAAAAACTCCGGAAGCGATTTCAATTGGACCTTCCGATTCGGGCCCTAAGGTGGTGGTGCCTGAATTCAGTTGTACACTTAAGTTTTGGTAAACTCCGCTAACTATTTTTTGCCCTCCTGACAGGTTATTATAAAATACCAAGAAACTCCAAGTCCGATTCAAGGGGATTGGTGTGGCTGAAGTACTTTGGGTACTGAGCGTTCCGGTGCCGGAAGTGCTCAGGGTATTTCCGGAAAGCTGAAAACTACCCATGTTTAAGTTGATAGTGGCCGGGATAGTCAAACTCCCACTTACCGAGAAGGAACTGCCTGCAGTCAGGGTTTGGCTTGCATTTAGTGCCACAGAAATATTGTTTAATCCAGAACCGGAGACTTCTCCTCCGGTGGTTTTACTTGCTCCCTGATAGCTGAGGTTGTAGGGGTTTGAACCCTGTATGGTTCCGGTTATTGCTCCACTGCTGCGAATAATCGCGGCGTTGGAATTCATGCTCAGGTTTGTGCCTGCAGCCATTGTTCCTGAGCTTAAGGTTAAGGTGCCGTTGATTGAAATTGCTGAGCTGAGGGTCAACCCTGCTGAATTATTCAGGGAAACGGAAATGAAAGAATTGGTAGAGGATCCGGAAATAGTCTGTGCTGTAGATCCATTGAAAGCGATTGTACTAGTCCCGGAAATGAAGGAACCATTGTTTGTCCAGTTGCCTAAGAGGGTATGAGTCCCGCTTCCGGCATTGAAATTATTCGATATAAGAATGTTGCCGTTTACTGTCAGATTTCCGGAGGCAGTTTTGGCTCCGGCTCCGGAGAAAGTCAGGTTGTTAAACGTGCTGGCTTGGATGCTTGCAGGGTTGTTTCCATTGAAATTGACGGTGGAGGTTCCGGGAGTGAATGTTCCGGTCCGTGTCCAGTCTCCGCCAACGGTATGTGTGAATGAACCCGCATTGAAATTATTGGAGATCAGCACATTTCCGGTGATAGTTAAGTTTCCGGAGGCAGTTTTGGCTCCGGCTCCGGAGAAAGTCAGGTTATTAAACGTACTGGCTTGGATGCTTGCAGGGTTGGTTCCATTAAAATTTATAGTGGAGGTTCCGGGTGTGAAGGTTCCCGTCCGTGTCCAGTCCCCGCTAACGGTATGTGTGAATGAACCCGCATTGAAATTATTGGAGATCAGTACATTTCCGGTGATAGTCAAGTTTCCAGAGGCAGTTTTGGCTCCGGCTCCGGAGAAAGTCAGGTTGTTAAACGTGCTGGCTTGGATGCTTGCAGGGTTGGCTCCATTGAAATTGATGGTGGAGGTTCCCGCATTGAAGGTTCCTGACCGTGTCCAATTGCCTCCTACGTTGTGGCTGAAGTTCCCCGCGGTGAAAGTGGTACCGGTACCTATTTCTACATTTCCGCCTATGGTAAGGGCAGCTACTGCTGAGGTCGAGGCGGTGCCGGTGATGATAAAGTTACCAGCAATGGAGGTAGTTCCTGTCTGGAAAGTTTTGGTGCCAGAGGAGCTAAGGCTGAGGTTGCAGTAATTGACTCCCTTAATTGTTTGTGCCGTTCCATTGAAGTTTACAGTATTCAAACAATTGGTGGAAGCATCAAGATTGCTTATTGTCGATGTACCGCCTAGGTTAAGTGTCGAGTTCTCTCCCTGAGTTAGTGAACCTGTACCACCTAAGGAAGAAGAAACATTAAGTGTGCCTGTGTTGGTATAGCTTCCAGTTATAGCTGTATTTGAAATGGAGATTATTCCATTCAAAGTTTTGCTGATCCCAGTTAGGTTGTATAGTCCTCCCCCTGATGAAAAAGTCCCATTATTGGTTAAACTTCCAGCGATAGTATAGGCGGGAGATGCACCGTTTTCTGTCCAAGTCCCTCCAGTGTTGATAGTCAAATCTCCACCAATACTTTTGGATTCTCCTGGAGAAATGACCGTTCCTGAGATGATTGCATTGCCACTAAGAGTTAGAGAAGGGGTATTACTGGATAAAGTCAGTGTATTGCCCGCACTAATTATCATATCGCCAACAATTTCGATTCCTCCAAAAACATTAGAGGTGGCAGTCGTAGTGTTATTTCCTGACATTGTAAAATCCCCATCGATGGTTTTTACACCAGAAATCCCTTTTGGACCACTCCCTGATAAAATTAAATTGTGATAATTATCTGTCGAACCAGTAAAGACTGTTTGATCAGCTCCATTGTATTCAATAGTAGAATTTGGGCCAATGGAAAAAGTGGTCCAACCCGTTGAGATCGGAGATCCAGACCCAGATAATCTTAGTGTTCCTTGAATAGATGCAGATTTGTTTCTATTTCCGGTACCTGCGGATAAGCTGGTGCAATTAACAGTGGATTCACTTGAAATTTCAAATGATATTTCTCGGGAGGATTGCGATCCTCCTGGTGCAGTTGCATTCACTTCGATTTCAAAAAAGGTGGCAATACCGGTGCCTTGAATTGTGGAAATCTGACTAGTATTAGTGTTGTTATTTCTAACTTGTAAATTTCCAAAAGACCGATTTACATCCATGTTCAAAACAGATCCACTATTCATTATGATGCTATTGCCTGGTGTAATAGTCGAAGCGTTTACCGTTTGACCAGCATTTATGGTAGTCTGCCCTACACTCACGCCATACCATAACACCAAAAGCCCGACGAGCAGGAGATGTTTGATTTTCAGGTTGTACGCGGACTCGGGCGAAAGATTAAGCATTAATGGTGGTAATCATAGAATTCATTATTCAACAAAAAATTCTTTTTATATATATAAAATACATTTATAGATATCTTTTATTTAATAACTATCTCAAGGTTGTATGCTGTAATGAATTTTCAGGCAATGAATTGATTTTAAGGATTTCAGGTTTTAAAACACAAAAACCGAACCAAGTGTAAAAAAATGTAAATTATCTGAAAGAAACAACTTGAATTGGGGTTTTATTTCTCCTCAAAAATCTTATTTTGAAAAAACCGTATCCGGATAAGTTTATGTAGTAGGCAATGAGGGGACTTGAGTTTGATTCAGTAAGCCTTTCTGTGTTCGCAGAAGATGGGTTTGTAAAAAGTAACAGGAATTAAAATTAAAGTCAGATAAAAATACTTAAGCCCTGTATTCACGATTGCAAGTGTTTATTATTCTTCTCGTATCGTATAAGAACTGATTTTATATTGTAAGTATTTGTTAATAAAAGAGTTAATTGATAATTTAATAGAATAAATTATACCTTCGAAACTGAAGAGACATCAACCGATGTGGGTATAACTCAATCGCTAACAGGTAGAGATTTAAAACTGTTTTTAATTTGTAATGTTCTCAAGCTATGAATTGGTTGATCGTTTTTGCTTTTATGTCATTATTTCAAAAGGATTGTCTTCCAGAGGATTTGCTTTGGAAGCATCGGATTTTAATCTACACTGGAGAAGGAGGTTTTGCTGCTTGGCTTTCAGAAGATTTGGCCAAGGATTTAACCACAAGGAAGCTGTTATATTTTCAATTCAGGGAAAGCAAGCTAATAAATTCAAATTTCAAGGAACCCATTCAATCAGAGGCCTTTTTGAGAAAATTGAAGCTTGATCCAACTGTTAAAGAAAAGTGGGTTTTAATAGGGCTGGACGGCGGTATTAAAAATTCGGGTTTCGGATCGCCTTCACCCGCGGCGATTTTTAGAATTATTGATGCTATGCCCATGCGGCAATCCGAAATTAGGTCCGGAGATAAGTAGTAATATTCAGTGAATTTTTTTTCAAAAACATGCGAAAAATACCCTATATAGGGTATGTTACAAGAGTTTTTAGCATCGTATTTTTGACGAAATTGAAAATTAGCTTTATGAAATTCTTTTATCTATCCTCCAAGCCAAATGACCTTGGCCATTTTGAAATTCACGAAAAAGAGTGTCCCCAGATTCCCGATGCGATTGACCGAGATTATCTCGGGCCATTCAATAATGGGCGAGAGGCATTGAGAAAGGCTTTACTTATGAATCCCGGATCGGTTTGTTGTGAACATTGCTGCCAAACTAATTTTGAGGCCATGTTTAGCCAGTCTAAGAAAAACCAAGCCTAACAAGCTCAATCAACTTATCCGATCTTATTGAAAACCAGATGCTTTATTTTGAGGACTTAAAAAATAATTTTTAAAGCTTTCTAAAATCTTTGAAAATTGTAAATTCGAACCCAAAATCGGGGTGTGGCGCAGTCCGGTAGCGTACACGTCTGGGGGGCGTGTGGTCGCAGGTTCAAATCCTGTCACCCCGACAGTATAGGATTTTAAACAAAATCAAAACTCTGTAAATATCTGATTTACAGAGTTTTTTTATAAGAATAATCTTAAATTCATTTCTATTCTAAATCAAAAAAAAAGTCCCTAATCTGAAAGATTTGGGACTTTTTCAAAATTGCAGAGGGTGGGGGATTCGAACCCCCGGTACAGTTTAACCCGTACGACAGTTTAGCAAACTGTTGGTTTCAGCCACTCACCCAACCCTCTAATCCGGTTAGCTCTTTGGCTTAAGTGATGCAAATATAATCCAATTGAAAAGATTTAAACAAGTGCTGAAGGCTAAACAACCATTCTTTCACTAAAATCAAATTAATGCCCTGAAAATCACTTCAATATTTCTTGATTTTTTTTAAAATAATTGAAAAATACCCAGTACTGGGTATTTTTTTGACAGATACTAAAGCTAATTTTATCGAAACATAACTTTCAAAATGATTATTCAAACTATTAATTGTGATTTTTTGATTGAGGAAAGCGGCCGAACCAATGGCTGTATTTCGGTATATTCTGATTCCCTGGATGAAATCCAGAGACTTTTTGGTTCCTTGGAAATAGAGCGTTTCGATCGTACCGACTGGAAATATAAAGTATGCACCTGCAAACAGGATTTGGCCAACGCTTTGATACTGATGGTAAAGGAAATTAATTATTCCGATTTTACTCAGTCTAGATTCCAACAGGTATAGGTGCTTATTATTTACCATTTCGGGTATTTGATTTAAAACTTAAAAAAAAATTCTTTCGCCTTTCTTATTCTTTTTTGGGATGAAAAACATTTTTTAATTCAGTAGCATCTTTTTAGTGTCTTGATAAGAATTATCTACTGATTTATTGAGAAATGAGATATATAATTCCATCAATAGCCCCTTTTTTTTAATAAAATTTTTTACTCAAATTTCGGATAGTCATTCATTTATCGACCGAAAGTTTTGATCAGCACAGACAGTATCGAAAGCCTTATTCCTGAATTCCTGATGGATTCAAATCACTTTTTTCTCGTTGTCGCAGACATTGAGGGTAAGGTGGTGAAGGTTAATAGGGGTTTTGAGCGAATAAATTCTAACCCGATCAATTTTCAATTTTCTGATTTTCTTTCTCCAAATTCAGAGCAGGAATTTTCTTACTCCTTAGAATTGATGTTGGGATCGCCAAAAATTAGAAGGCATTTGATGCTTGATCATCCTGCATTAAGAAATGAAGGTTTCTCACAGATTTGGTGGGAGTTTTCAGTAGTGACCACACAAGAGATGGATGTTTCCGGGATTATTGGGATTGGTGTGGGAATGCCGTTCCTCGAACAGGAAATGCCTTGGAATAATCTTGTGGACGTTCTTGGTTTTGGTGAGATAGTTTTAGACCAGGAATTTAAGGTCTTGTCTTGGGATGATCGGATTTTAGAATGGTTTGACCCTAAAGCTGAAAATTGGGAAGGAAAGGAAATATCCAAAACTCTTTTTTTCAAGGATTTGAATCAGTTTAATCATTTGCTCTCTCAAATTTCCTCGGGAGACAAGCCAATGTGCTTTTTGATTAACACAGATTATCCGGGTAAATCTTCTTTTGCGGCCTTGGTAACCCTTTCGCCTAAAGGATTTCATCTTTTTTTGATGCCAAAGGCAATTCCTTTTTATTCTATACCTGAAAAACCTTTAATTCAGAACCAAATGCTTGCGCTATTTACCGGTTCTGTATTTGTTCTAAATGATGCCGGAAAACTTATCCAACAAAACGAATCTGCGAAAAATCTGGGGAGAATTTGGAAAGGAAGGGCCTACTCCGAGGGGTTTGCCTTAAGTTTTCCAAACCAAGCCAACCGCTTTTCCAAGCTTTTAAGGGCTATAGAGGATGCGAAAAAAGGACAAACCGCAGAATTGGAAATTAAGTTGTTGATGCCTAATCAAGAATTTGCTTTTTGGAATGTAACCATTAAACCTATTTTTTCTGACATAAAAATAGTTGAAGGCGTTTTAATTCAGGTAGTTGATACCACTCCAATCAAGTCTCAATTGGTAGTCCTGAACAGGGAAAATGACCGACTTCGAGACCTGGCCTTGAGTCCATCTCATATTTTGAGGGGGCCACTTTCTTCAATGATGGGAATACTTGAATTGATGGATTTCAAGCAGTTGGATAGCGAAAATCAAAAGTTATTCGGTTACCTTAAGCCATTGACAAAGGAGTTGGATCAGATTATTCGGCAGCATGCAAAAAAAATGAGCACCTTTAATTAAGGTGCTCATTTTTTATTTAAGGATTTTGAGTCCAATAGCTTCTATTCCCGGAAGATTATCCTGTCTCATGTACTGTAAAAAGATCAATCTTTTGGTTTTTTCTGGCAGATCAAAAGGCAAGGTGTCATAAAAAGTGAAAGTGTTTCCAAAGCCTGTTCCTTTTGGTTTTCCATTTTTCGAATCAAATAAAGGAATATTAACCAATTTATTATCCAAGACTAATCCTAAGGAATCCGCACTTATAATACGAACATAGAAGTTAGAAAAAGGATAGGTTTCATTGAAGCGAACACCTATGAGCTTTTTACCGCTAATTTGATCCAAGTCCATTAAATCAAACGCTACACTGTCTTTTTCGTGCCATGAATTAGACTCGAAGGAATGAAATTCTTCAAATAACCGGCTTTCTGTGCAGGAAAAAAGGAATGGCAACAGTGCCAATGAAAGTAGTTTACGCCACTTATTCATTGCCACCATTGTTTGGTCCCTGATTTCTTCGAGGAGGAAACTTCCGATTGCCTTCGGCTTTATTTTCGATCGGTTTATTGATTTGATTTTGAGGTTTTGGGCTAGTTTCCTGATTCGAATTCGGCTTGGGCTTGTTGCGGTTTTTATTTCGTTTTTTTCTTGCTTCATTTCCCTCTTTAGATTCTGTTCGAGGAACTGCCTGTGTTTCCGGAGTTTTTTGTTTTTGAGCATTCCCAAGCGGACTAGTTCCCTTGCCTGAAGACTGAGGTGCTTGAGATTTTTGTGAATTTGGTATCACGGCCTGGGTAGTCTTGGAATTATCTCCGTTGGGCTGACCTTCCAAACGGCCTTTATTTCTGGGCTTTTTCTTTTTCTTTTTGGTGAATTTTTTATCCAATAGTTCTAATTCTCGAGTAGACTGTGCAGCCAAATCTACTACATCGGAAGAATTGTCAACTTTTAAGTTAAAGACTTTTATCCCTTGTTCGTTTAATCCCTGAATCTCTTTGACACGCTCGCAAGTGATGCTGTGCCAATCATTGTCGTTATTATAGCTAAACCACATTAACTTACGGAAGATGTCTGTTTTTTGAAGCTTTGCGGGTCCCGATTCGGTTAAGAGTGGTTTTTCGACCTGAGGAATGTCTTTGATGGCATCCATGTAGGTGTCTAATTCATAGTTTAGGCAGCATTTCAATCTTCCACACTGACCGCTGAGTTTGCCGGGATTAAGTGAAAGGTTCTGATACCTGGCAGCGGAGGTGGTTACATTCTTGAAATCCACCAACCAAGTAGAACAGCATAGTTCCCGTCCACAAACACCCACACCTCCAAGCCTACCAGCCTCCTGACGAAGTGAAATCTGTCGCATTTCTACCCGGATTTTGAACTCTCCGGCAAGTGATTTGATTAATTCACGAAAGTCTACGCGATCTTCAGCAGAATAGTAAAACGTTGCTTTGGAATTGTCCGCTTGATATTCTACATCAGACATTTTCATCTGAAGTTTAAACTCTTCTACAATTTGTCTACAGCGATAAAGTGTTGGAATTTCCCGATTCCGAGCTTCCTCCCACTTTTCCATGTCTTTTTGATTGGCTATGCGATAGATACGGGTGATGTTATCATCGTCTCGAACTTTTCGCTTTTGCATTTGCAGTCGGACCAATTCTCCCTGTAGCGAAACGTAACCAATATGATGGCCACTCGGCACATCCACGACTACGGGATCACCCGTATTCAACGCGAGATAATCTACGTTACGGAAATACTCTTTCCTTCCGCCTTTGAATTTGATTTCAACAATGTCAAAGTTATCTACTTGAGGGATTCCCATATGGGAAAGCCAGTCAAACGAGTTCATTTTATTGCAATCGCTCGTGCCGCAGCTGCCATTATTTTGGCATCCACCGGTACCTCCTGAGGAGGTGGAGCAGGTACTACATCCAGCCATAGTATATATTCAGGGCTTTCGCCTCGATTAGTTTTTAGATTTAATTCATCAATTTTAAGATATCTTGTCCGATATCTTTTCGGTAGTAGGCTTTTTCCCAGCTTATTTTTTCTACCGTGTTAAAAGCATTTTCCAATGCGGTTTCCAAATTTTCTCCGAGCCCTGTCACAGCAATTACGCGTCCCCCTTGATTGACTAATTTTCCTTCCGGGTTCTCTGATGTGCCGGCATGGAAAATGATGCTAGCGCTAGGATCTGTAGGCAATGAAATTGGAAATCCCTTTTCATAAGTACCGGGATAACCTCCGCTGACCATTACCACCGTCGTAGCATAGTCTGGAGATATCTTCAGGTCGTATGCTGCTAAAGTACCCGTGGCAATACCTTTCAAAAGTTCGACAAAATCACTTTCAATTCTTGGCAATACAGCCTCGGTTTCCGGATCGCCCATCCGGACGTTATATTCTATCACTGAAGGTTCCCCACCATCATTCATCAACCCTATGAATAGGAAACCTTTGTAATCTATTTTTTCTTTTTCTAATCCAGCTATGGTCGGTTTGACGATTTTGTCCTCAACCTTTTTTAGGAATTCTTCGGTAGCGAAAACCACGGGACTTACAGCTCCCATACCTCCGGTATTTAATCCGGTATCGCCTTCTCCGATCCGTTTGTAATCTTTCGCCTCCGGCAAAATCTTATAGCTTTTTCCGTCTGTGGCTACGAAGACCGATAATTCAATTCCATTGAGAAATTCTTCAACGACAACTTTTGACGAAGCATCGCCAAATTTAGCCTCAAGAAGCATTTCTTTTAATGATTCTTTTGCTTCTGCCAAACTCAGACAGATCAATACACCTTTTCCCGCAGCTAGTCCGTCTGCCTTCAACACTATTGGTAGCTTTTGATTTTCTAAATAGGCCAATCCCGCATCTATCTGTGCTGCAGTAAAGGTTTCGTAGGCTGCTGTAGGTACATTATTTCGCTGCATGAAACGTTTGGAGAAATCCTTACTCCCCTCCAGTGTGGCCCCCAACTGTGAAGGACCAACAATTGGAAGATTTGCTGTATTCGGTTTAGATCTGAGAAAGTCCACCAATCCTTTTACCAAAGGCTCTTCCGGTCCTACGACGACCATGTCAATGGAATTATCCAGGATAAACTGATGGATTCCACTGAAATCAATAACAGAAAGTGCAATATTTTTGGCGATGCTAGCTGTACCTGCATTACCAGGTGCTACATAGAGCTGTCCGCATTGAGGACTTTGTACAATCTTCCAAGCAAAGGCATGCTCTCTGCCTCCGCTTCCCAATAAGAGTATATTCATTGACTCGTTTCGTTTTTAATTGGCATGCTCTGAGATGAACTTGATTCGATATACCCGCAGTTCGTCTTCTGCAAAGTCTTCATCGCCCAGCTCTTCCAATGCTGCTTTTATATGATCGCTTTCTGCATTCATAAAATAATCATGGAGGATGTCTTCCCGCTCGTCGTCCATGATGTGATGAATGTAGTAATCGATATTTAATTTAGTTCCGCTATAGATGATTTGCTCAATTTCTTGAAGCAATTCAACCATGGTGATGTTGAGATTCTCTGCGATCTCATCCAAGTCGATCTTGCGGTCAATCTGTTGGATTATTGAAATTTTAACTTTGGATCGGGCTCCTGCGGTTTTCACCACTACCTCAGCGGCGGTTTCGATCTCATTCTCCTCCACATAGGTAGCGATAAGTTTCAGAAAAGGTGCCCCAAATTTGACAACTTTTCCCATTCCTACACCATTGATCTGTGCCAGTTCTTCCTTTGTTGTGGGGTAGATTGTGGCCATTTCTTCCAAAGAAGGATCTTGGAATATGATGTAAGGCGGTAGGTTTTTAGTTTTAGCTACGCGCTTTCGTTCTGCCTTAAGTAATTCGAAGAGCTTCTCATCGTAGGCGGGTCCTGAACTGATTTGCATCTCCTGGGTTTCTTCCTCCGATTCTTTTTCGAAATCATGATCTTTAAAAAGATCTACTGAATAGGGGGAATCAATGAAATCCAAGCCTTTTTGGGTGATACGAAGAATTCCATAGTTTTCAATGTCTTTTTCCAACAGCGCAGTAATCATCGCCTGACGGATGACAGAAGTCCAATGCTTTTCGGACTCCTCTTTCCCTTTTCCAAATACATCGAGCGTATCATGCTTGTAACTTTCGATGTATTCGTCCATTTCGCCTCGAATCACTTTGACCAAATGTTCTAGGCTGAACCGCTCCTTTGTTTTTTGAACGGCCTCCAAGGCAACAAGAAGGAAGTCCATGCCTTCAAAGGTTTCCCTTGCCCGCTTGCAATTATCACAGAATCCGCAGTCCTCATTGAGCGTTTCTCCGAAATAATTTAAAATAAACTTCCTCCGACAAACTCCTGTTTCAGAAAAGGCCGCCATTTCACCGAGCAGAATCTTGGCGTTTTCACGCTCTGTGACCGCTTTGTCTTTGTTGAATTTATCCAACTTGACAATGTCCTCGTAGCGATAGAACATCAGGCAATGGCCTTCCAATCCATCCCGTCCTGCTCTACCCGTTTCTTGATAGTAGCCCTCCAGCGATTTGGGCACATCGTAATGAATTACATAGCGCACATCCGGCTTGTCAATTCCCATCCCGAATGCAATGGTTGCCACGATGACATCCAACTCTTCATTGAGAAAATCATCTTGGGTTTTGATGCGAATGGATGAATCTAAGCCGGCATGGTAAGGGGCCGCATCTATCTGATTTACCCTGAGTAACGCGGCAATTTCTTCTACCTTTTTGCGGCTGAGGCAATAGATAATACCTGACTTACCTTTATGTTGCTTGATAAATTTGATCAGGGATTTCTTTGATTCATTTTTCATCTTTGGACGCACTTCATAGAAGAGATTGGTCCGGTTAAAAGATGATTTGAATAAATCTGCTTCTTCCATCTGAAGATTTCGCTGGATATCCTGCTGAACTTTTGGGGTAGCCGTGGCTGTCAGGGCAATGATGGGGAGGTTTGGGGCGATTTGGGCAACGATAGACTTGATTCTTCGGTATTCCGGGCGGAAGTCATGTCCCCATTCTGAAATACAATGCGCCTCATCAATAGCTACAAAACTGAGGTGAGCGGACTTCAGAAAAGCAATATTCTCTTCCTTTGTCAGCGATTCCGGAGCCACGTAGAGCAGCTTCGTGTTTTTTTTCAGCACCTCGTTTTTAACTTTGGTGGCCTCTGATTTTGTCAGTGTTGAATTCAGAAAATGCGCATTCACACCCACCGCGTTCAATTGATCTACCTGATTTTTCATCAAAGCAATCAAGGGTGAGATAACAATGGCCGTCCCCTCAGATACCACTGCCGGAAGCTGATAGCATAGCGATTTCCCCGCCCCTGTAGGCATGATTACAAAGGTATTCCTCTGATTGAGCAGGTTGTCTATGATGAGTTCCTGATTCCCACGGAATTGGCTGAATCCGAATATTTTCTTAAGATCTGCTTTTACTTTTTCTTCCACGAGAAGAAGTGGCTTAGTTAGGTGAAAATTGCCTGTAAACAGGAATGAACGATTAGTTTTATACCTTTGTCAAAATTAGTGATTAACCCAGGTAAAATTGAATTTAGCTAAAAATATTAGAAATACAGCCACTCGGGTTTTGCAAAACGAAGCAAATGCCATCTTAAAATTAATTGATGGCTTAGACGGTAGTTTCGAGGCTTGTGTGGAGCGGATTCTTCATTCTAAAGGTCGTGTGGTGATAACAGGAGTGGGAAAGAGCGCCATCATAGCAAATAAAATTGTAGCTACCCTGAATTCAACCGGTACGCCTTCACTTTTCATGCATGCAGGTGATGCAATTCATGGGGATTTGGGGATGATTTTGGAAAATGACATCGTAATATGTATTTCAAAATCCGGAAATACGCCGGAAATAAAGGTGCTTGTTCCATTGTTGAAAAAGCTTGGATCTGTCTTAGTTGCAATGGTCTCTAATATGAATTCGTATCTGGCTGAGCAAGCTGATTTTGTCCTAAATGCGACGATTGGAGAGGAGGCTTGTCCTCACAATCTTGCTCCAACTACAAGTACTACCGCTCATTTGGCTTTGGGTGATGCTTTGGCTGTCTGTTTACTTGAGGCTAGGGGCTTCACTTCGGATGATTTTGCTAAATACCATCCTGGAGGTTCGCTGGGAAAGCAGCTCTATCTAAAAGTGGAAGACGTCTTATCCAAGGGGGTGATTCCCGTTGTCACAGAAGAAGCCGGACTGACTGAGGTGATTATTGAGATTTCAGGAAAAAGGTTGGGGGCTACTGCCGTGAATGACTCAAATGGAAATCTGACAGGAATCATCACCGACGGAGACTTGAGAAGAATGTTGGGTAAAACCCTAGACATCCAGTCGCTTCGGGCAAAGGACATTATGTCTGTCAATCCAAAAACTATTTCAAAAGACGAATTTGCCATTCGTGCTCTGAATCTGATGCGCAATCATAATATTACCCAATTAGTCGCTTTGAATGAGGGAAAAATCGCCGGTTTTGTCCATATTCATGATTTGATGAAAGAAGGAATAGTCTAACCCAGCATGCAGGACAAACCCTACATTGTAATCATGGCAGGAGGAATCGGTTCACGATTTTGGCCATATAGCAGAAATAGCCGACCAAAGCAGTTTTTGGATATCCTTGGTACGGGTAGAAGTCTACTCCAAATGACCTATGACCGGTTCAGGGAAATTGCCGAGCCGTCCCAGTTTATGGTAGTTACCAATCAAGGGTATTTGGATCTTGTCAGGGAGCAACTTCCCGAACTGGAATCCAGCCAGGTACTATCGGAACCACTTAGGAAAAACACAGCTACCTGCATAGCCTATGCAGCTTATAAAATTCATGCTTTAGATCCTGAAGCTAAATTGATCGTGACTCCCGCTGACCATCTGATTTTGCAGGAAAAGCGATTTATTCTGACAATGAACAGGGCAATTCAAGCCTCCGAAACAGAAGGAAGGCTGATTACAATCGGGATTAAGCCCAATCGGCCGGAGACAGGATATGGGTATATTCAATATTTAGAGGGAGATAATGGCAATCCTGCCTTAAAAGTTAAAACCTTTACCGAAAAGCCCAGCATTAAACTTGCGAAGACATTTTTGGATAGCGGCGATTTCGTCTGGAACTCGGGGATATTTGTATGGAAAGCAAAAAGTTTGCTGGATGCCTTCACTGAAAACTTGCCTGACATTGCAGAGATTTTTGAAGAAGGAAAATCCCATTTTGGAAAACCAACTGAACAGGATTTTATCAATAGGGCCTATACCATGGTGAAAAATGTATCCATAGATTATGGAATCATGGAGAAGTCGGATAAGGTTTATGTCATTTTGGGCGATTTTGGCTGGTCAGATTTGGGATCATGGCACAGCCTTCATGAGCTGCGGGAAAAAGATGAGAATAATAATGTGGTTGAGGCAAACGCTTTGTTGTATGACACGAAGGATTGCTATATAAAAATGGATAGTGATAAATTGGTGGTGATCGAGGGCCTTGAAAATTACCTAATAAATGAATCCGAAAATGTTCTCCTGATCTGCAAACTTGGAGGAGAAAGGAAATTCAGAGACTTTGTAGCCAATGCCAAAAAGAAAGGGGAAGACTTCGTCTGAAATCTCCCCATCCCTTTAGTTTTTTATTTCCGCCCTTATTTCTTGATTGACTGTATTTTAATGTTCAATTATCAAGCTCAATGTTCAATTTGCAATGCGTTTAGGTCAGACCTTGAATTTGATCATTGCTTATTGAAAATTGGTCATTGACGAACTATTTTTTACGCTGTCTGAGTGCTTCATAAATCGCCACTCCCGCCGAAACAGAAACATTCAAGCTTTCAATATTTCCAGCCATGGGTATTTTCACTTTATCATCCACTATCCCAAATATCTCCTGAGAAATACCATCTTCTTCAGATCCCATGATCAATGCCACTGGTGAAGAAAAATCAGCATCATACATCACCTTTTCTGTTTTCTCGGTAATTGCTACCAGGGTTAACCCCATTTTTTGTAATTCACGGCAGGTGTAAAACAGGTTTTTGACGCGGACTACAGGAAGGAAATTCAAGGCACCGGAAGAGGTTTTAATCGCATCTGAATTGATTTGAGCACTTCCTTTCTCCGGAATTACGATCGCATCTACTCCCGCACATTCTGCAGTTCTGGCAATTGCACCGAAGTTCCGCACATCAGTAATGTGATCCAGTACCAAAATGAGTGGGGATTTTCCCACGGCAAAGCAATTGTCGATCACATTGTCAAGCGAAGCATAGACAATCGAGGACATCTGCGCTACTACTCCCTGATGGTTCTTTCGGGTGATTCGGTTGAGTTTGGCATCAGGAACTCTGACAACCGGGATTTTTTCTGCTTTGCAAAGCTGAAGCAATTCCTTGATCAAGTCATTGTTCAGCTCTTTTTGTACGAGTACTTTGTCGATTTCTTTGCCTGCATGGATGGCCTCCATTACAGATCGGGTACCGAATATGAAATCTTTTTCAGTGGCTGCTTTATCGATTAGAAAGCCATCCTTCCGCTTCTCCATTGGGAAATGTTTTTGAACCAAACCGGCTGATAGGCTCGGGATCTGTTCAGGGTGTAGAAATGTGGGCTGAGTATTGTTTTAGCCCGCGCAAAGGTAAACTTAATTTTTGAGCTTGCGTCCATGCCTGCATAGGACCAGACTTCCCGATCCAAGTAAAAATTCACTTCCTGTGGTGGCCCCATGACGATATAGACCATTCCTCTATCTGTCTTCCAGCCTTCTTTGAAATCGGTAAATAGAATATTTGCAAATTCTACCATGCGAAAATAATTACGAATCAGTTCCTTGGCGATTTCAGGGTTACGGGTCAGGTTGATCCAGTATTCATCGAGCGCCTTTTTTTTGTCTTGGGCAAGAATCAGCGTTTCATGTTCTTTTCGGGTAGAAATGTAGGTAACCATCTGAACCATTTCTTCCCAATCCTTTACCTTTGGAAATGACTCGTGTGTAGTTTTTAGCAAAAGCCCTGTCTGAGCAGTGGTGTCGGTCTGGAAAAAGTAATAGCCCTCTTCACTAAATTCCTTAGGGATATTGGCCAAGAAGTCGCCCATATTAATCACATTTAGTTCTTTGGGGATATCTGCAGGACGGGTCTCCATAGGAGGAAAAGGCACGTCAAACTTGATCGGGTAAAAGAATGAGTAGATGGAGGGCGATTTTACGGTTTTGAAAAGTAAGGATTCTTCCTTATTTAAGTAGTTTTGATCAAATGCGATTTCATTGGCGTAATAAGCGCCAAAATCAGGTTGGTCCAAGACAAATTGACTTTTCAAATCAATGTGATAGACATATTCATCCCCCTGACGCGTATCCAAAACTGTCAACAATGCGATCGCTGTTTTTTGGCTTTCCGGGATTTCTACCATTTTTTCAAATATCCAATGCCTATCCGAATCTGCTTTTAGATCGTTTTCTGTCAAAAGGTTGATATTATCAGAGCCAATTACCTGATCATAAGAATTGAGTATCGAATAGCTAAAGCTAAAATTTGCGAATGCAGGAGCTTCTTCGATTTTTTCAATGACAAATTGGACTTTGAAACTTTCCTTACTGGTTTTTATCGGAATGATTTTCAATCCCAGGCGAGAATATAGCGAATACCTCAGAGCCTGATCTGTGGAAGAGAGGGTTTTTTGGGCGAGTGAATGATGAGAAATAATAAATGAAGCAAAAAGGAATACTACTAGCGGGGTGAGGATTCGATTCATTAGGTCTTGATCTCGGTTTTTAAAAATTAGACTTACTTTTGCCAAAATACTAAATTTTCAAATGGCTACCTATACAACGGAAATCGCCTCTGACAAGTTGATCAGCGACAATCCTATCCATCAAAGACTTCTCAAAGCATATATCGCTGCCAAGCCTTGGATTTCCGGTAGTTTACTGGAAGTGGGCTGTGGAGAGGGTAGAGGAGTTGAGGAACTTTTGCCCTTGGCATCGAGCTACATAGGTTTGGATAAAATCGGAGAGGTAATCACCATGCTAAAGGAAAAGTATCCCAAAGTCGATTTTCGTCAGGCTGTGATTCCTCCATTTTTGGATTTCGAAAATAATTCCTTTGAGACGATTGTCAGCTTTCAGGTGATTGAACACATCGAAAATGATCATCTCTTCCTTCAGGAAATCTATCGAATGCTAAAGCCGGGAGGGAAGGCCATAATTTCAACACCCAACATCAACCATACCCTGTCACGAAATCCATGGCATGAGCGTGAATACAAGCCTCAGGAATTGATAGATTTAGCTGCCGGGATTTTTGACAAGGTCGAGGCAATGGGAATTGGTGGAAATGAAAAAGTATGGGCATATCATGAAGCCAATCGAAAGTCCGTCCAAAAGATCATGCGCTTTGATATTTTTGACTTGCAGCACAAGCTTCCTGCTTCGGTATTAAGGTTTCCTTATGAGATCCTAAATCGTATGAACCGAAATAAACTTCATAAACAACAGGGCACCTCCGTGGTGGAGATCAGTCATGAAGACTTTCCGCTGGTGAAGGATCCTGCAAAAGGACTTGATTTGTTTTATATCCTTTGGAAAAAGTAAGGATTGATAATTTGCCACGAAGGCGCTAAGGCACGAAGGTTATGTAAAGCTTAACATAGTGTCATTGTAGAGAAAAATCAAGTTGTAGTTTAAGAAATAAGCAAACATAAATTCATAGAGATTCAAGCAAAGCTTTGAATATCACTTGAGACTTTATTTTATAAATCTGTGGGAAACATTTGAGACAACAAAAAGGCGAGAATCAAATCCTCGCCTTTCTTTATTTGCAATTTCAGAAATCTATCTTCTCTCCAACACTCCCGGTTGCGCACTTTCTACCCCGATCAGGCTTTCCAGTCGCAGCTTCAGTGATTGAGCTTCTTCCTGATATCCTCTTTCTTCGAGAAGCGGAATGAAGTATTTTACCATTTCGATCGATATCATCATATCTCTGTCATATCCTCTGTTTTCCCGAGTATAGAAGTCGATCATATCCAGCGATCTTTTGGAGATTTTGTCAATGATGTCCAGTGCTTTTTCATCCTCTCCAACTTCAAAAAACAAGGGAACTGACTGCCCGCTACTCAAATCATAAGGCATCGCCTCATGAGGGATAGTTTCCAGACCATAATTTAACAAAGTAGCTGCCTGCTCCATTTTGTCCTCATCCAACAGGGCCATGACGATGGTATTAAGTGAGCTTCTATGGTTGGATGCAAACCGTCTGTATTCCTCGTCTAGGTAAGCATTCGGGTCATTCATTCCACGGAAGGCAAAATTCTCCATGTAATTCTTATAGGCAAGATCGGTGTTGACCAATTCTTCACGAATAAACTCCGGTTTACGAACAGGTAACAAGCGATAAGTCATCCCTTCCATCACCACGTGGTCTTCGATATTGATTCCGATAGAGGAGAGCGAAGTGTTATTGAAGTAGATCGGTCGCTCCCAGTTGTTGCTTACTATTAAGTCGATGAGCATTAATGTTGCCCTTGTCATATACTGACCTTTTACTTGCAGGTTCATTTGCGAGGCGAAAAGATCTTTGAATTGAGTTGGTACTATTTCATCGTTTGAAACAAAGCTGCTGTCCACCTCCAAAATCAAATTACGGGAAGGAACCATGTTGACCACACTTTTTCCTCCGGTTTTCATTTTTAGCAGATCCGAACCTGAGTTTAAAAGCTTAAGATATTCTGAGGCTGAGATGGCATTCAGGTTTTCCTGCTCCATGACATAGAGCACATCATTGGTTCCTTTTTGGTAACGCTCAGGGATTAATGAAAAAGGAAGCGGCTCAGATTCATTGACCGGTCGGGTCATTTGCTTCATATACCAATCAGTTTCAAAGTAGCTCAAAACGATCACCCGCACATCGGTTCGGAAGTTTTCTACCTCCTGCACGTACCAAAGAGGGAATGTATCGTTGTCACCTCCGGTGAAAAGAATAGCGTTAGGAGCACAGGATGCCAAGAAGTTACGAGCAGAATCTACCGAGAAATAGCGGCCTTTTCTGTTGTGATCATTCCAGTTTTCGGCCCCCATAAGTCCAGCTACCGGAAGTGTGATCAAGGTTGCGATGACTGCTCCAGTCGAGAGGTTTTTTGTGGCTTTTCCGAAGGCATGAGCCAATCCCAATACACCAAGTCCTGCCCAAATGGCAAATGCATAGAAGCTACCCACATAGATGTAATCCCGCTCACGTGGTTCGACAGGCGGTGAGTTCAAATAAAGCACCAACACCACACCCATCATCATGAAGAGCATGAAGTTGACGTAGAAATACTTCGGGTCTTTTTTGGCCTGGAAGAAAATACCGATCAGTCCAAGGATCAAAGGTAGCATCAAATAGTTGTTATGCCCTTTATTTTCTTTGATGTAATCAGGGTATTTGTCGCTAAAAGCATCCGTCAAACCAATCCACGGCGCATCAGTAAAATCACTTTCTCGTCCAGAGAAATTCCACATGAAATAGCGCCAATACATGTGTCCCAGCTGATGGCTAAACATGAAGTAGAGGTTGTCTCCGAAAGTCGGTTCCTGACCTTCTCTCAGTCCCAATTTTGATCGGTAGATGCGTTTATGATTTTCCTGAGTGGAATAGATTCTTGGAAGGATGGTGGTTTTGGCCGGATCGTAGGTATTTTTCAGTTCATAATCTACGATTTCATACTTGTCCTTGCCCTTCATGTACACCGGTGCACCTTCTTCCTGATCGACAAGTTGCGCAGTGAAGTATTGTCCATGAAGTAGTGGTCGGTAGCCGTATTGCTCCCGCTTCAGGTAGGAAACAACGCTTATTACGTCCTTTGGTGCGTTTTGATTGATGATCGGGTCTTGATTGGATCGGACAATTACCAAGGTGTAACTACCGTATCCGATCAGGATGAAAACCAAAGACAGTAAAGCCGTATTGAGGAGTACTTTTTCTTTTTGAATCGAGTAGCGAATGCCAAAGACCAATGCTCCTAGAAAAAGAAGGATAAAAAAGATAATTCCTGATCCGAATGGCAATCCGATGCTGTTGACAAAGAAAATCTCGACTGAAGCGGCTAGACTTGGAAGCCCCGGGATAATCAGGTTATTGATGATGATCAAAGCGACACCACCGAGGAACATAGCGTAAATCGCTCCTTTCAGCGTAGCATTTTGGTATTTTTTGAAATAATACACCAAAGCCAAAGCGGGCAAAGTCACGAGGTTCAATAGGTGAACTCCAATAGAAAGTCCCACCAAATAGGCGATAAAGATCAACCATCGGTTCTCCAATTTTGGATCCTTGATCACTTCCCACTTCAAAAATGCCCAAATTACAATTGCAGTAAAGAAGGAAGACATCGCGTACACTTCCGCCTCGACGGCAGAAAACCAAAAACTGTCTGAGAAAGTGTAAATCAGCGATCCCACAATGGCAGAACCCATCAGCGCGATAGTTTGACCCTTAGTTTCCTTGCCTTCTTCGATTGCAAAGATTCTTTTTCCAAAAAGTGTAATCGACCAGAATAGAAATAAGATGGTGAACCCTGAGAACAAAGCACTGCCGATATTCATCCAGTACGCTACTTGTAATCCGTCTCCCATGGCCAAAAAGCCAAACATTCGATAGACCAAAAGCATAAATGGAGCTCCCGGAGGGTGGGGTACTTGAAGCTTATAAGAAACGGCGATAAACTCTCCCGGATCCCAAAAACTTGCGGTTTGTTCCACAGTGAGAATATATACCAAGGTCGCAACGGCAAAAATTCCCCAGCCGGTGACGTTATTGATCTGCTTATAATTGAGCATTAAACGGAAAATTAGTCGGGGCGAAAATATGAAAATTTACTCCATTTCAGGATTTTTTAGCACTTTTTAAAAGTTTGGGATAACTAAGCAAAAATTTTCGTGTGACAAAAATTACGGTGTAATAGGCTTTGGTGAGCTATTTTTGTTGAGTAATTAAAATTAAAAACCATGAGTACGCAGCCAAAAACATTTCAGGAACTAATTCAAGGGGATATTCCCGTTTTGGTAGATTTCTTTGCTACCTGGTGTGGACCTTGCAAAATGATGCAACCTATTCTGGAAGATACTTCCAGGCAATTAGGCGATAAAGTCAAAATCGTGAAGGTGGATATTGATAAAAATCCGCTTGCAGCAGGAAAATTTCAGGTTAGAGGTGTTCCGACATTGATCCTTTTTCACAAAGGAAAAGCGATCTGGAGACAATCTGGAGTAGTTCCCACGCATCAATTAGTTCAAATTATTGAATCCAATCTGGGTGCCTTTGCTTAAAACCAATGTGACAAAAGTCATTTTGAATTCAGTTTTTAGAAAATAATTTTGATCAAGTTTTAAAAGGAATTAATAAGACAAATCAAATTCATTACAGGATGACGCAAACGTCATCCGCCGGATGATTATTAGTCATGAGCCATAGGCAATAAGGCCCAACATCTCTCCGGATGGCCATCAAGTTGACCACTAAAAAAAAAATAATACTATGAAAATCGAACAAATCTATACCGGATGTCTTGCTCAAGGAGCTTACTACATTGAATCAGACGGTGAAGCGGCCATAATTGATCCGCTGAGAGAAGTCCAGCCCTACATTGAAAAGGCAGCCAGAAGAAATGCGAAAATCAAATATGTTTTTGAGACGCATTTTCATGCGGACTTTGTTTCGGGACATCAAGATCTGGCAGCAAAAACCGGCGCAAAGATTGTTTTTGGCCCAACGGGCATGAAGATGGGATTTGATGCTGTAATTGCTGAAGACAATCAGGAATTCAAACTTGGAAAAGCAAAAATCCGGGTGATTCACACACCAGGTCATACGATGGAATCGTCTTGCTATTTGCTGTACAACGAGGAAGGCAAGGCAGAGGCGATTTTCACAGGTGATACCTTATTCATAGGGGATGTAGGGCGTCCGGATTTAGCACAAAAAGTAATTGCTGAATTAACACAGGAAAAGCTTGCGGCTCATTTATATGATTCGTTAAGAAACAAAATCATGCCTTTGGCTGACGATCTCATCGTCTATCCCGCTCACGGCGCAGGTTCTGCCTGTGGTAAAAATATGAGCAAAGAGACATCTGATACCTTGGGTAATCAAAAGAAGACGAATTACGCACTTCAGCCAATGACCAAAGAGGCTTTTATCAAAGAAGTGTTAAGTGGTCTTACTCCGCCGCCTGCTTACTTTCCCCAAAATGTCATGATGAATATCCAAGGATATGACAGCATTGACGAGGTGTTGGAAAGAGGTATACATCCTTTGACACCAGAAGAATTTGAGGTAGCTGCAAACGAGACCGGAGCAATGATTCTGGATACCCGTGATCCTCAGACTTTCGCCAAAGGCTTTATTCCAAACTCAATAAATATCGGAATTGACGGAAGTTTTGCAGTGTGGGTAGGAGCGATGATCCCGGATTTGAAGCAGGAAATATTGGTAGTGGCAGAAGAAGGTCGAGAGGAAGAAGTTGTTACCAGGCTTGCAAGAGTAGGCTATGATTATTGCCTTGGATATTTGAAAGGCGGTTTTGCATCTTGGAAAAATTCTCCTGTGCATGAAGTGGACTCCATTACATCCATTACAGTGGATGAATTGGCTAAAATCAAAAAAGTTGATCCTGAGATCCATATTCTTGATGTTAGAAAGAATTCTGAGTTTTTGTCAGAGCATGTCTTGGACGCTGAAAACGCACCCTTGGACTATATCAATGACAGCATGCTGAAAGTGGACAAAAATAAAACCTACTACGTGCATTGCGCGGGAGGATACCGATCCATGATTTTCAATTCTGCTTTGAGAGCCAGAGGATATGACAATCTTATAGACGTAGCCGGAGGATTTCAGGCCATTAAAGAATCAGGGAAATTTCAGGTGTCAGACTATGTCTGTCCAACTACCCTACTTTAAGCTTTAGCAATACACATAATTTATTTTGAATGGCAGGCCTTCGGGCTTGCCATTTTTAATTTAAAACTATCCGATGTGATCAAAGTCACACGAATTAGCACCCAAACATGGAGAAATTTGCACTTGCTTTGAAGGGGATTGGGTTGGTCTTAATTGTATTACTTAATCTGTCAGTTCCTTCTTTCGCCCAGCATCATGAAGAAACTATAGTTGACAACACTTCAAATGAAAAGTTATTTGGAGATAAATTGAAAACCGGGAATTTCGAATTTCATCTGCGTTCCTTTTACATGCATACAGAAAACCAAAAGGGGCTTTTGGATTATTCTACATGGGGGTCGGGAGCAGGGCTGGGGTATTTCAGCCCACGGTGGAAAGGGCTTGGTGTAGGGTTTAGTGGATTCTTTGTTTTCAGACATTTTGAAAACAATTTAACCATTCGTGATCCGGCCACAGGACTTCCTAATAGATATGAGCTTACCCTATTTGATGTACACCATCCTGATAATTACCATGATATGGATCGATTAGAGGAGTTTTTTGTTTCCTACGAAAAAGAAAAATTCTCTACTTGGGTTGGCAGGCATCATTTTGAAAGTCCATTGTTAAATGCATCTGATAACCGGATGCGCCCCAACCTCTTCAGTGGATTATCGATGGAGTATCAGCCTGGAAAGTTGAAACTTACGGGAGCATGGTTTACGCATTTGATTTCCAGAGGATCTTTGGAATGGCTTTCGGTGGAAGAGTCAATTGGGTTTTATCCTACAGGAAGAAACCCAACTGGATCAGATAAAAATTATCATCATCACCTCGAATCAAAAGGAATCGGGGTGCTAGGCATAGAGTTTCAAACAAAAGACCTTCAATTGAAATCTTGGACTTACCTGTCAGAAGGAATTTTCACGACAACTTTTGGAGAAGCTTCAGGGAATTTAGCTTTAGCAAATGGTTCCCGCTTCATTTTTGGAGCACAGGGATTTTACCAGACTGCACTGGGCGACGGTGGTAATCCCGAACCAAGCTATGCCTACACTTTGCCGGGTGAATCTACTTATGGCGCAGGGTTTCGTACTGGAATTCATTTAGGAGAATCAGAGTTAACTTTGAATTACTTAGGGATATCAGATAATGGACGATTTCTATTCCCAAGAGAATGGGGCAGGGAAAAATTCTTCGTGAGTATGCAGCGGGAACGTTTTGAAGGAATGGGAGGGGTAAATGCCTTGGGGATGCTTTATGATCAGACATTTATCCAAGATAAACTTAAGGTGAGTCTAGGGGCCAGTCACGTACAAACGCCTGATTTAGAAAATATCGGTTTGAATAAATATGGGCTGCCAAACTATTATCACTTTACTGGACTGGTTGACTATCGATTTACCGGTTTCTTCAAAGGACTGGATTTGCAATTGCTAGTTGCTCACAAAAAAGAGGACAGGGATAGAAAAATCCCACTTGAATATGTTCTCAATCGAGTAAACATGACCAACTACAATCTGATATTGGATTATAGATTTTAACAAAAGGAATAAAACAACTAAACTAAAATATGAATCAATTTATTGAATGGATTTCTCAGCCTTGGCCTTGGTACGTGGCTGGGCCGATGATAGGATTGACCGTGCCTGCCTTACTGATTTTGGGTAATAAATCCTTCGGGATTTCCTCCTCCTTGCGTCATATCTGTGCTGCATGTATACCGGCAGGTATTCCCTTCTTTTCTTACAATTGGAAGAAAGAAATGTGGAATCTACTCTTTGTTCTGGGAGTTGGAATTGGTGGTTTTATAGCCATGAATTTTATGGCAAACCCCAATACAATTGTTATTTCTGAAGCTACTCAGGCTGATTTGAGCGCCTTGGGAATTACCAGCTTTTCCGATTTAATGCCTACGGATATTTTCTCTTGGAGCAATGTGTTTACCGCCAAAGGACTCCTTTTCTTCGTGTTCGGGGGCTTTTTGGTAGGCTTCGGTACTAGATACGCTGGTGGATGTACTTCAGGCCACGCAATTATGGGTATCAGCTCATTACAGTGGCCATCATTGGTAGCTACTATTATCTTTATGGTTGGTGGTTTTCTGATGACTCATGTCCTATTGGAGCCATTAATGAAATTGGTAGGTTTCTAAAAAAAAACAGAATATGAAATCAAGCATGACCCAAAGCGACACATAGAGGGATGCCCCGAGCTATCGGGGAATGCATGCGAAGATTCCATATGGCCTTTGAAAAACAAATTATAAACAGATGAAATCGAGCATGACTAAAAAGTCACACACTGGGATGATTATCGACCATGCGAGATTCCATGTGGCAATTAAAAAACAAAATATAAACACATGAAAGTAGCAGATAAAAAAATAGAAATTTTGGATCCGAACTGTGTGGCTCCAAATCTCAGTGAAAATAACGACAAAGGCCTTGAACTCTTGAAATACCTGATTTTGGGAACGCTTTTCGGAATCGTATTTGTAAAAGCTGAGATCATTTCTTGGTTTCGAATCCAGGAGATGTTTCGGCTCCAATCCTTCCATATGTATGGTGTGATCGGTTCAGCGATAGTGACGGGCATTATATCTATCCAGTTGATCAAGCGATTGAATCTCAAAACTATTCATGGAGAAAGCATCGTGATCCCGGATAAAGTTTTCAAAAAGGGTCAAGTGATTGGCGGCTTTATTTTCGGCTTGGGTTGGGCCCTTACCGGTGCTTGTCCTGGACCACTATTCGCTCAGATTGGAAGTGGTTATTCCGTTATTTTGGTTACGTTGATTTCTGCTTTGGCAGGAACTTGGGTATATGGTAAATTTTCGGATAAGCTTCCGAATTGAATAAAAGCATAAATAAACAATAGAGCCACCTTTAGAAAAAGGTGGCTTTTTTAGTTGAATACCTTTTTGATAATGATCCTAATGAAAATTATGATAGTAATCAAAATGGTCCCTACAATGACAAACTCCATGCGCTTTGCTTTTTGTCAGAACTTATCCAAACCACGAATAGTTTTTCCTTTTCATTAAACTTTTCCCTAATCCAGACCAATATTTCTAAATTTGCCAGCCTATAAAACCTAAACACCCCCATGAATTACCTCTCCAAACGTAGAACCGCCTTAGGGGCTATGTTCTTTTTCGTAGGACTTTGTTTCGCGAGTTGGGCCGCGAGAATCCCTGATATCCAAGCCAAATTTGAACTTTCTGAAGGACAGCTGGGCACTATGCTCCTTTTTTTACCTTTGGGGTCATTACTGGGGTTGCCTCTTGCAGGATGGGCTGTCCATCAGTATGGCAGTCGTAGAGTAATCATGATTGGAAGTTTTGCCTATGCTATGACATTGCCATTGATTGGTTTGAGTCCCTCTGTTTTTTTATTGATACCGGTTCTGATTCTTTATGGTTTACTCGGCAATGTGATGAATATTTCGCTCAATACACAAGCCTTGGATTTGGAGGATCAAATGGGCAAAAGTATTCTGGCATCTTTTCATGGACTTTGGAGCACAGCAGGTTTTGTGGGTGCGGGATTAGGTGCAGGAATGATTTTTATCAACATTCTTCCCGAACTTCACTTTTTGATCATCATGGGTATTTCATTTTTTATCATCATTGCTGCGCAGCGCTTTATTTTAAAAGAGCAAAAAGTATCTGAGGGCAGTGGTTTGGTGATAAAGAAACCGGATTCTTTGCTGTTAAGAATCGGCTTAATCGCTTTCCTAGGAATGATGTGTGAAGGATGCATGTTTGACTGGAGTGGAGTTTATTTTAAAAAAGTCATTCTGGTGGATCCATCAATGATCGCTTTGGGCTATGTGGCATTTATGGGGGCGATGGCATCCGGGAGATTTGTTACGGATAAAATCGCCGCTCGATTTACGAAAGTGGCAGTCATCCAAGTAAGTGGAGTGTTGATTTTTGTAGGATTGGCTTTGTCAGTTGCTTTTCCTACCGTTTGGAGCGCAACCTTGGGCTTCTTGTTGGTTGGATTTGGAATTGCCTCCATTATTCCGCTTTCCTACAGCATCGCTGGTCGATCCAAATTATATAGCCCAAGTGTTGCCTTGGCCTTGGTGTCTACCATTTCCTTTTTTGGGTTTCTTTTGGGCCCCCCTTTGATTGGGTTTATTGCTGAGTTATTTGACTTGAAAACATCCTTTGCATTAATTGCGGTCAGTGGAATTGGGATTACTTTGCTGTCCAGCATTAGAAAGCAGGTTTTTTTGATCCCTCAAAAGGTTAAATCTATGGCAGCCTAATGGTAATTCCTGAAAATCTCCAGTTTCAATATGATTTCGAGGTTGGATCATTTCAGGTCCACCCTGATGGAAAAATCAGCTTAACATCATTGGCTGACCTTCTTCAGGAGATTGCCTGGAGACATGCTGATTCGGCTGATTTTGGAAGAAATTTGATGGACACCCATCAAATGTGGGTGCTTTCCCGCCTTGAAGTCAAAGTGAATAAGTTTCCAACATGGGGCGAGTCAATCCGGCTTTTCACAGGAGGAAGAGGTGCGGACAAGTTATTTGCCTTCAGGGAGTTTCTGGTTTGGGATCGGAATGATCAACTCTTAGCAAGAGGTATGTCTTCGTGGCTTCTTCTAAATTCGGAAACCAAACGCATTCAACGTCCTGAGCAAGTTTTACCTCCGGCACTTTTTGATCCGAAAATGAAACCCGCTTGGCAGCCCGGCAAAATAGTCACCGGAGGTGAGTTAATCGCTGAAGAGGAAATTAAAGTCAGGCTTTCCGATTTGGATCTTTATAATCACGTTAACAATACGAGCTACGTCCGATGGGTAGAAAATCTACTTTTCGATCAGGGGATTCGTCCGGAGAATATCGCCATAAATTATGTGGCCGAATGTATTCAGGGTGATAAAGTCGTCCTGAAACTTTTTGAAAAAGAGTCCAAATTTACAATTGAAGGCAAGGTGAATGAAAAAATCGTTTTTTTGGCTGAAGTCTAGCAAATCAATTTTTAAGAGATCTTTTAGGGAAAATCTCTGAAAATATTTGGATAACTTTTCTCATGTGACCACTGTCACAATTTTTAATTTTGGAAAAGTCTGATTTTTGTACATTACCATGATAGTACTAATCTTATGCTCCAGCCTTTTGTTAAATTGATCACTTTAGTCGTGGCTTTACTCGGTTTAGCTACAGCACTTGTGGGAGTGATCGGTTTTGTTGTTTTTATATCCTACTCCGGTATCCAACTCCCGAGTTTAACCGACGAAGAAAAATCAATTCCTCAGACTATTGCCGAAATCCCTGTAGTCAAAGCCCTTGCAGATCCTGCTGGAATGTGGAAATCCCCCGATTGGAATTCCGTAGATGCGGAACCCAATGCTATGGAAATTAAATACGGGAAAGAGCTGATTGCCAATACTTCTGAGTTTCTGGGTCCAAATGGTAAAGTTAAAGCCATATCAAATGGGATGAATTGCCAAAACTGCCATTTGCAAGCTGGAACAGCTCCTTTAGGAAACAACTACGGTGCTGTGGCGGCGACATATCCGAAAATGAGGGCTCGCTCGGGAACTGAAGAGGATATTCAAAAACGAATAAACGATTGCTTTGAAAGAAGCTTAAATGGGCAGTCCCTCGAGCGGGATTCGAAAGAAATGGTTGCTATGGTTGCCTACATCAACTGGGTAGGGAAAGATGTGCCAAAGGGGGAGATCCCCAAAGGATCCGGACTTTACGAAGTGCCGGTTTTGGATCGTGCCGCAGATCCATCAAAAGGGAAATTGGTTTACGAGAATCAATGTCAAAGCTGCCATGCAGCAGATGGACAAGGGATGGTCAGACCAGATGGCAAAGGGTACACCTATCCACCATTATGGGGTAAAAATAGTTACAATCATGGAGCTGGACTTTATCGACTGTCCAGGTTTGCAGGTTATGTGATCGCTAATATGCCCTTAGGCGCTTCTTTTCAAAACCCAATTCTCTCCGATGAGGAAGCTTGGGATGTCGCAGCCTACGTGAATAGCATGGATCGACCAAAAAAGGATCTTTCGCAAGATTGGCCTGACATTTCAAAGAAACCTGTAGATCATCCATTTGGCCCATTCTCTGATCAATTTACCGAAGCGCAACACAAATTTGGGCCATTCAAACCCATTCAGGAAGCGAAAGCAAAATCAAACTAATGAAGCAAATCTTTTTGATTTCATTCCTCATTTTTGGTTTCTATAATTCCGGATTTGCGCAGGAGAAAAAAGTGGAACTTAGTGTCAATCCGGATATCCATTTCCGATCGTTTTGGATGAATACAAATTATCCCAAAAATGATTTTAAGGAGGATTATGCTTTAGGAATGACCCTTAATCTCGGGGCTATTATTAAATATCAGGAAAATTGGAAGCTTCATGTTGGTTTTCGCTCTTTTGCAAATGTGGCAAGTTCAGAAATTTGGGAACTAGATCAGGCTACAGGCCAAGGAAATCGGTATGAAACAGGGCTTTTCGATCTTCTTGATACCAGAAGTCGATTTTTCGGCAAACTGGAGACCTTATCACTGGAGTTTTCGAAAGAAAAATTTGGAATAAAGGCAGGTCGAATGGAGATCAATTCGGATTGGATTAACGCTCAAGATGGGAGATTGTCTCCTACCGCAGTAGAGGGGGTTAATGCTTGGATTGCGCCGGATAAGGACTGGAAATTTTCTCTTTGGGGGATTGGCAGAATAAGTATTCGAGGAAGCAGCGAATGGCTTTCAGTGGGAGAGACAGTCGGCATTTATCCAGTGGGGAGGACTGTGTCCGGAAGACCTGCCCAATACTTTGGGAATACTTCAAGCGACTGGTTGGGTATCTGGGAAATAGATCGAAAAATGGCTTCAGACTCCAAAATCCACTTTTCAAATACCATTGCCCAAAATCTCTTTTCCACCTATTGGCTTTCTTTTGAAAAAAACCGAAAAATTGAATCAGGTATAGTGATAATGGGGCTGCAAAGTGGATTTCAACATGGAATCGGAGAAGGTGGCAATCCCAATCCAGATCTTAAATACAAAGAGGCGGATGATATAAATTACGCGCTTTCAGGAAGAATAGGGTGGAAAAACATGAAATGGACTACGCATTTGAATTATACGCATGTAGGGGGTGAGGGGCGCTGGCTTAGTCCAAGAGAATGGGGGAAAGATGCTTGGTATACTTTTATTCCAAGGGAGCGGAATGAGGGCTTTGAATCTGTAAATGCAGTGGTAGCTTATGGAGAGTATCGTTTTCAGAAACCACAGGTTACCCTTTATGGACATTTAGGTTTTCATTGGCTTTCTAAAACTGAGGACGCATTTGCCAACAAATACAATTTCCCAAGTTATCGACAGGTAAACCTCGGAGTGAAATTTCAAGCTAAAAAGGTTACAAACCTGGACTTTCATTTTATTTTGGTGAGAAAAGAGCCCTTGACTTCTAGTGACTTAAGTCCAAATCAAATTTATAACAAGGTTGAATTATTGCATTTTAATGGGATAATTAACTGGAGGTGGAATTAATAAATCATGGCCTGATTAGGAATATTGAATCCGAATCCCCACCTTTGAGGAATCGAAGAAATGTTTTCGATACTTGGTGACAAGTCAGCATCGGTGATACACCTGCTTAAGTAGTAAATCAAGAGTTCTCCATTACAGGTTTTAATTCTTCTTATTCTACTTTTTTAATTCATAAAATAACCTTATGTTGTTTACAGAATTAAAACCTGCAGTTTACAATCTTTACGAGAACCCTAGATTTTATTAACCCTAAATAATTTTATTATTAAGACTATTCGATTTTCGGAATCAGAGCTATCTGATTTCTCAATTGCGCTTAAAAGTAGAGTCAATAACTACTTCAAATCTACCCAACAGTCCAAGTTTGCGAACAGAGAAATGATCATCAAGACTGTGGTCATGGTGTCTCTTTATTTCGTGCCTATTATTTTATTAGCCACAGGAGTAGCGACTCAGACCTGGCATTTATTCGCTTGCTATATCCTCAGTGGTTTTGGAATGGCAGGAATCGGAATGGGTGTCATGCATGATGCAATCCACGGTTCGTTTTCCAAAAACCCTACGGTAAACAAACTACTCGGCTATACCCTTAACATGGTAGGAGCCAATGCTACTGTTTGGAAACTGCAACACAATGTACTTCATCATTCCTACACGAATATTTCAGAAGGTGATGATGATATTAATGCGCCATTCTTTCTCAGATTCTCTCCAAACGCTAAGAAAAACGCGCTACACCCCTACCAGCACTGGTATACTTGGTTTTTCTACGGTTTGTCTACGGTATCTTGGGTGACATCTAAAGACTTTATCCGCTTCACAAGATATTATAATATGGGTCTTATGAAAGGCAAAAATGTCTACAGAAACTCGATATTGAAGATATTAGCTTGGAAATTAGTATACTTTGCTTTCATCCTAGGTTTACCGATTGCATTCTCTCCTTTTGGAGTCGGACAGATCTTACTCGCTTATTTAGTGCTTCATTTTATTACCGGATTGAGTATCTCTCTGGTATTTCAGACTGCGCACATCATGCCAAATGTGGATTTTCCAGAGGCAGATGAGCATGGAATCGTAGAAGGTGAGCGAATGCTGCACCAGTTGGTTACTACTTCTAATTATTCCGAAGGAAGCCGGGTATTTGCCTGGATGATCGGAGGATTAAATCATCAAGTAGAGCATCACTTGTTTCCCGATATTTGTCATGTACACTATCGGAAAATTGCCCCCATTGTAAAAGCCACTGCTGCTGAATACAATATCCCTTATCATACAAAAAAGACATTTTTTGATGCTTTGAAGTCCCACTATGAAATGCTCCGTTTTCTGGGCAATTCTGAAATGGTACCTGCCAAAGCCTGATTTAATCCCACCATGAATAATACAAGAAATAACACTGCGCCTTCCAGAGCAGGTAATGCAGACAGAAGGCAAGTGAAAAAGAAAAAAGAATCCACCTTGGATCCAAAGCTTTTTGTTAAAAAAGCAAAACCAAGTGGACAAGCCGGATTTAGGACAGAAAAAACTTTCGAAGACTTAAATTTGAATCCAAGACTTTTGTCAAACATTCTGGCAAAAGGTTACGAAACGCTTACTACCATTCAAGAACAATCCATCTTACCTCTTCTTGAAGGAAGAGATATGATGGCTATCTCAAAAACAGGTTCGGGTAAAACTGCTGCATTTTTGATTCCGATCATCGAGCATGCCCTGAAAGACCCAAGAAACTATACTGCATTGGTGGTTACTCCCACCCGTGAGTTAGCTCTTCAAATAGAAGAGGAGTTCAAAAGTTTGGTTCTGGGATTACAGTTGTATTCAGCCACTTTTATCGGAGGTACAAATATCAATTCGGATTACAAACAGCTTGAGCGTAAGCTTCAGGTCGTAGTAGGTACCCCGGGTAGATTACTGGATCTTGCGGCCAGGAAATTGTTGAAGCTCAATCAGGTTAATACCCTTGTTCTCGATGAGTTTGACAGAATGCTGGATATGGGTTTTGTCAATGACGTTAAAAAATTGGTCAATTTGATCGGTAAACGTGATCAGACACTACTTTTCTCAGCAACACTTGAACCTGCACAAAAGCAATTGATTTCTACACTTCTTCATAATCCGATTGAAGTAATAGTAGAAAATGCCGGTGGAACCAACGAGAATATCGAACAGCAAACCATCAAAGTACCCGAGGGTGCTGAGAAGTTTGATTTGTTGTCAGGATTATTTAAAAGTCCTGAGATGGATAAAGTTATCCTATTTACAGAAACTAAGAGACTGGCCGACAGGCTGGCAAAAAAGCTGAATCAAGTCGGTATCGCTGCAGGACAGATTCACGGAGATAAATCCCAGAATTTTCGGAACAAAATGATCGAAGATTTCAAAAAAGGGAATATACGGGTGCTGGTCGCAACTGACGTTGCAGCCAGAGGTATCGATGTAGCTGATGTGTCCCATGTGATCAATTATCAGTTACCGATGACCATGGATGCATACATCCATCGTATCGGCAGGACTGGACGAGCCGGTAAAATCGGCCACGCCATCACCTTTGTAAACTAAAAAACGCCTAATGTCAAAAAATCAAAACACGTTCATTAAAAAGCAAAAGGCAGAGCTTAAGAAACGGAAGCAAAAGGAAAAACTTGAAAAAAAGTTGGATCGTAAGAGCCAGCCGAAAGATGGAAGCCTCGATAATATGATCGCTTACGTCGATGAGTTTGGAAACTTCTCCGATACTCCACCTGAACCGCCAATTGTCAAAAAGACAAACCCAACACAAACAAATCAAAACAGAGTAAAAACAAATCAAAATTTCAAAAATCATGAATGAAGGAACAGTAAAATTCTTTAACACTACCAAAGGCTTTGGATTCATCACTCCAGCAGATAACAGTGAAGATGTATTCGTACATCACAGCGGTCTGGTACACGAGATCCGTGAAAACGACAAAGTGAAGTATGACCTGGTACAAGGAAAGAAAGGCATCAATGCCGTTAACGTGAAAGTTGTACATTAATCCTTAATGTCTCACGAGGTAAAAACCCCACAGGCCTGCCTGTGGGGTTTTTCTTTTCTAAGTAGCTTTGATCTCGTTTTTCAATTTCAATCCTTTTTCAAAATCAGAAATATTGGACAAAGTGATTTTTGAGATTTGCTCTAAGGCCTCTTTAGTAAGGAAAGCCTGATGTCCTGTAATTAATACATTCGGAAATGTCATCAACCTGGATATTTCCTCATCTTGCATGATTTCCTCTGATAGATTCTTGAAAAAAATATGCTCTTCTTGCTCATAGACATCGATGCCTAAGTAGCCAATTTTTCCTGTTTTGAGAGCTTTTATCACTGCCTTGGTATCAACCAACGCACCTCTACTCGTATTGATCAATGCTACACCGTCTTTCATTTGCGAAATAGTTTCTGCGTTAATCATGTGGTGGGTTTCTGGAGTAAGCGGACAATGGAGGGAAACAATGTCGCTTCTGGAAAGCACTTTTTTTAGGGAATGGTAGGTTACTCCCAGTGTTTTCATTTCTTCATTTTCATAAACGTCATTTGCGATTAGTTGACAACCAAATCCTTTTGCAATCCTGCAAAATGCTCTTCCGATTGCTCCGGTGCCAATCACACCGATCGTTTTACCATGGATGTTGACGCCGGTAAGCCCCTCCAGCGAAAAGTTGTTTTCCCGTACCCGATTGTAAGCTTTATGAGTTTTTCTGCTTAATGTTAAAATCAGTGCAAAAGCATGTTCAGCCACTGCTTCGGGGCTGTAAGCAGGCACTCTTACTACCGTGATTTCTTGTTCCGCTGCGGCATTTAGGTCGATTTGATTGTATCCTGCACACCGAAGTGCAATGAGTTTGATCCCCAATTTTTTTAATTCTTTCAGAATTTTAGCATCGATTTTATCATTTACAAACGAACAAACTACTTCATGGCCTGCTGCCAAGGATAATGTGTCTTTGTCAAGCTTGACTTCGAAATAGCTAATATGATGTCCCGAGCCTGGCAAAAATTGATTAAAACTTTCCCTGTCGTATGATTTGGTGCTGAAGAATGCAATTTTCATTTGATGCGATTTTTGTGTTTGTTTTTTAAAATCGGTAACCTTAATTCAAAAAGTAGAAGATTAAAGTCAAATTATTTTTAGTTTCAGGAAAAATTCCAAAAATGAAAAAGCTAATTTATCTCATTCCAATCCTTTTGTTCTACTCCTGCAATCAACCCAAGTCTGCCGGAGGAGAAGAAACCCTCACTAAAACTCAACCTATTCACGAAGAAGTAGCTATGCCTGATTCTGTACTCCGCCACGTTGTTCTTTTTGGATTCAAAGAATCCTCCAGCCCTGAAGATATCCAATCTGTAATTGATGCATTCAAAGCATTGCCGGCTCAAATCAAAGAAATCAAAGGGTTTGAATGGGGAACCAACTCGAGCCCAGAGGGTCTGAATCAAGGCCTCACGCATGGCTTCACGCTGACTTTTCATTCAGACGCTGATCGCGACGCTTACTTGCCACACCCTGCACATAAGGCTTTCGGGGGAATAGTTGGTCCGCATTTGGACAAGGTCACCGTTGTAGACTATTGGACTAAGCCCTGATTACTTGTCGTAAGGAAGGTCAGTGCTATTGGGTTTCACCAATTCGCTTGCATTGATCACTTCTGATACAACAAATTCGCTCGTGCCTCTCCAAGGTAACTTTCCATTGTATTCTTTATAGCGCAACTCCAGGTGTTTGCCTGAGTTGCGCTCAAGGATTGCAGCAACTTCAGGATCAGTCACACTGAATCGAAACTCGTTGCTTTGCAATGCTCCTGAAGTTGGGCTTTGGAAGCCCTCCTGTACCATACGGCCTTCCCAAGTCTTAAACATGACTCCTTTTTTCACAAAGTAATTGAGACTTCCTGCCTTGACACCTTCTCCAAACACGAAATAGAATTTCCACCAAAAAAAGATTCCGAGTACCAATACCAGAATCAGACCAGTGATCCAACCAAATTTTTTCATAGTTTAAGAATAAAGTTGACTAAAGATAACGAGGGTAAATTTCAAAAATAAACAGAGTGGAAAAATAACCCAATAAGATTAAAATTAGTTGATAGGGTATGCAAAAGTCCATTTTCACACCAGACAATTCCAATCTTTTACCCTTTCAGGGTGAAACAAACCTTGTACATGATTTTTTTTCAAAAAAACTGGCAGATTACTATTTCCAGAAACTTCAGAAATCACTGGATTGGAAGCAGGAACCCATCCGGATGTTTGGAAAAATGGTGATGCAGCCACGGCTGACTGCCTTGTATGGGGATGCGGGTAGACCTTATGGATATTCTGGGATATCCATGAATCCCTCGGTCTGGACTACAGAGCTTTTGGAGATAAAAGAAAAACTTCAGGTGTTCTCTGGAATCGTTTTCACACACGTGCTCTGCAATTATTATCGTGACGGTCGGGACAGCATGGGCTGGCATCGGGACAATGAAGCGGTCTTGGGTAAGAATCCAAGTATAGCATCCATTACTTTTGGTTCAACGCGGTTATTTCAGGTCCGACACTACGAAACAAAAAATCACAAAATTGACATTCCCCTTACGCATGGAAGTCTTCTAATGATGTCAGGCGAAAGTCAGCATCATTGGGAACATCAGCTTCCCAAAACCAAAAAAGTACTTGAGCCGAGGATTAATCTGACTTTCAGGAAATTGCTTTGACTCTATTATTTCATTGAGTTCATTAGGATTCAGATCGGATTTTTCGAGCTTTTCGTGAATAGTGAGCAGGTAGATTGTTTGGGCTTTTAAATATAGATGAGCAACAGCTCTCGCTATTCCTCTTTTTACTTTTACTATTAAACCCGAACTATGCATTAGCAATTCTACGCCACGGCGCACAAGTTATTGCGGCCAGTAATTGCTTCAAAATCAGTCACTACGTTGCTATTTTCTCCCGAGCTATCGGGATCACCATATCCGCCGCGGCGGACTCAGTCTCCAAACAGCCTGATTTTATTGCACTTACTGTCCTCATAACGAAACCTAATGCATAGTCCGGCTTAAAGCAATTGGGTGACGGATTTTAAAGTAATTGTTTCAAAAAAAAGACTGTCAACTGACAGTCCTTTTTTCAAAATTTCAATCCACCAACCACAAGTAATCTCCATATCCTTTGGCCTGCATTTCAGTTTTTGGGATAAATTTCATTGCTGCAGAATTCATGCAATACCGCAGATTGGTGGGTGCAGGGCCATCATAAAATACATGACCTAAATGACTACCGCCAAGCTTGCTCCGTACTTCCACCCGCGTCATTCCCAGTTCTTTGTCAATCGGCTTATCGATTACTCTTGCATCGATCGGCTTTGTGAAACTTGGCCAACCCGAGCCTGACTCATATTTGTCTTTCGAACTGAAAAGCGGTGCGCCGGACACGATACATACATAAATGCCTGATTCCTTATTTCCATTGTATTCATTTTGGAAGGCATATTCTGTGGCGTTTTCCATGGTTACTTCGTATTGAAGTGGTGTGAGATTTTTCTTCAATTCACTCTTTGGAGTAGCTTGATACTTTTTAGCGCTCAATTCAGGCCAATTCGCTTTGATGAATGCGTCTCTACCACTTCCATTCCGATAAGCATAGTATTCCTTTGGACTTTTTTTGTAGTAATCCTGATGATAATCTTCAGCAGCATAGAAATTGGTGTATTTGATAATCGGGGTGGCTACAGGTTTTTTAAACCTTCCGGACTTATCCAATCTTGCTTTGGATTCCTCTGCTACTTTTTTCTGCTCCGCATCATGGAAGAAAATAGCTGATTCGTACTGAGGACCTCTGTCGTAAAATGAACCTCCCACATCCGTAGGATCATAGGTTTGCCAGAAAATATCTACTAATTCAGAATAGCTGATCACCTCGGGATCAAAAGTGATTTGTACAGCCTCTTTATGTGAGGTTTTTCCCGAGGACACCTCGCTGTAAGTGGGGTTCTTTTCCTTGCCTCCGGAGTAACCCGAAATCACCGAAATCACCCCGTCAAGATCTTCAAATGGCGCTTCAACACACCAAAAACAACCACCTGCGAATGTGGCCAGTTGAGTTTTAGAAGAAAAAACCACATTTGCTTCAGGCTCTACCTGTCCTGTGTTTAGATTTGTGTTCTCGGAAGGTGAACTACCACAAGCCATCAAGAGGCTCACTATCAGACTTATCATAGATATTGGGATATTTTGCAAATTTTGCATCTGGTGAAGGTTCTACAGATTTATTTGAATTTTTGGTCAACTTTTTGACATGGGTTTAACAACCAAGGTATTGCTTGTGTTTCAGCTGTTTTCTTAATAGTTATTAAATCTACTTTGAATAAAGTACGGCACAAACAGAAAATTGGATTGTCGGCTCGGTTACATTTCAGGCATTTGCCGCGACAAAGAACCAAATTAAACTCTGAAAAGATGACGAACAGCAAAAAATCAGCATTATTGATCATTATGAGCTTGTTTTTGGGTATTTCAGCTCTTGCCCAGCAAGGTTCTGGATTTGGATTCAAAGGTGGAATGAATTACAATACCAGCGGTAAATACTTCAAAGATGCCGGCCAGATTTTCTCCAGCCCAAGTGAAAACATGGGTTATCACCTAGGTGTTTTTTTTCAACTATCCAGTTACGATATCTCATTAAGACCGGAGATGATCTATACTAAGTCAAAATTTGAAACGAGTTTGGGTGCTGTAGATTATCAGAAAGTTGACCTGCCTGTATTGGTGAAAATGAGACTTTTTAAGGTTATTGGCTTTTCCATCGGTCCATCTCTGCACTACACCTTCGATGAGAAGTTTTCGGTGCCTGAAAATTTCCAAAAAACCGAGCCCTTCGGTCTGGGTTTTCAGATGGGCTTGGGAGTCAATATTGGTCCCGTAGGCTTGGACTTGAGATTTGAGCGGGAAATGAATGAGCGCAAATACTCCTTTGAAAATGTTCTTGGCAAAGAAGATTACAAAAATCAACAGTTGATTCTCGGACTTTCTTTTATGATACCAGGGAAAAGAATCAAATAGAGATTTCTTTATTTGGTGTGGAGGATTTTGATTCCTTTTCAATTTCTATGTTATAATTGCCAGAGATGCACGGCTATTTATCTGTGCATCTGTGGCAATTAAAATTTTTAGTCAGGGTTTGCTTTGATTTGGCCAATCCAGTTTATCATCATGGTTGTTGCCCCTCGGATTGGTATAAGAGGGATCTCGGTCGTTTGAAGAAATTTCCTCGCTTGTGTTCTTCAAATAAAAACCCATTTCAATTTTACATGATTTCTTTATCTTAACCGGACTAAAATAACCAGCTCAATTTATGATCAAAAAATTAAAGGCACTTGGGCTTTTGAGCTTGATAATGTGGAGTTGTGCCAAAAAAGACGAAGATCCCTTCGCAACCATTCGACCTGAGGAAAGTCGCTTTACCAAAATCACCCTAGTAGAAAAACTCAATGAACCCATGGAATTGGAGGTTCTGGATAATTTTGACGTGCTTTTTATCGAGCGGGCCGGAAAAATCAGAAAGTTTGTTGCACAAAGCGGTGAAGTGGAGGAAATAGGATTTTTGGATGTCTATTCCCAGGCTGAGGACGGATTGCTGGGCTTGGCCAAAGATCCAAAATTCAAGGAAAATCAATGGATTTACCTATACTATTCGCCGGCAGGGGATCTGGAAATCAACCGGCTTTCCCGCTTCACTTTGGTGGATGGATTTTTGGATAAGTCCACTGAAAAAATAATGTTGGAAATTCCGGTATTCCGGGGTTGCTGCCATTCGGGAGGATCGCTTGAGTTTGATTCCAAAGGCAATTTATTTTTGAGTTTGGGAGATGATACGACTCCTTTTGAATCCGATAATTACAATCCTATTGATGAGCGAACAGGCCGACCGGCAAATGTGGACGCTCAAAAAACCTCAGGAAATTCCAATGATCTGAGAGGTTCAATCATTCGGATTACGCCACAGGCAGATGGAACTTACACCATTCCGGAGGGTAATCTTTTTCCCGTAGGAACTCCAAATACACGTCCCGAAATCTATGTGAAAGGCAATCGAAACCCTTTTCGGATCGGAATTGATCAGCGCAATGGAAACCTGTTTTGGGGAGAAGTTGGGCCTGATGCTTCCTTCGATAGTTTAAAACGAGGTCCAAAAGGGCATGATGAGTTTAATTTGGCGACCAAGCCGGGCTATTTTGGATGGCCTTATTTTGTAGGAAATAATAAACC
Organism: Algoriphagus sp.; assembly: GCF_030694375.1. Taxonomy (GTDB): domain Bacteria; phylum Bacteroidota; class Bacteroidia; order Cytophagales; family Cyclobacteriaceae; genus Algoriphagus. Next base: position 258,352 of record NZ_JAUXYL010000023.1, read on the forward strand.
GTACTGGAAATATGATTTTGAGAAGCAGGAAAGTCTTTTTGAGTTTGATCCTGCAGCTCCAAAAAACACTTCGCCGAACAATACGGGAGTGGAGATTTTACCCCCCGCTACTCCGGCTCTAATTTGGTATCCTTACGATGAATCTACCGAGTTTCCAATGCTCGGTACAGGCGGAAGGAATGCCATGGCCGGGCCAGTTTACTACAGGGCAGACTATGAAGCCTCTGAGGTTCGTTTCCCTGGATATTTCGATGGGAAGGGTATTTTTTATGATTGGATGCGCAATTGGATTTTTACTGTGAGTCTGACAGAAGATTATAAATATGATACCATGGAGCGCTTCATGCCATCCACTGTTTTCGACAAACCTGTCGATATGCAATTTGCCAAAGACGGTTCGCTTTATATTTTAGAATATGGAACCTTCTGGAGTTCCCAAAATGATGACTCTGGGATTTATAGAATTGAATTTGCGGCTGGAAACAGAAAACCACAAGTCAAAGTCAGTGCTGACAAAACCGTAGGTGCAGCTCCTTTAGCTGTGAAGTTTTCATCAGAAGGGACTGTGGATCTGGATCCAGAAGACCAACTTACTTATGTGTGGGATTTTGGCAAGGGGCAAAGTTCCAGCGATGCTAACCCAGCATTTACCTTTGAAAAGCCGGGTGTTTATCCTGTCAAACTTACGGTTAAAGATCGGGCAGGAGCCAGTTCAGTGGCAAATCTTGAGATCAAAGTGGGGAATGAAGCACCAGTTGTGAATATTGACTGGAAGCAAAACAAAAGTTTCTATTTCGGGCCTGAATCCGTCCCGTATCAAGTAATTGTAAGTGATCTGGAAGACGGTAAAATAGATCCTTCCCGAGTGAATTTTAGCATTGATTATTTAGAAGGTGGATATGATTTAATCCAAATTGGACATCAGCAGGAACAAATTCATCCCGGGGAATCATATATTACTCAAGCTGGCTGTAAGGCCTGTCATGCCATAGAAAAGGAATCTGTCGGACCAAATTATACCGCGGTTTCACAGAAGTATAAAGATCGACCCGATGCCAATACCTATTTGGCAGGGAGGATTATCAACGGTGGAGGAGGAGTATGGGGCGAGCGGGTGATGCCAGGGCATCCCCAATTGGAATCTTCCCAAGTTGAAAAAATGGTCGAGTTTATTTTGGGCATTGCCAACCCTCAGGCTGGAAGTAGTGCTTTACCACTTCAGGGAAACTTTAAACTGGACAAAGTACAAAATCCGGAAGGATACTATCTCATCCAAGCTGCATATGAAGACAAAGGTGCGAATGGAATCGCTCCGCAAAAAACGATGAGTCAATTGACCTTGAGAAACAGTTTGGTGCGTGCTTCTACCGCAACTGAGCTTAAAGACGTAGCTAAGGCCAACGGTCCTCAATTTCAGTTTGTAAAGTTTACGGCAAGAAATTCATGGATCGTCTTTGACAAGCTGGATCTAACCGGAATTTCAGCATTGGAACTCGCTATAAATCCCGGAAATGCAAAAGGATCGCTACAGGTCAGAATCGGAAGTCCGGAAGGTAAATTGATCGCTGAGACGAAAGTCCTGAGTAAAGACGACCGGCCAAAAAATTTGGAAGGACAGTTTTTCAATGTGAAACTGAGCCTGGAGCCGACGGTGGATTTTCAGGATCTCTATTTTGTGTTTCAACCGGAAGGCGAGGTTTCCATTTGGAATACGTTCAACTTAAACACGATCAAGTTTGTCCGATAATTCAGGAAAGCCCGAAATCCAATAGTTTCGGGCTTTTTATTCCTATTTCAAATGAGCTGAAAAGAAAGCCTTTAGTTTGATAGCTTCCTCATCATCTACTTTCTTGTCTTCAAGAACAGATGCAATCAAAGAAAACAGTTCATCGAAAGGTGTTGATTTTCTCAAATGTTCGTTCTTTTCAAGCCATTGATTGAGTTTGTAGATTTCATAGGTATTTACGTCTCCGCTGGCAAGAATTCCTTTAAAGATTCCGTTCAGAAAATATAAGTTGGGTTCTTTGTCATTTATTGACCCGGTTTCTTCCAAAAAGCTATTGAGGATGTCCTTTAGCTCCTCTATTTCTTCTTTATTGACTTTGCCGTCATCTATAATAGGTTTGATTTGACTGTGAAGCCGTTGAAATGAATCCATTTCACAAAGTGGTTCATTTTCATAACACCAACTTTTCATTGCTTCATACTCATTTTTGGTAATGATCCCATCCATGGATATCCCATAAATTAATCCAGCCAGCTGGTAAGCCGCATTTCTTATCTCCTCATTTTTCATCTTTTTATTTGTTTTTTAAAGGCCACATGGAATCTCGCATGACAGATAATCATTACTCTGTGTGACACTGTAGGGTCATGCTGGATTTCATGTGTTTATAATTTTTTCTTTAAGGCCACATGGAATCTCGCATGGTCGATAATCATCCCAGTGTGTGACTTTTTAGTCATGCTCGATTTCACCTGTTTATAATTTAATTTTTTTGGTCAGATGCCCGCCTGTATTCGGACAGGGAATCTCGCAAGTTTGATAATCATTCCTCTGTGTGTCACCTCAGGGGGCATGCTCGATTTCATCTCTTTTTTTGGAAAGAATTTACAACCAATACTTTAAAAAAGTCAGGGTCGGTGGAAATTAGTTTTTGGGTTAGTTGAAAATCGTTTGGAATGCCCATGATCCCGTAGGTACGCGATCACACAGCTTGTCCCGAACTGGTTTCGTGAGGGAAATGATTATTTAATATATTCCACCTGCCTGCCGGTAGCTGTGGCTATTAAAAACAAATTAAAAAAACAAAATGAGAGACTTATTAGTCACTTAAAACTCAAGGTGAAAACCGTCCGCTCTCCCGTCACGGAAGTTACCTGAAGGCTCCCTTTATGAAGGTTCATAATCTGTCGCGAAATCGCCAACCCAATTCCTGAACCGGTCTTTTTGGTGGTGTAGAAAGGAACAAAAATTCGCTCCAAGGCTTCAGGGATTATCCCCGGCCCGTGATCCTCCACCTGAATAATTGTTCCCATGTCTCCTTGCCCTAGAGCCCTTAGACAGATGGTTCGATCTGCTTGGTTTTGGATGGATTCGCCCGCATTTTTCACCAGATTGATCAAAATCATGGTAATCTGATCCGGGTCACAAAGGACCTCCAAATCCCCCGGAATTATTTCAGTTTGGATGTCAATCTGATTTGACTTCAATTCTTCCTTCATCAATCCGATCACATTTTCAAATAGAGCCTTCACTGCAATTAGTTCTTTTTTGGGCTCCGGAATATTGGTGTAATCACGATAAGCATTTACAAAATTCACCAAACCCTTACTTCGGTTGGCGATGGTGTCCAACCCTTCCTGTATATCCTGAAAACCGTCTCTTTTGATCAAAAATCCCTCCTGCTGCACATAGCTATCCTCATCCAGAATCGTCCGGAGCGACTCCACCAAACTCGAAATCGGAGTGATTGAATTCATGATTTCGTGTCGAAGGACTTTGGTCAGGTTTTGCCAAGCCTCAAGTTCGTTAGACTGGAGCTCGGCGTTAATGTTTTGCAGGGAAAGGAGCGACCAACTTTGTCCTCCCATCTTCAGGGAGGCCGATTGGATGATGAGGTGGAGACTGTTGTTTACTTTAAATGAAATGCGCTGTCCCGGCTTCATTTCCATCACCTCCTTCAATAATTTTGGTGATAATTTTCCCAGATCTTTGATGTCTCTGAATTGTGGGATTTGCAGTAAATGCTTTGCTGCATTATTAATGATCCCGATTTTTCCCTCGGCATTGAAAGATATAATACCGGAATTGATATGCTGAATGATGACTTGAAGGAATAGCATCTGTTCTTCCTTTTCTGCCCGTGTCTGTTTGAACACTTCCATGACTTCATTGAAAGCCAGGTTGACTTCCCGGAAAGAACCGCCCATTTTGCTGTCAGAGGTGAAAGAAGAGGAAAAGTCAGTGAATCGGATCGAGTCCAGAAAGCGGGCAAGTTTGTGGTTGATCGAGTTGACATAATAAATCATCTCACCGGCTAAAAAAGCGACAACCAAAGCCAAAATGCCCGGTGCTAGCCATAATTCCTGCACATAGAAAAGCCAAATTCCCGAAAAAAGACAAATGGTAATCAGGATTATTCGGACAATAATCCCTGTTGAAAACCGCTTATAGACCATATTTTTCCAATCTTCTGTAAAGGGAGGATCGAGTCAAACCCAATTCGTCTGCCGCACGGGTGATATGCCCATTGTGCTTTTGTAGCGCTTTGCGGATCAGGATCCGCTCTACATCTTCAATATTGAGGTGTTCCAAGCTTACCGATTCATCTTTCTGATCAGGCTGAGCCATTTTCTGCAAGAATAAGTCTTCAGGCTGCAGGACATTGTGATTGCTCATGATGACTGCGCGTTCGATGGAGTGCTGAAGCTCCCGGATATTTCCCGGCCAGTGATATTTCATCATCCGCTTGATGAGCGGTTCGGAGGCTTTTCGGATGTCTTTGTTGTATTTTTTTGAGTAAAAGGAAATAAAGTGATCGGCTAATACCGGAATATCCTCTACCCGCTCACGCAGTGGCGGCAGCTGAATTTCGATCGTATTGATTCGATAGAGTAAATCCTGTCTAAATCCATTATCATAAACCATGTCGTGGATTGGCATATTGGTCGCTGAAATCAGACGAATATTGACATCGACCGGGCGATTGGTTCCGACTCGGGTTACTTGTCGGTTTTGTAAGACTGCCAGGAGCTTGGCCTGAAGAGGCAAAGGTAAATTCCCGATTTCATCCAAAAAAAGCGTCCCCTTATGCGCCTGTTCAAACCTTCCTGCCCGATCTTCTTTGGCGTCTGTGAAAGATCCTTTTTTATGCCCAAATAGCTCCGATTCAAAAAGAGTAGCAGTGATAGATCCCAAATCAACCCCCACAAATGCCTCCCGATTTCTTCGGGAATGTCGGTGGATTGCACGCGCGATGAGTTCCTTTCCTGTGCCATTTTCTCCCAAAATCAATACATTGGCGTCTGTTGCTGCCACTCGCTCGATCGTCTCGAAAACCTTCTGCATGGCTACACTTTGACCGATGATGTCTTTGAATTTATTGTCAATGTCCTGTTGTAGGGTGTCTTTTTGGTCTTTTAGCAGGTTGACTTCCAATTTTTTTTGTCGGAGGTTCAGGGCTGAACTCAAGGTGGCAAGCAAACGCTCGTTTTCCCAAGGCTTTAATACAAAATCTGTCGCACCCTCTTTAATGGCCTTCACTGCCAAATTCACATCACCATAAGCGGTAATCAATACCACCACTGCAGAAGGATCCAATTCGAGAATTCGATCCAGCCAATAGAAACCTTCCTGACCCGAACTGACATCTTTTGTGAAATTCATGTCAAGCAGAATCACATCATAGTTTTCATTGTGTGTCAGAATAGGAAGTAAGTCAGGGTTGGTCTCGGTGTCAACTTGAGCGAAATGTCGCTTCAGAAAGATCTTCGCTGCTTTCAGCAGGTCTTCGTTGTCATCCACGATGAGAATTTTACCAAATCTTTGATCATTCATGGGAGAGGACGGTTAAATTTATTGGTGTGTAATTAAAATGGCAGAAGCCCGTATTCCGAAGAAGAAAAGCCATAAGTCAGCTTTATTTAAAGTTGATTCAATATAAATCTACTCTCGCTTTAGCACTAGTTAGAAGGTGTACTTTTCCTGAACAAGGCTAACTGATAGTCCGGCGCTGCGACTGATTACTGCAGACTGCCCACTGCCTTCTTGTTCCAAAAGTTTGCCGATTTTTCAGAATGATTAAAAAGGATTAAAAAGTGCCATTTTCGGACGATTATGGCCGATTTTGGAATCAACTTTTATCTGAATAAGGTACTAAAAAAAATTCGGGATTGACCCACTTTTGTTCGGTGGCGGACGAAATTGTTCGAGACTTGAAATTTGCATTTTCTGCAAATCCTGATTTGGAGTGCCTGCGGGCTGTTTTTTGCATGGCACATCATTTGGCATAAAGAGGACAAGCCAATGAGGGCATTTTCACACAATGGACAGAAAAATAGAAAAGAAAACATGGACTCTCAAAAGAATCGCTGCCGTGATCGGCGGTGCAGTCTTGGTGGGAGGAATTATCTACCAAATTGGATATGCTGACCATCGATCCACGATGAATGTTGACAAGGATCGATTGAGTATAGCCACCGTTTCAAAAGGAGAATTTACTGACTACATCCTGGTTTCGGGTCAGATAGAACCTGCCCGGACGGTATTCCTTGATGCAATCGAAGGCGGTATGGTCAATCAGGTCATAAGGGAATCAGGAGCTTTGCTTAAGAAAGGGGATACGATTTTGGTCTTGAATAACTCCAACCTTCAACTCGATGTCATGCAACGGGAGACCATGCTTTACGAGCAAATCAACAACTTGAGACAAACGCGGCTTTTGCTGGATCAAAACGACTTGAATCAGCAGGGGCAACTTGCCGAAATCGATTATCAGATCAGCTTGCTCAAGCCTCAATATGAGCGGTTTAAACAGCTTCATGAAAAAAAACTGGTTTCCGATCGTGAATTCGAAGAGGTTAAAGAGCAGTATGAATACAATGTAAAACGCAAAAAACTCACCTATACGTCCTACCGAAACGATTCCATTGCCAGATCATTTCAGTTGAGTCAGTTGCGCCAATCGGAGGGGAGAATGAATGCATCGCTCAATGGAGTGGGCAATATCCTGAACAATCTGGTGATCACTGCTCCCATCGCAGGGCAATTGGCTACGCCTCAGCAACTCGAAATCGGTCAGGCTATCAATCCCGGCCAACGCTATGGTCAGATTGATATTTTGGATGAATTCAAAGTGAGAGTACCTATTGATGAACTCTACCTCCCGAGAATCGGTCAGGGACTACGTGGTAAATTCACCTTAAGTGGACAAGATTACGAACTCGAAATCACCAAAATCTACCCAACGATCACCAATGGCCGGTTTGAAGTAGACATGGCTTTTACCGGAGAAAATCCTGCCGGAATCCGACGTGGTCAAAGTGTACGAATCCGCCTTGAATTAGGTCAAAGTGAACAAAGCATGCTATTGCCAACAGGTGGGTTTTTCAAGGATACAGGAGGAAATTGGGTTTTTGTTCTCAATGCAGCTGGAAATGCAGAAAGGCGAAATATTCGATTAGGCAGAAAAAATCCAGAGTTCTATGAAGTCCTCGAAGGTTTGGTTGAAGGCGAAAAAGTCATCGTCAGCGGGTATGAGAATTTTGGGAACAATGAGGTGCTGGAGCTTAGGTGATGTCGGACGTATGATTTCGGATTTCGGATTTTCATAACCCCGAGCTCTGAAAGTAAATCCGATATAATTGTATTGGTATAAAGAAGTTGAAAATCAATTAAATAGAAAAATAAATCAACAAAGTGGATCAAGACTTTGGGTTATAGAAATCCGAAATCTGAGATCCGAAATCCGAAATCCAAATGGTAAACGTCATCAAAACTGTAAACCTTCGCAAGCTATATGCTACCGAAGAAGTGGAAACCACTGCGCTGGATGGTATCCAAATTGAAATTAAAAAAGGCGAATTCGTCGCCATCATGGGCCCCTCAGGTTGTGGTAAATCCACGCTCCTAAATATCATCGGCCTGCTGGATAATCCGGATGGGGGAGAGTATTACTTTCTGGATCAGGAAGTGGCAAAATTCTCCGAACGTCAACGTTCTGCCTTGAGAAAAGGAAACATCGGTTTCGTCTTTCAGTCATTCAATCTGATTGATGAACTGACTGTGTTCGAAAATGTCGAATTGCCTTTGCTTTACCTCAAAATCCCTTCTGACGAGCGAAAGACTAAGGTGGAACAAGTGCTGACTCGTATGAACATCATGCATCGAAGAAATCACTTCCCACAGCAACTTTCAGGCGGGCAGCAGCAGCGTGTGGCGATTGCCCGTGCGATTGTAGCCAAGCCATCTGTGATCCTTGCCGATGAACCTACAGGTAACCTGGATTCCACTAACGGCGAAGAAGTAATGCGCCTGCTCGAAGAGCTCAACAACGAGGGAACCACCATCGTGATGGTAACGCACTCTCCGCACGATGCCAACTACGCCCACCGAATCATCAACCTATTTGATGGCAAAGTGGTCACGGAGAATATCCGGGAGCAGTTTCATGTTTAAAGTTGGGGAGTATGGGAGTATGGAGGTTAGGAAGTTGGTGTGTCCCTAGAGTTTGTGTCTCTTTTTTCGGTAGCCTTTTTAGTTTTTAAAGTTGCCCGAAAAGCTCCCATGCTGTTCATTAAAGTATAAGACTGAGTGTAAAAAGAGGAAAATTCAGACTCGGGTAGATACTTTCTTCTTTTTGCCTTGTGAAGACAAGTGACCACCTCGGCCAACGATCTTAAGGAATATCCTATGAATTTTCGAAATTCTTTGGTCGATTGGCCGGTGGAACCTTCCGCAATGTTTAAGGCAATAGAATCAGCAGCCCGCCTGATTTGAGAAATTAAATTGTACTTCTCATCTATCGGAAACCTGCAAGAAACATCAAAAATTAGCTCTCCAAAATCCATTGCTGTATGCCAAATCCTTAGTTCCTCAAATTTGAAAGTTTCCATGCTTAAGTTGATTTAGGGTTAAATACCTATAATACAATTATTTAAATAATTCAAAAAGCAACCACTAAAACCTTTAAGCCTCCCAACTCCCCAACTCCCATACTTCCCAACTCCCATACTCCCCAACTCCCAACTCCCCAACTCCCAACTCCCCAACTCCCATACTTCCCAACTTCCCATGCTCTCCCACTACTTCCTGCTCGCAGTCCGAAATTTTCAAAAGTTCAAGTCCATTTTCTTGATCAACTTGTTGGGTCTTTCTTTGGGATTGACTACGGTTATTTTGATTGCGATGTGGGTGAAGGATGAGCTGAGTATCAATCGATACCATGCAAATTCGGATCGGATTTATGCGGTCATGACCAATCATGATAACGCTGGTGGAATAGTGACTTGGGGAGTCACCCCTGCGGAAATGGCTGAAGCAATGAAAGCTGAACTTCCTCAGGTGGAATTGGCTGCTGGAGTGTCACCTTTTATCAAGGGAATGATCCTCGACTCCGGTACGGATAAACTGGATGCGGAAGGTCTTTTTGTAGATCAGGATTATCTGGACATGTTCAGCCATGAGTTTATCATTGGAAATCGATCCAAAGCGCTGTTGGGAATCAACGCGATTTCCTTATCTGAATCTATGGCAAAAAATCTTTTTGGGTCTCCTGAAAATGCCATGGGAAAATCGCTGAAATGGCAGGTTTTTGACTTCAGTAATGAGGTGGAAGTCACCGGAGTTTACCGGGATTTTGGATCACTAGATGTAGAAAAACCCGAGTTTTTAATGGCATTTCCTTTTTTCAAAGCTATGCTTGGAGATGGTGCTCATTGGGATAATTTCAACAGTTCTACTGTTGTCCTTTTGCGAGAAGGGACCGATGAAACAGCCTTTAATACTCAGATTGCAAGTTTCATTAAGGATAGAGCCAAAGGATCTAACGTGACTCCATTTGTTCAGCTTTATGCGGATACATACTTGTATGGGACTTATGAAGGAGGTAAAGTAGCGGGAGGTCGCATTAACTATGTTTGGATATTTTCAGGTATTGCCCTATTTATTCTGCTGATCGCCTGCATCAATTTTATGAATCTGACCACCGCCCGATCTATGGCAAGAGCCAAAGAAATCGGAGTAAAAAAATCCATGGGCGCATCCCGCATGGGGATTTTTGGCCAGTTTATGGTCAAGTCACTGCTGCTTACCTTATTTGCCTTGGTGATTGCTTTGATCACTGTTTCAGTGTTGCAACCTGTCTTCAACAAAGTCACTTTGAAGGAGCTGAGTTTGAGTTTGGGGATGGAAGATGTCCTCATTTTGGTGGGATTTTGGGCGATAACCAGCTTGATAGCCGGGATTTATCCATCGCTCTATTTATCCAAATTCAAGCCCGTTCAGATCATGAAAAACAATTTGAAAGGGAGTGTTGGAGAACTTTTGGCCAGGAAAGGTTTGGTGGTATTCCAATTCATGATATCCATGCTTTTGATCATAGGCGTGGTCGTGATTGGGAAACAGATGAATTACATCCAAAATCAGAATTTAGGATACAATCAATCGCATTTGCTAAAGATTCCGGCTGAATCCATTCCGGCAGCACAGATGAATACTGTCCTTGATCAAGTCAAGGAAGTAGCAGGAGTCGAAAATGCCTCAAGCCTTACTCATCCGCTGATTGGTCTGGCAAACTCTACGATCGGTTTGACTTGGGAAGGGAAAAATCCCGATGAGCAAGTCAAGTTTGAAAATATCTCTGTCAATATGGGTTTGATCGAAACGATGGATTTTGAGCTGGTGGAGGGTAGGTCTTTTTCCCCTGAATTCGGTGAAGAAAACACCAAAATCATTCTCAATGAAGCAGCTGTTCGCACCATAGGATTTGAAAATCCAATTGGTCAAATCGTCAATCTCTGGGGCAATGACATGGAGGTGATCGGAGTGGTGAAAAACTTCCATTTCGAATCGCTAAAAGAATCGGTAAAACCTGCCTTCATCAAGTATGATCCTGGCTTTGCCCAAAATATTATGGTCAGAATCAATACAGCTGATCAACAAAGAACTATCGCCGGAATCACCCAAGTTTTTCAGACTGTCCTTGGGCAAAAAACCGAGATTGCTTTCATGGATGAATCTTATCAGACACTCTACCTTCAGGAGCAGCGAGTTTCGGTTTTATCTGAATATTTTGGAGTGATTGCCATTTTTCTTTCTTGTTTGGGGCTTTTTGGCTTGGCAGCCTTCACTGCCGAAAGCCGCAAAAAGGAAATTGGTGTTCGCAAAGTACTCGGTGCCTCCATGACCGGAATCCTGAATTTGATCACCTTGGACTTCATCAAATTGGTGTTGATTTCGGTAGTAATTGCACTTCCATTGGGCTGGTATTTTGCCAATTCCTGGCTGGAGACTTATGCCTTTCAGACTAAGCTCAGCTGGTGGATTTTTGCCGGATCGGGTTTGGTTTTATTGGTAATTGCCATTATGACGGTAGGTTATCAGGCATACAAAGCGGCATCTTCCAATCCGGTCAATTCCCTGCGAAGCGAGTAAAAAAGTATCAAGTATCAAGATTCAAGTATCAAGATTTCTTCTCATCCAAACCTCAAAATTCCCTAATACCCAAACATCCTAGCCTCCTAACTTCCCAACATCCAGACCTCCAGTCCTCCAGACCTCCAAACATCCAAACCTCCCAACTCCCATGCTGACCAACTATCTAAAAATCGCATTTCGAGGCTTTGCCAAAAACAAACTGACCTTTTTCATTAATCTCTTTGGACTATCGCTAGGTCTTTGGGCAGCGATTCTGATCGGGTTGTGGATCAAAAGTGAATTCCAGGTAGGAAAGGGACTTCCTGAAATGGATCAGGTTTACCAAGTAATGGAACATCAATCCTATGGTGCTGAAATATTTACCACGAGTTCCACACCGGGGATTTTGGCTGAAGCGATGAAGGAAAGTCTCTCTGAAGTTGAACGTGCGGCAACTTACTCATGGACTGAGCCAAATCTATTTGTGAGTGGTGATAACAAGATAAAGCTCCAAGGCTTTTATGCAGGAGAGGATTACCTGCATATCATGCAGTTTCCATTTCAATATGGTGCAAGGGAAAAGGCACTGACTGACAAATCTCATATCGTGCTGACGGAATCAGCGGCAATCAAGCTTTTTGGGAAAGCCGATGCTATTGGTGAATCAGTTGAACTCGTGTCGAATGAAGGTAGAGAATTATACATCGTTCAGGGGGTACTGGCTGATTTGGGGGGAAACGTAAACAGTAAATTTGAGTACATCATTCCTTTTAAGGTCATGTTTGATAAGCCTTATAATGAATGGTTGAAATATTGGGGAAATAATGGACCAAGTACCATTGTAAAGCTTCAGAAAGGAACTGATTCAGAAGCATTTTCTGCCTCTATCAAAGATTTTATTCTTAAGAAAAAACAGGCTGATAATCAGGGAAGTAACGTTGCCTTGTTTGTTTTTCCAAAAAGTGAACTATACCTCCATGGATCTTGGAAAGATGGAAACCTTCAGGAGGGTCGAATCAAAACTGTCAAACTGTTTGCGATGATAGGATTTTTTATTCTGATCATTGCCTGTATCAATTTTATGAACTTATCCACCTCCAAGTCTCAAAAACGAGCTAAGGAAGTAGGAGTGAGAAAAGTCTCCGGTGCGGACAAAGCATCCCTGATTTATCAGTTTCTGAGTGAATCAGTGTTGATTACCCTTTGCTCAGGCTTTTTGGCTTTGATTTTTGTCCAGAGTACGCTTCCGATTTTTAATAATCTGACAGGAAAACAGCTTGAAATTCCTTATGCCGATGGATTTTTCTGGTTGCAATTTGTAGGGGTATTAGCTTTCACAGGATTGATTGCGGGGAGTTATCCGGCTTTCTACTTATCGGGGACTAAAGTGGTTTCGGTGTTTAAAAACCATCTGAAAGGAAGTAAAAATGTGGTTATGGCGAGAAAGGGGCTGGTTCTTTTCCAGTTTATACTTGCCACTGGCATGATCGTTTCCACGGTGGTGATTTTCAAACAGATAAATTATGCACTTAGCCAAAACCTGGGCTATGAGAAAGACCAATTACTATCCGTGAACCTCGAAGGAGATCTGTTTGAAAAATATGAGATTTTCAAAGCCCGTCTGGAATCCAATCCCGAGATCGAATCTGTAAGCCGAGTGAGCCACAGTATGTTGGGTAGAAATAGTAATACAGGCGATGTAAATTGGGAGGGTAAAGACCCCGATTTCACGGCGCTGTTTGAACGGTTTCCGGTGGATTATGATTTTCTGGAGACTATGGGAATGAAGCTCATAGAAGGAGAGGATTTTTCCCGCGAAAAAGGTTCGGATTCTACCCAATCCGTCATCATCAACCGAAGAGCTTTGGAGCTGATCACCCAAAATAACTCAGAACTTAGAACGCTTTCCATAGGCGGTGAAAGCCGTCAAATCATTGGAGTGGTGGAGGATTTTCATTTTCAGAGCTTTCATGAATCCATGCAACCAGCCTTTATGCTTTTAGACCCGAGTTTTAGCTTCAATTCCTATGTCCGGGTGAAGCCGGGCCAAATGCAGTCCACTTTGGGTTTCATCCAATCCGTGGCAGAGGAATTGAATCCTTTGTTCCCGTTCTCTTACCAGTTTATGGATGAGAATTATGCAAGACTCTATCAGGATGATGTCCGCTTGAGAGATTTGGCGAAGTATTTCAGTATCCTGACGATTTTGATTTCCTGCTTGGGTTTGATGGGCCTGTCTGCACATGTCGCAGAGCAAAAGACAAAAGAAATCGGGATCAGAAAAGTACTCGGTGCTTCCACATTTTCGATCCTGAAAGTGATCAATAAGGAGTTTATAGCCATTGTGGCTATTTCGATAATGATTGGATCCGGGCTTGCTTTTTGGCTGATGCAAGATTGGCTTCAGGGGTATGCTTACCGAATCGAGTTTGAGTGGTGGTTCATTCCATTGGCCGCTGCTGTTATTCTTGGAATCGCGCTACTCACCGTGATAACCCAATCTCTGAAAGCCGCCAGAAGCAATCCGGTGAATGCGATTAAGGCTGAATAATTTGATTTAGGATAGATTGTCCACTAGCGCTCAAAATTTGGACACTTTTATTTTATCCAATTTGAAAAAAAGTCTCTCAGATTGTTCTGAGGGGCTTTTTTGGTTTTGGAACACTTAGTGATTTGAAAATGCAACCTAAGTGGATGAAAGTGCATCTCAATAGTCAGATACTAAACCAACACTTTTCCACCAGCCTACTGCCATGCTGAAATCCTATTTGAAAATCACCTTCAGAAATCTGCTTAAAAACAAAGTGTACTCTGGCATCAATATCCTGGGATTAAGTCTGGGAATGGCTGCCAGCATCTTGATCATCATTTACATCGTCGATGAGCTGAGTTATGACAAATTTCACCCCGGGGGCGAATTGATCTATCGGGTTGGGATGCAGGGTAAGATGAACGGAAATGAATTTAATATGGCCCTATCTCCCGCCCCCTTGAGTCAAGCGTTAAAAGATGAGGTTCCGGAGGTAGCAGATGCGATCCGATTAGGGGCATTCCGAACCATGCCGATTCGATTAGAGGAGAAAACGTTCACAGAACCGATGATGCTGGTGGCAGAATCCAATTTCTTTGAATTCTTCGGTTTTGAGTTGCTGCAAGGAGACCCCAAAACTGCACTTTCTGGTACCGATCGGATTGTTTTGACCGAGTCGACTTCCAAGAAATACTTTGGAGATGCTGACCCAATTGGGCAGATCATCCTCAGAGGATCTGACAAGCGAGCAACCGAAGTCACAGGGGTAGTGGCTGACCCACCTCACAATTCACACTTGGATTTCGAAATGCTCCTTTCGGCCGAAAGTTGGGCATATATGAAAGACCTCCAATGGTCTTCCAATAATTTATACACGTATTTCCGGATTCATCCGGGCTCAAATCCCCAGCAAGTAAAAATTGCATTGGACAGCTTTATTCAAAAGTATTTCGGTCCTGAGATAGAGCAGTTCCTTGGGATTTCCCTGAAAGCTTTCCTTGAGGCTGGGAATCAGTTTGGGTATTTGATACAACCCTTGCAGGATATCCATTTACACTCCGACTTGGATGAGGAAATTAAACCGGGGGGAAGCATTCAGTATCTCTATATTTTCGGAGCAATTGCTTTGTTTATCATTGTGATAGCCTGCATCAATTTTATGAATCTTTCCACCGCCCGCTCATCAAATCGGGCTAAGGAGGTAGGTGTTAGGAAATCCGTCGGGGCAGGGAAAGGCAGATTGATCGGTCAGTTTTTATCTGAGTCGATGGTCTACAGTTTTATGTCCGGTTTTATTGCCTTGCTGTTGATTGTAATAGCGCTTCGGCCTTTCAATTCCCTTTCGGGAAAAGAGTTGGGATTGGAGCTTTTTGCGCATCCTTTGGTTTTGCCGGCTTTTCTTGGTTTTATGATTTTGATAGGATTGATGGCGGGATCTTATCCGGCATTTTACCTCACTGCATTTTCCCCTGTGGCAGTCTTGAAAGGTAAAATCCGTAGTGGAGTGAAGCGTTCCAACTTCAGAAACGGACTGGTGGTTTTTCAGTTTTTTATTTCAATTTCTTTAATTATCAGTAGCATGGTAGTGTACAAGCAACTGAACTACATGCAGGAAAAGAACTTGGGTTTTGACAAAGAAAACGTCATAAAACTACTTCACACCATGGCATTGGGAAAGAATTCAGAGTCATTTAAGCAGGAGCTGCTTGCTAACTCCGGATTTGTTTCTGCAAGTTATGCAAATGCCCTTCCTCCGAATATTGACTGGAATTCGGTTTTCAAGACTTCAGATACCAAGCAGGATTTTCTCTGCAATCTGAATTTTGTAGACCATGACCACCTCGAAACAATGAAATATACAATGGTCATGGGTAGATTTTTTTCCAAGGATTACCCAAGCGATACCGGCGCTATTCTTCTCAATGAAAGTGCTTTTAGACAGATGGGCTGGACTACTTTAGATGGGAATCAACGTTTGGGAGGGTTTTGGAATGTTAATTCTGAGCCCGTGGAGCGGGAAGTAATCGGAGTGATTCAGGATTTTAACTTCGAAAGTCTGAAAAATGCAGTTAGACCATTGATCATGACATTGGGTCCAGAACCCAACCGTGAATTGGCGGTTCGGATTAGTCCGGGTGATTTGGAGTCCAAGTTGGCTTTCCTTGAGCGAACGTGGAAAAAACATTCCGACGGAGCAGCTTTCGAGTATTCCTTTGTCGATGCCAATTTCGATGCACTGTTTAATCAGGAGAAAAAGATGGGGAATATCATCCTTATTTTCACTGTACTAGCCATCAGTATCGCCTGCTTGGGATTATTTGGCTTGGCAGCATATACTGCCGAGCAGCGCTCAAAGGAAATCAGCATTCGCAAAGCTTTGGGTGCTTCCATGGCCAATCTGGTAACCATTCTCAGCAAGGATTTTACGATTTTGGTAGGCATAGCATTTCTAATTGCTGGCCCATTGTCTTACTACCTGATGACTAATTTCTGGCTTCAAAATTTTGCCTTTCGGGTGGATATTGATGTTTTTTTGATCCTAATCGCAGGGGTAATTTCAATTGTGATTGCATGGCTTACGATCAGTGTTCAAAGTTTCAAAACAGCCATGAATAATCCGGTAGATTACTTGAAAAATGAATAATTACCATACCTGGTTTCTAAAATGGGCTTTGACTTCGCTAGCCTGACAGGCAGGTCACACTGTGCGTAGAGGAAGTACTTTCTCACTGTATGGTTTCCTACTGAAAACTGTGACTGCTTACTGAAAACTGATTTCGTTCGCTGACGGTCAAAAATGCCTTATCTCGGACAATTCAAATTCGAAATTACCCACGCCGGAGCGCGTATCGAGGTTTTTTACCTTGGCACAATCTCTGGCATTTTAAATCAATAGAAAACTAACACAAAACTATCCCATGAAAACTTCAAAATTCTCCACCTTAGTTTTTGCCTTGTTCCTGATAGGATCAGTGGCATTCGCTCAAAGATCTGAAATCAGAACTCCAGGTACATTTACAAAAATCGAAAACCATGGAAGTTGGGACGTCGAAATCACCAAAGGCTCCAAGGATGAAATCCGATTGGAGTCTTCCAGTTTTGACCTCAGTAAAGTGATCACAGATCTCGATAGAGGAAAACTTGAAATCAAACTGGAAAAAGGAAACTACAGAAACGTTGAACTCAAAGTATTTATCACTGTTCGCCAATTGGAATCAGTAGGAAACGGAGGCTCAGGTAATATGGAGATCAAGTCTGATTTTGGCGCAGAAACATTTGGAATCGGACTTTCTGGATCCGGAAGTATCTCAGCTAAAAAAATCAACGCCCAAAAACTCAGCGTCGGAATGAGTGGATCAGGAAAAGTGAAAATCGAGGGTGGTCAGGCGGAAGAAGCCAATATTGGGCAATCCGGTTCCGGTAATTTTGAAGGGATCAATTTCACCGCTGAATCTGTAAAAATCGGAAAGTCGGGTTCGGGTACCACAGCAATCAGCGTAGTGGAATCACTAACAGTAGGTGCTTCCGGCTCAGGAAATGTCTACTACCGTGGGAATCCAGAGAAGCAAAGCATCGGAGTATCCGGATCTACCAAGGTGATAAGACAATGATCAATGCTCAATGACCAATGAACAATCCTCAATTATCAATAACCATTGCTCAATTATCAAGATAAAAGGTCAGTACTCAATACCCTGAAAATTGAAAATTGAATTTGATAATTGAACATTGTTTAAGTAGCTGGTATCAAGTATCAAGATTTAGAGGCGATAGCCAAGAAGCAAGAGGTTTTGGTAAGAAGTAAAGAGTAAAAAGTAAGTCAGGAATTTGGATTTTAATTAGGGAGGAGATGAACCTTTCAATTTTCCAATCCGCCACGGCCAAGTAGTTCCAATCTTTCAATTTTCCAATCCGAAATAATGTTCAAAAATTACCTGAAAATTGCCTATAGGAATCTTGTCAAAAACAAAGTCTATTCAGCAATCAATATTTTCGGATTGACCTTAGGCTTTGTTTGCTGCATTTTGATCATGCTATATGTCAAGAATGAACTGTCCTATGATAAGTTTATTCCCAATCATGAGCAAATCTATCGCGTTGCTTTGGAGCGAATCTACCCGGATCACTCCAGCTTTTATGCGATTATTCCTGATAGCTATTCTGAAGTCATAGCAGAGGAAATCAAGGGCGTAGAGGAATCTGTCCGCTTGTTCAATTTTGGAAATGCCCTAATCATCGAACTAGGAGAGGAAAAAATTGAAGAAAAGAATGTAATCGCCGCTGATTCTAATTTTTACAATGTTTTTGAGTTTGAAATTTTGCTGGGTAATGCCCAATCCGCACTGAGCCAACCCAACACGGTTGTCCTTACTACGACTACCGCTCAAAGATTATTTCCAGGTGTAAATGCTGTTGGTCAATCATTTCGATTTTTTGATCAGGATTATGCCGTTTCTGCGGTGATGCAGGATATCCCTGAAAATTCTCATTTAAAGTTTGATTACATTTTTTCATCGGTCTCATTTCCCAATCTGGCCCAGGAAAATTTCACCGGATTTTCGGCATTTACTTATTTGAAATTAAGTCCGGGTACTGATCCTCTAGAAGTAGAAAATCAAATTCCAAGCCTGGTAGAAAAGTATGCGGCAGGACAGATCGAACGAGAATTGGGAATTTCATTTTCCGACTATTCAAAAGCTGGAAATGGATACCGTTACTTCCTTCAACCTTTAGCTTCAATTCACCTGAATTCAAATTTGCAATCTGAATTAAGAGCAAATGGAAATGCCCTATACGTCTATATTTTTATTTCCATTGCTATTTTCATCTTAGTCCTAGCCTGCATCAACTTTATCAATTTGGCCACGGCAAGATCTGCAGACCGAGCTAAAGAAGTGGGAGTAAGGAAAGCAATGGGTTCTCAACGAAATCAAATCGTTGTTCAGTTTTTATTAGAGGCCATGGTGTTGACTTTCGTCAGTTTAGGCATCGGGATTGTTTTAATAAGTTTTTCGCTTCCATTTTTCAATCAGCTTGCAGAAAAGACCCTTCGAATAGATCTTTCTGCCGTGTTAATTGCTCTTCCCATTTTGGTTGGATTTGGCATTTTAATAGGACTTTTGGCAGGCTATTATCCTGCTTTTCATATTTCTAAATTGAATACCATCAGTATTCTAAAGGGTAAACTTCAAGCCAACGGAAATCAAAACTGGCTAAGAAACGGACTGGTTGTTTTTCAGTTTGCTATCGCTATCATCCTGATTTCAGGCACCTTGATTGTCAATAAACAAATCGATTTTATCCAATCCTCCAGCTTGGGATTTGAGAAAGAAAATGTGGTCATCATTGAACGATTTGCGAATCAAGAAAATCAAGAGGTGATTCGGAATGAAATTGAACGATTTTCCAATGTGATTTCTGTAGGCACCTCGAGTTCAATCCCTGGAGGGCGAACTTTCGGTTCCCAGTTCACCACGCCGGGAGATCAGAAAGTATTAACCACCAAGAGTATGTCCGCCGATGAGGACTTTTTCAGTACACTTGGAATTGCCGCTGAGGAAGGCAGATTGTTCCAAAAAGAATTCAATGACTCTCTTTCTTTGATATTGAATAGGGAGGCGGTGAAAGTATTTTTTGGGGATGAGAATCCGATTGGGAAAAAGCTTTTTAATACCGCATTTAGGCAGGAGGTTCCAAACGAATTGACAGTGATTGGTGTAGTGGACAATTTTAATTTTGAATCCTTACATACTACAGTCACGCCCTTGGCGATTTTTAACATTCGAAATGGAAATGGTTTTCCAGCTTTCTTAACCATTCGTTATGCGGGTGCTGACCAAGAGGCAGTGTTGAATAAACTAGAGGCCACCTGGTCCGAATTTTCAGACGGTAGCCCTTTGGCTTATTCATTTCTGGATGAAAACTTGGCAGAATTATACAGTGCCGAGCGGGTTTCAGGACAGATTTTGGGAGTATTTTCATTTTTAGCGATCGTGATAGCCTGTATCGGATTATTTGGTCTGGCGGCCTATACGGCATTTTTGCGAACCAAAGAGATTGGAGTTCGCAAAGTCTTGGGAGCTTCGGTAGGAAGTATCGTGCTTTTGCTCTCTGTGAATTTTGCCAAACTCGTCGGAATAGCTTTTCTCTTTGCGATTCCTGTTTCCTGGCTAATGATGGATAACTGGCTTGATTCCTTTGCTTTCAAAATTGAACTCGGGATTTGGGTTTTCGCCTTTGCAGGCATCATTACGCTTTTGATAGCGTTGCTGACGGTGAGCTATCAAGCGTTCAGTGCCGCTGTTGTCAATCCCGTGAAAAGTCTGAAAAGTGAATAAAGTATTAAGACATAAGATTCAAGACATAAGTATTTAGAATCGAGAACCAAGAGTAAAAAAAAGAAAATGAAAGGGTGATCCTAATTTTTCAATCTTCAAATCTTCCAATATTTCAATCAAATAACCATGTTCAAAAACTACTTCAAAATCGTCTTCCGGAATTCCAAAAAGCATCCGATGTATGTACTGATCAATTTGATTGGGCTGGCCATCGGTATGGCTGTCAGCATCGTGATTTTGTTGTATGTTCAGTTTGAATTGAGCTATGACAAACACCACCCCGATGCCGACCGAATATATCGTGTGAGCAGGGCTTGGTTCAATCAGGATGGAACTGAAAGTTTACATTTGGGGCATTTGGCACCACCTTTCGGCCCATTGATTCAGTCAGACTTTCAGGAGGACGTGGAGGCTTCAGCCCGACTTTTCAACTTTAATGCATTGATTAAATCCAGAGGAAATTCAATGGAGGAGGAGCGGTTTTTCTTTGCCGATCCGGAATCGTTCGACCTGTTTTCATGGGAAATAATTGAAGGTGAAGCCCAAAAAGCCCTGAGGGAAGGGGATGGAATTATACTGACTGAAAGTACGGCTAGACGGTATTTTGGTGATGAATCAGCAATCGGTAAAGAATTAATGGCAGAATTGGCAGGTCAGGAATTCACCTTTCAAGTGCGAGGCGTGATAAGGGATATGCCGGAAAACTCCCATTTTCATGTGGATTTTCTCGCTTCTATGATTCCTGTGGTTCAGTTTTACGGAGGACAGGAAGCCTTCATGTCCAACTATGGCTCCAATAATTTTTCCACCTTCATCAAATTGGCTGAAGGGGTTGACGGGAAGGCATTCGAAGCCAAACTTCCTGCGATGATCGACCGACACATGGGCGAAAATCAGGCAGGAATACCGATGTCAAAAGGTACAAAACTTACACTTTGGCCAATCACAGACGTTCATCTCTATTCCAATTTGGCTTCTGAAATCGAACCTAACGGGAACATCGCGTATGTATTTGTCTATCTGGCAGTGGCGCTTTTTATTCTCCTGATCGCCTGTATCAATTTCATGAATCTTTCTACTGCAAGGTCTTCCTTGAGATCCATGGAAGTGGGGCTTCGCAAAGTAATGGGAGCGGATAAAATGGTTTTGATCCGTCAGTTTATGGGAGAATCTTTCGTTATGACACTTTTTGCGATGATTTTTGCGATCCTGTTGGTTTACTTGTTTTTGCCGACCTTTTCTGATTTTACCGAAAAGCGGCTAAGTCTGAATTTCATTGAAAACCCGCAATATCTCCTGGGGATTTTTGGATTGATCGTTTTTGTGGGTTTGATTTCCGGAAGTTATCCTGCCTTGTTTCTGTCGGGCTTTATGCCTGCAAAAGTGCTAAAGGGTGCATTCAAAGCCGGAAAAGGTCATGAAAATTTCCGATCTGTATTGGTCATTGGACAATTTGCCATTTCTGTGATCCTCATTGTAGCAGTTTTGGTGGTGGTACGGCAGCTGAACTATATGCAAAGCAAAGATTTGGGTTTTCAGAAGGAAGATATTTTGGTCCTACCAAATAGTTCACAAATCAATTCGAATTATCTCATTATAAAAGATCGACTGGAAAACCATCCCGGAATTAAGGAAGTGAGCATTTCCAGCCGGGTTCCTTCCGGAAGATTGCTGGATTCACAGGGTACTACTGCGGAAGTAAACGGTGAACTGACACAACTCAATGTCCGCATTGCAGATATTCATGTAGCCCACAATTTCCTGGATACTTATGGGATTCCATTGAAAGCGGGTCGGGATTTCGACTTCCAGCGAGCCAGTGATTCTACCGAAGCTTTTATCTTAAATGAGGCTGCAATACGAGCCATAGGTTGGGCAAATTCTGAGGAAGCTGTTGGAAAGCAATTTCTCTACGGTGACCGAAGAGGCTTTGTAACAGGTGTGATGCAGGATTTTCATTTCGAAAGTCTCCATCAGCCTATCGTGCCCATAGTTTTCATGATTTCTCAAAATCGAAACAATCAGGTCAGCATCAAGATCGATGCGGCCCAGCGGGAAGAAGTTTTGGCCTACTTGGAGGGAGAATGGGCTCAGTTGCGTCCTGATTATCCTTTTGAACCGCTATTTGTGGATGAAGGATTCAACAGGCAATATGAGGCCGAAGCCAAAGTGAAGACAATATTCACCTTCTTTTCTGTTTTGGCGATATTGATTTCGATTCTCGGATTATTAGGTTTGGTGACTTTTGCGACTGAGCAACGGACCCGCGAAATCGGCATCCGGAAAGTGATGGGAGCGGAGACAGGCAATATCTTGGTGTTGCTTGGCAAAGATTTCCTTAAGCTTGTGGCGATTGGCTTTTTGATTGCCATCCCGGTATCATGGTTCGGAATGAACAATTGGCTGGAAGATTTCGCCTACAAGACAGGCATCGGCTGGACCACTTTTCTGTGGGCTGGTCTGATCGCCGGAATCATCGCTGCCGCCACTGTTACTTTCCAAACCCTCAAAGCGGCTTGGTCAAATCCTATAAAGAGTATTAAGAATGAGTAGGAGGTTGGGGAGTTAGGAGGTCGGGAAGCAGGGAAGTTTGGAGATTCTGGGAATATGGTAGAAATACGATAGAAATAGGCTCCCTGCGGTCGCGAAATAAGATTTAAGATATCTAGCCCCATACCTCCTGGCCTCCTAACCTCCATACTTCCCAGCCTCCAACTTTCTACATCAAAAACCCATTCTCCACCGGATAAGGCTCGGGAATGTCCTTTTCCTCCAGCAATTCCAGCAAATCAATTTCGATAACCCGTGAGATAGAAGAAATGGGCACATCATTGTATCCTCCCTCAAATGGGTTTTCGGAATAATCCCCGATTCGGTCTACCAAAAAGAAAACCCAAATAATAACTGTTGAGAAAGGCACAGTGAGCCAATAATGCAATTTGCTGGATTGCTCAAAGATATCGAGCAAACCAAATGGAATCATTGCGCAAAATATAAAATTGATAAACAAGCCGGTAGAGGCATACTGTCGGGGAAAGGGGAAATTTTTGATTCGCTCGGACATGCCCTGATTGTCGATAAGTTTTGAGATCAATTGCTGAAGCCATACATGCTTATATTCTGTGATTCCTCCGCTTTCCTCCAGTTTTTTCAACTCATGACTTTGTGTTTTCAGTAGCTGAAGTGGAATATTGTTAAATGTTTTTAACCGCTTGATCTCCTCTTTATTCAGGTATTTTTCGAGTTCGGGATCCAGCCCTTTTAGCCCTTCTTGCTGGTAATAGGGGGTAAAAACCAAATTCTCAACTTTGGCATTGTGCTCCCAGGATTTTTCTTTCCTCATGGCATGCTTAAGCGCCATTAACCAGGAAAGGTGTCGATAGACGAATTGTTTTTTCCAGGAAAAAGGAACTTCGGAATTGGGTAAATTCAATATCCCAATTGCAATAGACCTGCTGTCATTGACGATGGCGCCCCAGATTTTCCGGGCTTCCCAAGCTCGGTCGTAGGAGCTGTTGTTCTTGAAACCCAAGTAAAAAGCCACTGCAATACCGATAACTGAGATAGGCTGCCAAGGAAGTGAAAACGGGATTCCGGTGACTTCATAGAGTATGATTACGGCCGCCGAATAAAACAGCGCATTGATTAATGGTTTTTTTGACCAGCGTATGGTGCTCCAAATATGATAATGCCTGTTGACGTACATGAGTGGTGGTTTTGGTTTAGAATATCAAAAAGTTATCCCGATTATCCAATTCAAAAATCTTAAACACACAAATTTTTCGTACTTGTTTCATGATTTGGACGGTATTGGTGCTGGCTGTTGCATTTTTCGCATACAGTAATGGAGCAAATGACAATTTCAAAGGATTTGCCACAATCTATGGAAGTGGAAAGTTGTCTTACAAAAAGGCAATCACCTGGGCTACGATCACCACCTTTCTCGGGTCTTTGGCAGCGATTATCTTGGCTGTGAACTTGGTTAAGAGTTTTTCCGGTCGTGGGCTTGTTCCCGATAGCATTGTCGCTGATCCGATTTTTGCCGTTTCGGTTGCCATGGGTGCAGCTATGACGATTATCCTCGCTACCAAAATCGGAATGCCCGTTTCGAGTACCCATGCAATGGTCGGGGCATTGGTTGGAACCGGCTTGGCCATTTCTGGTGGGGAAGTGGCTTTTTCCAAATTGGCTACTGTCTTCGTTCTTCCTTTGATTTTGACGCCTGTTTGCTCGGCGTTTTTGTCTTACATTCTCCTGCGGTTTCAGCTGAAATCCCTTAGGGATGAGCGAAACTGTGTTTGTATTCCTGAGGAAAAAGTGTTGGTGCAAACCACCGAAAATAGACAAGTGTTGGAACTGCCTTCCTTGATTTTCGAAAAGTCAGAAAATTGTGATCAAATCCCGGTAAAATCTGTTTTTTCCTTTGACCGGGAAAAGGCTGAAGACTATCTCCATTTTTTCAGTGCAGGTTTGGTCAGCTTTGCCCGTGGGCTAAACGATACCCCAAAAATCGTGGCCTTGCTAATTCTGATTCCTTTTCTCAATGTCCAAGCCGGGATGGTTTTGGTAGCCCTGGTCATGGCCATTGGCGGTCTGATTAATTCCCGGAAAATAGCCGAAACCATGAGTCATAAGATGACCTCGATGACGGGTAGACAGGGACTTTCCGCCAATTTGATTACCAGCAGTTTGGTGATGGGAGCCTCAGTTTTTGGCTTGCCAGCTTCTACGACGCACGTCTCAGTAGGCGCTTTGGCAGGAATGGGTTGGGCCAATGGTACGGCTAATTTTCAAGTTTTGAGGCAAATCCTGATGGCTTGGATGATGACTTTGCCCTTGGGCGCGGTGCTTGGGATAGGGGCGTATTATTTGGTGCAGACGATCTTTTGAGAAGCAAGAAGCTAGATAATAAGTCAAAAAGCGCGAAGGACGAAAGAAAGATTTACGCCCCCGTGGGTTCCTGTCTGCCGTTAGGTAGATCCCCACTTACAGCTCCTTCACTTCAATGAAGGCTTTTCAAAACAAATCGCAAGAGATTTTAATGTATAGCAGAGATGAAGAAGTTGATCTTTTCTTTTCCGAAAAAAACATAATCAATTTAAATACAATCACGTGAGTGGAGACACTCGCGTAGGCGAAAAGGTCCTCGACTCCGCTCGGACTGACACACTTTTATCCTATCAAAATCAATCTGTCATCGGTAGCGAAGTCGAAGTCCAATTCAGAAAGCTAAAGCCAGAAATCTGAAAAATCACTATTTACAATTTGCTGTCGACTGTTGACCGTTGTCTGTTGACAATAATTAATTCCAATCAAAAACTATAAGTCAGACCCAATTGCATTTGCCATCTCGATTCGATCGGATCGATCAGCCAGGGAGTTCCTTCGGGATTTTTAAACTGAAATACTGGCCTTTCACCCTCAATACCCACAAAATCAATCAGTCCAAAGCCTGAGTTCTGCACATTGGGGACAAAATGCTGTTTACCCCAATTTCGGTTTAGCAGGTTTCCGAAGTTGAACACATCCAAGGTAAGATTCAGCTGATTACCATTGTCACTGAATACCCTGTTAGAACTCAGACGGAGATCCAACTGATGATTCCAGGGTGTGCGTGCGGCATTTCGTTCAGCATAGCTTCCCCGATTGGCTTTTAGATAGGAATTGGAATTCAAATAGGCGTTCAGCTGCTGCCATTGTTCGGATTCACTGACTCGGATCTGACCATTAGAATTTCTGATTGGTCTGAATTTAATGTCTTCCTGTTTTTCCGGGATATAGATCAGGTCATTTTTTGCAGAACCGTCCCGATTCAGATCACCTTCATACACGAATGTAAAAGGGCTGCCTGCACGGCCGTTGTAAACCAGCCCGATGGTCATGAATTGCTTCTTGCCCAGCCCGAAATTCAGAAATTGGGTTGAAATGATTTTATGCCTCAGATCAAAGTTGGAATAGGATAAATCAGGATTGTTTGCATTGACAGCCTGATTCCATTCAAAATTCGCCGCATGCGAGCTCCTGACTGTGCTGGAGATGTCTTTGCTCTCACCAAAGGTATAGCCGATATATCCCTGGTAGATTTTTGTTTTTTTGCTAAGCCCGGCGGTCAGATTATACCGCCATCCCTGATTGGTATTGGTGAGCAAGAAGACGTTAGTGAAATTCGGATTGATTTGGATGGATTTGCCGCCAGAGAGAAAATAGGTTCGATTGTCTGCTCCTGAAAAATTCCCGACAGAATCTTTCCTGTTGATAGACTGGAAAAGCAATCCGCTCATGACCTTGGCATAGGTAGCTTCCAGGGTAAGTTCAAAACCGTTTGCAAGCCGGATATCTGTTGCGAAATTGGTCTTCCAGTCCCGGGGAAGCTGAAAGCCATTGTCCACTAAGTTAATCTCGGTGAGCCCAGGCTGTAGGTTCCTGAGCTCTGACAGATCCTTGCTGATGGGCAAAGGCCCGGAAGGCCGGAGGTCGATGTTGTTGTAGGTAATTCCGGAATTGTAGTGCACATAGGCGTACCACAAAAACGGCATTCGGCTGGTGAATAGCCCGCTCCCTCCTCTGAAAAGCACATTTTCTTTCCATCGGTAATCAAAACTTATTCTCGGATTCAACTGAGGTTTGGTATTGATGTCGTTTTCAAATCGGGAGAATTCGGGATTGTCCTTCAGATTTTGATTGAGTGGAAACTCCCCGATGTGATTCTGCATGTCCACCCGCACTCCCGCTTGAATATTCAGTTTTTGATTGACCCGATATTCATCCTGGGCATAAAGGGCAAGCAACAGCACACTGTAATCCGCTGATGGAGTGTTTCGGTTCAATTCAAAATCATTGTTCTGGGCATTGTACACCCCTCGAACCCGCGAAGGAAGATCATTGAAAAAAGCAGTTTCTGATGGGTATTGCCAGCGCCCGTTGTAGGCAGTGAGGAATTTGTATTGGATCGAGCTGAATTCCGCATTTCCTCCCAAAGTAAAAATGTGTTTGTCTTTGTAAACGGTGAGGTTGTCTGAAATTTGGGTCGTACTGAGATCGAGTCCATAAATTGCGGCTTCACGGTAAGTTCCCGCAAAAATGGTATTGGCAGTGTTGTAGGTAATTTCCAGGTGGGGAAAAACCGATCCATCATAAGTCCGATTGTCATTCACGCGGGTATTGCCAATGGTGAATTTATTGGACAGGTTTGAGCCCAGATTGCTTTTAAGCTCAGCCAGAAAACTGTTGGTGAATGTGTTATGTCTGTATCCCTGATTTCCAAAATTGAAAAAGTTTGGAGACCACTCCAAATTGTCCGCATAGCCCCGGACAAGATTATTTCTAAGGGTGAGTTTGTGCCGTTCGGACAGGTTGAAATCAAAGCGTAAGAAGTATTTGGTACTTGCACGTTCCAGAGAGGCAGCCTGAAAAAAGCCGGGGTCGTAACCATACCTGGCTTGCAAAGTATCTGAAATAGCTGTAACCAATTCCAGGGGAATATTGGAACTGGTACTTCCTGGTGCATTCAACAAGGGAGCGTTACGATACGCCCGCTCAACGTTAAGAAAGTAAAACAGCTTGTTTTTGATTATAGGACCGCCCAAACTCATACCAAATTGGGCGTCCTTAAATGCGGCCTTTTCCTGTTGTTCACCTCCGGCAAATTTTCCCTGCAGCAGTTCATTTCTCCCAAATCCATACAGGCTTCCGACAAAATCATTGGTTCCGCTTTTGGTCACGACATTGATGCTTGCACCTGAGAAATTACCATAGCTGACATCAAACGGGGCGATTTTGACCGAAAGTTCTTCAATCGCTCCAAAGCCAATGGGTTGTGTCCCGGCCAAACCACCCGGCGTACCCGATGCACTGGATCCCGCCGCCCCGCTGGCAGGTTCCTGAAATCCAAAGACATCATTGGTGGCCAAACCGTCAATGCTAAGATTGTTGAATCGGTAATTTGCGCCACCGAAAGAATTGAGATTGGACTCCGGCATCAGCCGGGTAGCGTCCTGTATGCTTCTGTTGAGCGAAGGGATTTTGGACAAAGTCGTACCGTCAATGCTGGTTTCATTGCCCTTTTTGGGGTTTTCTATAAAATCTCCTACTGCAGTGATAAGTACTTCATCCAGCTGCCGATCCTCGGGTTTGAGAAGGATGTTGAGCGTGGTAGTCTTTCCCAGATTCACTTTAACCGACGTTTCGGAGAAGTCGGAAAAGCCAACATAGTGAACCGTGAGCAGGTAGGTATCTGCTGGAGGAAGTTGATTGAATTCGTAATAACCGTCATTTTGCGAGATGACATTGAATCTGCTCCCGTTGGAGCGGTTTTCAACACGAATCAAAGCTCCTGGAAGTGGGGTCTTATCGTTGTCCAATACAAAGCCCTGAAGTTTTCCGGTAGTTTCCTGTGCCCAAAGGGAAAGGCTACTCAAAAAAAGTAATATAAATGCGAGACAATAAGGCAGGGGTAGTTTTGCAACCATTTAGATTAAGCTTTCCCAAATATACGAGGGTGAAGTATTATTCAGATGTAAGGAAAATGACAAGCCGAGTGAAAGCTGGTTAGGAATTTGGACCTCGTTTGAATTTGAGATATTGTCTGATCAACGGAATGGAGGTAATAGCGATCAATGTCAAAATGATCCATTCCAGGTAATGAATAAGATCGGGAAAGATGATTTTTAGAAAATATCCAGCCAATACCAAACTCGAGGTCCAAACTAAAGCCCCGATGAGATTGTAAATCAGGAAATTCCGAAAATTGGATTTGATCAATCCAAGGCAAAGTGGCAGAAAGGTTCGGATGATCGGAATGAATCGTCCGATGATAATAGCACCATGCTGTCGCTTTTCGAAGTAAGAAGCTGCAATATTGAGATAGCTCGACTTGAAGAAAAGCGAGTCCGGTCTGCTCAACAGCCACTTGCCTAGCTTAAGACCTACGAAATAAGAGACGATATATCCCAAAAAGGCTGCAGTAGCGATGTAAAATACCAAGGCATAGATGGAGACTTCCAAAATTGGCAGCCCGCAGAGCATACCCGCCAAAAACAGGAGTGAATCTCCGGGTAGAAAAAAACCGAAGAAAAGCCCGTTTTCAGTAAATACGATCGCCAATAACAGGAGCAACCCACCCCGCTGAATGATCAGTTCGGGACTTAACAGCTCTAAAATTGAATTGATAAATTCATACATCAGATTTTTGGGTTTATCCGCGCTTAATTTTTTACTGAATTCGGCAATTCATGCACTGCAACGGCCTCGGCTTCGATCAGTTCGAGATTTTCCTCAGGCGGCAATCCAAACTCGCCTTCCCATTTTGCAATCACACAGGTAGCAAGGCAATTGCCGATCACATTGACCGATGTTCTGGCCATATCCATAAGTTCATCAATGGCCAAAATCAGAAATATTGGAGCCATGGGCAGGTTGAAGCTTGCGGCGGTTCCCATCAGGATGATCAGCGAAGCTCTGGGAATTCCAGCAACACCTTTGCTCGTCAGCATCAGGGTCAGTACCATTAGGAGTTGGTCCTCAATACTCATCTTGATCCCGGCAGCTTGGGCCACGAAAATGGAAGCCAAAGCAAGGTAAAGTGTGGTGCCGTCCAAATTGAAGCTGTAGCCTGTGGGCATTACAAAAGCCACGATTTTGCGGGGAACTCCAAACTTCTCCATGGCTTCCATTGCCTTGGGAAGTGCCGCCTCCGAACTCGTAGTGGCAAAGGCAATGGAGACAGGTTCGGAGATGGCCTTCAAAAACTTGATCACCGGGATCTTAAGCATCAGCGCAATAGGAAGCAAAACCAAAACCAAAAATGCCAATAGGGCCACATACAAGGTGGCAAGCAAATGGAAGAGATTGACCAAGATGCCCAGGCCCATTTCACCAACCGTGTAAGCGATCGCTGCTCCGACCCCGAAAGGAGCGAAATACATGATGATCCGCGTGAAATTGAACATCACTTCAGACAGACTCTCCGTGAAGGACAGCATGACTTGTTTCTTTTTGCCATCCTTTACCAGTGCCAGTCCGATCCCGAATAGAATACTGAAAATGACAATTTGAAGAATTTCCCCCTCTACGACAGATTTGGCGATATTTTCAGGAAAAATATGGAGGATCACTTCCTGCCAGGTTCTGGCGGTGCCCTGCAGCAGGACTTCACCCACAGGCAGTTCGATACCCACGCCTGCCTGAGAAATGTTGATCGCTAGCAGTCCGATCAACAGCGCCAAAGTTGTGACAATTTCAAAGTACAATAGCGATTTCCAGCCCATTCTTCCTACTTGCTTCAAATTGGAATGGCCGGCAATTCCCACCACGAGCGTCCCAAAAAGCAGGGGGGCGATCACGGTTTTGATCAGTTTGAGGAAAAGCTGACTGACAACTTTCAGGTTCATCGCAACTTCGGGGAAGTCAGTTCCGATTGCTGTGCCGATGAGCATGCTACCAAATATCCAGGTGGTAAGTGAGGCTCTTTTGAGGCAATAGCCAACTACGGCCACTAAGCCCAACAATCGGCTGGTCAGCATCAGCGAGTCGCCGATAGTACCCGGGAAAAGGAGGTTGATTACGATGAAAATGGCCGCTTGAGTAGCCAATAGGGCTAGGAGGATCAAGACTCCGCTTGATTTGTGAAGTGACATAGGAAATAGATTTTGAAATACTGAAATCACTTCTGAGTTAGACCGATAGTTCCCCAGGGGATCAAGGTGGAATTATCCCTGACCAGATTTAGGATAAAGATCACAGGATTAGAAGTGAAGGATTTAAACCTTTGATGCAATAGGAAATTACCTATTTGGGATACGCGAATGATCCCCCGGACTAGGTGAAATAGTGGTGCGGAAAGGCGATGAGAAACGCTGGTAATCCGGTCTCGATGGTGTGTGCTGATTTTTGGTAGCAGCGTCCCAGAAATTGGCATTTGGCTGATAAGCCAAAAAGATTGGCAAAAAGAACCTTTGCAGAACCCACCTTCTGGAGGGAGCGAAAAGCGGGGCGTTCAGGAATAAAGCAGTTGGCTAAAGGTACACCGACTTCTCCATTGAAATTATGCTGAACTGAAAAATCTGATTTTGAGATTTGGTCATTTCCTTGGGAATTTTGGTCCCAATGACTAGGGGGCTGATCTGCTCCGAAGACCAAAGATCCGACTAGACTGAGAAATAAGAATACCGTCCCCAAAACCCGCATAAACTGCATTTGGGATTAAAGCTAGTAGAAAAAAAAGGATTAAAATTTAATGTGGGCCCAATTAATTTTTTTGCCCTTAGATTGACAGGTGCTTCTGCAGCGTTGTAAGAATTTTGTATTCGTTAGGAGTGTCTTTTCATTATTCATCCCTGATTCAATGGGGTGTAAAATGATAATCTCGTAAATTGAATAAGATCTCTGTCTTTTCATGTCAAAAATCCTTAAGTCCTCCAGTTACTTCCCCTTGCAGGTCACAATTGATGACCGTGAACCCGGTGTGTTGGAACGGGAGTTTCGAGAATTGGGCAACATGATCATTCATCGAAAGCGGTTGGAAGTAGGGGACTATTTGCTTGATGGAGACTTTTTGGTGGAGCGAAAGTCCATTCCTGATTTTTGTGTCTCTATCAAAGACGGACGATTGTTCACCCAAGCCGGAAAGCTGGTAAACAGCCGAATTCCTGCCTGCCTTATTTTGGAAGGAAAAAACAGGGAATTCAGGAAAACTGATTTTTCTCCCAAAGCAATTCAGGGGATACTGCTTTCTATTTCTCTGGCTTTCAAACTACCGATCTTACGGACTAAAAACACCCAGGAATCAGTTGAAGTCATGCTTCAAGGCTTTAAGCAACTTACCCGGGATAGCCTGGAAGACCAGCGCTTCTATCCCAGAGCTTTTCTTTCAAAAATCAAAAGAGATCCACTTTTGGCCCAGAAAATCCATATTCTGGAGGGATTTCCGGGAATTGGTGCTGATAAGGCAGCAAGGCTTCTGCTGAAATTCGGAAACCTTGAATCGGTGTTTTTAGCCCATACTGATGACTTACTGAATGTCCCCGGAATTGGTAAAAAGACCGTGGAAGGGATGCTTGAGATTTTGAAAAAATGAGGGGCTGAGAAGAATAATATGGCCGAAATTATTCTCACATGAGTGATATAATCACTTAGGAAAACAAAGTAAATTAAAAGCTGATATAAGGTCTTGATAACTAAATAACTGTTTATGAAAAAAGGTTTGAAAATTATTGCCTCAATAAGTATTTGTCCTTTTTGCCTGCTTATAAACATTCATACGATTGCACAATGTCTACAATATCCTTCTTCTCCTAAACTTCCTGTAGCCGACACAATTTTTGGCAAAGTGGTGGTAGATGAGTATCGATGGCTCGAAGATGTGCATGAAGAGCAAACCCAAGGATGGCTGAAAATGCAAGCAGATTTCTCTGAAATGGTTATAAATAAAATCGCAGGAAGGGATAGGCTGATAAAAGAATTTCAGCAGTTAGACTCCTTGAATAAAGAGAGCATTCCTTACATTATGCGTAAAGGTGACCGATACTTTTACCGGAAAACATTGCCAGGTGAAAATGTAGGCAAGCTTTATTACAGGCAAGGAAAAGAAGGAGAAGAAATTCTCATTTTTGACCCAAATGCTCATACAGAGAACAATAAACAAATTACATATCGATTTAGTCCATGCGAAAACGGGAAGAAAGTGGCACTTAGTATTGCGGAGGCAGGAAACGCCGATATCTGCCTTGTGAAAATAATGGATGTGGAAACAAAGAAATTTGATCAAGACAGTCTTTATCCGGTGTTGTTTTCGATTGATTCATGGACACCAGATAGCCATGCCATTATTTATAAGGAAACACAAACAGATGACCCTAGCTCTACCCTTTTATTTCAAGACCTAAAGGTAAAATACCACCGATTAGGAACGCCCGAAAAAGAGGACAAAACACTTTTGTCTGGCCTGACACACCCTAATCTTGGAATGGATAACACAGAATATCCGTTAGTCGGGTATTCGGCCGATGACAAATATCTGATAGCTACCTTTTATCAAGGCCAGTATCAGAAAACTTTTTATGCCCCTTCCGGTGAAATAGATAAAAAGCACATCCAATGGTTACCGCTTTTGGGAACAGAGGAACAGGCAAAAGACGCTTTCATTAGAAACGATAGCGTGTACTTCTTAACTCGGAGAGATGCACCAAATTATAAGCTTGTTGTGAGACCACTGCAGGCATTAGATCATTTTGAGCGGGTAATTGTTCCTGAGGGTTGGGACGCCATACAATGGCTGGCAATATCAAAAGATTACCTGTTTATCACTAAAACAGATGGTATCAATACTACCATTGACCAGTACCATTTTACAACAAATACCCTTCAACCGGTAAATCTTCCTTTTTCAGGAAGTGCCTGGATACAGCCTTTCGATAAAGAGACAAATGATAGCTTTTTAAATTTAATTTCCTGGAAACAACCGGGTGTCCGATACGACTATAGCCCTACTAACCTAACAATGCAATTAAGCCGGTTCAACAACATTCCAAACTATCCGGGTTTAGACGCTCTTGTTGTGGAAGAAGTGGAAGCAAAAAGTCATGACGGAACAATGGTGCCTTTATCTATCGTTTATAATAAAAATATTGAAAGAAACGGCAATAACGTGGCTTATTTAACCGGATACGGCTCTTATGGCTCCTCTATGTCCCCTTACTTTGATTTGCTAAAACTGCCGTTGTTGAATAATGGTGTGATTGTCGCAATAGCACATGTCCGAGGGGGCGGCGAGAAAGGGCATTCCTGGCACATGGGTGGTTTCAAATCAACTAAACCTAATACTTGGAAAGATTTTATTGCTTGTGCAGAATATCTGGTGGAGCACAATTATTCATCACCCAAAAACATCATTGGTGAAGGCACAAGTGCCGGAGGAATCATGATTGGGCGAGCCATGACAGAACGACCTGAATTATTTGCTGTAGCTATTAATAATGTTCCGGTGAGCAACCCACTGCGTGGTGAAAACCGTCCAAATGGGCTTCTTGACTCTAAAGAATTCGGATCTGCAAAAGACTCCGTGGAAGCGTTAGGACTTATTGAAATGGATACCTATTTGCATATCGACGAAGACAAGTCATATCCGGCTGTACTGGCGGTTACCGGTGTTAATGATACAAGAGTGCCTTTTTGGCAGCCAGGAAAACTGGTTGCAAAGATGCAGGCCCTTAGCGGCCAACAAAATCCTGTTTTGCTATTGGTAAATTATGACAGCGGGCATTGGTCGGAAGAAAAATCAGTTCAATTTCGAAACTACGCGAATGTTTTTGCCTTTGCACTTTGGCAGGCAGGACACACTGACTTTTCGCCGCAGTGAGTGTCTCCACTCACTGCTTTTCAGAGTGTTCATTCTCGCCAAGGTGAATTTCTTCGCTTCAGTTAATGTCACCACTCTCTGATTTCTGAATAAACATTCTTGCAAAAGGCTGTCTCCACTCACTTTTCTTCCTCCACAGTGAGTGCCTTTCCGGCGCCAGGCAGGTCCCCACGCTCGGAACTTACAAAATACCTTAAAGTCTATCTCCAATATGAGTTAAAAATCCAAAGGAATCTTTGCCAGTTTCATAAAACGAGTGTGATGAGTATTTGTATTCAACAGGACTGTTTGCCAACATCCATTTTCCCTTACAAGGGTTTGCATGAATGTAATCCAATTTCTGAAAAATCACTTTCTCAGAATAAACCTCAATCGGTAATGCATCTCTTTGCCAAAAGCAATGGTTCTTATTTGTCAAACTGACTTGATACATTTCGAGCGTTTTTAAATCCTCTTTTCTGAGTTTTTGAAGAAATTGATGTCCTGTAAAC
>NZ_JAUXYL010000032.1 GCF_030694375.1 Algoriphagus sp.
TTCCTTCAGTGCATGCCTTACGACAAACCACCTTGCGACTTGCTAATGCTTCAGGGCGTTACCCCCGCACATAAGGGACTTTCACCCTCTGGAATATTTTGATATCTTCGATACCAGATGCCCATGCTGGGCACACACAGCGGTTTTGCGTCAGGCGGGCTGACGTGCGAACTTGGAGCATTGTGGTTCTATTCAAGTTTCGTGCAGGTTGACAGTTTTGTGCTCCGAAACCCGCCCGAACGCAAAGCCGCAAACCGTTGGCAGCAAGTGTAGAAAGACAGCGACACAGCAGACAGACACCGAAAAAGTAAACCATTTGACAGGTAACCAAAGATATACAGACCATATTACAAACGGACAACGAGTAAGCCGACACTCATTTCCGACCCAATGTTTTTTATTTTTTTCCTGCCGCACATTTTTTAAAACCAATTTTAGCCCGCCCGCAATGGCACATTTGGTTTTGCTCGACACACAAACCAACCCTTCGCAAAACCAAAAGAGCCATTTTTTGCCAACGCTCAATAAACAGATAATCTAATACGAATGCTAACTTTGCATCAATGAAAGTATTCCTTATAGAAGACGACCATACTTTAAGCCAAAACATCAGTGAAGCGTTAAAGGGAGAAGCACTAAACGTAGAAGTGTGCTATGACGGTCTTTTGGCAGAACGAATGTTGAGGAAAGACACATTTGACTGTATCATTATGGACATTAACCTGCCCGGCAAGAATGGTTTTGACCTTTGTAAAGATTTCAGGCAACACAATACGATTACACCTGTAATTATGCTAACGGCATTCGGGGAATTGGAGGACAAAGTACAGGGATTTGATTGTGGTGCAGATGATTATCTGACAAAACCGTTTTATATGCGTGAACTGATTATGAGAGTAAACGCACTTATCAAGCGGCACAAATTTAACAGTTCAGCAACCGCAAATAATTCCATTTTAATTGTTGATGATATTACGCTAAACGATGCTCAAAAAAAGGTGTTCAGGCAAGGTACGGAAATTACCCTGACACCAAGAGAATACCAGATTTTATTTAAGCTAATGGAAAACAAAGGTGAGATTATTTCAAAAGCCGATTTAATCAAAGAGATTTGGGGAAGCTCGTTTGATGCGAATACCAATACTATTGAAGTATATGTCAATTTTCTACGAAACAAATTGGATAAACCCTTTGGCAAGAACACGATAAAGACAAAAGTAGGATACGGCTACTACCTTGATGTAAGATGAAAATCAGAAACAAAATACTGCTTTACTTTTCAACAACGGTAATTTCGCTTACCGTAATATCATCTGTTATCATCTATCTGCTTTTTTCAGAATCCCGTGAAGAAGAGTTTCAGCAACGGCAAAAAGAGAAAATAAAATATACCATCGGGTTGATTGCCGAATACAAAGAACTTAGCGAAAACCTGAGTGCTATTATGGACAAGCACACTATACACGATTTTTATGATGAAAAAATGCTGATTTTCGATAAGCATAAAAATTTGGTTTATAAAAGTGTAGATGATTTACCAATCAACAATTACGAACAAATTTTAAATGATTTATCACCTTCAAAACAATGGATTGAAACCAAACAAGATAAATACGATATTGTAGGCATATACATTGAAAATGAGAACAACCATTTTTATGCAATCAGCAAGGCGTTTGACGAGTTCGGATATTCTAAGCTCGATTTCCTGCGAAATACTTTACTTGCCATTTCCGTTATTATTTCGCTGATTGTTTTAGTGATTGCCTATTATTTATCGGCAAGGATTTCAAAGCCGATTACACTACTTGCAGAAAAATTAAACAGCTACGATATAAGCAACAGCAATGCCGGTGAGCTTGATGTTAAAACATCTTCATTTGAGTTGAATTACCTGACAGAAAAATTCAATCAGTTGATTAAACGAACCAATGAGGCATTTTCATTTCAAAAGCACGCCATACAACATATTTCCCACGAACTGAAAACACCTGTTACCATATTGGTTTCCGAACTTGAAAAAGCGAGAATGACTGATGAAACGGAAAGAAAAAATAACCTGATTGAAAGCCAGATTATCAAAGCCAAATCGCTTGGGGAAATCATTAATGTATTGCTTGAAATTGCTAAAATTGAATCAGGTCAACCTATTCAAAAACAGCTTGTAAGAATTGATGAAGTCCTGTTTGACCTTATTGAAGAACTGAACAGCATTTACCCTGATTTTTATTTTGAAGTCAATTACATTCCCGATAAAATAAGTGAAGGCAATCTTATATTGAATGTCAACAAAATGCTTATCCGACAGGCATTTCAAAATTTGTTGACCAATTGTATTACATACAGTAATAATCCAAAAGCCCAAATAAACATTGATTGCTCTGCAAACAATGTATTGAAAGTTAAGTTTTTTAATTCGGGCAAGCCTGTTTCTCAATCCGAAGAAAAATACCTGTTCAATCATTTTTTCAGAGGAGAAAACAGCCAGGGGAAATCAGGCTTCGGATTGGGTTTGGTGCTTACCCAAAAAATCATTGCCATTCATTCGGGAACAATTACTTATTCCAATCCTGCCGAAAATCTAAATGTTTTTGAGCTTAGTTTTCCTTTAAGCTAAATTTTATCCGCTTTAAGGTCTTTTTAAGGTTAGCCGAATGACCTTTGCACTCAATAATAAGTGTAAAGCATAAATGGGCATTAAGAAGCAGGGAACAGTCGCAATCATCATACTTTTATTTTCATTCACGGCAAAGGGTCAGGATACGCTGAAACTAAGCCGTCAGCAATGCGAAGCCATTTTTCTCAAAGAAAATTTATTGCTAATTGCTGAAAGATTGGAAGTTCCCAAAGCGGAAGCCCTTGTTTTGCAAGCCAAGCTTTGGTCTAATCCTGTTGTTTCCATTGATGAGGTAAATCTTTGGGCAACGCCAAAACAATTGAATGTTTTTGGTGACGAATTACAAGGCTTCAATGGAGGAAATTTCGGGCGTAATCAGCAAATCAGCTTTTCTATTGAGCAACTCATCTTAACAGCAGGAAAAAGAAAGAAATTAGTTGCTCTCGAACAGGTTACGGTTGATAAATCCAAACAGTATTTTGAAGATTTGCTGCGAAACCTGAAAATAGAATTTCGCAATCACCTTACCAATCTGCAATACCTGCAATTCAGCAGGAATGTTTACCAAAGCCAAATCAATTCGGTAAAGCAGCTTACACAGGCATATCAAAAGCAGGTAGAAGAAGGCAACATTCCCAAAGGTGAATACATACGCCTTAAAGCCCTTGAACTGGAGTTTTCCAAAAACATCAACGAACTGAATAAGGAAATAAACGAAGCACAAAAGGAATTAAAATTATTGATGCGATTGCCTTCCAACGTACAGTTGGTTTTAATGGAAGATGATTACCTGAAAAACACAGAACCATTGAAGCTGCTAACCTTAACAGCACTACTTGACACTGCCAAAACAGTAAGACCTGATTTGAAAATTGCACAATTGGAGCAACGCTATTTCAGCAATTTATATGCTTACGAAAAAGCACAGCGAGTGCCCAATCTTACCTTATCGGGCGGTTACGACCGTGGTGGGAACTTTATGTACAACTTCGTGGGCTTTGGTGTGGCAATGGACTTGCCCATATTTAATCGAAATCAGGGGAACATCAAATTTGCCCAAATAGGCATTGAACAGTCAAAAATTTTGTACGACCAAAAAATATTAAACGTAGAAAATGAAATCGCTCTGGCGTATCAAAATCTTGTTGCTTCCATTCAGTTTTTTGAAAGCATAGAGACTGATTATGAAAAAACGTTAGATGAGTTATTGAATGCCTACACTAAAAATTTCACCAACCGGAACATAAGTCTGTTGGAATACCTCGACTTTTTAGACGCCTATTTAGAGAATAAAAAAATAATTCTTGAAGCAGGGAAAGACGTAAACGAAAAAGTAGAGGAATTGAATTATTCCATTGGCAAAGATGTAGCGAACTAAAAATTTGAACAATAAAAGATGAATAATACCTCAATAAAATTAAGCCTGATTAGCTGCCTGATAATGGCAGTATTTTTCAGCAGTTGCAGCAGTTCGGAAGAAGAAAAAAACAATGCAGGCAATGAAAAATACTGTTTGGACGAAAACTTCAAATCAAAAATTGAATGGGTGCTGCCTGAAATAAAATCCGTTACGGAAGGCATTCATCTTACAGGTTCGGTAGAAACCAATCCCGATAAGGTCATTCATTTTGTAAGCCTTGTGGGTGGTATTATTTCCAATACTTATTTTTCGTTGGGCGACAAAGTTACCAAAGGTCAGGTATTGGCAGAATTGAGAAGCACGGAATTATCCGAACTGCAATCGCAATCCAAAACCATTGATGCACAGATAAAAGTAGGCGAGAAAAAACTGCAATCCGTTCAGTCAATGTACAATGACGGCATTTCATCTCAAAAAGAATTGACGGAAGCACAAAGTGAACTGGATATTTTGAAAGCGGAAAAGGAAAGGATAAACGCTAACCTGAATTTATTCAGTGCAAGCCCCGAAAAAGGCATTTTTCAAATCAAAGCCCCTGCAACAGGTATTATTACTTCAAAATCAATTGCAGCAGGAACACAAATTTCGGCAGGCAGCGAAGCGTTGTTTACCGTTTCAGACCTGAGTGAAGTGTGGGTTATGGTTAATATTTACGCAAATAATGTTCAGCATATTGAAACGGGAATGGAAGTAAACATCAAAACACTTTCCTATCCTGATAAAATATTTACAGGCAAGGTTGCTGCCATTTCGCAGGTATTGGATGCGGAAGCCAAAGTATTAAAGGCAAGGGTTATTTTACAGAATACGGATTTTAAGCTAAAGCCCGGAATGTTGGTGGATGTTACCGCTTTAAAGCAGGGCAACACAGAAGCATTGAGTATTCCCGAATCCGTAATCGTTTTTGACAACAATCAAAATTATGTGGTGGTGTATAAAGGTGATTGTGATATAGAAATAAGGCAAATTGAAATTCTTACTAAGAATAGCGAGAGTTCTTTCCTTTCAGGCGGAGTGAATGAGAATGAAAAAATTATTTCCAAAAATCAGCTACTTATTTACGAACAAATCAAAAACTTCCAAAACTAACAGCGATGCAAAAATTTGTTCAGGGAATAGTAGCCTTTTCATTGAAGAACTCAATCATTGTTTTCTTTCTCACAGCTTTATTGGTTGTTGTAGGAATAATAAGTTATATCAATACACCTATTGAAGCCTTTCCCGATGTAACCAATACCCGTGCAAGAATTATTACGCAATGGTCGGGACGGAGTGCGGAAGAAGTAGAGAAGTTTGTTACGCTTCCGATTATGAAAGAGATGAACACCATTCCTAAAAAGGCAGAGGTGCGTTCTATTTCGCTTTTTGGTTTGTCGGTAGTTACGGTAATTTTTGAAGATGATGTAGAAGATTTTTACGCACAGCAGTATGCCGCAAACCGCCTGCAAAGTGTCAACTTGCCTGATGGTGCTGATGCAGGAATTGAACCGCCTTATGGAGCAACAGGCGAGATATTCCGCTATGTGCTGAAAAGTGACAGACCTATTAAAGAACTGACAGCTATTCACGATTGGGTGATTGAGCGGGAATTGGTATCTGTATCCGGAGTGGCAGATGTAGTGAGTTTTGGCGGAGAAGAAAAAATCTATGAAATAAAAATCAATCCTACCGAATTGGCGAATTATGATTTGTCGCCATTGGAAGTGTTTGAAGCCGTATCAAAAAGCAATATCAATGTAGGTGGTGATGTGATTGAAAGAGGCAGTCAGGCGTATGTGGTGCGTGGCGTGGGCTTGCTCGAAAGCATTGAGGAGATTGAAAACATCTTGATTGAAGTAAGAGGGACAACCCCCATTTTGGTAAAGCACGTAGCCGAAGTAAAGGTGTCTGCAAAACCACGATTGGGTGTAGTCGGTTTGCAAGATGAAGAAGATTTGGTACAGGGCATTGTGGTAATGCTTCGGGGTGAAAATCCGGGTGAAGTAATTGCCCGACTGAAAGAAAAAATTACCGACCTGAACGAACGCATCTTACCGAAAGATGTAAAGATTGAACCTTTTATTGACAGAACAGAATTGGTAGATGCAACAGTAAATACAGTTACTAAGAATATCGTTGAGGGCATACTTTTGGTTTCCGTTATTGTTTTCATTTTTCTGTTTAATTGGCGAACTACGGTTATTGTGGCTTCCGTTATTCCGCTTTCTTTCCTGTTTGCCATTGTAATGCTGCGAATACAGGGCTTGCCTGCCAACTTGATTTCAATGGGGGCTATAGATTTCGGGCTATTGCTTGAAGGCACATTGGTAATCGTGGAAACGGTGTTTGTGGCAATGGAAAGAAAAGCCCACCATTTGGGTATGGAAAAATTCAACCGTATCGGCAAAATGGGACTGATTAAAAAGAGTGCAGGAAGCGTTGCTACTTATATCGTTTTTGCCCAA
Organism: Algoriphagus sp.; assembly: GCF_030694375.1. Classification (GTDB taxonomy): domain Bacteria; phylum Bacteroidota; class Bacteroidia; order Cytophagales; family Cyclobacteriaceae; genus Algoriphagus. Next base: position 6,482 of record NZ_JAUXYL010000032.1, read on the forward strand.
ATCATTTTGATTGTCGCATTGCTGCCGATTTTTTCTTTTCAGAAAGTAGAAGGAAAAATGTTTTCGCCACTGGCATTTACATTAGGCTATGCCTTGTTAGGCTCTTTGATTTTAAGCATTACTTACGTTCCCGCCTTGTGCAAAGTTTTGCTCACAAAAAATATTGTTGAGAAAGAAAATATCATATCTCGTTTTTTTAGAAACAATCTGTTCAAACTCTTTTTGTGGAGCAACCGATGGAGGAAAATTACGGTATTCGGTTTCGCAGCAATTTTATCTGTTTGCACGGTCAGCTTTCTTTTTTACGGTTCTGAATTTATCCCCAAACTGAATGAAGGCGCATTGTATGTTCGTGCGACTTTACCCAACAGTGTGAATATTGAGGAATCGCAACGCCTGGCAAAAGAAATGAAAGCCAAATTGCGTGAATTTGAAGAAGTGAAATTCGTATTAAATCAGGTAGGACGACCCAATGACGGCACAGACCCGACCGGATTTTTCAATATTGAGTTTCACATTCAGTTGTATCCTGAAAAAGAATGGAAACGAAGCATCAGCAAAAAAGAATTGACTGAAGAAATGCGACAGGTATTGCAGTCCTATCCGGGAATTGTATTTGGTTTCAGCCAGCCCATTCAGGACAATGTAGAGGAATATGTGGCAGGAGTAAAAAGTTCGCTGGTGGTAAAAATTTTCGGAGACGACCTTTTTGAATTAGAAAAATATGCCGACCAAGTTGCCAACAGCATTAAAGATGTAAAAGGAATAGAAGACCTGAATGTGTATCGAAACATCGGTTTGCCCGAATTACGCATCAAACTGGATGAAAAGCGAATGGGAAAATACGGAGTAGCAATGGCTGATGCACAAGCTGTTATAGAAATGGCTATTGGCGGACGAGCAGCTACTACTTTCTATGAAAATGAAAGGATGTTTGATGTGCGTATCCGCTTTCAAAAAGAATATCGGGACAACCAACAAAAAATCGGGGAAATTCTTATCCCGACAATGAGTGATAAAAAAATCCCTTTGCGTGAAATCGCAGATATTAATTTTATAACCGGTCCGACCTTTATTTATCGGGAAGGCAGCAGTCGTTACATAGCCGTTGGTTTTAGCATTGAAGGGCGGGATTTGGGAAGTACTATTGCAGAAGCCAAAGCCAAAGTGGACAAAGAAGTGAAGCTGCCCAAAGCCAACAAAATGATTTGGGCGGGAGAATTTGAAAGTAAGGAAAGAGCAAGTAAACAATTGGCGGTTATAGTTCCTGCCGTTTTGTTGCTGATTTTATTCCTGTTGTATTTCAACTTCGGAACGGTTAAAGATACTTTGATTGCAGCAAGCACCATTCCTTATGCTTTCATCGGTGGTTTTATTTCGCTTTGGGCTACGCAAACCATTTTCGGTATTTCAGCAGGTATCGGGTTTATTATTTTGTTTGGTGTAAACACCATTAACGGCATTATCCTGATTGCTGTAATGAAAGAAAATATGCGAAGAATGTCTTTGCACGAAGCCATTTCCAACGGAGTACACAGCCGTATTCGCCCGATAGTAATGATAGCCTTAATGGGTTCAATGGGCTTGCTGCCTGCCGCACTTTCAACAGGAATGGGTTCGGAAATACAAAAGCCCTTAGCGATAATGATTGTAGGCGGCTTGCTGATTTGTATGATACTCTCACTAACCGTATTACCGCAGGTTTTCTATTTGGCTTATCGAAAAACGGAACATAAGAAATGAAAAAGCTGCTTTTGTTTATTTTTATCTTGGGAATAATATGTAACCTGTCTGCACAACCAAATTATTCGATACCAAACGATTCAGCAGGAATTTATCTAACCTACAATGATTTTGTAAATGGTAAGCCAATCAACAGCTTTAAGCCGTATCAAAAAAACTATTCCTTATGGCCCAAAGGATTTTTTAAATACAAAGACCCTGAGCTGAAAACACCTGATACGACCATTATATACAAACGCTCAGACATTTGGGGCTATACCGACCACAAAGGGCGTTTAATCCGTACTTTCGGAAATAATCATTACAAGGTTTTGTGTGACAAAGGACTGATAATTTACATTATCTATTCCCCGACAAGTGTATCGTATCATTTCAGCAAAACACTTAATGACACTGTTCATCGTTTATCTCGAAAAAACCTAACGATTGCTTATGCTGACAATACAGACCTGTTACAAAAAATAAAATCGTCTAAGAAAAAGGATTGGCTGATTTGGGATGAGAAGAAAGAATGTTATTTGTTAAACAGGCTTTTTGAGGAATAATCCACGCACAGGTGTAAGCACATTTGCAAACCGCCACAAGCCTGCCCGCAGACCAAAGTTTGCAAAATAGCTTACACCTTACCACCCGAAACAAAATCATTTTAAATTTTCCCTTACCCACATTTTAAGTGACTAAAGAGAATAATATTTATCTTGGCTGACAGCAAAATGGAGACAACTACTCAACGACAAACAGACAGAAGGCCAGCTTACAATCGAGTAGACGGCCTCGCCAACCGTTAAGTTGACGAGGTGCGCCTCTCACACCACCGTACGTACGGGTCTCGTATACGGCGGTTCACTGGATTGTAGGTTGCGCCCGCCCGGATGACCCAGTCGGACGGGTTTTGAGG
>NZ_JAUXYL010000043.1 GCF_030694375.1 Algoriphagus sp.
ACCTCGCAAAATCCTCCCAAATGAACATTTTCCCACCATAGGGGGCTTCACTTACCAAATTCTACCTGAAAACCCCCAAATTAGACGAATAGAAAAAGAATTAACCGACTATTATATTTTAGTCGGACAGTAGTGATTAAAAATGCTAAATCAGAAATCATTCTGATCGACAGAAGACACCTTTACCATTTTGGCGCATCTTTAAAAGACCTCGGAAAAAATGGTTTGCTTTTTCTAAGATGGATAGCTTCGTGGAAGTAGTTATTAAGCAGTTGCAACTTGAATAAACATCCTATCTAAAATAAGATTCAAGTGAAAATCAACTAATTTATATATACAAAACTTTAATCCAATTATGAAGAAAATTACTTAAAGAGAGATTATCGCCTTCCTTCTCGGAATTTTTGCTTTGTTTTTATTTGAAAGCATTTACGACTGGGAAGGAACCAAAAAAGCATTTTTGAAAGGATACGAAAGAGGAAGAAATTCGATAAAAATTGACAATTAAATAGGCGCCTTTTTGAACCTTAGAAATTTATATTCTTATTGGAACCGCCTGGTAACCTTTAAATAATGTTATCCTTGCCTAAATGTTGATTGTCCCTAAATTTCCTCCCACGCCTAATGAAAAGCCCCAGCCTCTTTCTCCTTCTATTTGCCTTAGTCTTTTCAGCATCCGCACAGCAGGACGTTAATTACGAGGAAACTCAAGTTCCTGATCTTATTCTTCCGGACCTGTTTGTGGACTTTCAGGGAAATCGGATCATCACTCCGAACGCTTGGGAATCGAAGCGCAGACCTGAACTCTTGGGATTATTTACCAGACATGTCTATGGCCAACTGCCCACCGATTTTGATCAGCAATCGTTCGAAGTCGTAGAGACTCCCAATCATCCACACGTCGAATATGCCAACCTTAAAAAGGTGAACATAACGGTCTCCAGAAATTCAAATTCTCAAACCATCCACTTGCAGATTTACTCCCCAAAGACTGGGAAAGATCCTTTTCCGGTTTTCCTTCTAATCAGCCACAGGGATGTAGAAAAGATAACCGGAGATCCTGAAAACCAATTTTTCCCGATTCATCAAATCGTTTCTCGAGGATATGCGGCAGCTATTTTTGATGTGGAGGATGTCTCTCCGGATGACAAAATCAGATTCACGGATGGGATATTGAATACGCTTTATCCCGAACAGCTTACCCTACCGGACGGAATGAGGGGATTGTCTGCTTGGGCTTGGGGAGCCATGAGGGCGATGGATTATTTTGAAACGGATAAATCCATCGATGAGCATAAAGCTGGCGTGGTGGGACATTCGCGAGGAGGAAAGGCAGCCCTGTGGTGCGGAGCAAACGATACCAGATGGGCTATTACTGTGGCTAACGAATCCGGATGTGGAGGGGCAGCGCTATCCAGGCGGAAGTTTGGAGAAACTATAGACCGAATTAATACCACCTTCCCCTATTGGTTTACAGATAATTTCAAAAAATACAACGGGTTGGAGGAAAACCTTCCCTTAGATCAACACCAATTAATTGCAACCCTTGCACCGAGGGCAGTCTACATCGCCAGTGCTATCGAAGATCAATGGTCCGATCCCAAAGGGGAATATTTGTCACTGAAACTTGGTGCAAGCGTGTACTCCGAAATCTATAAGATCCCGATTTCCCTCCCAGACCAATACAACTATTTCCTCCATACGCTCCACCAAAAGTCAGTCGGATATCATCTCCGGGAAGGAAAGCATGATTTGACCAGTTACGATTGGGAAAAGATAATTGACTTCGCCGATTTACAGTTTGATTGATGTAATAGTACTTCCAGGCTAAGAATTTGGTGATAACATTTTTATCCAGTGTTTCCGAAAATAGTCTTTACGAAATAAATATCTAGTCTTTATGATTCGCATGACATCCAGACTTACTTTTTCATTCAATAATCCCTAACTTCCAGATAGTTACTTTTCCATATCTGCACATGCAAAACTGGACCACCCTAGCTCGCCAAATCCTGTCTCTCGCATTCTTTGCAATTAGTTTGATAGTCGGCTGCTCCTCTCCTTCGCCAACCTATTCGGAATACGAAGATACCACCGCCACTGTCTATGGCCCCTATCGTATGATCAAACTTCCGATCCAAAAAGGGGTAACCATCCTCAATCCCATTCAGTTGGCTTTGAGTCCCGGGGGAACACTCTATGGAGCAAATCAAAGCGGAGAAATTTATACCCTGATTGATTCGGATGGGGACGGGATAGAGGATGAAGCCAAACTGTTTGCTGACCTGAATGAAGTTGGACTTCGCTCCCCCGCCGGATTGGAGTTTAGAGGAGACACTGTCTATGTGGGCACGAGCAGTGAAATTCGGATTTTCCTCGATCGGGATCAGGACAGTAAATCGGATACTTCCTGGACTTTTTTCGATAAGATACCTGTCAGCGAGCATCCCTATGAATGGAGTAGTGCATTGCGTTTTGGGCCGGATGGATGGCTGTATTTTGTTTTGACCACCGATTCATGGAACCCCGGGGCTTCACCTGACCCTATGGGACTGAGGGGCTCCATTGTCAAGGTATCGCCTGATGGGAGGGAATTTGAACTGGTCGCCATGGGAATTCGATCCATTCATGGCATGGATTTCAACACAACAGGTGATTTGTTTTTTGCAGATAATAAAGGTGGCGGCAATCCAACCGAAGAACTGAATCTCTTGCAGGTAGGGAAATTTTACGGTCATAACCCTATGAAATACGAGGGAAAATTTACCGAGGCTATTCCACCGATTTTTTCATTGGAGCATGAATTAGCTCCAAGTGGTATTGAGTTCAATTCACTTGAAAATAAGTTTGGAGGCACAGCCGGCAATCTTTTCGTGGCTTATTATGGGCCAAGTGAGCGCTGGAATCGCGGTGGAGTAGCCCGGGTGACGGTTCAAAAGACAAACGATGGATATCAGTTTGAGGAGCTTCCGGTAGCGGATATTCCAAAACTCTCCGATCTGGCTTTTGGGAGTGACGGCTCACTTTATCTGGCACAGCACGGCATTTCTGACTATTGGTACAATCCCATTGAAACCAAAACCGGGGGATTCTACAAGCTGATTTACGATCCGACAAAGGAAGGCAAACACCCCACCAAGCGTGAAATCAAGAAAGAATCGTTCCCTGAGGCTTCCCTTGAAAATGGCAAACAACTTTTCGTCTTCCGTGCCTGTTCGGCCTGTCACGGTGTGGATGGTGAGTCAGATTTGATTGGCCCCAATTTGAAAGGTGCCGGGAAAGAATTTTCGCAAGAAGAGCTTTTGGAAGAAATCAATGCCCCCTCCAACCGAATCAAAGCAAGTATGATTGCAACGCGGATCACGATGAAGGATGGGAAAGTTTTACTGGGGAGGATCGTTTATTCGGATTCAAGCCAGATCTCCATCATGCTTGTGGGGAATCACATTGTTCAGATCCAAAAGTCGGACATCGAAAAGACCGAGGAAGAGCTAAAATCACTGATGTATGAAAACCTATTGGTCGGATTAAGCGAAAAAGAGGTTAAAGATTTGCTAAACTATATTTCAAGCCTTTAACTATCCCATAAACAGACATGTCGATTGGAACAACAGATATTACTATAAAAATCGTTTTTAGATAAACTCACTCCAACTCATAAACAGTTCCCTCTGCGCACAATTCCACTTCAAAGTCGAGCTTAAGATGTTGAGTAGATTCTTTCAACATATGCTCCAGCTGTTCATCGGATCGGGTAGGTTCATGGTGAAAAAGTGCCAATTTTTTGACCCCACACATTTTTCCAAATGCAATCGCATCTCTCACCGAGCTGTGTCCCCAGCCGATTTTGGTCATGTATTCTTTGGAAGTGTAAGCGGCATCATGAAAAAGAAGGTCGGCGGACTTCGCGATTTCATATCCACTTGTCCATTCCGGATCATTCGGGAAATTGGAGGCTCCCATCTGAAGCTCATGATCTGGCAGGTAAGCAAAAACAGATTTTCCCGAAATTATTCTATAGCCTAAAGTTGGACCGGGATGGCAAATAAATTCGGATTGAATGGTGACTTCACCGATTGAAAACTCACTTTTATTCAACTCATGAATGATCGGATGGCTGGGTAATTCGCTGAGGCGAACCGGAAACAAAGGCGGAGAAAAATACCTACGGAGCCGATTGACCAAGGGCTCATTACTGGTCGAAGGCCCATACAAATGAACTTTAATATTCGGATTGTATAGAGGTATAAAGAATCCTAATCCCATGGTATGATCCATATGGAGATGAGTCAAAAGAACATGAATTTCCTTGATTTCCGGACTTAGGAATTTACCCAAGCGTAAGATTCCTGAACCCCCGTCCAAAATGATGCAGGTATCACCTTGCGTCACTTGGATGCAGGATGTATTTCCACCATACGTATTATTTTCTGGCCCGGAGGCTGGCAAAGAACCCCGACAGCCCCATACTTTCACCCTCATAATTCTTCAGTTTTCCAAAACATAGCCATCGCTCCCAAAAACCGATCAGGCCTTCCCATGATCGGAAAGGAGGTGACCGTAATTTGAAATCGATCACCTTTGAGATTATCAATGTAAAAAGAACCATAGGCAGGACTCTTGGTAGAGATCGTTTGGACTAAAGGCAAATCTTCAGGAACGAGGAGATTTCCATCCCCATCAGTAGGCTTAAAAACAGTAGACCATTCCTCCACCCTCATTCCACCGGTCTCTCCAAACCGTAATCCAAAGATGCTCTCGGCGGCTTCGTTGTAAAAAAGTAAATTTCCGTCAGGATCTACCAAAAAGCAGGGCATACTGAGGCTGTCTCCAAATTGCCTCGCTAAAATCAATTCCAGGGGTTGTGCCGGCATATTCTTAAAGGTCTTCGTTAAAAATTACGAGAAGTTAGCTATTTTTCAGAATAGACAGAACTATCTACTATTTATTTATAAAACAGCTCAATAATCTTTCTTGAAATCAAAAAACTAACTTTTAATCCGCAAAAATGACGATAAAACTCCTTCCTTGTTATTCTCACTTGGTGAGCATTTCTGACATTGTCGGAGCATTGGTTTCAGCACATCAACTATTAGAGCCGGATTTGAATAAAAAATAGATCAGCTGCCTTTCAATAATTGATTTCAAAAGGCATTGGCTCATAATTCAAAAGTGATTAAAAAAATAGGTTTGAGTAGTACTTTTAAAAATCTGGGAATAACTTAATGCATCATTGATTTCTAAGTCTTTCCTTTAACAACTATATGCGTAAATTTTTCCTCATAATTGTCGCCTTTTCGCTTTTTCTGCCAAGGATCCAGGCCCAACAAAGTCAAGAAAACAAAATATTAATGGAGGAATACCTCCGTCAAAGTGAAAAACAGAAAAAAACAGGTTTAATCATGTTAGGCGCTGGTGCAGGATCAGTCATTTTGGGCACTGTCCTCTTTGGAACGGCATGGAATAGTGGAAGTAATTTCGCCGGAGGAGCCAGTGTTTTTTTATTGACTGCCGGAAGTATTTCGACTCTGGTCAGTATTCCTGTCATAGTCAGTTCAGCATCAAATGGAAGAAAAGCAGCGAAACTTGGCATCGGCACGACCCAACTGGTAGCGCCTAGTTCGAGTGGTTTTTCACAAAAAAATTATCCAACCTGGAGTTTTTCGATTCCGCTTAATTCTCAGAAACAATGAAATCGAGCGGCTCTGTCTCAGGCACAATCCCGCTGGTTACAGCATTTCAGATTGAGCTGATTATAGACGCTGCGACCTGCCTGCCGCTGGCGGGGATTCCATATGGCCTTTAAGAAAAAATTATAATCATATGAAGTATTTATTTCTTTACCTGCTGTTGTTGAGCATCTGCACTGAGTCTTTCGGGCAAACTGTGGGACCTTCAGCGCTCCAATTGGACCTGATCCAAAAAAGTGACACCCAATACAAGGCCGGCTTGATTTTCTTGGGAGGAGGGACGGCCCTTACCTTAACTTCGATCGTAATTCCAAGAAATTTCGATTTCGACAGCGGCACAAACAACACCCGGGTTATTTCATTTTTGGCATGGACCGGAGTATTCTCCATTTGCACGAGCATTCCGCTTTTTCTCAGTGCAGGACAAAATGCCCGAATGGCTGCGCGTCTTTCACTGGAAAATCAGGCACTGACCTCGCCGATTCCAATTCCAAATTATGCTAGAAGCATCCCATCGCTAAGCCTGAAAATCCCCCTGTGAGGATTTTCAGATTGGTATTTCATGTGTTTATATTTTGTTTTTTAATTGCCACATGGAATGCCCTAAATAATCATCCCCCTGTGTGAGAAGCCATTCTCATGGGCATTTCATCTGTTTATAATTTGTTTCAATAGGTCAGATGCCCGCCTGTATTCGGACAGGGAATCTCGCATGGTGGATAATCATGCCAGTGTGTGACGTTATCGTCATGCTCGATTTCATCTGTTTATAATTTGATTTTTTTGGTCAGATGGAATGCCCCAGATAATCATCACCCTGTGTGAGAAGCTATTCTCATGTGCATTTCATCATTTTTTCAGCTTTTCAAATAGCCAATTATCAGATTTAACTCCTTGCTCAGGGTAGGTCCAATGACCTGTTTCGGGAATTACAAAAACCTCTTTTGGAGCCTTGATTTGATTGTATGCAGCGTAAAAAGAAGTCGGTGGGCAGGTATCGTCATTGTATCCCCAAGAATAAAATCCCGGTGTTTTTAAGATTCTGGCAAAATTCACTACGTCATAATAAGTGAGCGTCTCAACCACTTTCGGATTGTTATAATATTTGAGATTGCTGTCTGCAAAAATATGGGGCCAGCCTCCGGCTCTTTTATTTAAATAGCCGGTCATATCGCTGAGTGCGGGATAATAAGCAACGAGGTAATTGATCCTTGGATCCAATGCGGCAGTAATAATCGATAAGGCTCCTCCTTGGCTCCCACCCTGTACCCCGAGATTCTGTCCATCATATTGAGGCAAGGAAATCAGAAAATCCACTGCACGGATGCAGCCCAGATACACCCGCTTGTAGTAGTAGAGATCTTTATCCTGAGCGTTAAAATTCCAGTACCCGTTGAGCGCTCCACTCGCCAAATTAGAATAAACTTCCGGCGCAAGGTCTACCGGGATCCCATGAATACCAATTTGCAAAACAATAGCTCCTCGGGCAGCTTTGGCCAAATCTCCTCCGTATGGCCTGATACCAGCGCCTGGCACCTGAAGAATGGCAGGAAATTTACCTTCCCCTTTAGGAACTGTCAATACTCCATACACTCGGCTATTTTTGACATTCTGAAAATTGACATGATAAACATCTACCTTCTCGGTGCTTCGTTCTGGGATGTGCACCATTTTAGGATCCATCGGCACGGCTGCCAGTTCTTGTTTGCCAGCATTCCAAAAAGCATCAAAATCTGAAGGCATCAGTACGGTCGGTACTATTTTTTCAGGCGCAAATGCCGCGGTTCCCAAACCACGGTATTCTTTCCCGTCAACAGTTGCAAAGACTTCACAACGCAGAAACCCCGGCTTTTTCATCCCCTCGACAGAAATACTTGCTTTCCCTTCCTTGAGCACGAGCGGACCTTCTTTGATTGGATTCATTTTTTCCTCCTTTACGAAATACCTGACATTTTCCACGGGAATCGGTCTTCCGGATTGGGTGACAGAAACACTGAATTCTACTTTTTCACCAAGGGTATAGGTCCAGTCTTGATTGACCGGTGAGACAGTTATATCCAGATACTGCCTTGGAATCTGGGCAAAAGAAGTCCCACTGATACTGAAAAAAACCAGAATCAGGAAGATTGATTGATTCTTTAATGCCCTCAGAAGATGGGAAGTATGCATAAGGAAGTTAGTTAGGTTGAAACAAACTATAAACAGTGAATCAGGGGTACAAGATATATATTGGAATTATTTTCAATCACCAAAAGAGATCCCCAATCCTTTCGCCGCCTGAACCAAGGTCCCATTGGGATCGACCACATTGTATGCGCTGATTGCTTCCTTGATCGGAACTGAAGTGTAATCATTGTTTTGCAGTACCACCAGTTGTCCGAATTTCTCACCAAGAACCAATTCCATTGCTTTTACTCCAAAAACTGAAGCTATCACACGGTCAAAAGCAATCGGCGTTCCTCCACGCTGTGTATGGCCGAGCACTGTCTCACGAATGTCTGCCTCGACTCCGGCATCTTTCAACTGCTGACTCAGCGTGTAGCAAACTCCCCCCAATCGAACGGCAATCCTGCCTTCCTCGCCTACTGTGGAAGTAATCGAACCTTCTTTGGCATGCGCTCCTTCAGCAATTACAATATTGACGAATCCCCGTCCATTGTTATACCTACTTCTAATTCGATCGACCACAACATTGAGATCATAAGGAATCTCAGGAATGAGACAAATCTCCGCGCCGCCTGAAATGGCAGTGTACAAGGCAATCCAGCCTGCATTTCTTCCCATCACTTCCATGATCATCACCCGATGATGACTGCTCGCAGTAGTCACGAGTCGGTCAAATGAATCCGAAGCAGTCTGAACAGCAGTTTGAAACCCAAATGTAAAATCTGTTGAGCTCAGGTCATTATCGATGGTTTTTGGCACACCCACTACAGGCATGCCCAATTCAAACATCGCTTGAGAAATAGCCTGAGAGCCGTCACCTCCAATATTGATCACCGCATCAAATCCTTTAGATTTCAGGCGATCCACAAGCCAGGGGATTCGATTAACGATTTTCGTTGTCCCATCAGCTTGCTTTTCAGGAAAACTCAGGGGGTTGCCTTTATTGGTAGTACCGAGGATCGTTCCTCCTCTGACATGAATGCCGGACACTGTGCTTTCCTCCAATTTAGTAAGCCGCATTGGTTCCTCCATGACGCCGTTTAAGGCCTCAAAACTCCCCCATATTTCCCAGTCGCTTTCTAGGGAAGCACGCTTAACAATTCCTCTGATTACAGCATTCAAACCCGGGCAATCCCCTCCGCCTGTTGTAACTAGTAATTTTTTCATGATTGGTAGTATTTAAAAAAGAAACCAAAGCTAAGCTTTTATTCATTTTGGCCTTTTGACTTCGTTTTCTATTTTCTAAATCGTTACCTTAATTTCCTTCTATTACGCTAGCAATCTTTTTAAAAAATTGATTTCTAAAGAATAGGTAATTGGAGCATTTTCCAAAGTCCCGTAATTGAATTAAGAACTCGCGCATGACGCGAGTATCCCAGCTTGGAATAATTATCAATGCTGGGAGATCCCTCTTTCTAGCTATCAGCTATCTGGATGTGCGCTTAATATAAATACTGAACAGCTAAAAATGCCCCTAAAACTATAACCTCAACATTACTCCTCATGATAAACAGTGGCGAAGAGCAAATTAACGACCTCAAAAATCTCAGTAAAAAGGAGCTTGTCATAAGAGCTAAAAAATTTGCTAAGAAATATTACGTGGGAGATGGAAAGAAATTCAGGCTGAAGGACTATTCTACTCAACCCAAAATGACACTTGGTCCTGAAGATAAGCCATTGGTCAAAGAAGCACTTGAACAAGGTGTTCAGGCACTGGCAACACTTCAGGACATTCTATACGCACAGGATAATTATTCTTTACTTGTGATTTTCCAAGCTATGGATGCGGCAGGAAAGGACGGTGGGATCAAGCATGTGATGTCCGGAATCAATCCTCAAGGCTGTCAGGTGTCTTCGTTCAAGGCACCCAGTGCGGAGGAATTGGATCATGATTTTCTCTGGAGATGCTTCAAACGACTTCCCGAGCGAGGCCGAATCGGTATTTTCAATCGGTCATACTATGAAGAAGTTTTGATTGTAAAAGTACACGAGGCAATTCTGAAGAACCAAAAACTTCCACCAAAATTAATTACCAAAAATATCTGGAAGCAACGTTATGAGGATATCCGGAATTTTGAACAATACCTTCACCGTAATGGAACAGTGGTCATCAAGATTTTTCTACACGTATCTAAAGATGAGCAAAAACAACGATTCATCGACAGAATAGACGATCCCTCAAAAAACTGGAAATTCAGCACCGGAGATGTCAAAGAGCGAGCGTATTGGGACCAATATCAGGAAGCCTATGAGGAAATGATCAAAAACACCTCGACCAAAGATTCGCCTTGGTATGTCATCCCGGCAGATAACAAATCTTACGCAAGGATTGGCATTGCCTCAGCGATCATCAGTGCATTGGAACGGATGGATCTGGAATATCCTCAAGTAAGTGCTGAAAAAGTAGCCGAACTTCAAGAAGTTAAGAAAGCGCTTTTGGAAGAGAAGGAGTGAAAGCCGGGAAGTTAGGAAGTTTGGAGGTTAGGAAGTTGGGAAGGAATGAGTCATCAGTGTTCAGTCGCAGTTTTCAGACTATTACAAAACTTCCTTGAAAATGCTTGTTTTGGTGTCTTCATTCTTAATACTTACGTCTTAATACTTATGTCTTGATACTGACCTCTTGGTACTCAAATATCAAATTTTATCCCTTGGGCTAAAGGCAAAGAAGTCGAGTAATTGATCGTATTGGTCTGCCTACGCATGTATGCTTTCCAAGCATCAGATCCGGATTCTCGTCCCCCACCGGTTTCTTTTTCTCCACCAAAAGCTCCGCCAATCTCTGCACCGGAAGTTCCGATATTGACATTGGCAATCCCGCAATCTGAACCTGCCGCTGAAAGAAAAGCTTCCGCCTCCCGCATATTCATAGTCATAATAGCAGAGGAAAGTCCTTGAGGAACACCGTTTTGCAAGGCAATGGCTTCAGGCAAAGTTTTGTATTTGATCAAATATAGGATGGGTGCAAAAGTCTCATGCTGCACTATTTCAAAGTGGTTTTCGGCCTCAAAGATGGCTGGTTTCACATAACATCCCGATTCAAACCCTTCTCCTGAAAGAACGCCGCCGTCTACCACAGCTTTTCCTCCTTCCGCTTTTACTTTATCAATTGCAGTCAAATACCCCTTCACCGCGTCCTGATCAATCAGTGGCCCGACATGATTTTTTTCATCTAACGGATTCCCGATAACCAATTTGGAAAAAGCACCTGCCAATCGGGTTTTCACCTCTTCATAGACATTCTCCTGAACGATTAAGCGGCGTGTGGTCGTGCAGCGTTGTCCTGCTGTACCCACGGCTCCGAACAAGGCGCCCCGAATAGCAATGTCCAAATCTGCGTTTTCGGTGATGATAATGGCATTATTTCCTCCAAGTTCGAGCAAGGATCTTCCAAGCCGTTCCCCGACAGCTTTCCCTACTAATTTCCCCATTCTGGTAGACCCTGTCGCAGAAACCAAAGGCACTCGAGGATCATGAGACATCAATTCTCCAATCTTATAATCACCGATGATCAGATTGGAAACTCCCTCCGGCATTCCATGCTTGGCAAAAATCTTCCCGACAATCAGTTGGCAAGCTACACCGGAAAGGGGGGCTTTTTCGGAAGGTTTCCACAAGCAGACATCCCCACATACCCATGCCAAGGCAGCATTCCATGACCAAACTGCTACGGGAAAATTGAATGCGGAAATAATCCCAACAATTCCCAATGGATGCCACTGCTCGTACATCCGGTGTCCAGGACGCTCAGAATGCATGGTTAACCCATATAATTGACGGGATAGTCCTACTGCAAAATCGCAGATGTCAATCATTTCCTGAACTTCACCCAAACCTTCCTGATAAGATTTGCCCATCTCATAGGAGACGAGCTTGCCGAGATCGGACTTCACCTCACGTAGGGCATTTCCGATTTCCCGGACTATTTCGCCTCGCTGAGGAGCCGGCACGAGTCGCCATTTTTCAAAAGCGATCTGCGCCTGACTGATGATCGACTCATAGGCATCTGAATCTGATAACTGAACTTTAGCAATCAATTGCCCGTCGGCCGGCGACAAAGAAGACAAGTAAGACTCACTGGATTTCAACCAGTTAACCCCAGTAGAGGATCCGAGATTTTCTTGCTTAATGCCTAGATGTTTTAATGATTCTGAAATTCCAAAAGGATCTTGCATGGGGAAAAGGTGTTAATAATGCCTTCCCAAAGCTAAAAAAGAAATTCATGCCAGCCGAGATTAGTCTTTTTTAAAAATCCGCTGAACGATTTTCATGGGATTGTACTTGGGAAAATTTTGGGACAACTTCGGCCCTGCATTGATTTTATAAGCAAAAATAAATCGATAGTTACCAGTGTTGATACTTTGACCCAACTCATTCACTTCAGCAAGTGCAAGATTTTTATATACGTAATTAAGATTGAGGGAAAAGCGTAGCCCATTGTAGCCGGCAAAGCCTCTTAGAAAATACCCGGGTTTCAATTTGGTATTTCTGTCAGCAGTTTCCTGATCGGGAGTCGAAATTGAAAATCCAAGATTAGCAGCAGCTGAACCTGTCAGGAAAAACCCTTTACCAAAAACCAAGGTCCCGATCATCCCTGCATTGGGACCGATATGAAAAAAATCTGCTCGCTCGTAATTTTGATTTGTGGTAAAATCGGATTCAGGAAGTACGAGTGAATCTCCCGAAACTTTAACATAGTATGCCTCTGCGCCGATAAATGGGGAAAATGCGGATTTTTTCTGGATTGCAGATTGCTGAAAAGCCGCCGTTAGTGATATTTTATCTCCATGAAACACATAGTTGGCATTTACGCCAAATTTCCGAATACTCAGATCTGCCCGCGCCAGCTTGTCTTCGCCGGGTCCCTCAACCTTATACCCATTGTAGAATTGTCCAAATAAATCGATGATCCAAAAGGTCGGATAGATGTGCACTTGCAAATCAGTTGTTCTTGGAAAATCCTTTTCCCGCTGAGGGTTCAGAAACTCCAATGGCCCCGCCAGATTCAAGGTGAACTTTTGAAATGTAGCTCCGAACCCGGTGTTTAGACCGGTATTTGGAGAATATACTAATTGAGGATCTGCGACTCGGTATTCGGTGTACTTTTTCGAAGAGTAAAGGCGTAGGACAAGTTTTTCTTCCTGCTCATCGATGTAAGTGGTATCCACTCCGCGGTTTTGAGCCAAGGTGAAAAATGGAATAATGGCTAGCAAGAAAAGAAAAAAGAATTTGGAAGATCTCATTGGGAGGAATACTCAGGTCTAAAGGTAAACAAAAAGAACCCCGAGTTTCGTCGGGGTTCTTTGAAAACTATCAGAGTTCGAAAAATGGATTCTATCTGAATCTCATTTTTTCAAAAAGCAGATTAGAGAAAAGTTGTTAATCACCGGATTAAAAGTATCAATGTATTTCGATTTATCAAATTATTATTTGGATTTTTCTCATATCAATCATTATAACTTGAATAATACCACCGGAGACTCCAACCTCATTTTCCAAAAAAACCTGAACACGGGACAAATAATAATATAAAATGTAGGTATGCTTTCTTACCTATAGCCAAATAAGGTTTGAAGTTCCAAAAAACGAGCTAAGTCACGGGGCACAAGTGTGGACTGTTGACAGTCGTCTCCACCACGGTGGACAGGTGTGGACGATTAGGCACCATTTTCCCAGTTCATTTTTCCTTACTGGCAGAATTGCGGATACTGATAAAATTCAAAAGTTAAAGATTTGGTTAAATACATTGCAGGAAGGGAAAAAACCCAAACTAAAAGAACTTCGACAAGGATCGGGGTACTTTTAATTTGTAAAATGACTTCACCGAATCTCATTTCAAGGTTAGACCATTTTATATCTTTTCACGGCAGACCCTAAATAATTTTTCTACTTTTGAGATCAATTCAATAGTTTACTTTTCATGAGCATAGTTCATTATTATTCAATCTGCTGGAACGAGGAGAAACTACTCCCCTATGTTCTTGATTATTATTCTCCGATCTGCGAAAAAATGATTTTCCTGGATAATGAATCGGATGATCGCTCTCCCGAAATTATTCGCTCGTATAAAAACGCAGAAGTCAGAAACTATTCGTCGAATGGGGAAATACGGGATGATATTTATATTCAGATCAAAAACAACATCTGGAAAGAAAGCCGAGGTAAAGCCGATTGGGTCATTGTCTGCGATGTGGATGAAATACTATACCATCCAGATTTGATTGTAAAGCTGGATGAACTTAAAAAGCACGGCGTTAGTATTATTAAACCTCATGGATTTGATATGTATGCAGAGGACTATCCGGAGCATAGTCTGCTGGAAATAACCTCAGGCATTAAAGACAACAGGCTACTTGGAAAATGCATCATATTTAATCCTAATATGATTGATGAAATCAACTATAAAGCCGGTTGTCACAAATGTTACCCTACCGGCAAACTGAAATTTTACAGAAAAGACGACATCAAGTTACTTCATTACAAATGCTTGAAACTTGATTTTCTTTTAGACCGCTTCGACCAATTGAAAAAACGATTGAGCCAATTTAATATTCAGAATAAATTTGGGAAGCATTATTTGACTGAAAAAGAATTGATTAAAAAGAAATATTATAAAAATTTATCCAACTCCGAAAATGTTTTTAAACCTTCCCCTCAAGGAATCATCGGGTGGGCTTATGACAAATTTGTCAGGAAGAAGCGATGGTAATAAATCAAAAAAAAGACTTTTTATAATTTACTAATTGACAGAATAGCGACTAATCGGAAAATCTAACACTTACATCGGGAAAATGTCTTCTAGCCACCCAAAAATAACATTCGTTTTAACAAGCTGTAAACGCTTCGATCTACTGGAGCCAACGCTTCACAGTTTCCTGCAGTACAACACATATCCGATCGAAGAATACATCATCATTGAAGATAGTCCGGACATCGATAAGCTGAATAACGTTCTGCGGAAATTCCCCCAAATAAAATTCAAGGTCTTATATAACGACCCTCAACTAGGTCAGCTCCGTAGTATTGACAGGGCCTACAGCCATGTGAAAACTGAATTTATTTTTCACTGCGAAGATGACTGGCTTTTTTACAAACCTGGTTTCATCGAAAAATCGTTATCGGTTTTGCTTGAAAAAGAAAAAGTAATCAATGTCTGGCTTCGCGAACAAAACGACACCAACAATCACCCATTGGAATCGGAAATATTCCAGACAACGGACGGAATTCAATTCAAATACTTGCAGACAGGATTTCAGGGAGGCTTCCATGGGTTTACCTTTAATCCCGGACTGCGCCGCACCAAAGATTATGAATTGATTAAGCCCTATGCCAACTGGCCCGATGAAATCGATCTTAGCAACGAGTATTTTCACAAATACCAGTTTCGAGGCGTGATTTTAGTGAATGGTTATGTAAAACATTTAGGAGATCATCGGAAAATCCGATTCAAAATAAATGAAAAAGAATGGGTGAAAACTCTCAAAATTGGCTTAAAACGATTGGGTGCCAATTTGTGCAAGATTTTTGGCATCTAAATCTTAAGCCTAGACAAAAAAAGTCCTAACAGCTTTAAACTAGGACGGAAGCTTTACTTTTTTAATTTTTTGAAATACAAAAGTTGTAATTCTTTTATTTTAAGACCATTATGAATAACCCAAAGTGTCAACAACCTTTCTCCAAGAAACCCAAGAATTCTTCTCTGGTAGCCAATATAGGATTCCAAGTCTGTGCGACTTTCAAAACGGAATAAAACATCAAACCACCACGCCATAAATTCCTGATAAAGGGATGATTTCAGGATAAACATATTATTGGCATACATAACATTTCCATCGAGAACCTTATGCCAAGTGGAGATATATTCAGGATGACTCTCTGCCAGGATCTTCTCAATCAGCTCAAGATCGACGGCAGAATGGTACTTGTGGTAGTGTTTTTTTAAAGAATACCTAAAAACTCTCGCTCTCGGAAGGATAATATCATTTTCTTCAAGAATGCTCTCAGCTTCGTTCTGATTTAGAATCCAATCCGTGTACTTTTTGACATTATTGACATATATCAGGGGATTGGGGCCACGCTGGACTTTAAATGGATGCGTCAAAAAATACTTTAAGCGATAATACCAAGGCTCCTGACGACAGGTAAAATACCTCCTATAATGACAAAAACCTGTGATTTCTTGACTGGTGTTTTTCCACACCCAATAAATCCCGGTCAACTCGCTATAAAACTCATTCTTTGCAGAAATCTGAATACCGGTATCATCTCTCAAATATGGGAAGTCTTCTATCCCCTTTCCATTTCCGCAGAGTAAGGGTTCGTATATCCTACCCAGAGGCAGTATAGTGCCTGACTTATAGTAGAGAATATATAATTTTATCGATTCAAGCATTTCCATAGCTTTTTCAAGATCTCCCGATTCGAATTTAAAACCCGATTCCAATCAAATTTTATCCAACCCCTTCCAGAATTTCAAAAAGTAATATTTCAGCGGATTCGAGTATTTCAGTTGCTTCCAGGGCCGACTTGCATGCGGTCGATGCCAAACCGGAGCATTCATCAGCACCGTGTTTTCAAAGCCCAATTCAATTGATTTTTTCGAAATAAACGTGTCGTACCAATCCTTGGCTGCATCCAAGCCCATGAAATCATAGCTTTTTAAAAAATCCAACGTGAACAACGTGCAACAAAAACTCAGGCTCCGTTGTGTATGAATTACCGGTTGTTTTACGCCTTTAAATTTCAAGTAAGGAAAATTAACCACTCCTGCTTCATCCACAGTGACGGATCCAACGAGCCCGGATTTTGCATTTTTTCTTTGCTGAGAAAGCAAACTGGAAATCGTGTCCGGCTTCACAACTACATCTGATTCGATTACCAAAAGCGGAAATCCTGCTTCCAGAGCTATCTTTTGAGCAGTTTGCAAAACCAATTTATAATTTGGCGAAGGATGATCGGTCAGCTCTTCAATGTGAATCAGTTCGTAGCCAATTTTGGATTTATGTTCCTCGAGGCTGGCTTTCGTTTCATCAGTGCTGAAATCATTAAAAATAATATGTCGGACCGAAACGTCTGAGGCGGCAATTGCTCTAGCCGTATCTAATGTCGTTTCGATCGAATTTTTCACCGGAGTGATCACCAGTACTTCAGCCATGAATTGTGATTTTGGTCAAAATTAATCCTTTCTGTCAAGGCAAAAAAATAGCCCGAACTTTCATCCGGGCCAGTTCTTATTTCAGGTTGGAATTAGGCAAGTTCGCCTAAGGCCTTTTTAATTCTTTTCATCGCTTCTACCAATTCCTCATCGGAAGCAGCATAAGACAAACGAATACAGCTTGGTGCCCCAAATGCCTCTCCAGTCACCAAAGAAACATTTGCGATAGCCAACAAGTACAGGCAAAGATCGTCAGCAGTTTTCACATCATAGCCGTGTGCGGACTTGCCAAAGAAGGCACTCACATCGGGGAAAAAGTAGAAAGCTCCTTCGGGTACATGAGTTTTGATTCCGGGAATATCTTGGATCAAGCCCAAAACCAAATTTCTCCTTCTGAGATAGGCTTCTGCCATGGCTTTTGAGGGAGCTTGATCGCCGGAAATCCCAGCCAATGCAGCACGCTGAGCGATGCCTGTTCCTCCTGAGGTGAATTGACCCTGGATTTTTTCGCAAGCTTTGGCAATTTCCAGTGGAGCGCAGATGTAGCCCACTCTCCAACCTGTCATGGCATAGCCCTTAGAAAAGCCATTTACTGTGATCGTGCGCTCAAACATACCCGGAAAAGAAGCAATGCTGTAGTTTCTACCCACAAAGTTGATCAGTTCGTAGATCTCATCTGCAATCACCATCATGCTTGGATGCTTCTTGACCACTTCGGCTATCGCTTCCAATTCCTCCTTGGAGAAAACAGAACCGGTAGGGTTACACGGTGAAGAATAGATCACTGCTTTGGTTTTAGGCGTTACAGCTGCTTCCAATTGTGCAGCTGTCGCTTTGAAGTTATTTTCCAAAGTTCCTTCGATCAGGATGGGAACTCCGCCTGCCAACTTGATAATTTCGGCATAACTCACCCAATACGGAGAAAAAATTACCACTTCATCGCCTTCGTTGATCAGGCACATGAACACATTGGCGATCGAGTGCTTTGCTCCGGTGGAAACGACAATGTTTTCTGCTTTTGCAGCCGTGATTTCGTTTTCTTCTCTAAGCTTCTTCGCGATCGCTTCTCTCAGATCCTGATAGCCTGCCACAGGCGAGTAAGAAAAGTATTTTCCTTCATCAATTGCAGCTTTTGCTGCATCCTGAATGTGTTGAGGCGTCTTAAAATCCGGCTCGCCCAAGCTCAGGCTGATGATGTCAATACCTTGAGATTTCAGTTCCCGGGCTTTTTTTGCCATGGCCAGGGTGGCTGACTCTTCCATATTCAGTACTCGGTCTGATAGAATAGAATTCATTTTTTGTGGGATTTTTTTACAAATTCCTCAAAAATAGGCAGAAGATTATAAAATCTAAACAATCCGGCAAAATTGATGCTTTAATGTTATTTTTGGATAAAATAGTTGGCAATAACTACCGTTTTTCATTCTATGAGCAGGAGATTAACTGTTTTACTAATCCTAATATTTGTTTCCGGCAAAATGGCTTTTGCCCAAAAGAAAAACACGGGAGAAAAATCCGATCCTGATTCTACAGGTGTGGTCAATTCCGCACTATTACCTTCCGTTGCTCCCTTGCTACTTTTTGACGAGGAAAAAGAAAAAGAAGAGAAGAAGCAAAAAAAGAAAAAGGCCAAGAAAAATATCTGGTTAGGGATCAAGACTCAAAAGGGCTTTACCCGGCGGGAACTGAGAGGTCAGTCTTATTATGAATACTTCAACTACACAGATGCCGAACGAAATCCCGATCCCTACATCCGGGATGTGTACTGGTATGATTCCAAAGAAAGAAGTATCAAAACTTCAGGTTATTCAAAAGGAAACGGATACTTGCTTCATGGGCCCTATGAACGGATAGTAAACGAGACCGTAGTCGAAAGCGGAATGTTTTATTACGGTACAAAACACAAGACTTGGATGCTGTTTGATGACAAAAACGTGCTTCAGGATAAAAATCACTTTTCAGAAGGTTGGCCTCGTGAATCGCGAATCTCTTATTACAACCAAGCCTCAAAATCAATAGAAGAAATCATCCCTATCCAGTACAGCCTGGCAGAAGGGAATTATTTTTACTTCCACGAGGATCAACAGATCGCTGTCACAGGTGAATATAAATACGGTGAAAAGGTAGGGTTATGGACCGAATATTGGGATACAAATAATACAAAAGCAATCCGAAAACGGGAGATCCAATATCAGGAAAAACCTTATACAAAAAATTTTCGCCCGTACATACGAGCGGAATGGGATAAAGACGGCAATCTGGTTTATCGCAAAGGCAATTGATTATTTTTCCCGGAATTTAAACTGTTGCCCTCCTACAGAAGCTTCATACATCAAGCCTTTTTTGGTTCTGGTGAAGACAGCAACTCCTTCGATATATTCGGCATTTAACGAAGCTCCGGATGCCGCAGCAACAGCTGATACCTGTGCAGCCATTTCGATTTTACCCTCTTTGAATCGGTCAAAGGCTTCTTTGGTTTGAAAAAAAACCACCTCACTATAGGCCTGACCACCTGCCTGAAATCCGATGGTCAATTGGGTCATTCGAGCAAATCCAATATGAGTCCCTTGTTCAAAAGCAACACCATTTCCTGCTGCGCCGCCGATTCCAAATCCACCTTTCCCAACATTAGGAAGAATGATGTATCCATAGGAATCCTCAAAAAAGGAATTCATATCCGGATCATCTTTAAGGAAAGCCACTTTGGCGGCTTCTGAATCTGCTATTATTTTTTCATCCTTTTCTTCCGTTTGGGCAAAAGAATAACTAACCGCAAAGCCAAGCAGTATAGCAATAAGTATTTTTTTCATGATAATTGGTTTAGTAAAATGCGTCTTCGAAGTGCCTGAAATTAACCGTTCCACTTCGATCTCTGTAAACGCCCACAATGTCAAAACGGATGTCTTTGTGCCAATCTTTTTCATAAATGTAATGGTCGGCCGCCTTGACCAAAAGCTTCTTTTTGGTAGCATCCACAAACTCCTCCGCATAGCCAAAACCCGTTCCTGACCGGAATTTCACCTCAATAAAAATCAGCAATCCCTTGTGCTGCATCACCAAGTCAATTTCCGCATGCTGGTGTCGATAATTAGTATCAAGTAGTTCGTAACCCTTACTGACCAACCAGTCTGCGGCTAGTTGCTCGGCCAGTCTTCCGGTATCATTATGTTCAGCCATGGTTTATTTGATTAATTTTGAAAAATCGAAAGAACGCTCCAGCAATTCAAGCTGTTAAAAGTGAGTTCCGAAAGGAAATCAGATGAACGAAAATATCAATAAAACCGTAAAATTCCGAGATCTCGGCCACATGGATTACCAAGAGGCTTGGGATTATCAAGAGTCAATATTTGCAGAAACGGTAGCTCTCAAAATCAAAAACCGGAATCTTCCATCAGAAGAACAGGTCGACACACCCAATTTTCTGTTTTTTGTCGAGCATCCGCATGTCTATACCTTGGGGAAAAGCGGAAAACCTGAAAACCTGCTTTTGGATGAATCGGGACTGGAAAAGCATCAAGCTACTTATTACAAAATCAATCGGGGCGGTGACATCACCTATCACGGACCGGGGCAATTGGTGGGTTATCCAATTCTGGATCTCGACAATTTCTTCACTGATATCCACAAATACCTTCGACTGTTGGAGGAAGCGATCATTCTGACTTTAGCCGATTACGGAGTGGAAGCCGGGAGAATAGATGGATTGACTGGAGTTTGGCTAGATCATGTCAAGCAGGAAAATCCGCGAAAAATTTGCGCCATGGGCGTGAAGTCCAGCCGCTGGGTGACGATGCATGGTTTTGCGTTTAACCTGAACGTGGACCTCAGCTACTTTGGTCATATCATTCCCTGCGGAATCGACGACAAAGCCGTGACTTCGCTTCATTTAGAATTGGGAAAGTCGGTAGATGAAAGAGACGCCAAAAACAGGGTCAAAAAACACCTAGCCGAACTTTTTGAAATGGAGATAATTTAAAAGAGATATGCTACGCGAAATAAATAGAGATATGCTGCGCAAAATAGATGGAAATACGCTTCGCGCCTGCCTGCCGGAGGTAGGAGATAGATGGAGATAAGAGATATGCTGCGCGAAATAACATAGAGATAAACTGGGCGCTGCCTACTAGAGGTATTAGATAAATGGAGATAGGTTTAGTGAGATAATTAGAGATAGATTTATAGTAGAAAAATGAAAAAAGACATCGATTTTTCGCCGGTAACAGGAGTAAAACTGGCCATCGCAAAAAGCGAAACCCCAAACGGCATTGAGTGGAATGTCTACATTATCAATCTGAATCTGATCGAATTGAAAACTATCATGATCACTTCCAAAGGTTACGGAATTCTGGATGGAGAAAAAAGACAGACTTCCACGCTCCGTCACATGATCGAGGAACTTGGGCCAGAATCTATTGCTAAAGTAGAATCCATTGATCCGGCTGTCTTTAATTTGACTAATGAATTTTGGGTTAGCTATTACATTCTGGATCAGATTTTTGACAAAAAGTTTATCTTTACTCCGGGCAGTTTTGATCCTGCCAACCTCCACAGAATCCCTGAACTGGGGTTGGAGGGTATCCTTCACAGCTAAACTTTGACCAAATGGCGGACTTTTTTGATCATCTCAGCGACATTTTATTTTTAGATATTGAGACTGCTTCCCTGACTGAAAAATTTGAGGAGCTTGATCCCCGGCTTCAGGAAGAATGGATCAAAAAAGAACGCTTGATCCGAATGGACAACTCCGAAGAAGTCGAACCCGGCTCCTTGTACTTTGATCGGGCGGGAATTCACGGGGAATTTGGCCGGGTCATTTGCGTCGGAGTCGGTTTTTTCCAATCCAAAAAGAAGGATAAAAAACTGGTCTTCCGATCCAAGATATTCGGAGATTCCGAAGAGCGGGAACTTCTTTTGGCATTAAAAGACTTATTAGACAAGAAAAAGTGGCTGCTTTGCGCACACAACGGAAAAGAATTTGATTTCCCCTATCTCTGCCGGAGAATGCTGATTCAGGGAATCCCTCTGCCTGAACCGCTTCTGATAGCCGGCAAAAAACCTTGGGAAGTGCGTCATTTGGACACCATGGAACTGTGGAAATTTGGCGATTACAAGCATTATACCCGCTTGGAGCTATTAGCGGCGGTTTTCGGAATACCGACCTCGAAGGACGGAATCGATGGAAGTCAGGTCAACACGGTTTTTTATCACGAAAATGACCTCGGAAAAATCAAAAAATACTGCCTCCGGGATGTAGAAGTGACTGCACGCATCTACATGGCCATGCATCCACAATCCGATGAATTGGAAATTGAAATCGTCCATTCAGAAGAATCAAAAAAAGATCACAAAGATTAATGACGAAGGCGTCTAAATCTTTTTACATTGAATAAAAACACCCCAAATCATGGGAAGAAAACCAGAACGAAAAAACTCAAAAAATAAAATTAGAAGACCATCCGATGATGCCGCAAACTTGGCACGTCGAATACTCCAATTTTTAGACTCCAACTATGGAGAAGAATTCAACTCCAAACAGATTACCAAAAAGCTGGAAATCCGCGACTCCCTACTAAAAGGCGGGGTCGAACCGATTCTCCAGCAACTTGTTGATTCCGGAGCTGTATCCAAAAATTCACGAAACTATTTCAGCTCAACCAAAGATCCTTCCTTCATCACAGGAACCGTGGATTTTGTAAATCCCCGATTTGCATTTATTATCCCAGACAACCCAGAGGTCGCAGAAGGCGATATTTTGGTCAAAGATGCCGACCTCAAGCAGGCGCTTGATGGAGATAAAGTTCGGGTGATGCTTTTTCCATTGAAAGGAAAGACCGGCCGGACAGAAGGGCGAGTGCTTGAAGTCATGGAACGGAGCCGAGACGAATTCGTCGGGCGGGTGGAGATTTCCCCCCGCTTTGCTTTCGTAGTACCGGATTTCAAAAAAATGCACAAGGATATCTTCGTGCATCGTGGCGAACTCATGGGTGCTGAGCACAATGAAAAAGTAATCGTCAAACTCACCGAATGGCGGGAAGATGATAAAAATCCTACCGGCAAAGTCATCCGGGTCCTTGGGAAAGCCGGATTGCACGAAGTGGAAATCCACTCCATCATGGCGGAGTTCGGGCTTCCGTTCGAGTATCCTCAGGAGCCGGACGCTGAGGCAAATGAGATCTCAGAAAAGATCACAGAAAAGGAAATCAAAGCCCGAAAGGACTTCAGAGATGTACTGACCTTCACGATTGATCCCGCTGATGCCAAGGATTTTGATGACGCGATTTCCTATCGCGAGTTGGAAAACGGCAACTTGGAAGTTGGGGTTCACATCGCTGATGTGACGCATTATGTAAAGCCAAAGACTGCTTTGGAAAAAGAAGCCTTCAACCGGGCCACTTCGGTTTACTTGGTAGATCGGACGATTCCGATGCTTCCGGAGCGATTGAGTAATGGACTTTGCTCCCTTCGACCAAACGAAGACAAATTAACTTTTGCATGCGTATTTGAACTGGATCGGAATGCGAACGTACTCAAGCATTGGATTGGGAGAACCGTCATCCATTCTGACCGAAGATTCGCTTACGAAGAAGCTCAGGAATGCATCGACAATCAAGCCGGAGACTTCTTTGAAGAATTGACTTTGCTCAATAACTTGGCAAAAATGGTCCGAAAGAAGCGGTTTGATCAGGGTGCGGTAAACTTTGAAACCGTCGAAGTCAAATTCAAATTGGACGAGGCCGGTAAGCCACTTGGACTTTTTGTCAAAGAGCGAAAAGACATTCACAAGCTGATCGAGGAGTTCATGCTTTTGGCCAATAAGTATGTGGCTGAATTCATTTTCAAGAAAAATAATGGCATGGATACCTTCGTGTACCGTACACACGACAGCCCGGATTTGGATCGATTGGAGACTTTCTCCGGCTTTGCAAAGCGCTTTGGTCATCAAATGGATGTGACCAATGTCCAGAAAATTTCCACAGCACTAAATAAACTGATGGACGAAATCCAAGGTAAGCCTGAGCAAAATGTCTTGGAGCAATTGGCGATTCGCAGTATGGCCAAAGCCAAATACACTACGGAGCCGAAAGGTCACTTTGGGTTGGCCTTCGCACATTACACCCACTTCACCTCCCCGATTCGTCGCTATCCGGATATGATGGTTCATCGACTTTTGGAACATTATCTCGATGGAGGCAAATCTCCTGAAGCTGAGTCGTGGGAACAAAAGTGTCTTCATTCCTCAGAGCGTGAAAAGCGAGCTGCCGATGCAGAACGCGCTTCCATCAAGTACAAGCAGGTGGAATTTATGTCTCTTGCCGAGCAGAAGGATTACGATGGTATTGTCGCCGGCGTGACCGAGTGGGGAGTTTTCGTAGAAATCACCGAAACCAAATGCGAGGGAATGATCCGAGTTCAGGATATGGATGACGATTACTATGAATTCGACCAGAGAAATATGCGACTGATTGGCAGCAAAAATAAAAAAATGATCACTTTGGGAGACAAAGTGATGGTCAGAGTGGTTAAAACCGACATTGACCGAAGAACTATCGATTTGGAATTTGCAGATAATGACAGAAAAAAGCCTCGCTCACGCCCTTTTAATTAAGCTTGAGGATCATATTACCTCCCACAGTTACGGAGAATCACCCCGGGAACTTTACGAACCCATAACTTACATCATGAGCCTTGGAGGGAAGCGGATCAGACCGCTTCTTTCGCTTTTGGGGTATGGACTTTATGGAAAAAATCCAGCCGAAATCCTCAGTCAGGCAGCCGCAGTCGAAGTGTTTCACAATTTCACCCTGATGCATGATGACATCATGGATCAGGCACCACTGCGAAGAGGCAAAGCTACTGTTCATGAAAAATGGAATGCAAATATTGCTATCCTTTCGGGAGACGTCATGCTCGTAAGAGCCTATGATTTGCTTTTGGGGACAGATCCAAAATTGCTTCCTGAAGTCATCCGTTTGTTCAACAAGACAGCAGCAGAAGTTTGCGAGGGACAGCAATTCGATATGAACTTCGAAGCCTACGAAACGGTACATGAAGAAGAATACCTCAACATGATCCGTCTCAAAACTGCGGTTTTGTTGGGTTTTGCTTTGCAGCTCGGAGCAATTTTAGCCGGTGCAGAAAAAGGGGACGCGGATAAACTTTATGAGTTTGGAGTTGATATTGGAATTGGTTTTCAACTAAAAGATGATTTGTTGGACGTATTTGCCGATCAGGCCAAGTTTGGAAAGCAGGTCGGTGGAGACATCATTTCGAATAAAAAGACATTCCTTTTGATCAAAGCATTGGAGCTTGCCAAAGGAAAAGATGCAGAAGAGTTGAATTATTGGCTGGCGCTAAAAGAATTTGGCAAAGCAGAAAAAGTAACTGCCGTCAGAGCACTTTATGAAAAACTGGGAATCAAATCGCTTACCGAGGCGAAGATGAATTCCTATTTCGATGCCGGATTTGCGCAGCTGGAAAGCATTCATTTTTCCAATCCGGAATATTACCAAGCACTCTACGCCATCACTCAAGACCTGATCCACCGGGAAAAATAAGCCATGGAATTATCGCTGACAGTTATCATTATCGCAATCACTGCGATCACGAGTATTCTTGCATTTAACCGCCCTGAGATGATGGACCGGTGGATGTTTATGCCCTATCGGATCAAGCATCGCAACCAGTGGGATCGATTTGTCCTTTCGGGTTTTATCCACAAGGATTACATGCATTTGCTTTTCAACATGTTCACTTTTTACTTCTTTGGAGGCGTGGTGGAAATGTTCCTGCGGTACAAGTTTGGCGTGTTACTGGGGGGAGTGCTGTTTGTGATTTTCTACATTTTAGGGATAGTCATTTCTGATTTACCCACTTACAAAAAGCACCAAGATGACAGTTATTACCGGGCTTTGGGTGCATCGGGGGGAACGGCCGCAACTGTTTTTGCAAGTATAATTTTGATGCCCTTGTCGGACATCTGCTTCTTCGGGATCATTTGTCTGCCGGGATTCATTCTAGGCGTTCTTTTCCTGATCTATTCTTATGTCAAAGGAAAACAGGGAGGGGACAACATCAACCACGATGCACACCTGTACGGGGCGATATTTGGTATCATCTTTATCCTAATTCTTTCGCCTTCCAGTGCAATGATGTTTGTGGAGCAGATTAAGGATTTTAGGTTGTTTTAAAAGAAAAAGACCTAGCAGGTCTGAACGATTATTTTTTAATCATCTTCCCGAGCATTTCTTTCAGGTGCTTTGCTTCTATTTCGACCTCAACTAGTTTTTTTTGGAAAGGGTCAATCGACTGCTCGTTTGGCTAGTCTGAGGTGGTTTAGGCTGGTGGAATCCCCCTGAAAGCCGAATATTTAGATTGTAATCGAAAAATTAGGCCTTTTTTTTAGATTGTAATCGAAAAATTAAGCATTTTTAAATTCCAATTTACAGAAATGATCAAACGCAAACTATCAGAAAAGCTAATCCAAAGCTGTTTCAAAGGTAAAATAATCATCCTTTTGGGAGCTCGGCAGGTCGGCAAGACCACCTTATTGAAAGAATTGGTAAAAGAGATCAATTCACCTTATACCTGGTTCAACGCAGATGAAGCAGATATTTTGGAAGCTTTTACTTCTGCCGTGACAAGTACCCAATTGATTCACCTGATTGGTTCAGATTCGAGATTAGTGATCATTGATGAAGCCCAACAAATTCCTGATATCGGAAAGAAACTAAAGCTAATTTATGACAATCGACCTGACATTCAGCTGATTGTGACAGGCTCCTCTGCATTTGATCTTCAAGATCAAACTTCAGAGCCACTTACTGGCAGGAAGAGAACCTTTCATCTCTATCCAATTAGTTATTTGGAAACAGAAAATCTCACTTCTGCTTTGGAGGCCAAACGATTGTTGGACACTCGTCTCATGTTTGGATTTTATCCTGATGTAGTCAATAATCCAGGAAAAGAAAAAGAACTTCTGATCGAAATAGCCCAAAGCTATCTCTACAAAGATGTACTGAGGTTGGACGGCATCCGCAAACCAAGCCATCTGGAAAAACTATTAAAGGCTCTGGCATTTCAAGTGGGCAGTGAGGTAAGCTATAATGAATTAGCCCAAATCATCGGAAACATTGATACCGCAACCGTGGAGAAGTATCTGGATTTATTAGAGAAGGCCTTCGTCATTTTCAAACTTCCTGCCTTCAACCGGAATTTGAGAAATGAAATCAAAAAAGGGAAGAAATATTACTTCTTCGACAATGGCATCCGTAACGTACTGATCAATAATTTCACTTTGCCAGAAATGCGGGTAGATAAAGGTGCCTTATGGGAAAATTTCTTGATCTCAGAGCGGTTGAAAGCTAACACCTATGCCGGAAGATTTGTCAACAGCTACTTTTGGAGGACCCACGATCAGGCTGAGATTGATTACCTCGAGGAAACTGATGGAATCCTTCATGCATTTGAATTGAAATGGCAGGATAAAAAGGTCCGATTTCCTGCATCCTTCCTTCAGTCTTATCCCAATCATCAGACGAATGTCGTGAGTCGAAGTAACTTTGAGGGATTTGTCAGGTAGATCCAAATCGGATCTTTCAGTAGATCAGGTTTGAGTTTTTCCTACGTTCCGCCAGCTGGTTTTGGCTAGCAATCCTGATGGAATGGTAAGATCGGATTCTTTATAGTGTATGGTTCTGATGTAAAAAAAAGACCTTCGAGGTTTTTTAAAACCTCAAAGGTCTGAACTATCATTTTTTGATCATCTTCCCGAGCATTTCTTTCAGCTGTTGAAGTTCTTTTTCAGCTTCCGATAGATTTCTGGGGGGGGGGGGGGGGAAAAATTTATCCCATTTTCGGATAATAATTTTAGGACATCCAGGCCATATATTTCACCCATTTTTGCCAATTGAATCACAGAAGGCTGGGTTTTTCCACTCTCCATATTGGACAAAGTTTTTTGAGCAATGCCCAAAAGTTCCGCTACTTCGTGCTGACTCATCCGTTTGAATTCTCTCGCTCTCTTGAGATGATGACCTAGTTCCATAAGTTAAAAGTTAATTGGCTTAGTAAAAATTTACTGAATTTTAGTAAATACGGTATAGTCTTTACAATTCGTATTTTTCAAATTTATCCATTCATTTTAAACGACAAAATTTTATTTGAATTTTTATAAAAGTTTATGGAAAACTGTTTGATCATTTGCAAGAGATTACTGGAGTCACTTAAGGTACCATTCACCGGGAAATTCCTGAAGGAAAAGATACTCACCCATCCCCAGTATCCAAGCTTACTTTCCCTCTCAGATACCCTGGAGGAGTATGGAGTGGAATCTGTAGCAGCCAAGCTGGGTCCGGAGCGATTGGATGAGCTTCCTTCGCCGGGAATCGTGCAGGTATCGCTTGCTAATGGTACTTTCTTTAATGTGATCACGGCTGTTTCTGAAAATATGGTTTCCGTATTTGATGAAAAAGGAAAGCAAAAGGATATATCCCGGTTGGATTTCCTGAAGATGTGGACAGGCGTGAGTTTACTGGCAGAAGCCAAGGAAGATGCCGCCGAACCGGAAATCGGGCAAAAGATCCGTGATCGGCGGATCATTCGAGGTTTAGTAGCGCTGGGCGTAGTTAGCCTCTTATTATGGCTTGGACTTGGTCTAGTTGAGTATGGATCTTCAGGATTGTTCTTATTCTATTTTTTGCTCAAGTTTCTGGGATTGTCTATCTCGGGTATTCTGCTATGGCATCAGCAAGACAGGGAAAATCCTACTCTTCAGAAATTTTGTTCAGGCGGGAAGAGCGTAGATTGCAATTCCGTGCTGGATTCAAAGGTCTTCCAGCTATTGGATGGTCGAATTAATCCCGGTCTGGTGGCATTTGCTTATTTCTTTGCCGGTTTTGGATTATGGGTAAGCTTGGGTCTTTCCTCCTCGACTTTCTTAGGCTGGTTAAGTATGTCAACCATTCCGGTGGTGATCTACTCCTTTTATTATCAGGGGATGGTGATCAAGAAGTGGTGCAAGTTCTGCCTATTGATCCAGGCAATTCTAATACTAGAGGTCGTAACGGTTGTGGAAGGAGGATATTGGGAAATTGGACTTTCTATTTCTGCCATTAGCTTATTTCTTTTCCTGTTCACCGGGATCGTTTTGAGTGGGGTGTTGATAAAACCCATGCTACTAATCCAAGATGACTTGTTTAGGGCAAAGAGAGAACTGGCAAAACTTAAAAGCAATAAGAAACTTTTTCAAGCAGCACTTTCACAATCCAGAAAAATAAAAAACATACCTCAGGGACTTGGAATAGTAATGAGTGGAAAAAAGGCGAAACATCAAGTAATCAAGGTATGCAACCCCTACTGTGGACCTTGCTCTAAGGTACATCCGATATTGGAAAGTCTTTTTGAAACTGGAAATATTGATCTTCAGATCCTTTTTACACCTGGGAGCGGGGAAGAGCAAAAAGAAAAAACTATCCGACATCTCTTGGCTGTGGATAAGAAAGGTAATAAAGAATACACACGTAAAGCTTTGGACGATTGGTATGGGACTATGAAAAAGGACTATGAGAAATTTGCTACTAAGTATCCGATAAACGGAGAATTGAATCTTCAGGAAGAAATGGTAAAACTGATGGAGGATTGGTGTGAAAAAGAAGATATCGCTTACACCCCGACTCTTTTTATTGACGGCTATGAATTACCCAAGGAGTATCATGTGGAGGATTTGAAATACTTATTAGACTAATAATTCTTCCATATAAAAAATGGAATCAAAATATTCAATCGCGATGAATGGTCAGAGACTCTGGCTGACCTTAATGTCTGGGGAATGAGTAAACTTTAAAACCAAAAAAACAATGAAAAAATTAAGTCTAGGAAAATTGAAGCTCGCTTCCGAAGAGGTGCTTCAAAGAAGTCAATTGGCTAGCATTTATGGTGGGTCAGAATCTGGAGAGTTTAATTGTAGAAAGTGGAGCTGCAATTATGAAGAAGAATGTGATAGTCATTGTACGTGCGATAAACCTGATCCAAATAAATCTGGGGTTTGTGTTGATAAAATATAGTAAAATACATTTGGGCCGTTATTATAACGGCCCTTCATCCACTAAATTACATTTAAAATTAAGAAACTCAAAGAAAGTATTAATAGATGATGTTCTATAAAAACCTAGGATTAATGAAGCAATTTTTGTTTTTAATATTTATAAATATTTTATTTTCATGTCATAACAAAGATAATAAGGAAGTTTCAAAATTATTCTATTCTGTAGATACTTTAATTATCAATTCTGATGAAAGGATTTTTGATTTAGGCGGATTTATGATTACATCAGATTTAGATAAGGAAAAAAAATTATTTTACTTATATAATGATTTTGACCTTTCGATTGATCAGATAAGTTTTGATGAAGAAAAATTCATAGAAAAGTATTCGTTTGACCCTGAAGGACCAAACGGGGTAGGTACTCATTTGCTTGGTATACAGATTTTAAATGACAGTTTGTTTTTCCTCAAATCATTTAATAAATCTGCAATTGTCAATAAAAAAGGTTATGTGTGGCAAAGAATAAATTGGATGAAATCTACAAGCAAAAATATTGTTAATATCGGAAATATACCTAGGATAGAGATTGCAGTATATAAGAAAGATCTAATTGTATATGGATTAAAGTTTGATTATAAAAATAAACAAGTTTCACTAGCTAAATTATCTGTTGCTGAGAACCTAGAAAAACCTATCGATATAGATCCAAAAAATTCATTTGAAAATTACTTTTTGACTTACGAGGGAAGTAAATTTCTAGCTCCTCAAGTATTTATCTCTTCTCAAAATGGTTTTATAATGATTAGTCATGAATTTTCAAATGAAATTATTTTATTGGACAACAACGGAGATCTAAAAAAAATAGTTACCTATAAAAGTTCGATAATTCCTTCAAGAGCAGAAATCCCTACAATTAAAGACGGAGAAAAAGAGCAAATTAGTAAAATTTATCAAGGTATGTTGGAGCAGATTCGTTTTGAAGCTCCTGTTTGGGACGAGGTAGATAGGCGTTATTTTCGTCTATCATCGAAAAGGATTTTCGAACAATCTTCCAAAAATGAGAATGGACTATTATCAAAAAAATTAAATAATGAGGTTTTTTTATCTGTTCTTGATGAAAATTTTGAGTTAATTTCGGAATTGAAAATAAAAGAGCTCGCTGAAGAGCGTTATAAGTATTTTGCTAAAAATGGAAAACTTTGGGTATCACAAAATTTCTCAGATGAACTCGGTTTTTTGATTTTTAGCTTCAAAAATATAAAATAATTTTATCTGTTTTTGACTCAACTGAGGTTTTTGTTAGTGATATAAAGCGGGAAAATTAAAACCCAAGTACTTTGATTAGTAGAAACAATGAATTATGGTTCCTTGAAAGTCAAGATACTGATTTTGAAAATAAATTCTTTAATCTAATTTAAGTAAAATTAAAAAAGTAATATAAATTTTAATACGGTATGTTCAATTTAATAATAAGTCTTTTATTTTGATTCAATAATTGAAAAAACTCTTCCCTTTTTATAAGCAACCAGACTCCAAAGACTGCGGTCCTACCTGTTTACGTATTATTGCCAAGCACTATGGCAAGCTGATATCTCTTCAGGAGATAAGAAGGCTGTCGGAGACCACCCGGTCGGGGAGCAATCTGTTGAAACTTAGCGATGCAGCAGAGGCTATTGGATTTAAGACCATAGGGGCCAAACTGGATTTCAAGAGACTGGAGCATGCCCAAATGCCCCTGATTGTGCACTGGGATAAGAACCACTTTGTGGTAGTATATCGGATCAATAAGGGCAAGGTCTATCTTTCGGATCCTGGGTATGGATTGATCCAATTGACAAAAGAAGAGTTTGTATCACGTTGGATTGGGAATAATGCCACAGAAGAGAGTAAGGAAGGAATTACTTTGCTTCTTGAACCGACTCCCAGGTTTAAAAAATTGAAATGGGAAAACACAGATAAGCGTTCCCTGGGCTTTCTTTTCAAGTACCTGTTCAAGTATAAGAGTCTGATCGTACAGCTGGGCATCGGATTGCTGGTAGGTAGTCTTCTCCAGCTGATTTTTCCATTTTTGACCCAGAGTATCGTAGATATCGGGATTCAAAACCAGAATATCGGGTTTATCTATCTGATCCTGTCGGCGCAGGTGATGTTGTTTTTTGGACGGACCAGCGTTGATGTGTTTCGAAGCTGGATACTGCTCCACCTCAGTACCCGGGTCAATATTTCCCTGGTATCGGATTTTTTTATCAAGCTGATGAACCTTCCCATTTCCTTCTTCGACACCCGGATGACTGGGGATATCATGCAGCGGATCGGAGACCATCGAAGGATAGAGACTCTTCTGACAGGCACCTCTTTAAACACCTTGTTTTCTTTTTTCAATCTGTTTGTATTTGGTGCTGTGTTGGTGTACTACAGTCTCCATATCTTTCTGATTTTCATGGGAGGCAGTGCGCTTTATGTTTTTTGGATTCTCTATTTTATGAAGCGGAGAAAAGAGCTGGATTACATGCGCTTTGCCCAGCTCAGTCAGGAACAGAGTACCGTGATCGAACTGATCAACGGCATGCAGGAGATCAAGCTGCACA
Organism: Algoriphagus sp.; assembly: GCF_030694375.1. Lineage (GTDB taxonomy): Bacteria > Bacteroidota > Bacteroidia > Cytophagales > Cyclobacteriaceae > Algoriphagus. Next base: position 32,638 of record NZ_JAUXYL010000043.1, read on the forward strand.
ATGCCGAAACCCAAAAACGCTGGAAATGGGAGTTTGTCCAGGCCAGTCTTTTTCAAGTGTCGATCAAGACCCTCGCCCTGGAGCAGACCCAGGGAGTGGGATCCTCAGTAATCAATGAGCTGAAAAACATTTTGGTAACATTTGCCTCAGCGATCCTGGTGATAGAAGGACAGCTTACACTGGGGATGATGCTTTCTCTTCAATATATCATCGGCCAGTTAAACGGTCCGATTATGGGAATAGTGACCTTTGTACGTACCTATCAAGATGCCAAGATCAGTTTGGAGCGACTCAATGAGATCCACGACAAGGAAGATGAGGAAAGCCGTGACAGGCAGCTAGTTCATGAGATCACCCCCGGAGAGGATATGAGTGTCCACAAACTCAGCTTCAGGTATTTGGGAGCTGAGGAAAATGTCCTCAAAGAAATAAGCCTTTCAGTTCCTGCCCAAAAAATCACAGCAATAGTAGGGGCCAGCGGATGCGGGAAAACTACCCTGATGAAGCTCCTCCTCAAATTTTATGAGCCATCCAAAGGGGAAATTAGCTATGGCAGACATGGCTTGGAATCCATCTCACCCCGGAGCTGGAGAGCCCATTGCGGGGTGGTCATGCAGGAAGGGTATGTATTCAATGATACCATTGCCAGCAACATTGCAGTAGGGGAGGAAGTTGTTGATCTCGATCGACTGGTCATGGCTTCACAAACTGCCAATATCTATGACTTTATACAATCCCTCCCCCTGAGATTTAATACCAAAATCGGAAATGAGGGGGTAGGGATCAGTACCGGGCAAAAGCAACGTTTGTTTATTGCCCGAGCAGTTTACAAAAATCCGGAGATCCTCTTTTTTGACGAAGCAACCTCTGCCTTGGATGCCAAAAATGAGCGTGTTGTGATGGAAAACCTAAATCGGTTTTTGAAAGGGAAGACGGTCTTCATCATCGCCCACCGACTCAGCACGGTCAAAAATGCGGATCAGATCATTGTAATGGATGAAGGGGAAATTAAAGAAACAGGAACCCATGAAGAATTGGTTTTACAAACGGGAGTGTATTACGATCTGGTGAAGAATCAATTGGAACTGGAAAAAATCAGAGAAAACTAGGCATGCCCGAAAATCCCCATACTATTGACAATCTACAGCTCAGATCCGAGGAGGTCCAGGAGATTATTACGACACCCCCGGCATGGCTGATCCGGTGGGGGATCACACTGGTGTTTTTGATTACCTTCGGTTTGATTTTTTTATCCTTTTTTATCAAATATCCTGATTTTATCATGTCCAGGGTAATGGTAACCACGGTGGAACCAACCGAAAAGATGATAGCCAGAACTTCAGGGCAGATCGATAGAATATGGGTGAGCAATGGCGAAAAAGTTAAGGTTGGTCAGCTATTGGCCAGCATAAAAAGTACTGCTGACGTTCACAGTGTACTGTTACTGAAAAAGATACTGGATGAGATTCCCTTTGGGAAAAATAACGGGTTTTTCTTTCCTCTAGATTCTCTTTCGGATGTGGTCTTGGGGGAAATAGAACTGGCATTTGTGGAGTTTGAACGAGGTTATATGGAATTCAGACTTCTCGAAAGGCTTCAGCCATCCCAAGTCCAGCTGGAAGGGAATCGGCTGTCCATCCTGGAAATCCATGAAAGGCTTACTAGCCAATTGGCCCAAAAGGAGATTCTGGAGAGAAAGGTTATTTTGGTAGAGACGGACTTCAAACGAAATAAGATGCTCTATGAAGGTGGGGTAATCGCGGCCAAAGACTTTGAGAGCCGGGAGATGGAATATCTTCAGGTGCAGGAACAGGTCAATGGAATGGCGATATCAATTTCCCAACTTCAAGAAGCTTTGGTTAATGCCGGGCAAACCCTAAAAAGCACTCAGGTATCCAAGGAGCAGGATGAATCCAGGGCATTAATTAGTCTGATCCAGTCCTATCATGGTTTGAAACGCGCTGTAAAAGAATGGGAGCGTAACTATGTGTTGGTTTCCTCTACCGATGGAGAGGTCAGCTTCCAGGGAGTCTGGGGAGAACATCAATTTGTTCAGACAGGTGAGCACGTTTTTACCATACTACCTGACCAGAGGTCAGAACTCCTGGGCAAAATGACTGTCTCTTCGCAAAATGCAGGGAAAATCTCCATGGGACAGCGGGTATTGATCAAGCTTGATAATTTCCCCTTTCAACAGTTCGGAACTCTTAGAGGGGAAGTAGGAAGTATTTCAGTTTCTCCTGACGAAGAAGGAAATTATGTGGTGTATAGCTCCCTTCCTGAGGGAACAAAAACCTCCTACGGCAAGGAGATTCAGCTAAAGCAAGAACTGCTGGGTACAGCGGAAATCATAACAGAAGACCTGAGTGTAGCGGAAAGACTGTTTTTCAAGCTAAAATCAATAACCGAGTATTAATTAATGAAGCGATTAATAAAAAGCGATGGAACAAGCATTAAGAAAACTTCAAGAGATCAACGGATATCTGTTGGAAAATGCCAAGGAAGAAAATGGGCTGGGACTACTGCACGGAAAGTTGGGTTTGAGTATCTACTTCTTTCATTTGGCAAGGAAAACCGAAAATCAAGAGTTTCTTGAGGCAGCGGAGAATTTGATTGAAGAGCTTTTCGAAAAACTTAAGGAAGCCAAACTTCCTGTAGATTTCGAAAATGGCCTGGCCGGTATTGCATGGGGCATCAGCTATTTGGTCAATTCAGATTTTGTCGAAGCGGATCTGGACGATACTTTGGGGGAGCTGGACGATAGGATTTTTAAGTTTTTGGAAGATCAAAAAGGAAAGCTCGCTGCAAATGTAAGAAACGGTATTATCGGTTATCTGCTTTATTGCCTTGACCGCTTAGAGAATTCCTTAAAGTCTGGTAATACGAGCAATATTTATATTTTTCAAAAGCTTGGAGCCGGACTGATCAATCAACTGGGGCAATTGGTTGAGGAGGAAAAGCTACAGGACAGGGAACCGCAACTATTCAACATCTTTTGGGATTTACCACTCACACTTATCGTACTGGGAAAGTCAACAAAACTGCAGGTCAACTCCGCCAAAGCGGAAAGGATTCTGGACTACATACTCCCATCCCTGATTTCTCTTTTTCCAAGTCTTCATAGCAATAGATTGTATCTGCTGTTGGGAATAGAATCAGTCTTGAAAGAAATCGAAAATCCTTTTTTGAGAAGGCATGCTTTATTTTTGAAAAGCAACATTGATATGAAGTCGATCTTCAACGCGGAATTCAAAAATTTGAACATCTGTGTTATAGATGGGGCGAGCGGCTTGAGACTGATTGCAAAAATGCTAGTAGAAATCACCGGAAACGATTCCTTTTTACCCTCAGACGGGCTTTTTTTACTCAAAATCAATGAGTCAGTTTGCTGGGGAGAAGCTGATTTTTATAGCTCTTTTAGGAAAAGCATCGGGCTGGTTTCCGGATTGCCCGGAATTGGTTGGGCTTTATTGGAGACCTTGGAAGTGGAGAAAAAAATCTGATGTCGTAAAAGTTTGATACAATGGAAAAGATAAACATAAGGGATTTTACTTTTTTGATTCCTATCAAGATCGATTCGGTAACTAGATTGGAAAACACCCTGGTAAGCATAGATTATATTTTATCCCATTATAACACCAATATCAATATAATAGAAGCAACTACAAGAAATACTGGTATCCTTGAAAAATTGCTGCCAACTGGAGTAGAGTACATTTTTCAGGAAGATTTGGACAATATCTTTCACCGAACGCGGTACATTAATCAATTAGCACGTTCCGCCAAAACAGAATTTATAAGTGTTTGGGATTCAGACATTATTATACCCGTCGATCAAATTGTCAAATCGGTAAACCTATTGCGAAATGAAGAGGCTGATTTCATTTCACCTTATAAAGATAGATTCTTAGATACTTCTGACCTTCTTAGAGACCTTTACATTCAGACCCGTGATATCAAATTGCTGGAAAAACACCAAGGCAAGATGAGATCTTTGTATAATCCAAATCCAGTGGGAGGAGCTTTTTTGGCAAAAAAGGACAAGTATATAGAATCAGGAATGGAAAATGAAAGGTTGTATGGTTGGGGAAGAGAAGATGGTGAAAGAGTTAATCGGTGGAAAACTCTGGGGTACCGTCACCATCATGTGGAAGGTGTATTGTACCATCTTTCACACGAACGCGGGATAAACAGCAAATTTCACAGCCCTAACCAAGATTCAAGAAAGATGGAAGAACTAAGTAGACATCTTGCTATGTCGAAGGAAGAATTGTGGAAGGAAATAAAGGGGCAATAGAAATTCAAAGACTTTCCAGATGAATAAATGGTAAAGGTTGGATGTTTAGTTCTTAAATTAAAATTCCCTTGAATGAATCTCTTGAAAAATATTTATGAAATGGATTATGAAAAGAAACAACGCAATACAAACACTTTGGATTGGAAGCAAATTAACCAAAATGGAACTATTAAGCCTAAAATCTTTTCTATTTAATTCACATGAAATTCATTTATACCTTTACGAAGAATTAGAAGACTTACCAAAGGGAGTAACTATACATGATGCCAATAAGATTATTCCAGCAGAAAAAATTTTCAAATACAAAAATAATGGAAGCTATGCTGGCTTTGCTAATTTATTCAGATACAAGCTCCTTTTAGAAAAAGGGGGTATTTGGAGTGATTTGGACATTATCTGCATAAAACCAATTTCTATAGCGGAAGATTATTTATTCGCCTCTGAGCGTTTACTGGATGAAAGTGTGCAAGTCAACAACTGTTTTATCAAAGCACCTGAAAATTCCCCCGTAATAGAATATTGTTACAACATAGCACTAAATAAAAATCCAGAAGAATTGCATTGGGGAGAAACCGGGCCAAAGTTACTCACACGGGCTGTCTTAGAATTTGGGCTTGAAGAATATGTAGCAGACCCAGAGGTAATTTGTCCACTGGACTATTGGAAATGTTCAGATTTGGTCACTAAGCCGCTAGAGGACATTATCTCAGAAGAAACCTATACAGTACACTTATGGAATGAAATGTGGAGAAGGAATTCATTAAACAAATCCATGACCTTTGGTCCAAATTGCGCTTATGAGGTACTTCACAATATGTTTTCGATCATTCAATAATAAAAAAATGGAATGAAACTTAATTGCTAAAATTATATCATAAGTTTGAATAAATAAATAGTAGTGGAAAACATCGTAAAACATGAAATAATTCTTAGAAAAAAATAAAATTAACTATACATATACGACTTTATCAGTAAATATTTATTGAAACTTAGTAAATACGGTATAGGTAAACCGATAATGGTCAAGTAATTTACTTTCATAAATCTTGGTCGGAAGGTCCAATCGAAACACAATCAAATAAACAAAGTATCATGAAAAAGTTAAGTCTAGAAATGCTCAGACTCTCTTCAGAAGAAGTACTCGGGCGAAGTCAAATGAAATCAGTTATAGGCGGTACAAGATTTAGATGTACATGCTACAACAGTGTAGGTAGTTGGACCGGTAATTATTCGGATAAAGCTACAGCAGAAGCACAAGGAGGAGGCGATTGTGCATCAGGTGTTGCTCAATGCAGAGAGATCATTGAATGACATTATTTTAAGATCCAATCAGGAATTGATTTTCTAGATTAAGTCTTTTTTCTTGGGAATATGAATAAATCAATAATCTTCCCCTTATTTTTTATAGGAATACTCTACTCATGCGGAGAAAAGTCCATTTCACCTTTATCAAAAGACCTTTCTAAAATTGATACCCTGATTTTTAGCTCTGAGAATGAAATCCTCGATCTAGGAGAAGAAGGTGAATTCTTGGCTTCTTCAGCGATGTCTGATGATGCCTCTTCTTACTACATTTTCAACCTTGAGAAAAGGTTTTTATACACCCTAGATATAAAATCCAAAAAGCTTCTATCATCATTAAAAATGCCTTCCGAGGGTCCTGATGGTATTGGAGAGTGGCTGATAGACTTTCAGCGATTGGATGACCAAAACTTCGTAGCTCAAGGTGATAATGTTTTCTATTTTTTTAATTTGGAAGGAAAACTACTGGATAAAATACGGGTCGATCACCTTTTTTATTTGATTCCTGAATTGGCCAAAAAATTTTCAAATCTGGGATTTCTCTATAAGGATGGGCAATTCCACTTCACGACAGGAGAAATAGGCACTATTGAATCAAAGGTGCTTAGCTATAATGCGAAAACCGACTCCATTCTACTGCGAGAGATTCTTTCCGTCGATTTGATAAAGAATTCATCTATGATTTCCATGGTCAAATCCTTCACCTTCTATTCTTCTTCTTCTTTTGTAATTAATGATTTCCCCGGTGGAATCCTAATCGTAAACCGTGGTTTACCCAATATGACCGCAAACCTGAACAATGGGGACACCGTAAACACCAAACTTAACAGTTCAAAATTTTTCGAAGACTTGGTGCCGATTGAAGAAATTTTCAGAGCCAAAAATGAAACGGAAGAAAAGGAGTTTAAAAAGGAATTAGAAAAGCGGATGAACTTTCTCCGACCTGTAGCCGATGAAAAAAATGAAAAGCTCTATAGACTCGGCTATCGACTGGCTTCGGATGGTATTTCCTATGACAACTTTTTATTTGAATATGATCTGGATTTGACCTTGACAAGGGAGACTCAATTGAAAGGAGTCAAAATCAAACCCAAGAAGATGTTTCTCAAAGATTCGAATTTTTACATCGCTGCGTCTTTTGACGATGAGCCTGGTTTGCTGATTTTTGCGAATCCTTTTTAATGTCTTTATCTAATTTCTAGAATTGAATTCAACCTAAGCATGGATTGATTTCTAAAATAACCCCACAAAGTCTCTAAAATTATCTTTTGAAATCACCATAAAATCAGCTGGATAGGTTTCCAAAAAAAGGGATGGTTTCTTGACTTTGGCATTGGGATTCCATTTGAATTCAAATGCCGAAATTCGTCCATCTGCCTCCTCTAAGTAATCAATCTCTTGCTGCTGTTTGGTGCGCCAAAAGAATGTATTTGTATATGTTCGATGGTAATGATTTCGCTTTAGTCGCTCTGTGATCAGAAAATTTTCCCACAAGGCTCCAATATCATTTCGAAATTCGAATGGATTGAAGTTCTGAATTAGGGCATTTCGAATTCCATTATCATAAAAATAGATTTTCCGGTTGGTCTTAATTTCGTTTCGAAGATTTCTGCTGAATGACGTGAGTGGATAAATGATGCAAGACAGCTCAAGTAGGCGGATATAACTGGAAACGGTGTTTTTATCTACTCCGGTTAACTGAGCCAATTCATTGTAGCTGACCTCGGAGCCGAGTTGAAAAGCAAGTGCTTGAAGGATCTTCTCCAAGACCTCAGGTTTTTTGACGGTAGCAAAAGCGAGAATATCCTTAAACAGATAGCTTTGCGTGATTTCATTCAGAATTGCCCGCTCCTCACCGCGATGATTGATAACGTCTGGATAAAAGCCATAAATCAAGCGATTTTCCAAATCGCGCATTGCATCCAAATAGCCAACCGATTTCTCATATTCCTCATAGGAAATGGGGTAAAGAAAATATTCAAATTTTCTTCCGGTGAGCGGCTCATGGGTATTGCTTCTAAGTTCGAAGGCAGAAGAACCACTTAAGATCAATTGCACCTGCTTAAATTGATCATGAATAATTTTAGCAGTGATTCCGATGTTTTCGATTCGTTGAGCTTCGTCGATAAAAACAATTTTGGAGCTGCCAATGAGGGTTTCGATTTGCTTGGTGTTGGGATTGGTCAATTGCTGTTTGACCAGCGGATCATCTCCGTCCAAAAACAAAAACTCCCTATCTTTCAGGATCTCTTGGATCAAGGTAGTCTTCCCAACTTGTCTTGCGCCAATCAGTACGATGGTTTTCCCTCTAAATAGCTGATTAGAAATCTTGTTTTTAAGTGTTCTTTGAATCATTTCTCAATCTATTCACCAATAGTACTTCTTTTTGGTGAATCAATTCACCAAAAGTTATAATTTTTGGTGATTAAACCAATCTTAACCTCAGAAACTGTCTGAATCCACCATGACGCCCATTGATACGGGGCGATATTTGGAATCGTATATATTCCTATTCATTCAATATCAAGTGCAATGATATTTGGAGCTGACTAAAGGTTTTAGGTTTTTAAATAAAAAAGCCTCCAGATCTCTCCGAAGGCCTTTTGGTTACTTTTTGATTTCGAGTTTCGTCCGCATCTCATCAATATTAAGCAATCTGGAAATCTGCTCCCGTTCCAATTTTCGGAATCGAGCCAGCTGCACATCGATTTTCTCAGTCAATTCCTGCCTTACTTCCACTGCACCATCGGTAGGCTTATAGTCACCATTCCCTACCACCGAATTGAGGTGAGCCAACTTATTGTTCAGCCTGATCGGGAAGTTGAGCGGATCCTGACCGCTGCGGTTTTTGGTTTGGTAGAGGGTTTCCTCGATTTCCTGCATTTCTGCTTGGATGGCTTTGAGATTTCTTGGTTTTCTTTTCAATGAATCCAGTTCGCTTCGATAAGCTCTGATCAATTTAATTGTCTCATGAGTTTCGGTGAGTTTGTCCCGTACACCCAGCAGGAAGTCATATTGCTCAGCCAATTCCGCCTGAGTGGATTCATAGCGGGGATCCGCAAGGACTTTGAAAGTTTCTTCCTGAGATTGTCCATCAACCGTTAGTCGAACTTTGTAAGTTCCAGGGATCACTTTCGGTCCTCTCAGATTACCTGACCACATGATCAATCCCTCAAATCCCACTGCATTTTCAACTCGGAGGTTCCAGTTAAATTCGTTCGACCCTTCCTTTACTTTAAGCGTGTCCCCATTGATTCCTTTGGTAGAAAAGGCTCTGAGCGGTTGATTCACGGCATCGAAAAATTCGATTTTCAATTCCCTTTTTGGCTTTTCTTTCAAGAAGAAATACACCAAAACACCACCAGGACGATTGGTCCCCTCGGTTGCACTGTTTCTTCTTACGCCGTCGATACGATAAGAATCCTGAGGCTTAAAGAGATGGAATGCTTTACTTTCAATTCCCGGTTCTGCCTGATGTAAGACGGTCAGGTCATCGATGATCCAAAAGGAACGGCCTTGTGTAGCAGCGATCAGGTTGTTTTCCTTAATTGCCAGATCGGTGATCGGCACAATCGGGAGATTCAGTTGTAAAGAATGCCAGCTGGCACCATCATCTTTGGAATAATACATGCCGGTTTCGGTACCCGCATAGAGCATTCCCTTTTTCGCCGGATCAGCCCGTATTACCCGAGTGAAATGCTCTGAATCGATACCTGAGGTAATCTTGGTCCATGTTTTCCCATAGTCCTTTGTCTTGTACAGGTAAGGCTCATAGTTTCCGCTTTTATATCCAGTTGCCGCAAAGTAAGCTTCTCCAGCATCAAAAGGACTTGCCTCGATGCTGTTGATCTGAAGCCATTCGGGCATGTCTTTCGGAGTCACATTCTGCCAGGACTTCCCATTATCCTGAGTCACGTGAACCAGCCCATCATCCGAACCTGCCCAGATTACTCCAGCTTTTAATGGTGATTCCGCCACCGTAAATATCGTCGCATAATATTCAACCGAGGTATTGTCTTTGGTAATTGGACCGCCAGACGGACCTAGTTTGCTTTTATCATTTCGCGTCAAATCAGGTGAGAATACTTCCCAGCTTTGGCCCTCATTATTTGAGCGGTGCATCTGATTACTTGCTGTATAGAGCATCTTGGGATCGTGTGGGGAAAACAGGATCGGGAAATTCCACTGGAAGCGGTATTTCATATCTTCTGCTCCATGGCCCATCGGGTTGTTGGGATAGACATTGACAGATCTGGAAGTGCCGGTTCGATGGTTTTCACGGGTCAAATACCCGCCATAGGACCCCCCGTACACAATGTCATTGTCCAAAGGATCAGGCGCAATCCAGCCTGATTCACCCCCTGCTGTCGGTTCCCAATCACTTTCCGTGATGGCTCCACCATCATTTCTGTGTCGGATTCTCAGGGTGGAATTATCCTGCTGCGCACCATAAATTCGATACGGAAAACTGTTGTCCGTAGTCACCCGGTAAAACTGCGAAGTCGGCTGATTCATCATTGTTGACCAAGTAGTGCCTCCATCATCTGACACCTGAGCTCCTCCGTCATCTGCGATGATCATTCGTTTGTTATTGGACGGATCTATCCAGAGGTCATGATGATCTCCGTGCGGTGCATTGGATCCTTTAAAAGTTTTTCCCCCATCTGTCGACTTATGATAGCTGACGTTCAAAACATAGACCGTTTCTTCATCTTGTGTATCGGCGTAGATTCTTGTATAATACCAGGCACGCTGTCGCAGGTTGCGATCATCGTTCACCTTTTCCCAAGTCTCCCCCGCATCTTTGGAAGTGTACACTCCACCATTTTCATTTTCGATCATGGCAAAAAGACGATTCGTATTTACAGGAGAGACCGTAATCCCCATGATTCCGAGAAGTCCCTTCGGGAAAGATGCTTTGGAAGAAAGTTCATTCCAAGTCTTTCCACCGTCGATGGATTTAAACATTTTTGAGCCAGGTCCACCACTTTCCAAACTATAGGGTGTACGCTTAACCTCCCAGGTTGTAGTGTAAAGAATCTCAGGATTTTTGGGATCCAAAACGAGGTCCACGGCACCGGCCACATCACTGACGAAAAGTACTTTTTCCCATGAATCTCCTCCATCGATGGATTTGAATACTCCACGCGTGGCATCGGGCTTAAAAATATCTCCAAGAACAGCCGCATAGACAACATTTGGATTGGTTGGATGAATTTTTAGACGGGAAATAAATCGGCTTTTGTCCAAGCCTGCCCTTGCCCAGGTTTTGCCGGCATCGCTACTTTTCCAAACTCCATAGCCAAAGGAGACATTTCCCCGGACAGTTTTCTCTCCCCCTCCGGCATAGACTACCGATGTATCACTTTCTGCCACAGCCACCGCCCCCATTGACCCACCGAAATAGCCGTCGGATACAGATTTCCAGGTTTTGCCGGAATCGACAGTTTTCCAGATTCCACCACCGGTTGAGGCGAAATAATAGGAATGATCGCTTCCTTTTACCCCGGTAACTCCATCAGCCCGACCACCTCGAAAGGGACCGACGAGTCGCCATTGGACTGCATCGTAGATTTTAGAATCGGGGATTTTCTGGGCTTGCAGGTTGTTTCCTGCCAAAAGCAAAGTCAGGAATATTCCTAACCAGCCAATTCGTAAATACTTTTTCATTCAGGATAAGATTGGTGTCAATTCAATTTAAAAATTAGCCAGAATGAAATGAATAATCGTCAAAAAAATGATCAAAGGTGATTTACTTGATGCCAAAAGGCAAAAAAAAAGCCTCTTCTTTCGAAGAGGCTTTTTTGCTGTGATTTCTATTAGTCTACGGAAGGCAATACGCTAACGTAAGATCTTCCGTCGGCTTTAGTCTTAAAGGTAACTACGCCTTCAGACAAAGCATACAGTGTATGATCTTTACCAACTCCTACATTGAGTCCAGCATGATGCTTGGTGCCTCTTTGTCTAATGATGATGTTACCGGCGATTACAGCCTCACCACCAAATTTTTTCACACCCAGTCTCTTAGAATGGGATTCTCTACCGTTTCGGGAACTACCTACACCTTTCTTGTGTGCCATGTTCTTATGTGTTTATGATTCCGTTGTGGGAATTCTTACAGAGTAATATTTTCAATCAAAACTTTGGTGAAGTCTTGTCTGTGACCGTTCTTCTTTTTGTAGCCTTTTCTTCGCTTCTTCTTGAAGACAATCACTTTATCACCTTTTACATGATCCAGGATTTTCCCGAATACCTTGGCTCCTGCTAATAAAGGAGCTCCTACAGACACAGTGCCTTCGGCTTCCGCCAATAAAACCTGGTCAAATTCCACGGAAGCGCCAGCATCTCCGACTAGCTTGGGAGCATAGACGTACTGATCTTTTGTTACTTTGAACTGCTTACCTGCGATGTTTACAATTGCGTACATGAGTATTGATATCTTTTGCCGAAATCGGAGTGCAAATATAAGAAAGGGATTTTGAACAAAAAAACATTCTTCGGAAATCGCTCCTTTATTCCCAAAGCTTTTGCAGTCTGAAAAATGAAAATCGAATTCATTTGAGAAAATCGCATAGCTTTTTGCAAATAATTTGAAAAATAAAGGTTAAGAGTATTGAAGGAAAACCCCATAAGACACTGGTATTCAGGCTGGACTTTTTATTCTGAACTCATTAAATTTTCTGACTTTAGGTCAAAAATCTAGTCGAAATATCTTGTGGAAAACTTTTTTTGAAATGTTGAAAATTAATTTAAAGCCTCTAAGCGATCAAAATAATTAATTCTTTTATTTACTTGAACCATTTTAAATAGCTTATTTATTGGCACTTAATTAGTTTTTGACCGATGTTTAAAAAATGACATATTGTAGGGCTCAATCGGTTTTTTTTTCGCTTTTTGCTTCACATATTTGTTTATAGGCTGTTCTGAAGAGGCAGCCTTTTCCATCCCCAGTCTAGGTGGAGACCAGTATTTATCCTTCAGGAAGTTTTAGAAATAAAAAAAACAACAGAGAGCAAGATGCAGCAGGAACCAATTTTAGTAGAGAATAACAATCGTTTTGTGTTATTTCCAATTCAACACAATGATATCTGGCAGTATTACAAAAAAGCAGAGGCGAGCTTTTGGACTGCAGAAGAAATTGATTTGAGTCAAGATCTTACAGATTGGAAGAAACTAAGTGATGGTGAACGTCATTTCATTTCTCACGTCTTGGCATTTTTTGCGGCCAGTGACGGAATAGTAAACGAAAACCTTGCTGAACACTTCGTGTCCGAAGTTCAGTATACGGAAGCTAAATTTTTCTACGGCTTTCAGATCGCAATGGAAAACATCCATTCAGAAACCTATTCTTTACTCATTGACACTTATATTAAAGACAATGTGGAAAGAGATCGTCTCTTGAATGCTATCGAGCATATTGACTGTGTGAGAAGAAAGGCTGATTGGGCACTACGCTGGATCGATAACGGAAATTTCCAGGAACGCCTTATTGCTTTTGCTGCTGTGGAGGGAATCTTTTTTTCGGGATCCTTTTGCTCAATTTTCTGGATGAAAAAGAGAGGCTTAATGCCAGGATTGACTTTCTCAAATGAATTGATTTCCAGAGACGAAGGACTACACTGCGATTTTGCTTGCCATTTATATACCAAACATGTCGTAAATCCACTTCCAAAAGAGACTGTACGAGATATAATTATGGACGCAGTAGCTATCGAGAAAGAATTCGTGACAGATGCCCTACCTGTACGCCTGATCGGGATGAATTCTGTCTTGATGTGCCAATACATTGAGTTCGTAGCCGATCGTTTACTCATGGAATTAGGCTGTGAAAAGGTATGGAACAGCACCAATCCATTTGACTTCATGGATATGATTGGCATGCAGGGTAAAACCAATTTCTTTGAAAAGAGGGTTGGAGACTACCAGAAAGCTGGAGTAATGAAATCAACCGAAGTAAGTGAGTCTTCCGCTCGATTTTCAGTAGAAGAGGACTTTTAATGACCAATTTTTCCATCAATCCTAAAATCACCAACGAATGCTAGTAATCAAACGCGACGGAAGAAGAGAATCGGTAAGATTCGACAAAATCACGGCAAGGATAGAAAATCTTTGTTACGAACTTGATCCCAAATTTATCCAACCTATCGAAGTTGCTAAAAAAGTAATTGATGGTCTTTATGATGGGGTTACAACATCCGAACTGGACAATCTAGCTGCAGAAATATGCGCTTCACTGACTGTGCGTCATCCGGATTACGCGATACTAGGTGCCAGAATCGCAATATCCAACCTACATAAAACCACGAGCCAGTCTTTCTCCAACACGATGAAAAGACTGTATACTTATGTAAATCCTAAAACTGGTGCGAATGCTCAGTTGATAGATACTGAAGTGTACGGCATTATTAAAAAGAATGCGGCTCATCTAGATGAGGTAATCGATTACAAGCGTGATTTTGGATATGACTATTTTGGATTTAAAACACTAGAGAAAAGCTATCTGATCAGACTTGATGGCAAAGTCGTTGAAAGACCTCAGCACATGCTCATGCGTGTGGCTGTAGGGATACACAAGGAAGACATTCCTTCAGTGATTGAAACCTACAATCTCCTTTCAGAACGTTGGTTTACACACGCTACTCCTACGCTATTCAATGCAGGCACACCTAAACCGCAGCTTTCTTCCTGTTTCCTTCTTACAATGAAGGATGACAGTATTGACGGCATCTATGATACACTCAAGCAGTGCGCAAAGATATCTCAATCAGCAGGCGGAATAGGACTTTCTATCCATCATGTACGTGCCAAAGGAAGCTATATCAAAGGAACAAATGGAGTATCTAATGGCATAGTACCAATGCTCCGAAACTTTGACATGACAGCTCGCTATGTTGACCAAGGAGGAGGTAAAAGAAAAGGAAGTTTTGCAATCTATATAGAACCTTGGCATGCGGATATTAAAGATTTTCTTGAATTAAAGCGAAATCACGGAAAAGAAGAAATGCGTGCACGGGATCTATTCTATGCACTTTGGATACCGGATCTTTTCATGAAACGGGTCGAACAAAATGAAGACTGGTCTCTTTTCTGTCCTAACGAAGCTCCCGGTTTGTCAGATTGCCACGGAGAAGAATTTGAGCGCTTGTATGAGAAATACGAACGTGAAGGTCGGGCAAGAGAAACCATCAAAGCGCAGGAACTTTGGTTTGAAGTCCTGGAATCCCAAATTGAAACCGGTACTCCATATATGCTTTACAAAGATTCGGCAAATGGAAAGTCAAACCAGAAGAATCTAGGTACAATTAAGTCATCTAACCTGTGCACAGAGATCATTGAGTATACGGCTCCTGATGAAGTGGCTGTATGTAATTTAGCCTCCCTGGCACTACCAAAGTTTGTCCAGACTGGAAAAGATGGCAAACTCTATTTTGACCATGAAAAGTTATATGAAATCACCAAGGTTGCTACCAAAAATCTAAACAAGGTCATCGATGTCAACTACTATCCGGTAGAAGAAGCAAGACGCTCAAACTTCAGACATCGTCCAATTGGTTTGGGCATTCAGGGACTGGCAGATGCATTTATCATGCTCAGAATGCCTTTTGACTCTGCGGAAGCTCGAGGTTTGAATGAAGATATTTTCGAGACAATTTACTTTGCTGCGGTAGAAACTTCAATGGAATTGGCCAAGACACAAGGCACCTATGAGACCTATGAAGGTAGCCCAGCTTCCAAAGGCATCCTTCAATTTGATATGTGGGGAGTAACACCTAAGTCAAACAGATGGAATTGGAGTGAGTTGAAGGAAAAAGTAAAAAAGTATGGGATGAGAAATTCCTTACTTGTTGCCCCAATGCCAACAGCATCTACTTCTCAGATTTTGGGTAATAATGAGTGTTTTGAACCTTATACTTCAAACCTCTACACCAGAAGAACCCTATCAGGTGAATTCATCATGGTAAATAAGCATCTGATGAAAGATTTGATCAATCTTGGATTGTGGAATGATAACATGAGGAATAGACTTATTTCCACAAATGGATCTGTTTTAAACGTCCCTGGAATACCTCAAAACATCAAAGACCTTTACAAAACAGTTTGGGAAATTTCACAGAAAGTCATAATTGACATGTCAGCTGACCGAGGTGCTTATATTTGTCAGTCTCAAAGTATGAACATCTTTATGCAAGATCCCAACTTTGGAAAATTGACTTCCATGCACTTCTACGCTTGGAAAAAGGGATTAAAAACAGGCATGTACTATCTAAGGTCACAAGCTGCTACTGCCGCAATCAAGTTTACACTTGATAAATCCTCATTTGACCAAAAAGTAGAAAAGGTAAATGAAAACGAAATTGCAAAAACACAAAAACAAGACGCTATCGCCTGCTCATTGGATGATCCAGAGGGATGTGAGATGTGCGGAAGTTAAAATTAAGAGTTCGTTAAATGGATAAAAGGCGGTTGATTCTATCAAACGCTTTTTTTATCTCTAAATTCAAAACCATGGAAAAAGACACAATCAAAACAAGAATAAACACGCTCTCCGAGAATACAAAAGGAGATTTTGGAATCATGAAACCTCAACATATGATTGAGCATTTGACAATCACTGTTAAACTCTCCTATGGAAGAATAAAATTACCTGATTTTGAACCGTCGGAAAAGCAACTTGCACAAAAAAACGCCCTCCTCAACACGGCTATGAATTTTCCAAAAGGAGTGCTGGCACCCGGCATTGGGGACAATCTTTTGGATCTGAAATATGCAGATTTAGACACTGCGAAAGTTGAGTTACTTAAAAGTATTGATGAATATAATAATCATTTCACTTCATTTCCTGAGGAAAAAACTATCCACCCAAGGTTCGGGAAATTGAATCATGAAGAATGGGAAAGATTTCATCAAAAGCATTTTGACCATCATTTGAGTCAGTTTGGATTATAACAGCAAAGGAGCCTTTCGTAAACGAAGGGCTTTTTTATTTATTTTCCTTAATGTTTTTCTCTACAAGAACAGAAAGATATCCAAGTTTATAGGGCACTAATCCCATTTGTCTAGAGATATAATTAAAATCAAGAATTCAGAGGGCCAACAAGATAACATAAACTTAAAAGTCCACAGCAACTTGGACGCCCAACGCCCACAGCATTATAGACCAGACCAAGCTTGGATGAGTTTGACCTGATGCGAGCGATCTAAATCCTGTCAGGCTTGTATTTCTGTTTCGCTCCTGCTTCTTCCCTTCAAAACAGGGAGGGTTTAAACGCAAAAAAGCCTCTGGATTGCTCCAAAGGCTTTT
>NZ_JAUXYL010000001.1 GCF_030694375.1 Algoriphagus sp.
CGCCATGCTCCAGCGACAACAAGCGACAGCTATTGTTGCGGCACGTCGCAAGATTGTAGATGGAGCAGTTGGCATGGTAGAGATGGCACTACATGACTTGAAAATGAAAGACATCATTGAATTTGATGATGACAAAAAAGCAGTAATGGTGTCTAATCTGATGGTAGTCCTATGCTCGGATAAAAGTGCCAGTCCCGTATTGAATGTAGGCACGCTAAATCAATAAACCATGCACGGAAGGATTTTCAAGGAAGAACAAACCTACAGAGGTACATGGGTGATGTATCTGGTATTGATGCTTGAAATACCTACACTGGTTTTGGTAGCCGTCATCGCGCTCAATAGCAATACCGATACCGACAAAGCAGAAGGCATAATTGCGTTGGCTGTAGTATTCACTATTATAACTCTGGTGATGGCACTTATCTTCAATTTAAAACTTGAAACCAGGATCGATGAAAAGGGAATCCATTACAGGTATTTCCCGTTCATCGGTTGGAGAAATGTCCTCAAACACCAAATCCATTCGGCTGAGGTCATATCATTTAACCCTCTTAGTGACCATGGAGGATGGGGAATCAAGGGAAATAGAACGACAAAAGCCTATACCGTACTTGGAGACAAAGGATTATCACTCGATTTAAATGAGAAGAAGAAAATAGTGATTGGAACTCAGAAATCACAAGAGCTTAAGGAATTTATAGAAAACTGGCTGGAAGATTAAATCATGTCCAAGAAAAAAGCATTTGCTCTCCGTCTGGATGAATCCATGATGAAGGCTATAGAAAAATGGGCGGCAGATGAATTCCGTAGTACAAACGGACAATTGGAATGGATTATACGGGAGTCTTTACGGAAAGCTGGAAGGCTTCCAAAAGGAGATTCAATGGAACAAAAAGATTGATTTTAGACTTATACGTTTAATTGATTATTGAATCTATTAAATTTGGATATGAGAAAACTAACTTTAATTTCTGGAATTGTCATTGCTTTGATTTTTTCTTTTGGGGTCACCCCATCTTTCGCCCAGTCTGAGTCTCAAGTTTCAAAAAAGGAATTGAGAGAAGAAAAGAAAATTCAGAAAGCCAAAGTAGACCTTGAAAAGTCAAAAATTAAATTGACTAAAGCCAAAGAAAAATACAACTCAAACCTGAGCAAATTTGAAAAGCGAAATTCCGCAGGAAAACTATCTCCAAATGCAGTTTCAAAAATCACAAAATCCTTAGAAAAGCAGCGAAAAAACATCAATAAGCTTCAAGATCAGATTACAAAACTTGAAAAATTTCTTCAGCAATCAGGAGAGATGATTTAACCTCGAATTTAAGGTCAAAAAGATTTTTTCGGAGCTGGTATTTTATCAGCTCCGTTCTTTTTTAAAGGGAATACCTAACTTGCATCGCAATATAAACAGCATGAAAACCCTAATTAGCTTTGTAATTCGCTATATCCCACGTCCCATACTTCAGACAGTCAGCCCGCTGGTAATGAAGGTTCTCTCTCAATTAAACAAAGGAAATGAGGTCGAATGTCCGGTATGCGGAAACCAGTACAAGAAATTTCTACCTTATGGGAGAATTGCAAGAGAAAATGCCCTTTGCCCCAACTGTCTGGCTTTGGAAAGGCATCGGTTGATGTGGCTATTTTTGAAAGGAAAAACCGACTTTTTTTCCGGAAAACTAAAAGTGCTTCATGTGGCTCCCGAGCATTGTTTTATTGATCGCTTTGAAGCCTTACCAAATTTAGACTACATCACCGCTGATATCGAATCACCTCTGGCTAAGGTAAAAATGGATGTACATTCCATTCCATTTCCGGATAATTCTTTTGATGTGGTATTTTGTAATCACGTTTTAGAACATGTTGACGATGATGTTTTGGCATGTTCTGAATTCAATCGGGTATTGAAACCGGGTGGATGGGGGATTTTGCAATCTCCTGTATATCCTCTTGAAAAAACAATTGAAGACAAAACCATCACCGATCCTGCAGAAAGAGAAAGACTATTTGGTCAACGGGATCACGTCAGGAAGTTTGGCAAAGACTACGCCGAACGACTTGGCCAATCAGGTCTTCAAATTGAAGAAAACCTTTTTGTAAAAGATCTTCCGACAGCACAAGTAAAGCGATATGCTTTGGCACCGGATGAAGTGATTTTCGTTTGCAGAAAAGGGCGTTAACCTCTGTAGAATTTTCTGACGAGTTCATAAACCAAGCCTGCGCCATAGCTGCAAAGCTGAATGACCGAAGTCATCCACGCCAAATCACCCACCAAAATAGATTGATATTTCCAACTCGCTTGGTAAATAACCAATCCTGACCAAATTGCAAAAATAAGGACGTGGGGGATCAAAAATGCTTGGACAAAAATTGCGTTGACCACAATTGAAATCAAAAACATCAGAAAAAAAGTAGGCATCCAATGCACGAGTTTGATCGCCTCAGGATGAAATCTAGAGACATTGACACGGTTTCGCCCGAATGAAAAAGCCTGTTTGGAAAAAGATTTAAGCGTGTTTTTTCGTTTATGGTAGACAAAAGCTTCGGCCACCAATTCAAGCCTAAAACCTGCTTTTTTTATCCGCATACTCCATTCTATATCTTCTCCATGCTTGGGATCCAAAAAACCTCCGATAGTTTCGAAAACTTTTCTGGAAACTCCCATATTGAACCCACGGGCTTGATATTTGGAAGGATCTTTCAATTTTCCTCTTATTCCTCCGGTTGTCCAAAATGAAGTCATGGCGAAATCCATAGCTTTTTGAAGGTTTGAAAAATCTTCCGCCGCTGCATCAGGGCCTCCAAATGCATCCAGTTTCCTATCTGAAATAGCCTTGTCTAAAATCTGCAAATAATCAGGTGGGAGGATTACGTCAGAATCCAAAATGACAAAAAAATCTCCTTTTGCTTGAGTCATGCCAAAATTTCGGGCAAATCCCTGGCCTTGATTTTCTTGGAAAAAATAACGGATAGTCAGCTCAGAATTAAATTTCATAGCCACCTGATCAGCCTTAAGGGATGATCCGTCCTCTATTAATATCACTTCAAAATCCTTGTGGGATTGATGAACCAAACTCGTGAAAAGTTCAAAAACCTCTGAAGGCCGATTGTAAACCGGTATAATGACTGAAAAATACATCAAAAATCAAAGTTGACTTCCTCATCGATTTTATATTCGATCTCTTTGGATTGGTTGGAAGTCATCAATTCAGCAATGAAACCCGTGACAAAAAGTTGGACACCAATGATTAATGCCACTAGGGCAAGAAAGAACAAGGGTTGATCAACAATTTCTCGGACTTTTAAGCCTTTGCTAAGGCCATAAACTTTTTCAAAAATCAGCCAAGCAGTGATAACAAAGCCTGTCAGAAATGAAAGCGTTCCTAAAAGGCCAAAGAAATGCATGGGTTTTTTCTTATACCTGTGTACAAAAGAAACGGTAATCAGATCCAAAAATCCATTGAGAAAACGCTCTAAACCAAACTTAGAATACCCATATTTCCTGGGCTGATGTTGAACAACTTTTTCGCCAATTTTTCCAAACCCATTCCATTTTGCGAGTAAAGGGATATAGCGGTGCATTTCACCGTAGATATGGATATTTTTCACGACCTTATTTCGATAAGCCTTCAGGCCACAGTTGAAGTCATGTAGCTGAATTCCTGAAATCCAACGGGTGACACCGTTAAAAAATTTCGAGGGAATAGTTTTGGATAAGGGATCATGGCGCTCTTTCTTCCATCCTGAGACCACATCTAATCCATTTCCTGAAACCATTTCGTAGAGGCCGGGAATTTCATCCGGACTATCCTGCAAGTCAGCATCCATCGTGATAACGACATCACCCAGGGCACGACGAAATCCTGCATCTAAAGCAGCGGATTTACCAAAATTACGGGTGAAATTCAGTCCCTTTAACTGCATGTTTTGAGCGGAAAGATTCTGAATCACTTCCCAAGATCGATCCGAGCTGCCATCGTTAATTAAAATCACCTCATAAGAAAAGCCGTGCTCATTCATCACACGGCTAATCCAATGAGTTAATTCCGGCAACGATTCTTCCTCATTAAAAACAGGAATAACTACGGAAATTTGAGTCATATTTTAATAGTCAAGCGATTTGTCACGCTTTTTAAGAATTGCTGCTAATATTAAAGCGATGATCGCGTACAAAATTAATGCAAAACCAAAGTTTTTGATTTGCCCAGCAAGTGTAAATGTTGAAGAGGTGTTTTTTCTCATCTCTTCTAGGGTACCAGCTGGCAGGGCATCTGGGTTTTGACCAAAGCTCTCCAACATTTTTATAGAATTCTCAAAGGTTATATCTGCTAAAACTTGTGGTAATGATGGGTCTATTACCTGAAAAAGGAGAATTTGCCCTGCTAAAGAAACAAGTCCTGACATCAAAATAGCTATGAAACTAAAATTAAATGCAGTCCCAAAAGTCATATAGCCACCAATTTCATTTCTATACTGTTGTCCAAAATAAATAATCAAACCAAAGAAAATGACAAGGGAAATTAAAGCAAACCAACCTGAGGCTAGTAAACTTGAATCAATAAAATAGGCAATGTAAGTCACAGCCAAAGCGACCAAACCCATCGTGAGACCAGGTTTAATTGCTGCTTGAAAAGGTGTTTGTTGCTCTTCCATAATAAAATTAGCTTGGGTTTTTTCTGAAAATAATAGAAATAATAATGCTAAAAAACATTCCTGGGATGATTTTCCAAAGTCCATCGTTTAGCGCGACGTTCCAAGGCGTCAAACCATTCATACTTAATTCGGTTGCATTGAACGAGGCTTCTCCCACTTGGGATATAATTAAATCCTTATTCTCAAATAACAGTTCTATTTTCTGAGTTTTAATAACCTCAAATAAATCGGGGAAAAGTAGAAGTAGCGTCCATATCCCAATCGTTGACAAAATGCCCAAAAGGGAATAAGTGACAAAACCAACTGTCATTCCTTCGGCGAAGGATAAATAGCCTGAATTGGAATAATCTTTGAAAAATTTGATTGATAAAAAAATTGACACCGGGACTAGAAAATACCCAAAGACTAAATTTAAATTGGTAGGATCAGGATTTAAAAACGAAAAACAATAAAAGGCGATAAAACTCAAAATCCCGCCCAAGGCGCCAAATTGGTAAGCAGTAATTAAGTACCTATTCATCCGCCTTGATTAATTGGCCTTTTTGAATGACATACTTCACTCTACCTTGAAGTTCCATTCCAAACCATGGATTGTTTGAGGATAATGATTTATTGCTTTTCTCGTTATAAAGCCATTTTTCTTCAGGATCGAAAATAGTCAATGAATCAGATAGTTTTCCTATTACTTTTTCCGGACCCATTGTTATTTTTTCAATCAGAAGTTCCCAACCAATTTCCTCTGATAGCTTTACCATTGCCGGAAGAAAGGTCTGAAGTCCCGCCATACCAAAAGCTGCTAAATCGAATTCGGCAAATTTAGAATCGAAATCATGAGGTTGGTGATTTGAAACAATTGAATCGATCGTTCCGTCTTTAAGTCCTTTTATTAGTGCTTTTCTATCGTCATTACCTCTAAAGGGAGGTTTGACTTTGTAGTTAGAATCAAAAGTAACCAAATCACTGTCCGAGAATATCAATTGATAAATTGAAACATCTGCTGTCACTTGAAGTCCTTCTGCTTTTGCTTTACGTATTAATTCCACCCCTTTAGCTGTATTAACAGTTTGGAAATGCACTCTTCCCCCTGCATATCTTATTATTTCAAGATTTCGTTGAATAGCTACATCTTCAGCTAGATTTGGAATTCCTTTCATCCCGAGTTTTGTGGAAACCTCACCCTCGTGCATCTGCCCAAAAATCCCCAGGAGTGAATCGTAGGCATGATCAAACAGTATTCCATCGAATTTCTGGAGATATTGCAAGATCTTCATGTAGCGGTCAGAGTTTGACAATGTTTTTATACCATCCCCAAAGAACCGAAGACCCGACTGGAAATGCATATCCAAAATTTCAGTCAGATCATCTCCGGATGCATTTTTTGTAACCGCCCCCATTACTTGCAATTGAGCCGAAAAGGCCTTGGCTTTGTTTAAAACAAAGTCTACTTCATTCTTAGATTGAATGACTGGATCAGTATTGGGTAACACCAGAGCGTGAGCAAATCCGCTAACTGTAAGGGATTGACAAAGACTTTCTACAGTCTCTCGGTACTCCTGTCCAGGTTCGCCAAGTCCACAGCGAAGATCCACCCAGCCTTTGGAAGCAAAAAAGGAGGTGCAATCAATCTCAGTTTCAAAAGTTATTGGGTCACCTTTAAGAACTTCCTGAATAGACCCATTTTTAAATATATAATTCAAAGGGTCAAGAATCACTCCTTCTTGGATCAATCTGAGGTTTTTAAGTAGTACCGCCATCAATTTGAGTTATGCTGCAAAAGTGCAACAATAAAGTATAAAAAGAAATGTAAGGTGGATAAAACCTCTTTAAACAAAGTTGAAAGGGATTCACTTAAGAGGCCAATTTATCCTTGATTGAAGATAAAGTTGGAACGGATTTCGAAACCGAAAATTATTTGTTTTATAGAAATAAACAACGTCCAATCACTTTAAGATAAAGTGTTCAGATAGCAAAAGTCCTCACTAAGCAAGGGGATCTAAGAATTGTTCTAAAAAACATTAATTTATAGTTAGAGATAGCTCCCCATCGAATTTTAATGCTTAGACGACTTTCTGATACTCAGATAAATGGATTAAACTCTCTTTCAGAGCGTAGATGCAAATCACTATCACAAGACCTTCCCTTCAAAACAGGGAGGGTTTAAACGCAAAAAAGCCTCTGGATTGCTCCAAAGGCTTTTGAATAATGTGGCGGCGACCTACTCTCCCGGGTGTAACCCCAGTACCATCGGCGCTGCAGGGCTTAACTTCTCTGTTCG
>NZ_JAUXYL010000012.1 GCF_030694375.1 Algoriphagus sp.
CTTCGAAACACCACTATTCCATTCCCAAAAAATATTCCTCCAAGGGGGTCAATTTACTCCGGCTAGCGGGGGTCAATTTGCTCCGGCCAGAAGGGGTCAGTTTCCTTCGGCTAGCGGGGGTCAATTTGACCGGATTTTGCATATTAGTATCGAAAACGGAATTTGCCAAGTAATTACCCAGCGATGTGATCGTTTTTATGGGTATGGCGTTACGTCTTCCCTTTAAAGGTAAAAGTATACATGAAATTTTTGAACATCCTTTACTAGGCTGGAACCAAATCCAGGCCTTCAACCTCTCAAAAATTTTCCATTGTCAATCCCATTATTGAACTGGTAATTACCAAATGATTTTTAAGATCTCTAGGAAGATCGTAGAGAGTTTTATCGTCGTCAATTATGACAAAATTCTTTGGTTTCTGATGGGTAAGAAACCATTACAGGATTTTATCTTTTCGCTTACCAAGGAAATCCGAACTTGTAAGGCGTTCAAGATTTTTGACCTTTATTCCTCTTTTCTTAAATATTTCTTTCCTTTCTTCAATGGTAAATCGATTTCTGTGACTGGTACTTAAAATTATTTTTGAATCGGATGAGAGCAGGCTCTTTAGTCCTTTGATGGACTTTTCAGTAAACATAGGAAATCCGTCCTCCAGTAATTCTGGAGTTTTCCAGGCAACACCTGAAACCATTACACCATCTATGTCTAAAAAAATCAACATTTTGTAAATCTAATTTATTGAATGGAGCTCATCTTATTAAGTCTTCTACTTAATATTCAACGCTACCTTATAGACAAAGAATCTTTTTTCTATTTGCATTAAGAGAAGAAATTCTCTTGATTTTCACCCCAAGCTTTCTGGCACCCTCAATTTTTTCATTCTCAATTCCATCACCGATCACTTCCCCTCTTTCCCTCCCAACTCCAGATCCTGACAAACATACTCCAACAGCTTGCAAGGATCCTCATCAATCGCTTTGGCAATTAAATAAAGTTCGGCAGCTGTAAGTTTCGCTTTTTGATCTAAAGTTAGAACACCTATTCGTTGCGATGTCATTCCAGTTTTCCGGGCTACATCAGCTTTGTTTATTGATTTTCTAATAAATATCTCTCCTAATCTTGTCATACTATCTTTCTTTACTTAAAAGTAATAATTCTTGAAAAATAACATGAAAAACTTGATTAAATGTTTTTGAATATCAATTTAAACATGATATATTTACAGAAATACATGTTAAATGCTTGAGAAAAACAAAGGAGATACCCAGGTAAAAGGCCTTTCTCTTCAGTTGGATCAAGAGGAGGCGAACAAGTATCGAGAGTCAATGATCCGATTATTGGATCGAATCGAAATCTTGGAAAGCGATCAGGTACAGCGAGACGATATCAAAACGATCTACAGGCTGTTGGACTATTTTTCAAAAGATTCTTAACCCATGAAAAAACTAAGTGTCTTCATCCATTCGCTTTTTTCCTCTCCACGGCTTGAGGTGACTGGGATTGGTTGGGTACCTTTTTGTTTTTCAGAAGTAAGTCTTTTGAATGATCAATCACAGGGATTATTGGCCTACGACTGGCTCTACTCCCGCAAGCCCAAGAATCCGATTTGAGGGCCAAGTTTTTTCGCCGATTAAGAGGATGCGCAGCCTCGAGCAGATCGGTTACCCTACACTCAGGTCAGCAAGCTTAGCATAGCTGGTAGCGCTGACAATTCATCTATTTCTTAACCTGAAGCTGGCCGTTTGGAGGTCGGGTGGGAGACTTGTGCGCCGTGGCGTAGGTTTGTCTGATTAGAGGCGAGAAGCAAGAGCCAAGAAGCTAGAAATAGCCAATTGTTACTTGCATTGCCTCAATCTCTACCTGAATCCCGCTATGGTCCATGGTCTATTGGCTATGGACTCACAGCCGTGGACCGTCGACCCTTGACCAAAGAATCCTCCAGCTTCACAACCATTTCAAAGCATGAACAAACTACTACTCACATGCTTCCTGGCATTGCTATGTCTTGTCGGGAGGTACCTCGTAGCACAGAGCAAAGTTGTGCGATCACCCGGGGCTGAACTTCTTCATAGGTCAGACAGCCCCAATCGGGAGGGAGCAATCCTTCCCGATACTTTCATCGAGTACACTAATGGAGCAGAAATCTCCAGTTCACCACTACCCAGCAGTGGACCGTGGACTGTTGACAGTGGACCAAGGAATGAGACTGCCACGTCGCTCTCAGGAGCTCACTATCCTAATGGTAGCCAGGCTCGCAGTGACGACAATCTACCTCGCTCCTCCGAAATCCGAAATCCCAAATCCGAAATCGTACTTCCAACATCGGGACTTAGTTTAGTTGATAACACTACTTCCCAAGGGCAGGAGGAGGGTAACACTCCTGCCCGAGTGGAGAACGGCATGCTCTACCTCGAGCTTGCCTCACCTGTTCCTTCGGACTCACTCTACCTCCGCTTCTGGGACCAATTGGTCAGCGAACGGAGAACGGTTACTCCCGGAGTTTCTCTTGTCATCCCCGGAGAAGATGGTAATTTCTTCGAAGGAAGTCGCAATTTCCGAGTGTTTATCACACAATTTCCAAATGCAGAAACCCACGGATTTTTCTCTATAGGAAAAGGACAAAATACTCTTGCCAAGCATTGGTATTATTTCCAAGGTGATCGGGTGAGGATAAGAGCCTACCTACAAGCTGGCACCTTATTATTTGGAGGTCCGGAAGCGGAGTTTTACAAAACCCAATACGAACTGGACAGGGTATTCCTTGAAGAGAAATTCAACGCAGATCCGATTCTGATTTCAGGAAACATGGAATCCATTTTTCAGGATTCTCTTTCTGCAGCCTTATGGAAAAAGGCACAGTCCCGACCCGATGACCTCTATGTCAAAATGAAAGTCATTACCACTGCAGAGGAGGCATGGAAAGAATTTGAAACCTACATCGCAAATTCTTACATCGATCATCCAGCCTGGAAGCTATTGAGTGCCCAGTCTCTCAGCGATGAACAGACCAGTGTTCTCGAGTCCAGAATCAAAGGAGAAATCCTCTATAGTGCAATGAACAAATCGGAATTGGCAATGGAACTCATCCTCCGGGATCCGAAGAAATTCCAATTGGTAGCCGATTGGGTAGCCGAAATGAAATTGGAGAAGATGTCTTACTCGCATCCGCTCTTGGCTCAAGGTACTTACCAATGGGCTATGATGAAGGCATTTGCTTCAAATCAGCACATGTTGGAAGTAATCCGTCCACTGGCTCTCCAGCTCAGGGAGGAAGTGATCGCCTTCTGCCTGCTGGACAACTTCAACCGCCTGGGTGACCAGCTCTCTGGGCTGATCCAGTCAAGTCTCACTATGGTGGAGAGCCCCTGGATCAAAACACGTTTGGAACAGCTTTCCGAAACCAATGCAGGAATTTTTATAGGGGAAGGCTTACAGGATGTTTCTGGCAAAATGGTGAATCTCTCCCAACTGAAAGGGAAGACCCTACTCATTCATTTCTGGATCTCAGGATGTAAGTTCTGCCTCTATGAATACCAAAACGTGATGCGCGAGATCAGTGAAAAGTATGCCGATGACCCGAATATACAGATCATGACAGTCAATGCAGATGTCTCGGTCGATAATTGGAAGAAAAGCTTAAGCACCGGAGAATACACCTCGGAATCCTCCCTGAATCTATGGGTGCCTCAAGGAACTGGCTTACTCAAGACCTACAGCATTCATTCCTTTCCACAAAAAATGATTATAGGACCAGACGGAATAGTAAACCTCCAATCCATCAACAAAATGGAATTGGATGATCTGGCAAATCGTCTGGAAGCAATTTCCAATTCTTCCATTTCTACTTCTTTCCCACCAAACCCCTAATTCCATGAATAAATACAGCATACTCATTCTGTTTCTTTTACTGCTGTCCGAACTGGCAGCTGCCCAGCAGGCACCGCTTAAAGGAACTGTTTACTCCGAGGATGGAATTGGACTTCCCGGTGCATTACTCTACTTAAGAGATACTGATTTCAGAACAGTTAGCGATGAAAATGGAAGATTTTCCCTTTCTGCTCCCAATGGAACCTATGTACTAATGGTGTCTTACATCGGAATGGAAACGGTTCGTATGGAAATCTCTATTCCAAGTGGTAATCCATTGGAAATCCGGCTAAAAATGGAGTCTCTGGATCTGGAATCGTTTGAGGTAGTATCTACCGGTTATCAGACGCTTCCCAAGGAGCGGGCTACAGGATCATTTGTCTTGCTGGACAGCCAACTCGTACAGCGGAAGGTAAGTGCCAATATTTTGGACCGTCTGGAAGATGTAACGCCTGGCTTGGTTTTCAATCGAGGGCCCCAAGCTGCAAATGACCCAATTTCTATTCGAGGAAGAGGAACGATTTTCAGTAATACTGCCCCGCTCATCATTGTGGACAATTTTCCTTATGATGGTCCAATAGAGAATATCAATCCAAATGAAGTGGCAAGCATTTCAGTTCTTAAGGATGCAGCCGCAGCTTCCATTTGGGGGGCAAGAGCCGGGAATGGCGTCATTGTGATCACCACTCACAGGGGTAGAAAAAATCAACCACTGAAGATCAGCTTGAATTCTAACATCACCAGCACTCAGCATAGGGATTTGTTTTAT
Source organism: Algoriphagus sp. (assembly GCF_030694375.1). Lineage (GTDB taxonomy): Bacteria > Bacteroidota > Bacteroidia > Cytophagales > Cyclobacteriaceae > Algoriphagus. The sequence continues at coordinate 4,635 of NZ_JAUXYL010000012.1, forward strand.
GTACCCCAGATGGGAATTCCGGAATTCATTGAAATAGAACAAGCCCTTTTTGGCAGAAATTTCTACCGAAGCCTGGAAAACAATGCAAACAAACCCAAACTCTCTCCGGCAGTCGAAACGCTCATAGCCTTGAGAGATGGAAAGCTTACCCAGCAGGAAGCAGATTTGCAACTTCAAACAATGGGACAAAGGGATATCAGAAGGGATATTGAAAGCCAATATCTCCGACCTTCATTAAGCCAACAATATGCACTTTCATTAAGTGGAGGAGGGGAGAAGTCCAGCTACCAATTTTCATTGGGCTATGACCAAACACAGCAGGATATCATCGGCAACCAAAACTCCCGATGGACAATGACCTCTGGCAATGAATGGGATCTGCTGAAAAATCGGGTAAAAGCAGGCATGGTACTTAATTTCTCAAACCAAAATGGAATAAACCGCACCGCTTTGCCGACAGGCTATGCATATGACCGTCTAATGGATGAAGCGGGGAGACCTCTTTCCGTGGCCAATATTTATAGTACTAGATATATCGAATCGATTCAGAATCAGGGATTATTGGACTGGAGGTATGTCCCTCTAAATGAGATTGGGCAATTGGACCACTCCACCCAAGGTTATGATTTGAGAGTAACTCCTTCACTTCAAATTAATCTAGCCAAAGGACTAGATTTGGGACTTTACTACCAATACTGGAGGAATCTTTCAAAAACCAACAATCGTGATCCTCTATCCTTATTCTCTACTCGAGACCAGATCAACAGGTATACCCAGGTAGGACCGGACAGGTCGTTAAGCTATCCGATGCCGATAGGTGATATCCTTTCGATCGGTAATTCCGAGTCATATTCCCATACCTTTCGGCCACAGTTGACCTACCAGAAGGATTGGAAACAAAACCATTTCCTCAATGTATTGGCAGGGGCTGAGGTAAGGGATTTACAGGCTGAGAATTGGAGCACCAGATATTATGGATATCGGGACGATATGGCTACAAGTGTTAATGTGGATTTAATCACCAGATTTCCATTCTATTACAATCCCGGTCAGCAGGGAACATTGCTTTCCGGAAATTCACTTGGAGGAAGAACGGATCGTTTTATTTCCTATTACGCAAATGTAGGCTATGATTTCAAACACACCTATTTTCTTACTGGAAGCATCAGAAAGGATCAAGCTAACATCTTTGGGGTTGAAGCTAATCTCCGAGGAGTACCGCTCTGGTCAATTGGAGGGGCTTGGATTATTTCAGAAAATCTCAAAGCCAATCTTCCAAATCTTCCATTCTTAAAGCTCAGAGCCACTTATGGGTCCTCAGGTAATGTGGACAAGAGTCTATCGTCTGATGTCACTGCGCAATACATTACATTTCAGTTTTTTGATGTACTACCACAATTACGGGCAGCGACCATTGTCAATCCACCTAATCCAAACCTAAGATGGGAAAAAATCAATACCACGAATATAGCTTTGGATTTTGAAACGCAGGATGGACTTATTGGAGGTTCTGTCGAGTACTATTTAAAAATGGGAACTGATCTGTTGGGAGATTATTCAGTGCCTGCTGCGCTTGGGCTAACCAGCTTCACAGGTAATTTTGCCAAAACCCAAGTCAGAGGAGTTGATTTCAATTTGGTGTTGAGGCCTATTCGTGGTCAATTTACATGGGTATCAAATATCCTCTACAGTGGAGTAAGCGAAAAAGTATTGGATTTTGAGCGAAAGCCCACGGTTGCAAATCTTTTGGGGACGGCCTTCAGTGCAAATCCACAACCCATTTTAGGACGTCCATTGTATGGTATTTATACTTACCAATGGGCCGGTTTGGATCCCCAGAATGGCAATCCTTTGGGAATCTTGGATGGAGAATCCAGTGATAACTACCTTGGGATTTCGAGAGCTGCGACAATAGAAAACCTTCAATATCATGGTTCGGCACGACCCACCACATTTGGAGCGTTTAGAAATGATTTTTCATATAAAGGCTTCGGACTTTCGGTAAATATATCCTACCGATTGGGATACTATTACAAGCGGAGATCGATAGATTATTTCACCCTGCTTAGAGGTGAAATTGGCCACGGCGATTTTGATCAAAGATGGCAGAGACCCGGTGATGAAGCCATTACTCAAATACCCTCATTGCCTGCTTCCGCAGATACGAGAAGAAATGCTTTTTACACAAATTCTGCGGCCTTGGTAGAAAAAGGTGATCATTTCAGATTAAATGATGTCAGGTTTTCCTATACCTGGGATAAACGACAAAGTCAGAACCTTCCATTCAAAACCCTTCAAATTTATACCTATGCCAATAATCTAGGGATAATTTGGAAGGCATCAAATGATCGGTTGGATCCGGATTTTCAATCCGCCAGACCCTTAAGCTCCTTTTCCGCGGGACTAAGAATCGATTTCTAAAAATTAACAATCGGGGTAAAAGGAGGTGCTTTTCTCTTTTGGTTTAGAATTTAAAATCCTCCCGGCAGATACGATGCTCCCACCCCTTTTTTATAACTATAAATTCATCATAACATGAACAAACGCGCATCAATATTCTTGATTATTATTGGCTTTTTCTCGGTTTCCTGTGAGGGATTTCTGGAAGAAAAACCCGTTAAATCCATCCTAGTGCCTAGCACAGTGGAGGATATCAGAGCCATCCTGGATAATTACACGACGCTCAATTCCAACTCCCTCGCTTCATTTATTCTTTCTGATGATTGGGTGACTTCTTCTGCCAATTGGGAGGCATTAAATCCATGGGAGCAAAATGCCTACCTATGGCATAAGGAAATATTTCAGCCTCAGGAAAGGTCAGTGGATTATAATAGGCTGCATCGGAAAATATTCTTTGCAAATAATTGCTTGGATATATTGGAAGGATTGGAAAACCAATCCACACATGTAGCACAATTAAAAGGAGAAGCCCTTTTCGTCAGATCACTGGCTATGATTCAACTGGGGCAGCTCTTTTTGCCTCATTTTGAAAGTTCAGAGGCAGAGATTATCAAGATTCCTATCAGATTTTCAGCTGTTGTAACTGGACCATCTCAACTTATGGGAATAAACGGCCTTTTTCAAAGAGCAGAACAAGACCTTTTGGAGGCTCGTAACTTGCTTCCCGAAAAAGCGGCATTTCCAAACCGTCCTGACAAGCGTTCTGCTGCGGCACTTTTATCCAATGTCTATTTGTATTGGGGGAAATATGATTTGGCCTTGACTATGTCATTGGAGGTTTTGGATGCGGGAATTGGTTTAATGGATTATAAAAAATTAAATCCACTTTCTCCATATCCATTTAAGCTCTTTAATGAGGAAACGCTCTACTATGGAGTCACCAGTAGTTTTTCGGTAACAGCTAGTTCAGCTACTTGGATTAATCCTGACTTGATCAAAAGATATTCGACCAATGATCTGAGAAGGTCTTTATATTTCAATAAAGATGCAGCAGGAAACTTTCTTTATAAAGGCTCATATTTGGGTGATTTCAACCTTTTTTCGGGAATTGGCATATCAGAAGTCCTATTAAATGGAGCTGAATCAGCTTTCCGTCTCGGAAGAGCAACGGAAGGTCAATCAATTCTAATTAAATTGATAAAGAATAGATATGGTGATGTGAACCAATGGATTGAGGAGAATAAATCTCCAGACCTTAATACAGTTTTAGAAGAAAGAAGAAAAGAACTGGTATTTAGAGGAAGTCGATGGTCCGACATGAAGCGATTGGCCGCGATTGGAGAGTTAAAGCTTCCTTTAATTAGAAAAATAAGGGGAAGCGACTTCTTTCTTGAGCGGATGGATCAGTTCTCACTAAAGCTACCTGAAATAGAATTAGCTTTGAACAACCCATAAAAAAGCCCGGGAAATAGTCCCGGGCCACCTTAATATCACTGGATATTAATTAGCAGGAGGAAGAGGACCTCTTTTTACAAACTCCTTATCCTCACCTGGATTGATAGGATTTCTGTTGATATCATGCAGACATTCCACATCTTCCAAAACATCACAGGTATAAGTCGTTGGACCAGGTGCTATTCCGGTTACATTATACCATTGACCTCCATCTTCACCATAGACATTCATGGCAGAATTCTTTGGTGAAAATGCAACTGCTGCGAACGCAGCGAATAAGAAAGCGATTATGGGCAAAGCGCCCTTCAATTTATTCATAGTATGTCCTGTTTTTTAACAGATCAAAAACAGGGAAACCGTTTGATGTCTTGATTGGAAGGGCTTAGACTTCCACTCAAGGCCTGGTTAAATTGCCTACTCTAAAAAGGGTTTTCGGCTTGGCCCTATTTGCCCTGTCCAGTTAAAGTAGGAGTCTCCACTTCCTACCACGGAGACAGACAAGGCATGTGTTGTGGACTTATTGCATAATTCCTGCACTTAGTCCATATATTTATTCAATTGATACTTTTTTCTTAGTTTTTGATAATTTAAATTCATAATAAAAGAGAAGTTGCAGTGCCCCTTTTAATTGCTTCTACACCCTAAAGAGGGAATCATAATTGATTCTCTCTTTTTGTTTTTCGTCTCTATGGAGTTTCTTGCGCCGAGGTCAATTTCATTTTTCCTTTTTTTACCTAGGGTTCTGCCGGTTGATGAGCGCTGGTTGGTGAGCGGAGCCGAACCAAGCCGAACCACACCCTTGGCTAGTACAGTGTCAGGCCTTCAGCCTTCTGAATACTGCTATTGCCCATTGTCCTGCTTCTTGAGAAGCTGAACTTTTACTTCTTTGCGACTTACCGCCTTTGCGAGAAATCCTAACACCGACCAACTTGGCGCAAGTTTTCCGCCGACGTGAGTGTCCGCACTCACGTCCCTTGTTCGGCTCCCGTTATCAGGATGCAATGTCGATCTGCCAGTTTCAGGATTTACAATCCGACTTACCATTCCATTGCGCTGGTATCAACATCCTTTTCCATATCAACATCCTGCTTCAGCGCTGGTAACCTAACTTTCATTTTTTAACCCAGCTTTGAAAAGCTGGGCTATTAAAGAACGTGCCTTCAGCACTGGATTGGAACTAGACCACCTTCCAACTTTACCACTTTACAACTCCTCCTAACCTTACAACTTTACCACCTGACTTGTCCTGAATTGAGTTTACACAAAGTAAACTACAATGAAACGACAAAAAGAAAAAAGAACAAGGAGCATAGGATCTCTGAGTTGGGCTGAGCGGGAAGAAATGATCAAAGAGTATCTATCGGGAAATTCCTCTAAAGTTGAGATTTGGAGGAAGTATACTGGTCAATCAGTAGAGCACGGAAAAATGCTCCATTGGATGCGAATGTTAGGTTATTCTGATAGAATTGAAAATCCAATTAAAAGACAATTACCTTCGGATCCTACTAAACAAGAACGAGCAGTTTTGGCGACCAAAGACAACCCACAAGATCCCAAAGACCTTCAAAAACGCATCAAAGAGCTGGAGCGTCAGCTTGAGAATGCCCAGCTGAAAGCCGAAGGCTATGAGCTGATGATCGAAATTGCAGAAAAGGAATTGAAGATTCCGATCAGAAAAAAGTCCGACACCAAGTAATTACTACCTTAAAGGAAAGGCATCTGCGACAGGCTCTGAGTCGTTTATGTTTATTATTTGGTATGACCAGACAGGCCTATTATCAGCATTATTGGCAGAAGGAAGAAACTAGCTTTGAACAGGAGCTTGTGATCAAGGAGGTGTTACGAATCAGAAAATCCCATAAAAAAATGGGATGCCGCAAGCTCATGGTGAAGCTGGAAGCCTTCATGTTCGATCACCAGATCAAGATGGGTAGAGATGCGCTGTTTGATCTTTTGGCAGCAAATCAGTTGTTGATTCGCCGTCGAAACAGACGGGTAACTACGACCTATTCAAGTCATTGGCTTCGAAAATATCCAAATCTGATCCGCGAGTTTGTTGCTGATAGAATCAACCGGTTATGGGTAAGCGACATTACTTATTGGAGATTTAAGGATAAGTTTCTTTACATCAGTTTTGTAACCGATGTCTTCTCACATAAGATCATAGGTTATCATCTGAGTGAATCGCTGGAAGCGGAATCATCAATCCATGCCCTTCAAATGGCTTTGGATCAGTTAAAACAGCCTGTAGAAGGCCTGATCCATCATTCAGACCGAGGAATACAATATTGTTGTAAAGAGTATGTCAAGTTATTACAGGACAATAGTATAGCGATCAGCATGACCGAAAACGGTGATCCGTTAGAAAATGCATTGGCTGAACGAATCAATGGAATTGTTAAAGGAGAATACCTGGATTGCTATGAAGTGAATTCCATTCAAGAAGCCAAGGAGTTGCTTTCCCAAGTTGTCAACCTCTACAACCAAGAGCGGCCTCATATGAGTATAGGAAACAAAACTCCTGAAGAGATCCATCAAACCAATCAAAAAACAGATCGATTGTGGAAAAACTATTATCCCAAAAACCGTACACTTGTAAACCAATAAACGGACTAA
>NZ_JAUXYL010000017.1 GCF_030694375.1 Algoriphagus sp.
TGCAGGCGGTCTATGACTACGGAGCTTATGGGGTAGAATTGAAAAACAACCTCAAGCGCCTTTGGTGGGAATCCATGACTCGCGTGCAGGACAATATCGTCGGAATTGATGCCTCTATTTTTATGCATCCGACTACTTGGAAGGCTTCCGGCCACGTGGATTCTTTCAACGATCCCATGATCGACAACAAGGACAGCAAAAAGCGCTACCGTGCCGATGTGCTGGTAGAAGAACATGCCGCCAAACTCGAAAAAGAAGGTGAAGCCGAAAGAGGGAAATCGTTAACTGCAGCGCTTGCCCGTTTATTGGAAGCTGAAGATTTGGACGGAGTCCGTGATCTGATTACCAACGAAGGTATCAAATGCCCGATCTCCGGAACCTCCAACTGGACTGATGTTCGTCAATTTAACTTAATGTTTTCCACGCAAGTTGGATCTGTAGCAGAAGATTCCTCCACCATTTATTTGCGTCCGGAGACAGCACAAGGCATTTTTGTCAACTTTCTGAATGTGCAGAAGACTGCACGAATGAAGGTTCCTTTCGGCATTGCACAGATCGGAAAGGCCTTCAGAAATGAGATCGTTGCCCGTCAGTTTATTTTCAGAATGCGTGAATTTGAGCAGATGGAAATGCAGTTTTTCATCCGCCCCGGCACCGAAATGGACTGGTACGCCTTCTGGGCAGAAACGCGCATGAAGTGGCATTTGGCTTTGGGTACCCCTGCGGAAAAGCTCAAAAAACACGATCACGAAAAACTAGCCCACTACGCAAATGCAGCGATGGACATTGAGTTTGAGTTTCCATTTGGCTTCAAAGAAGTGGAAGGCATTCACTCCAGAACTGATTTTGACCTGAAAAGCCATCAGGAATTCTCCAGAAAGAAGCAGCAATACTTCGATCCTGAGATCAATCAGAATTACATTCCTTATGTGATTGAAACCTCAATCGGAGCGGATCGACTATTTCTCTTGACCCTTTGCAATGCATATACTGAGGAAAATTCAGAGGAAAAAAGCAGAACTTATTTGAAATTCCATCCCGCTATCGCTCCTGTGAAAGCTGCGATTCTTCCGATTGTGAAGAAAGACGGCTTACCTGAAAAAGCAAAGGAAATTGTGGAATTGCTGAAATACGACTTCAATATTATCTACGAAGATGCGGCTTCGATCGGAAAGCGCTATGCACGTCAGGATTTGATCGGCACTCCATTCTGTATTGCTGTGGATCATCAGACTTTGGAAGATAATACCGTCACTATCCGGCACAGAGATACTACTGAGCAGGAGCGCGTGTCTATCTCTGAACTTCATGGAAGAATCGCGGAGGCGACGAGCTTTAGAAGGATATTTGAGAAGCTTTGATTTCGGATTTCGGAATTTTGATTTCGGATTTAAAAAAGCCGTCAGATTGATTTCTGGCGGCTTTTTTTATTTCATCGCTGAGACGCTGAGGGCGGGAAGTTATTTTTGGGAGAAAAGATTTTGAATATTAAAAGATCTGCGAAAATCCGCGACTTTTTCAGCGAAAATCTGCGTGAAATTGCCGTAATCAATTTTCAATTTCCAAACCCACTGATCAATTTTCAAGGACGGATGCCCCATCTTGAGAATTGATCATTGCTATTTTGGTTATTCCCAATCCCTTCCTTCTTCTCGAAAAATCCCCCTTACCCCCTTTTACCAAGATTCTTTCCCAAAACTAAACTTGAACTCAAAGGGGGAGTTAGTCTCAACGAACCTCATTGCAATCACTACCACTTGTAAATTGGACATTGACCATTGGTAATTGCTCATTGTCAATCGTGTCTATCATCTTGATACTTGTGTCTAGCGTCTTGATACTTCAAAACTCAATCTTCCCCTTTTCCTCCCCTTTTCCCAAAAGTAAACTTCGTGGAGATTTGGATTGACTATAGACATGGACGATGTTCTGTTGTCCGTTGAAGTCATTCAGTAGGATGGTGTTTTTGACTTCTATAGACTTCGGGATTTCAGTTGCGGAGGATTCAATATAAAACCACGCCGCATCTTCCTCCACTTCATAGCCCAGATAATTCAAGGTTAATGACTTCCCGTTGACCGCTAACTGATTATGTTTTAGCAAATATTCCCTGATTTGGCCATCCAGCTTTGCCTTATCTTTCGGATTGAGAAAATCCACTTTTTCTTTGAATTCATTACCCAAAGCGAGCTCCAGATCATCCCAAAAAATCTTCTGGGCGATCTCCATTTTCTTGCTGTTAGGATTGAACCTGATCTCAGTCAAGCTGATAAAGAATGGATGCGCTTTGGCAATCAACAGAAGTACAATCCATGAAATGTAAAGATGTTGCATTTAGTCAGGGCTTTCCGCCTTTTGTGGGAATTATACTGTATTTTCGCCGCAATTTACTTCTTTAGCAGTACCAAACCCCAAATATGAATTCTTTTCAATTGTATTTTAAACTCGGATTACAGCACATTCTGGATATTCAGGGTTTTGATCACATTCTTTTCGTATTGGCACTTTGCGCGGTCTATGTAGCTAGAGACTGGAAAAAAATCCTGATTCTCGTCACTGCTTTCACCATAGGGCATTCCCTCACCTTGGCTTTGGCCACTTTCAATGTCATTCAAATCCGGGCTGATGTGATCGAATTCCTTATTCCGGTGACTATTGCCTTTACGGCTTTGATTACACTATTCAAACCAAAACCAAGTAGCGGGAAGGGTATTCAACTGAATTACCTGTTTGCGGTTTTCTTTGGACTGATCCATGGTTTGGGATTTTCCAACTACCTCAAAGCACTTCTGGGCAAAGAAACCAGTATCTGGCAGCCCTTGCTTTCCTTCAACATTGGGCTGGAAGTGGGCCAAATCATTATCGTCGCGGCTTTTCTGCTGTTGACTTCCTTGGTCAACTTGGCAGGAGTTAACAGGAAAGAGTGGACACTGGTCGTGTCAGCATTTGTCTTGGGTATCGCCTGTATGCTGATGTTAGAGACCAAATTTTGGTAACCATACTTTATGAACAGAACCTTTCCAGTCTGGTTATTAGACTGTTTTATAGAATAATCAACGAGTAAAAAATATGATAAAAAAATTACTTGCAATCGCAGCAATTGGTCTTGTGGGAACTGCTCCTGTATGGGCACAACAGCCCGAGCAAAATCACGCAGTCCGTTTTGAGCAGTTAGGCACAATGCTCCGCACGCCTAACGTTTACCGAACTGCCTCCGGAGCTCCGGGACACATGTATTGGCAGCAGCAAGCCAACTATTTGATCAATGTCGAGCTCAACGACGACAATCAGTCCATCAAAGGAAATGAGACTGTTACATACATCAACAATTCCCCGGATCAGCTGACTTACCTTTGGCTTCAGCTCGATCAAAATAACCGAAGCAAAGACTCTGACACCCCAAAAGTCACCGAATCCAGCCTCAATCCTCAAATGAGCCTACGCCAGCTGGATGGGATTCTTTGGCACTCCGATGACTATGATCTGAAGATCGCTTCCATCAAAGATGGCAATGGGACCCCCTTGAATGTAGCCATCAACAAAACCATGATGCGTGTGGATCTTCCACAGCCTCTAAATCCCGGTGAAACCTTCAGCTTTACCATCGATTGGAGCTTCAACATTCACGACCGAATGGGCTTCATCGGCGGACGTCCGGGCTATGAGTTTTTCCCAAAGGACGGAAACTACCTCTACACCATGGCAGAGTGGTTCCCAAGAATGGCGGTCTACTCCGACTTCCAAGGATGGCAAAACAAGCAGTTCCTCGGAGCCGGTGAATTTGCTTTGACTTTTGGAAATTATGAAGTCCGCATCACCGTCCCTGCAGATCACATGGTCGGAGCAACTGGAGTGCTTCAAAATCCGGAAGAAGTGCTTTCCTCCACCGAACTTGACCGATGGAACAAAGCAAAAAAGACTTACGATGAGCCGGTGATCATCCGAACTCAAGCGGAAGCTGAATCTTTGGAGAAAAAGAAAGCCTCCGGCAAAAAGACCTGGATTTACAAAGCTGAAAATGTCCGTGATTTCGCATGGACTTCTTCCAGAAAGTTCATCTGGGATGCCATGGCAGTGAAGCAAGGCGGAAAAGACGTCATGGCGATGTCCTACTACGGCAAGGAAGGCAATCCACTTTGGGAGCAATATTCTACCAAAGTAGTAGCCCACACCATCAAATCTTACTCAGCACACACGTTTGATTACCCCTACCCAACGGCCATCTCCGTGGAAGCAAGTAACGGAATGGAATACCCGATGATCTGCTTCAACTACGGACGTCCGGATGCGGATGGCACCTACTCCGAAGCGGTGAAATACGGTATGATTGGAGTAATCATCCATGAGGTTGGTCACAACTTCTTCCCTATGATCGTCAACTCAGACGAGCGACAGTGGACTTGGATGGACGAAGGATTGAACACTTTCATGCAATTCATGGCCGAGCAGGAATGGGACAGAAATTATCCTTCCCGACGAGGTGCGGCTCACAAAATAGTTCCTTACATGAGAAGCGAAAAGAACACATTGGAGCCGATCATGACTAATTCTGAAAACATCATTCAGTTTGGTCCAAATGCGTATGCAAAGCCAGCTACCGCCCTGAATATCCTTCGTGAGACTGTCATGGGCCGTGAGCTATTTGACTATGCCTTCAAGGAATATGCAAGAAGATGGATGTTTAAGCACCCAACTCCGGACGATCTGTTCAGAACGATGGAAGACGCATCGGCTGTGGATTTGGATTGGTTCTGGAGAGGTTGGTTCTACGGAACTGACCCAGTCGATATTTCCATTGAAAATGTCACTTGGTTCAAGTTGGACAATAGACCTCCTGCAGAGCGAGCTGCAGAAGCAAAAGCTACCTACGACCGAGAGGAAGATTACGTCAGCCGTGAATTCAACAAAACAGATGTAACTCAGACTGTCTTGGAAGCGGATCCAAAAACCCGTGACTTCTACAACAGCTACAATCGATTTGCGGTCACTCCAGAAGATGATGCCAAATACAAGAGTTTCGTAGCTAGCCTCAGCGAGCGGGAAAAAGCCGTGTTCAACAGCAATATGAACTTCTACGAAATGACGTTCAGAAACGTGGGAGGATTGGTGATGCCATTGATTATCGAATTCCACTTTGCTGATGGTACTTCGGAGATTGAGCGAATTCCAGCCGAGATCTGGAGAAAAAATGAAACACAGGTGACCAAAGTTTTTGCGAAGCAAAAAGAAGTGGTTCGCTTTGTACTCGATCCCAAGCGTGAAACCGCCGACATCGACGAAAGCAGCAACTATTGGCCGCGACAATATCAGCCGAGCCGTTTTGAACTATTCAAAAGTAACGGTGCAGCACGTGGAGCCTCAACCGGTGATAATCCGATGAAGAAGGCTCAGAAAAAGTAAAGAGTTGGATGACCGATGTCCGATGACCGATGTTTCGGCTCCTGGACGCTTTGGAAATCAAAGACAAGCAAGTCAACTTAAAAAAATCAAGCCCCGGGGGAGATTTCTTCGGGGCTTTTTGCTTGGATAGACCTGACAAGTTTTGAAAACCTTGCAGGTATTTTTTTTCAAAAACCCTCAAAAATACCCTATATAGGGTATTGACATTCTCCCCCCCCCCCCACGTATTTTTCAAACTAAAAACCTTATGAGAAATCTTATCTTTTTCGCATATGTCCTGCTTTTTTGGAGCTGTGAAATGCAACCCATCGAAGAGTTGGCGATAGAGCCTGATACAATTGAGCAAATTCAGGGCCCTTACCAAGTGACACGAGTAAGCAAAAGTACTTTCCTTTCATTGGGTAAAAAGTTGCAAAAACGAATCGGTTTTAATGTAATTGAATCTGCCCAAATGAGGCAAATTTCGGATTTCACCTTTGATCTGGAAGCATCCCAACTGACTACAGATACATTAAAGCGACGAACTTACACTGTCCCTTTTCTGGCAAAAGGAGATAAGTACAGCACGTTTAATCTGGTATTGGTTGCTGACAGTGTGGACAATGTGTTGGATCAGTATGTACTTCAGTATGAATTTGACAGCATTCAATACCAAGATTTTGAGGTGACGAAAGATTTACTTGCTTCCGGTGTGACCATCAAGCGCTTTCCCTTCTCCAGCTTTTTTAATGATTCCAATCCAGGATTTTTGGAACGATGTGACGGAGTATTTGACAGCAATGGAGATCCAGTGACCTGTGATCAGGTAACAATTGATTATGGCTCAAGCTATGGAGGAGGATCTGGTGGAAGTGGCGGAAGCCTTTGGATAACACCTGGAGGAGGAGGTGGAACTTCTTCTGGAACATGTTCTTGGACACTTTCTTGGAGTCCTTGTTCCTGCATGAATCACATGCACACTTGTGGTTGCAATGACCCTACAAGATATCCAATTATTACAATTTCATGTAGTGACGCTCAAATGAGAAAATTTTCCATTTCAGGTGCAGCTAATATGACCTGCATGGATTGTTCAGTTTCAGATTTCGGATCTCCTGCCTTTACGCTTACTAGAAATGCTACTCAAATCGACAACTTACTTACTGATTTTAATCTTTCAGATTGGCACATGGCCTATTTGAGTTTGAATGATGCGTTTTCAACGGAATTTAAATCCCTCCTTCAGTCAGAACTCAATCTAGACCAAAAAGCTGCAATGATTACTCTTGCAGCCCAAATGGAAGGAGTTTTGTCTAGTCAAATGAATCAGAATTTTGGACTAGCTGTTGATCATCTAGTAGAGGGAAACTTGATTGACCCAATAATCCTTCACTATTACTCAATTTTTATAAATACCAAAATCGCATACCTAAAATTTGAGAACCCTACTAAGTATAAAAATCCTGATGGCAGTTGGAAAAAGTACCTTTTATACTATGATGCTAACAAAGAAGCTCTTCATTTTACTCTTGATATATTGGGTCTAGTACCAGAATTAGGGGAGCCTGCCGATTTAATAAATGGTGTTCTTTACGTAATTGAAGGTGACGGAGTCAATGCTACCTTAAGTGTTGCGTCTAGTTTGCCATTCCTTGGTTACATTACTTCTGGACCAAAAATCGGATTTAAAGTAATTCAATCTGCGACTGACCTACAGAGCAAACAAGTAATCCGATGGATCCTTGATAGGGAGGGTTTTATTACCTTTGGAGATAGAAGTCAACTTAGGAGCATGTTTCCAAACATTCTAACAACGGAACAAGCACATCATATTATTCCTTGGTCTACAGCAATTCAAAAGCATTCAGTTATTCAGGAAGCAGCGAAATCTGCAAATGCGTTTCACATGAATGAAGTGCTTAATGGAATACCAGTTGATTCTTGGAGAAATCAACCAAATCATGATATATATAATAATCTAATTCTTTCACGATTAGAAATGATAAAAAATGACTTCCCAAATGAGACACCTGATTTTTATTATCAAAAAGTAGCCGAATTAATTAACAAAGCCAAGACTGCAATACAAGCCAATCCTAATGTACACTTAAACCAAATTAACTTCCGATGAACTTCTTTCAAGTAATGCCAAATTCTGAAAATTTATCGTCTGAAGATTTAATCAAGAACTATTTACTTCCATGTCATAAAGACGATCCCGATTTTCTTGGAAATCATCCTAATTATTCTTGGATAGAATTCAAACCTAAGATCCCGATAATTGAAATTTCTGACTCACGAAGAATACCATCACTTTTCTATTCTGGAGGCATGCTTTCAACAAGATTAATTATGTCCAATGCCTTAAAGGAAATAATGGAAGAAGTTAACGCAAATTCCAAAATACAATTTTTCCCAGCCGAATTAATTCAAAAAAATAAAGAGATTAATGATTATTGGATTACTAACTATTTCAAATTCAACGACAATTGCATTGACTTTGACCAAAGTTCTTTTATAGCAGAAGTTTCTAGAAGTACTGGCAATCCATTCATTCAATTAACATTTGCTCACGAATATGAAAAAAAGAAATTTCTTGATCTTGAAAACTATAAGTCCTTTAAGGCAGAACTTAAATTAAAAAAAGGAAGTATTTCCCCTGAAAAACTTTCTATTAAAAAAACTTGCTCCCAAGATGTTCTTTTACTGAAAGAGATTTTTATTCCTGACATAATAATCTCTACAGAATTGAAAGATCGGATAATTGATAGAAATATTTTTGACATTGAATTCAAACCTCTAGAACTATCTGAAGAAGAATGGTATGGTCCTAATGGCATCCGAAAGCAGTTTTACAAATAATATGGAATTCAGCCTAGAACGGTTTTGGGCTGGATTCTCTTTTTCAAAGTTCTTGTAATATGAAACGAAAAACCTGGCCCAGTTTGGAAGAATGGGTAGAATCCGAAACAGAACTCAAACGGAAAATTACAGAACTGTACGAGTCCGAACTTTCTCCCGAAGAGCAAGCACGGAAATCACTTAACTATCTCTTGAATACTTATGATTTGCCCCTGACTCCGATGGATGTGGAGGGTCGGGAATGGGAAGATGCCGGGGATTCTTGGTATCTGCCAATCTCGATGTTGGAGCAAGTGGCACAGCTGAAGTTTGTAGAACCTGACAATAATGATCCTCGCTATCTGGTGCTTAATGCGGCATACTTGATTCATCACAAGTTGATTATCGATCTTTCTCAAGAGCTTGGGGAATTTCTCGTTGAGGATGAATTACAGGGGTTGGGTTACCGGGGAGAGGATATCCTAGAAGCTGAGCTAATTCCTGTAAAAAAAGGAGAAAGCTGGTTTGAGTTGGGCTGCACTTATTTCACAAAGGAAATGGTCTAAAAGTAGAATTCCGGTCGGTGAGGACATCGGCCGGGGAGTTAATTTGAATACAGCCCCGGGGGAGATTTCTTCGGGGCTTTTTGCTTAGATAGACCTGCCAGGTTTTGAAAACCTGGCAGGTCTTTTCGTGAAACCACCTCTAATCCATAGACGGGAAATATCTCGCACTATTTTGGGTTAAATTGCAAGTATCTAAATAGCAATCAACCCTAAAAACCCATTGCCATGCAAACAAAAAACCTATTTTCTATTGCCTTACTGGCCTTCTTTGCCTTCTTGACCTCAAGCTCCTTTGCTCAGGGGAAAAGAGATTTCTATGAACTTCGAACGTACCATATCGAAAATGCCAATCAAGAAAGTCAGCTGGACACCTATTTTGAAAAGGCCCTATTACCTGCGCTTCACAGAAATGGAGTAGAAAAAATTGGCGTATTCAAACCAGTCGCTTCTCAGCCTGATGCAGGAAAAAGGGTTTACCTCTTTATTCCCTATTCATCCATGAAAGTCTATGCAAAAATGGAAGGAAAGCTCAGCAAAGATCAAACCTATCAGACTGCTGGATCAGCTTACATCAATGCGCCTCACGACAATCCCCCCTACAAGCGAATAGAAACTTCTTTAATGCAGGCCTTTACCGGTCAACCTCGGTTTACTGAGTCAAAAGTGACCAGTCCAAAGAAAGACCGAGTGTATGAGCTAAGAAGCTACGAGAGTCAGACGGAAAAACTTTACAAACAAAAAGTCAAGATGTTCAACTCCGGTGAAATGGACATTTTCACCAAGCTGGATTTCAATCCGGTGTTTTATGGTGAGGTAATCGCAGGTGCAACTATGCCCAATCTGATGTACATGACCACTTTTTCCAACATGGAATCTCGGGATGCCCATTGGAAAGCCTTCGGAACTGATCCTGACTGGGACAGAATGAAAGTGATGCCTGAATATCAAAATATCATGAACCGAAATGATCAGCGGCTTTTGTATCCTACTGAATATTCAGATTTCTAAAACAAAAATGGCCGGCGATTGTCGGCCTTTTTTATTCCAAAATGGGCTTCATTGCCCGCCCTCCGAATAAATGTGGATGCAATAATCACGCAAAGACGGAAAGGCGCAAAGTCTTGGCGGCTTTGGCGGCTGAAAAAACCCTACATCCAAGAGCGAAGCGAACACCTCAATGACCTTGAAAAAGCATCCCGAACCAGAATCCATGAAGTTCACTTCCAGCTCAAATCCCTCAACCTCTTTCCTTTTTAACCTTTGTGGTAAAAATCACTTTGCGTTCCTTTGCGGCCTTCGTGGCTAAAAAAAATAACCACAGAGAGCGGGAGAAAAATGGAGATTGTTATAAGAAATCTGTGTCCATCCGTGACTTTTTCTGTGATCATCTGTGGGACAAAATCTGCGAAGATCAGCGTCTTTTTCTGCGTAAATCAGCGGGAAATACTGACACCGTCTTAAACTTAAAAACCTAAGAGATTTTTGTGGTAAAAAACCCTTTGCGATCCTTCGTGTCCTTTGTGGCAAAAAAACTTTGTTGTAAAAAACCTTTTTGGACTGAGGTAAAAACAGATCGTGCCTTCAGCACTCTAATCAGAATCTTATCCTGTAATCCCGGCATTGCATACCGGGCTGTCACAGTACGTGCCTTTGGCACTATTTCGCAGTGAAGAGCGAAGCGAACACCTCTGCGACCTTGAAAAAGTCTTCCTGAGCCAGAATCCATGAAGTTCAATTCAAGCCCAAATCCCTACACCTCTTCTTCTCAGTGAACTTGGTGGTAAAACCCCTTTGCGACCCTTCGTGTCCTTTGCGGTAAAAAAAAAACTTTGTTGTAAAAAACCTTTTTAGACTGAGGTAAAAACAGATCGTGCCTTCAGCACTCTAATCAGAATCTTATCCTGTAATCCCGGCATTGCATACCGGGCTGTCACAGCGCGTGCCTTTGGCACTTTTTCGCAGTGAAGAGCGAAGCGAACACCTCTGCGACCTTGAAAAAGCATCCCGAGCCAATAATCTTTGAAGTTCAATTCAAGCCCAAATCCCTACACCTCTTCTTCTCAGTGAACTTGGTGGTAAAATCCCTTTGCGTTCCTTAGCGGCCTTCGTGGCTAAAAAAAATAACCACAGAGAGCGGGAGAAAAATGGAGATTGGTATAAGAAATCTGTGTCCATTCGTGACTTTTTCTGTGATCATCTGTGGGACAAAATCTGCGAAGATCAGCGTCTTTTTCTGCGTAAATCAGCGGGAAATACTGACACCGTCTTAAACTTAAAAACCTAAGAGCTTTTTGTGGTAAAAAACCCTTTGCGATCCTTCGTGTCCTTTGTGGCAAAAAAACTTTGTTGTAAAAAACCCTTTTTGGACTCAGGTAAAAACAGATTGTGCCTTCAGCACTCTAATCAGAATCTTATCCTGTAATCCCGGCATTGCATACCGGGCTGTCACAGCGCGTGCCTTTGGCACTTTTTCGAAGTGAAGAGCGAAGCGAACACCTCTGCGACCTTGAAAAAGCATCCCGAGCCATTAATCTTTGAAGTTCAATTCAAGCCCAAATCCCTACACCTCTACTTCTCAGTGAACTTGGTGTTAAAATCACTTTGCGTTCCTTCGTGTCCTTTGCGGCTAAAAAAAATAACCACAGAGAGCGGGAGAAAAATGGAGATTGTTATAAGAAATCTGTGTCCATCCGTGACTTTTTCTGTGATCATCTGTGGGACAAAATCTGCGAAGATCAGCGTCTTTTTCTGCGTAAATCAGCTGGAAATACTGACACCGTCTTAAACTTAAAAACCTTAGAGCTTTTTGTGATAAAAAACCCCTTTGCGACCCTTCGTGTCCTTTGCGGTAAAAAAAAACTTTGTTGTAAAAAACCTTTTTGGACTTAGGTAAAAACAGATCGTGCCTTCAGCACTCTAATCAGAATCTTATCCTGTAATCCCGGCATTGCATACCGGGCTGTCACAGCGCGTGCCTTTGGCACTTTTTCGCAGTGACGAGCGAAGCGAACACCTCTGCGACCTTGAAAATAGCCACCCAAGCCAATAATTCATGAAGTCCTTTTCAAAAAACACCTCCCCCGATCTCTTTTTTCTCAGTGAACTCTGTGGTAAAAAACCCTTCACTTTTGAAGTGCCAATAAAATCCCCTCAAACATCTCCACTCCCGTCCCGATCAACTCATCCGGAAAATCATAGGTCCCTTCATGAAGCTGCGGACAGTTTTCACCCGCTCCCAATCCAAATAGGAATGATGGGCAAACCTGAGAAAACAAGCCAAAATCCTCTGACCAGCGAAAGGGTTCCGGCTTTTCCACCAGACTGAGCCCCAGATTTTTGGCGGTTTCTTCTACCAATTGATAAAGCTCCGGGTCGTTGACTGAGACGGCAAACTGCTCCACAAAGCCAAATTCCACGCTTAATCTTTCCGATTCAGCCACAGCTTGGGCTTTTGCCTTCACTTTTTCAATCAAACTATCCAACTCCTGCTGATCAAATGCCCGCAAAGTCATACTCAGACTTCCCTTACCTGCACTCGTCCCAAAAGCCAAACTTCCGAGCTCCGCGTGAATCAAAGTAAGTAAGGCAAATCCCTCCGCTTCCTTTGGTAATTGAGGCAGTTCTTGAATGAGCTTTGCCAAAGCTTGTGCAGGATTGATCCCAGCTTCGGGATGAGCAGAGTGAGAGGTTTTTCCTGTCAAAGTAATAGTCATTCCGGTACTTCCAGCGGCAAAAGTCCCATCTCGCATTACGATCTGATGCATTGGATAGCCGGGTAGATTATGCAGCGCAAAAGCAAAATCAGGTTTTATCTGCTCAAATCTCCGATCTTCCAAAACAGCCTTGGCACCATCTCCTGTTTCTTCGGCAGGTTGGAAAAGCAGGACAACTTCTCCTTTTTCAGGTCGGTTCTGAGCTAGTTTTTCACCCAAACCGCAAATAATCGCCATGTGGCCGTCATGCCCGCAGAGATGACCTTTGCCTTTGGTCTGACTTTGATGTGGACTTTCCTTCAGGTCCTCGATCGGCAAGGCATCCAATTCACAGCGGAAAAGAAGACGCTTTCCAGGCTTTTTCCCTTTGAAGACAAAAGCTAGGCCTGTACCGCCTAACTTTTCATAAACTTGATCTGGTTCCAGTGGTTGAAAAAAATCTAAAATCCGCTGGGCAGTTTGGCTTTCTTCCAAAGCAACTTCGGGAAATTGGTGGAGCGTATGTCGGAGGTGGATCAGATTATTCATGGAATTGTGTTTAAGTCAACTTTTCCAAAGTTCAAACTTTGGAAAAGTTTAGGGTTTTGATTTCAATTTATGGGAAAAGCTCACCTCAAGCTAACTTAACCTGGTACCGCACACTTCGTCCTCCACCTTCCGCCACGAAAATCCCCAAGTCACGCAAATGCTGCAGGTCCCGGGTAGCAGTAGCTTTCGAAGCACCGGTAAGCGAAATGTATTTTTTGGCATTCATTCCTCCTTCAAATCCATCCGGACCTTCATCCAGCATTCGGTTTAAGGCTTTCATTTCCCGCTCATTCAATTCTTTGCTATACGAATCGAAAAGCTTGGTTTTCTGAAGTGAAAACTCAATCACTTCTTCAACTTTTTCCTGGGCTTTCATCACCACATCCCCAAAATAACGCAACCAGTCATTCACTTGGAGACTGCGTTGCGCTTGCTTAAGTTGATCGTAATACAGCTCTCGCTTGACCTCAATGACTTGGGATAAACTAATCAAAATCGGCTGCTCGAGTCCTTGGTGAAGTGCTTTTTCTGCCAATATCCGACCGATTCGCCCATTTCCGTCCTCGAAGGGATGGATACTTTCGAAATACAAATGAACCAATGCCGCTCGCAAGATCGGATTCCGAATCGCCTTTTCTCCTTCTGGATTCGTGGCATTGAACCAGGCTATAAACCGATTCATTTCATCGGGTACCTGCTCAGACGGTGGCGCTTCGAAGTGGACGATTTCTTTGCCCAAGGCTCCCGAAACAACTTGCATCGGCTCGCTTCCCTTTCGCCATGCTCCTGCCTGAACATAGCGATTACCCTCCATCAGCATCTCATGCCAGGAGAAAAGCATCGTGTCGCTGAGTGGGGCCTTCCAAGTTTGGCGCACTGCAACCATCAGCTTGGCAATGCCCTTGGCACGAGGATCTTTAACTAGCCGCGGCTGCTCCTCATGGATTCCGAGGTTCTTTTTGAGGGAAGACATCACATCCACCTGACTTAAGTATTCCCCTTCGATCTCAGAAGTCTTGATCGCTTCGGACAATAGAATATCCACAAGAAGTTGGTCTTTCTTCTCTTCGGTTATTTTGAAAATCGACCACTGGATTTTCCGGATTTCAGCAGAAACTTGAGTTGGACATCCTCGATTATTCCGGGCGTAAACTCAAACTCCGGCCAGCCTTTTTGTTGCCAATTGTAACTCATGAGCCGAACATACAAATATTCGGCTCACATTATTCAACTTTATGAGCCGATTATCGCTGTTATTCGGCTCATTTTTTATTTTAATACGAGCTGATAAGAGATATTGTACGGCTCAAGCTGGAGTAAATTCCAAATCCTCCTGGATTTTCACCTTTCAAAGGCGCCATAGAACCCACTGGGGTTTGTGAATCTCAATGCCCCTTTTGACTCCATACAAGCGAATTGAAACTGCCTTCCTTCAGGGGATCACTGGTCAGCCAAGATTTACAGAATCTAAGGTGACTGGCCCAAAGAAAGACCGGGTGTATGAATTGCGAAGCTATGAAAGCCCTACGGAGCACCTTTACAAATGAAAATGTTCAATGAAGGTGAAATGGATATTTTCACCAAACTCGATTTCAATCCGGTGTTTTATGGAGAGGTGATCGCCGGAGCAAACATGCCCAATCTGATGTATATGACCACATTCACAAACAGAGCGTTCCGTGATGCACATTGGAAAGCCTTTGGAACAGACCCGGATTGGGATCGAATGAAAGTCATGCCTGAATACCAAAATATCATGAACAAAAACGATCAGCGCCTATTATTGCACCCTACCGAGTACTCTGATTTCTGATTAAAAAATTATGAGTGTCCGTGAACCTGCACATAGCCTTTGAAATTTGGATTGGAGGACAGATTTGCTAAGCTATGGACCATGGACTATAGACCATGGTCGAGGATCCGCAACTTAATGGGCCAATTTTTACCCAACGTGCATCCTTGCGGATACTCATATAAAAAATTCACCTCTTGACTGAAGCCGGATGAATGTCCGGCTTTTTCTTTTAGCTTTTTCCAAAAAAAATAACTGGATCACTTTTTTAAACCTGAGAAAACAAGTCATTCATTTTATTGAAAAATATTACCTTATCATTTGAATTTCAGCCAACTGTATTTCTCTACTGATTTGACTATTTCTATCAAAGTAGACATTAATTCAAAACAGGATTAGTATGAAACCTTTCCCCAAACTTCATCTTTGGCTTATTCTTCCTTTTGTTTTAACCCTGATTGGGTTTAGCCATTATTGGACTGGCTTTTCCGAAGCTACATTTCAATGGCATTTGCATGGACTTTCGGCTACGGCTTGGTATATCATTTTGATCGCCCAACCTTGGATTTATCACCATCGGCCGATTCATGTTCACCGAAAAGTAGGCATGATCGGGATTCTTCTTGCAGGTATCGTGATCGCATCCGCATTGAGCGTGATCAAAGGAAATCTCCTTCAACCCGAGCAAAGTCCACTTTTTGAGGTTCGTTATAGCCTTTCCCTTCTGGACTTCATGTTTATCACCGGATTTATGGTATCAGTCATTGCAGCAATTTGGAATGCTAAAAATACACCGGTTCACGCTAGATGGATGATCAGTACGGTCTTTTGGGTATTGTCTCCAGCGACGACTCGTTTATCTTTTATTCCGCTTGGGATGATTTATCAGCCCAAAGAATTTTCTGATTTTCCATTTTCATGGGCTGATGTGCTGACTTGGAATCAGGCCTTGATTGTCCTGGTGTTGGTTTTTCTAATAATCCTGGATTACCAAAAAGAGAAAAAAATCTACTTCTCTTACGTCCTTGTAGCCATTTCGCAACTTTCGGCCATCCTGATTTTAACCGGACTCAAGGATTCAGCATGGCTTATTTCGGTGCTAAACAAGCTATTTGATCTCTGATCAAAGTTGGCCCGAACCAAAACGGAATCCAAAAAACGCGCCCAATCCCATCAAAACAAGCATAATCCCAATCAGGAGAAGTAGCACATTCAAAGGCATTTCCCAGTCCTCTGAGCCGATTTTGAATTTGATGGGTTTTTTCCAGTCCACAATGATCAATTTGAAATTAGAGGTTTGAAATTTGAAATTTCGGTTGACCTAAACTTCAAATTTTGAATTTCAAATATCAAATTATTTTTTGAGAATCGCTTTCCAACCTTTCGCTTCAATCTGAGCTGCAGATTCTTCCACTTTCTCCCGAAGGCCGGTTTTGAATGCATCCATCTTTTTCCCAACTGCTGCATCATAAGCTCCGACAATGGAAGCTGCCAAGATACCGGCGTTTTTCCCTCCGTTCAATGCAACAGTAGCCACCGGAATCCCGCTAGGCATCTGTAAAATGGATAAAATGCTGTCCCAGCCGTCGATGGAATTAGAGCTTTTGACAGGCACTCCGATTACAGGCAAACTGGTCAAGGAAGCAACCATTCCCGGAAGATGTGCTGCACCTCCGGCACCGGCCACGATGACTTTGATTCCCCGCTCCCGGGCAGAACCTGCATAATCGATCATCCGCTGAGGCGTCCGATGCGCCGAAACCACCGTCAGTTCGTATTCAATCCCGATTTCTTCTAAAAACTGGGCCGCTTCGGCCATGACAGGAAGATCGGATTGACTTCCCATGATTATTCCTACCTGTGGGTTCATGGAGTAGATTTGATTTTGATAAGTTCTTTGATTCGGTTTGCCCGGTTTTTCAGTGTTTCCACATTTTCATCCAAGATGGTCACATGACCCATTTTCCGAAAGGGTTTGGTGAGCTTTTTCCCATATAGGTGAATATACACACCTTTTTCTGCCAGTGCTTCTTCTTTTCCTTCCACGATGGCAAGGCCGGAATATCCATCTTCACCAAGCAAATTGATCATGGCGGCAGGGCATCGTAAACTTGGATCGCCCAAGGGCCAGTTCATCACTGCACGGAGATGCTGCTCAAACTGGGAAGTAAAATTGGCTTCAATCGTATGATGTCCGCTGTTGTGAGGGCGCGGTGCAATTTCATTGACCAGTACTTCTCCGGATTTGGTGACAAAAAGTTCGACCGCGAGAATCCCCACCATGTCTAACTTCAGGATTACTTCTTTGGCGATTTCTTGTGCCTTCGCTTCGATCTCCACAGAAATCTGAGCTGGCGCAAAGAGGAATTCAACCAGATTTGCTGTCGGGTGAAAAGCACATTCCACCGCCGGGTAGGCGACCAAATCCCCATTTTCGTTTCGGGCGACTGTTACTGCGATTTCCTTGTCGAAGTCAATGAGTTTTTCCAGAAGTCCTGGCGCATCAAAGGCTTTCTCCAAATCTGCATCAGAGCGCAGGATCTGCACCCCACGTCCGTCATAGCCTTCCTTTCCCAACTTATTCACTGCCGGAAGAAAGTGCTTTTTTGCAATTACATCAGCCTTATTCTCCGTCAGGATAAAATCGGCAGTAGGAATTCCATTTGCTTGATAAAATTTCTTTTGCTCCCGCTTATCCTGGATCAATTTGAGAATTTGGGGCTGAGGAAAAACCTTTTTCCCTTCATCAGAAAGCTTTTGCAAGGCATCGGCATTGACAGATTCGATTTCTACAGTGATCACATCACAGCATTTTCCGAAGGAATAAACAGTATCGAAATCCTTGAGCGATCCCACTTGAAAATGCTGCGAAATATCCTTGCAGGGCGCATTGGGATCCGGATCCAAAATGTGGATATCCTGATTATAATTAATGGCAGACTGGATCAGCATGCGACCCAACTGACCTCCTCCAAGTACTCCAAGAATTAGATTTTGTGATGTATCGGCCATAGTCAGGCCAAAATTAACAGATTCCCAGACAATGAGGCATGGCAAAATTGAAGATCGGATTTCTTTTTCGTCTAAACGCTGCGCCCGCTAATCAGTCGTAGCAGAATAGAAACGACCGCCAAGACCAGTAAAACATGGATAAGTCCTCCGACACTGTAAACAAACACGCCCAACAACCATCCGATAATTAGAATAACTGCGATCAAATAAAGCAAAGAGTTCATGATTTTTCAGGTTTGGTAAACAATTGATTCTACTCAAATTAAGTCAATCAAAATGCCAACTCGCCCTATTTCTGAAATCTTATGCCCATCAATTCCATCAATTTATGGGCATTGAAGCTCGGACAGGGGCCATTTTTGATTTTATAGTCAAAGTCAATCGATTTGTCCAAGATCTCAGAGTGGAAGGAGAAGTTGTGGACTTTCTCCACACTTTTCTCCAATTCTGACAATTCGATATCATGGGTACTGATGATGCCAAAGCCTTTAGTATGAAGTATCTGATGGATCAATGCCTCCGAACCCGAGATTCGGTCTTGTGTATTGGTCCCCTTCAGGATTTCATCCAACAGAAAAAACAAAGGTTCACCGGACTCCAGTCGTTCGATCAGATTGTGGATCCGGCTCAATTCGGCATAAAAGGAACTGACGCTTTCTCCCAGATTATCTGAATTGCGCATGCTGGTGTAAAGCTGAACAGGACCTAGTGTCAAACTAGCGCCAAAGGGACTGAGCCCAAGATTTGCCAGAACACAATTAATTCCCAGGGTTCGCATAAAAGTCGTTTTGCCACTCATATTCGCCCCGGTCAGGATCACGAGTCGTGTCGCTGAGTCAAAATCAATGGAATTGGGGATGGCTTTACCCGGAGAAATCAAGGGATGGCTTAATTCCTTGGCGGCTAAAAGCACTTCTTGCGTCCATTCCACTTTCCCCTTGCCTTCCAATTGCCCCTCAAATGCTCCCAAAGAAACCCAAACCTCCCATTTCTCGAGATTTTCAGGCAAATGACTCAGCGAGGGGCCTACTTTTCTTTTCCAATTCGCCAATCTTATGAATAGCAAAAAGTCCGTCCAAAAGAGCAGGTTAATTGGCAAATAGAGCAAATTAAGACGATTTTGAGCCCAAAGCCCCAGCCGATCCAATTCACTCAATTGGCGGGAAGCGGCTAATTGGGCGCTTCCAAAATTTTCCTTTTCCAAGAGAAGGCTTGGAGAATTAAATTCTTCATTCTCGATTTGCTGTGCCCGGATCCGATAAGATTTCAGTGTAGCTGCCGTCGGAATTGATTCAGCTGCCTTTTTTAATGGGATAAAAACCCGGCTCAAAAAAGCCACACCAACCAAAACCCAAAGCCCCAATACTACCTGTGGCAACAATCCAAAATAAACAAGTGCAAGAATTACCATTCCACCCAAGGGACCCAAAAATGCCAAAACTGAGATTAGAACTGAAGATTTTTCCTTTTCCTCCAACCAATGAATCCAGGATTCAGGCGCTTTTTCTTCTTTTTGGAAAGCCAATCCCACCGCTTCCACTGAGTCAAGAAACGAACGCTTTTTTGAAAGCTCAGCAACTGCGGCAGCTCGGGATTGCGAAGTTTCAGGGTCAAAGGAACTCATCATCAGGTTAGCCAACCGCCTTTTCCCGTTTTTGGAAGTGGTGTGATTGAGCAATTGAAAAAGAGAATGGGCCCCAAACAGATCCAAATCCCCTGAAAAAGGATGGTTTTTGTCGGAAAATTCCACCCCGGGATCCAAAGTCGCCAAATTTCTGGATAGCCTCAATTCCTGATTTTTGATCATTTCTTCCAAAGCCAGATAAATCCGCTCCTGATCTTTGAGGGCATTGGTCTTTTGGATTAGCTTGATAAAACCTCCCAAGGCCAAAAAGGCAGGCAACAACCAAAATGGATTTTCGGCCAAGCCCAAGACAAATAAAGCGGCAGTTCCAAAAAAAGTAAGCAAACGAAAGATGCTAAGCCTGGAATTTTGGCTTTGTAAGGTTTTGAGCTTTTCGGGAATGCGCTCGGTTTTGAAATCAAAATCAATCATAGACAAAGATAACCATTGTATTGAAGGCTAAAATTGATTTATATTTGCAATATTGTTGCATTTAATGGAGCTATGTTGGAATTGAAGTCAGGAACAAGTGTGAGTAAAAACCATTTCCACCGGATAGTTATAGCAGCCCTAATCGTCATGACCCTGGCTTCAGCACAGCGTCCACCAGACCGAATGTGGGAGCTTTTCTCCAAAACAAGGTTTACGGAAAAGCTAAACCGGAAATTCGGGCAGTATTTCTACTATCCAAATTTCCCTGAAGAGCTTAAAAAGTTGGAAGGTCAACCGGTGGAACTTCAGGGTTTTTTCATTCCCCTGGAGATGGGAAATGTCAATACGCTCATTCTCTCCAAATATCCCATGGCCGAGTGCTTTTTCTGCGGTGGATCAGGTCCGGAAAGTGTAGCCGTGGCATACCTGAAAAGCAAACCCACCCAAAAACTAAAAATGGATCAGATCATCAAAGTTCGCGGGACTCTTCAGCTCAATGCGGAAGATGTCGAAGAGATGACATTCATCTTGAAAAACGCGGAAATTATTAAATAAGCTATGAACAAGAAACTACCTGTCACCGTTTTGAGCGGCTTTTTAGGCGCTGGAAAAACGACGCTTCTCAACCACATTTTGCATAATAAGGAAGGGCTGAAAGTAGCCGTAATCGTCAATGACATGAGCGAAGTCAATGTCGACGCGAATACCATCGCTCAGGGAAACACCCTCTCTAAAACAGAAGAAAAACTGGTCGAAATGAGTAACGGATGCATCTGCTGCACCCTGAGGGAGGACTTGATGCTGGAAGTGGAAAAGCTTGCCCGCGAAAACCGCTTTGACTACCTGCTCATCGAGAGCTCGGGGATTTCTGAGCCGCTCCCGGTGGCACAGACCTTCAGCTTTGTAGATGAGGAAAAAGGCATTGACCTTTCCCGTTTCAGCCGCTTGGACACCTTGGTGACTGTGGTGGATGCGTTTAATTTCCCCAAAGATTTTGGCAGTGCGGAGACCGTCTATTCCAAAGGCATGAATGAAGACGAGGAGGATCAACGGTCCATCGTGAATCTCCTGACCGACCAAATTGAATTTGCCAATGTGATTTTACTGAATAAGACCGATCTGGTCAGCCCCGAACAGGCAGGCGAACTCAAAGCCATTCTGCAAAAACTCAATCCCAAGGCTAAAATCCTGTATTCGGACCATGGGAAAATCCAACCTGAGGTGATCCTGAACACTGGACTCTATGACGCCGGAGAACTGGAAGGAACAGAAGCTTGGCAAGACGAACTTCAAAAAGAGCATACTCCTGAGTCGAAGGAGTACGGCATTACAAGTTTTGTATTTAGGGACCGCAGACCTTTTCATTCGGATAGATTCTGGAACTACATCAGTGAATCCTGGCCCGCGAGCATCATCCGAAGCAAGGGCCTCTTCTACATAGCCTCCCGAAAGGATCAGGCGATCTCCTGGTCACAGGCAGGTGGAAGCCTCAAAGCAGATCCTGTGGGTGTTTGGTGGGCTTCAATGCCATTCAAGCAAAGAACGCAGTATGCCTCTTTCATCGAAAACCAAAAAATGATTGAGAGTAAGTGGGATAAAAAATTCGGGGATCGCATGAATGAGCTTGTTCTGATCGGTCAATACCCCGATGAAGAACAAATCCGAAAAGAGCTGGAAAGTTGTCTTTTGACAGATCGGGAACTTGATTTATTTCACCAGGGAAAATCATTTAAGGACAATTGGCCGTTTTAGCATTAAAGCCAAAAAAATGAAAAAGCAGAAAACACAAAAACCCCTGGCCGAGGAATGGGATCTGAGTGAAGGTATGGGGATCTTGCCAAGTGATATTTCCCTTACACAAAACATTGGTTGTGTGAGTGAAAGAATCAAAAAACCAAGTCAGGATAGGCCCAAAAAGGAAAATAAAGCATAATTTTAGTCCGTTTTTAAACTACTATATTTTATGAAAAAATCATTTTACTCCCCCTTGATTTTGGGGCTATTCTCAACGCTTATTTTCTCTTGTACAGAAACTGATCCGATTGTTCCTGAACCAAATCTGGCTGTCGTGGAGGACGAATTTAAAATCAATTCTGCTTTCGAAGATTTGGATTTTCTTACACTTGATGTGCTTCAGAGAAGTGGTTTGGGATTACGTACTCAGTCTACGGCCGACCTTTGTGCAAATGCATCAGTGACTCACAATCAAAACTCCAAAAAAATTACCGTTGACTTCGGTACAGGATGTACCAGTCCAAATGGTGTAATTCGAAAAGGTAAAATTCTTCTTTCCTATACGGGTTCTAACTTCCTTTTCCCAGGAACCTCTATCATCACCACTTTTGAAGGATACGAAGTGAATGGGCTGATTATCCAAGGAACGCGCACAATTGCGAATGCTGGGATTGACTTAATCAACAGCAAGGTGTCGCTCAATGTGAAAATCGAAAATGGCTCAATCACTTGGCCTGACAATTCCAAGGTTACTTACAACAGTACCCAAAATCGCCAAGTAACTTTGGCCGCCTCAGGTTATGAGGCTTCCGTAACCGGATCGGCAACCGGTAAAAGCAGAAAAGGAATTGACTACACGGCAACTGTTACCGAACCACTGATCATTAAAGAAGATTGTGCTCGCACAGGAATTTACATTCCAAGTCTAGGTGTCTTGGCCTTCAGCTATCAAGGAGTAGCCGTATCTGTTCACTACGGATTCGGTACATGCGACAAAGTAGTCGAAATCAGGTACCCGGGTGGAGCTAAAGAAATCACGCTCGATTAACAGTTCTAAAATCCAAATTCAAACGGCTATCTTTCGAGGTAGCCGTTTTTTATTTGCCATGGAAAAAAAGCTGATCAAAGGACATCAACATATTCGCTATGAAAGACCCGACCTTTCAGAAGACGAGCTGATCAAAAACTCCTTAGCGTTTTACAAAGAAATGGCCTCCCGGCGTACAGTGCGGGAATTTGATTCTCGGTCGGTTCCACTCGAAGTGATGGAAAATATCATCCGTACCGCAGGAACTGCTCCATCAGGAGCACACAAACAGCCATGGACCTTTTGCCTGATTTCTGACCCGGAAATCAAACGCCAAATCCGTATGGCTGCGGAAGAGGAGGAAAAAATATCCTATTCTCAACGAATGCCTGAGGAATGGAAAGCCGATTTAAAACCTTTGGGCACAGACTGGGAAAAACCGTTTTTGGAAGAAGCACCTTACCTGATTGTGGTATTCAAACAATCTTATGGTATCGAAAACGGAGAAAAAATTCAGCATTACTATGTGTCGGAATCGGTCGGCATCGCCTGTGGTTTTCTGATTGCAGCCATCCATCAGGCTGGCTTGGTGACTGTAACACACACCCCAAGTCCGATGAATTTTCTAAGCAAAATATTGGGAAGACCCGCACATGAAAAACCCTACCTGCTCTTACCGGTTGGGCATCCCAAAAAAACAACTTATGTGCCTGATATTGAGCGAAAGGAATTGGAAAAAATAGTGATTAAATATTAAACTCAGGATGAAAAAACAGATCTAAAGATCGAATTTCACTTCTATAATTCAACAATCATGAAATGCCCATTAGAATGGCTTCTCACACAGGGGGATGCCCCGAGCTATCGGGGCAGGCTATGTGGCAAATAAAAATCAAATTATAAACACATGAAATCAACTCTTTTTAACCCAATCAAGGGGCTGACACTTTTCGGCTTGTTGCTATTTGCATCATGCGAAAAAGAAGAAAGCCTTCCCTCAAATCAGGTAAATGAAACTGAGGAAACAGCGCAGGAGGTAGATTTAACTACTACCATGGAGGATATTGACGAAGTGACTTTGAGCAGCTTTCAGCGAAATGGCTTTGCAAACAGGTCTCTTTTGACAATGGAGGAGGATCTCTGTGAAAAAGTAAAAATTGAATGGTTGCCCGGTGTCAAAAAAATGATCATCGATTTTGGTCAGGGATGCACCAGTCCAAGGGGTGTCACCAGAAAAGGAAAAATCATCGTCACTTACACCGGTAGATATTGGTCGCCAGGATCTGTCATCACCTCAACTTTTGAAAACTTCTACATCGATGACCGGAAGATCGAAGGAGTCCGGGTCATTACAAATCAGGGATTCAATGAGAATGACAAATTTTTCACCTTCAAGATTGTGATGGAGGGTGGGAAGATTACCTGGCCTGACGGAACTTTCAGGACAGTTGAATCCAGACATGTCAAACGTATTTTTCTTCCAAATGGAGACCGAGGAGTTATCTACAAAATTGCCGGAAGTAGCAAAGGCGTAAACAGAAACGGAAATGACTACCTCGTAGAAATAACCACTCCACTGCTTTTTTCAGAGCGTTGTATTCGATCCGGAATCAGGATTCCAAGTGCCGGAGTGATGGTAATGCGTGTTAGATCAAAAGATGAAATCAAAATCGATTTTGGCACAGATGCCTGTGATCGCATTGTCACCATCACCCGCGGAGGCGAAACAAAAACAGTGACTTTGCCGGTACGCCTTTAGGAAAGATTTAAAATAAAGGAGGTGGCTTAATGCCACCTCCTTTATTTTACTCCTTTGCAGGTTTTGGTACAACCTGATGCACCACCCGCTGAGGGAAGGGAATTTCGATTTCATGACGGTCAAAGGCTTCCTTGATCTTTTCCATCGTATCCCAATAGACAGGCCAGACATTTTCTTTGTTGGCCCAGGCACGGACAACCAAATCCAAGGAACTGTCGCCAAAGTTATTTAACCATACCACCGGTTCGGGTTCAGCATTAACGCGTTCATCATTTTTCAGGATTTCAATAATGACGGTTCGCGCCTTTTTCAGATCGGTATCATAGGAGACGCCAACATTGATATCAATTCTTCTTGTGGGGTTTGCCGTGATGTTTACAATATCAGAGTTTGCCAGGCTTCCATTGGGAATGACCACCTCCCGGTTATCGAATGTGTTCAGGTGGGTATATAAAATATCGATTTTAGAAACGGTCCCCGTGTGACTTTGCCCACTAATCACATCACCCACCTTGAACGGCTTGAATAACAAGATCAATACTCCCCCTGCAAAATTGGACAGTGAGCCCTGCAAAGCCAAGCCGATAGCCAAACCTGCAGCTCCCAAAATGGCCAAAAACGAAGACATTGGAACTCCCAAAATTGTTGCTAGACCGATAAACAGCGATACGTAAAGTAAAGCCTTGACCAGGCCTGTCAAAAAAGTATTTAAGGATGGATTAGAATCCCTTTTTTCCAGGATTAGCGTAAATCCTTTGAGGAATTTGTTGATGAAAAACCTGCCTACCAGGTAAAAAATTAAAGCATAAATCAGCGAAGGAATGATTTTGTATGCCAGTGCAATTCCCTGCTGTAAAAGTGAATTAATCGTTTCCTGAGATAATTCCATGGTTTAAGCGTTTGGTTTATAATCTAAAATAAGACCAAAACTTGCCATCTAAATGCCCAAAACCAACTGATTTGATATGTTTTTATTCCTGCCTTTGCCAAAATCCGTTCCAAATCGGCCTTTTGAAAACTCCTCAAAACAGAGAGCGAAGCGTCATGCTGTACCATTGGAGATTTGCTGAACAGCTTGGTCAAAATCCGGATGCTGTGAAAAGCAAACCAATGCCGATGCAGGTCATTGATGACCAATCCAAGGGTGGATTTTTGTCGAAATGACTGAATCAATGTGATTAATTCAGCGTCAGTAAAGTGATGGGTAAAGAGCGTACAAGTGATGATGTCTACTTTTTCCTTCGAAAATTCAGGTTCAAATACATTCTGAACCTGCCAGCGGACATTGGTCACATCGTTAAG
The DNA here is from genome assembly GCF_030694375.1 of Algoriphagus sp. Classification (GTDB taxonomy): domain Bacteria; phylum Bacteroidota; class Bacteroidia; order Cytophagales; family Cyclobacteriaceae; genus Algoriphagus. The sequence continues at coordinate 25,710 of NZ_JAUXYL010000017.1, forward strand.
CCTAACCTTAGCGAGGTCGATAATGTTCCTGTTGGCGTCAATTCCTACAAAATCCACTTGCTTTTTGTTCGATTCAGCCCAGTCATTCATTATCCGAATCATATCTCCTCCACCGCAGCCAATATCAGCAATACGGTAGCTGGACTGCGGATTTAGCTTCATGATTTTTGCCAATCCATCGGTGGTCACATGATTTCCCCCGAGCCAATGATTGATGGTTTTCAGTTCACGAAGCGTTTGCTCAAGTTCCTGACCCGAACATTCGAGGTCATCCATCAGCTCTTTTTCTTCGCTTCGCTTGTCAAATTTGCTCATTGCTTGATCAGATGCATGGTTTCCAAAGTCAGACCGGGGCCAAAACCCATTGACAATATCTCTCCTTCTACCAGGGGATCCTTCATCATTCGCTCCAATACAAACAGGATAGTGGCAGAAGACATATTCCCAAATTGTTTTAATACCTGCATCGCGTGAAAATTCACTTCAGGACCGAGTTCAAATGCCTCCTGTACTTTTTGCAAGATTTGCTTCCCGCCCGGATGAATGGCAAAGTTCTGGATCTGGCTTAGCCTGAACTTTTTTTCAAAAACATCTTTAAGTTCCCGAATCCCCTTGTCCAGCAGTGCGGGAATGTATTTGCTAAGTCTCATTTCAAAACCAAAATCACCAATACCCCAAGCCATATCCTGCTCCCCTTCTCTGAATACCTGACTGAGATATGAATTAATTTTCAGGCCTTTATCCGAATTCATCACCAAAGCAGCGGCAGCACCGTCTCCAAACAGGGAATTGGCAAGGATATTATCCTCTGTATAATCTTTCTGAAAGTGAAGTGTACACAACTCGACCGAAACTACCAAAACCTTTGCTTCCGGCTCAGCTCGGAGAATTTTATCTGCGAGCTTCAATCCTGTAAATGCGGCATAGCAACCCATAAAATGAACACAGTAGCGCTCTACCTCATCCTCAAGCCCGAGTTTAGCCATGAGCTCAAGCTCCACCCCCGGCGCAACCATCCCTGTACAAGAGACCAAAATCAGATGAGTCAGGGACTTGGCAGCTACACCGGCTTGATCCAGGCAGGAGATTGAGGCTGATGCAGCGAGTCCGGGAGCTGTCCTCCGAAACACTTCCATTCTGGCCTTGGTCCCCGGAAAGGGGAGAAGTTGCTCATTTTTAGGGAAAAAAGAGAAATCTTCAGTGAGTAGCTTATCAAAGTCCTCCAAGGCACTGTGCCGGAAATTGATGCCTGACATGCGATAAAATATACCGAGCTTTCGACTGTCGGTCTCGTCCAGCTGATGGGCCAGCTTCATAAATCGGGCTATTTCTGCCTGGGGAATTGGGGTTCCCGGATTGGAAAGCCCGATGCTGACAATACTGGAATTCATCAAATCAAGTTAAGCGAATATTTCTAAATTGGGACTCATTGATTACAACCATCCTGCCAAGAGAAGGTTAAACTTTAAAATTAAATGATGGGGAAAAGTGCTCCTTTTTAGGCAAATAAAAAATGGTCTGGAATTACCTTCAATATTGGATTGATTTTTTGATGAGATAAAAGCGTCAGTCTGCCGTGGCAGAGGGGTCGGAATAGAACTCCAACGATGAAATAGAAACCAATGACCACGGAGTGGTCAAACCTCTCAATAACCCTAGGTGCAACCTAGGGATCCGTGCAACCTGATCTTAGAAACCAACCCTGCAAGGGTTGAACTTGAAGGGAATCCAGAATAGCTCCCCACAAACAAAGTTCGACTCCCTTTGGGCCTGACCGAGGCGGAAAGTCGAAGGGCTTACAATCTTTCGAGATTTAGTAAAATAACCTTACTTTTAAATTTATGATCACACGCTCCAGCATCAGCCATTTACGAATTCCATTTTCACTTTTTCTAATGCCGGTTTTTCTGTTCGCTTTGGCCCTTACTCCAAACTTAAATGGGGACCGATTGCTGTTGGTATTTCTTGTGCTTCACTTATTTCTATATCCCAGCAGCAACGGATACAACAGTTTTTTTGATCGGGATGAAGAAAGTATCGGCGGATTGAAACACCCTCCTAAGGTCACCCCTGATTTATATTGGCTGTCGCAGGGATTTTTTCTCATTGCCTTAATCCTCGGTGCAATGATCAGTTTGGGTTTTGCCGGCATGCTTTTAGTCTATGGCCTGGTAAGTATGGCTTATTCCCATCCGCGGATCAGGATCAAAAAGTACCCTTGGGCAAGTTGGATCATCGCGGGTTTTTTTCAGGGATATTTCACCTTCGCTATGGCCTATGCCGGATTGAGTGACTTGGGCTGGGATGTGATAGTCAAGCCACACGTGATTATTCCGGGGCTCTTGACCAGCCTGATGCTTTGGGGAAATTACCCACTTACACAAGTCTATCAGCATCGGGAGGACTCCAAAAGAGGAGATCGCACCCTGAGCCTCAAACTGGGAATCAAAGGTACCTTTCTCTTTTCCGCACTTTTCTTTGCACTCACCGGAGCAGCATTCATTTGGTATTTTCTGGATCGTGGCCAAGACCAGATCATTTGGGTATACCTTGGAGCCATGGCTCCGATCATTCTGTTTTTTCTAATCTGGTTCGGATTTGTAAATCAAAATCCCGAAAAGTACGCCTCTTATTCCTGGGCGATGGGGATGAACAGTTTGTCGGCTTTGGCTCTGAATGCCTTCTTTATTTACTACTTCCTAGAAAACACCCAAATTCAGCAGGTTTTCGGATATTAATCAGAAGGGACTCCCATGTGTATTTTTGATGATCTGCTTCGCCAAAAATGGAATATGGTTGATCAGATTTCTTGCAAATACGGAGGCTCCGCCTGATCCAAAAAGCCGCTGTACATTTCTCCCTACCCATAATCTTTGGCGAAATTCTGCAGTCCAGGTTTTAGTATAAATTGACTCCACTTCTTCCCGGCTACCTCCGGTCAACAGGGACTCTGCGGCGAGTTTTCCTGAATGAATCGCCATAGCCATCCCATTGCCACAAAGCGGTGTAATCAATCCGGCGGAATCTCCTGCCATAAGGATGTGGTTTTCTACCGGATCCTTAGGCTCAAAATTAATCTCATTGATCACTTCGGGCTTTTCGAACAGAAACTCACTTTCTTGAAAAATCTTTTTCAAAATCGGGTTTCCCCATAAAACCTGCCGCTCCATTTCTTCTACCGAACCAAACTGCCGGAGCTGATCCCGACTGCCCAAGTAGCAGAGATTGAATTTTCCAGACTCGATGGCATTCAGTCCGCAGTAGCCTCCATGGAAATTGTGCAGCGCTACCGTATCGTGTTCAAAGTCTCCATTCACATGGTACTTTACACCGATATATGGACTCCTTTTTTGTATAAAGGAGCGATTCATGACTTTATCCAATTTGCTTCGCTTTCCAAAAGCACCTATGACATAATCCGCTTCAAGGATGGAATGATCGGATAGCGTCAACTGGAATTTTCCAGCTTTTTCATTATAATCAACAGAATTGACTTGAATTCCTGCCCTTACTTCGACACCTGATGCTACGGCTTGCTTCACCAGCCATTCATCCAACACGAACCTGCTGATTCCAAATCCACCGAGATCCAGGGGAATTTGGACTGTTTTCCCTTTGGTGTCACTGAACTGAAAACGAGTAATCTCCGGAAGCTGCAAATAATCGGGATATAGCTTTTCCCTTTTCAAAAAACCGAGTACTTCATTGGAAATGTATTCCCCACAAACTCGATGAAAAGGGTACATCTTTTTCTCTATAAGCATTACATTTCTATCCTTTCTGGCCAGAAGGATGGATGAAATCAAGCCTGCAAGTCCTCCACCGATGACAATTATTCTTTTTTCTGATGCTTTCAAGTGCCTTTGATTTGATGATTCAACCGCTTATCAAAAAATAAGTTTATTCGCCCGCTTATCCCGCAGTTTGGAAGTTACTTTATTTCCAGAATTCAACTTATCTATATCATGAATAAAACCCTACCCAAATTACTCAGGAGAACAGCCTTTGTATTGGGAGTGATGGGATCGCTGCTCAGTGCAGAGGACTCATTTGCCCAAAAGAAAAAGAAAAAAGGCGAAGAAACACCTGCTGCCGCACCTGCTGCACCACGACCAAGTGCTCCCCCTTCCAACGGGCCAAAGCCTTACAAAGAGGTAATCACGGCAAAAGCCAAGACCAAAGAGGGACTTTTTAAAGTTCATCAAATTGAGGACAAGTACTTCTATGAAATACCGGATTCGCTGTTGGGACGCGATATGCTGATGGTGGTGAGAATCGCCAAAACAGCTGATGGAATCGGATATGGAGGCGAAAACACCAACAATCTGATGGTACGTTGGGAAAAAAACAATGACGACATCCTTCTGAAAGTCGTATCGGTTAACAACTACGCCGCAGATTCGCTGCCGATATCAATGGCTGTCAAAAACTCAAACTTAGAGCCGATCCTTCAGAAATTTGCAATTAAAGCAAGAGGAACTGACTCAACGGGGATTGTCATCGAAGTTACCGATCTGTTCAACAAAGACAATCAGGCACTGGGACTACAACGCAATAGAAGAACGGAATACAAAGTTTCCAGACTGGACACGGATCGCTCTTATATTGTTCATATCAATTCCTATCCGATCAACATTGAGAATCGCTATGTCTTGACCTATGCCGCAACAGATCCCCCTTCAAACAGCTCCACGGGATTGATCACTCTGGAAATGAATGCCTCAATGGTATTACTGCCTAAAGAGCCCATGAAGCAACGCTTGGCTGACCGCCGGGTAGGTTGGTTTGCACGATCCTACGTAGACTACGGTGCCGATGAGCAACGGGCCACTTCCCGACGTTACCTCGATCGCTGGAGATTGGAAGTGAAGCCAGAGGATATGGAGAAGTTTAAGCGTGGCGAATTGGTAGAGCCTGTCAAGCCTATCGTGTATTACATCGATCCTGCCACTCCTACGAAGTGGGTTCCTTATTTAAAGCAAGGGGTTGAGGATTGGCAAAAGGCTTTTGAGGCTGCCGGTTTCAAAAATGCAATCATTGCCAAAGAAGCACCTTCGGCTCAAGAAGATCCAACCTGGAGTACAGAGGATGCGAGATTTTCAGTCATTCGCTACTTCGCTTCAGACATTCAAAATGCGTACGGACCACACGTATCTGATCCCCGCTCAGGAGAGATCATCGAATCCCACATTGGCTGGTATCACAACGTGATGAACCTGTTGAGAAACTGGTTCTTCATCCAGACTGCAGCGATCAACCCGGATGCCAGAGGGGTGAATTTCTCGGACGAAACGATGGGGCGATTGATCCGCTTCGTATCTGCACATGAAGTTGGCCACACCTTGGGTCTTCCTCACAACTTCGCTTCATCTGTGGCTTATCCGGTAGAAAAACTCCGCGATCCCGCTTTCACAAAAGAATTTGGTACCGCACCTTCGATTATGGATTATGCCCGATTCAATTACATCGCGCAGCCGGAAGACAAAGGTGTAAGCCTAATGCCTGACGTAGGACCATACGACAAGTATGCTATCATGTGGGGCTATCGTCCAATCCCGGAGGCTGCAACGCCTGAAGCAGAGCAGCCGATATTGGATAAGTGGATTTTGGATAAAAAAGGAGATCCAATCTACCGATACGGTCGTCAGGGTAACAATTACGACCCGACTACTCAATCCGAAGATTTGGGTGACAATGCGATGAAAGCTTCCGAATACGGAATCAAAAACCTGCAACGCATCATGCCAAACTTGATGGAATGGACAGCAGAAGAAAACAAACCTTATAAAGATTACGCAGACTTATCAGAGATGTATGGTCAGGTGATTGGACAATTCAACCGCTACATGGGCCATGTGAGAACCAATGTGGGTGGAGTTGCAGAGGTATACAGCTCAGTCGGTCAAAATGAAGCGGTATACACACACACTTCCAAAGAAATGCAAAAGTCTGCCGTCGACTTCTTGAACAAGCAGCTTTTTGCTACGCCGACATGGTTGATGGATGACAAAATCATCGCACGAATTGGAGATTTTGGTGCATTGGAACGAGTCCGCGGCATACAGGTGACCACACTTAACGGAATCCTGGAGTGGGGTCGTCTTGGCCGTGTAATCGAGAATGAGGCAATGAACGGATCTAATGCGTATAAAATTACCGAATTATTTGATGATTTGAGAAAAGGTATCTGGACCGAACTCTCCGCCGGCAAATCAATCGATGTACAGCGAAGAGCTCTTCAGAGAGCACATATTGAGCGACTTGAACTATTGCTGACAGGCAACGAGCCAAATCTTCCTGCGCAGTTCAGGGCTTTCGTTGGACCACAAATCAATGCATCGCAGTCCGATATCAGACCAATGGCAAGAGGAGAACTCAAAACCCTGCAAAGCCAAATCAGAGGAGCAATCGGACGAACATCAGACCGAATGTCAAAACTCCATCTTGAGGATGCGCTAGCAAGGATTGAAAAAATTCTCTCCGAAGAGTCTGGAAAATAACCACAAAAAAGGCGCTGAGATCAGCGCCTTTTTTTTCACTACCATTTTTTGAGTTAATTTGACATTCAAACAGAAGTCATGCTTAGCCCTCTTTACATACTTCAATCCCATAAACTCCGGATTACCGACTGTCGATTGGACATCATCCAAGAATTCTTGGATAAAAATGTAGCCCTTTCACATTCCGACTTGGAGGATAAGCTCAATCAACAATTTGATCGGGTTACCATCTACCGCACTTTAAAAACTTTTTTGGACAAAGATCTAATCCATAAAGTTCTTGATGACAGTGGCGCTACTAAGTATGCCCTTTGTGCTCACGGTGAAACCAAACATGTGCACAACCATGAGCATGTACACTTCAAATGCGAATCCTGTGGAGAAACAACCTGTCTGGAAGAAATCACATTGCCTCAAATCAAACTGCCCTCAGGATTTGAGAAAAAAGAAATGAATCTCCTAGTACAGGGGATTTGTGACAAATGCCATTAATATTCAGCCGGCTCCGGCGCTTTTGATTTTTTGGGAGAATCCGAGGGCCAAATGACCCCGGGGGGCAAGTCAATTTTAGGAGGTGTGAGATTCTCAATCCCTCCATCTCCATCGTCATTACTGCTATTTCCCCTTCTTAGTGAGTTTTTAGTCATCGTTGCTACAAAATAGATTAAGATGACGTAAGCCACACCACACATAAAGAGATCAATGATCAGACTGTTCATGGCTAAAAATTTTCAGATAAGTTAATCGAATACATGTTCTAAATCAACCGATTAATCCTTTTGTTTAAATCCATGTGCTGTATTTATGATTTTTTTCGACTTGCTAAATCACTCGGATAGGTGGATATTTGCGCTCGCTAATTTGTATCCGATGATTATCAAAACAAAAAAATATCAGCTTCCCACTGGAACTTACATCAAAATGGGATTAAAATCGATTCTAATGCAACAATGGTGGGTCATTTTGATAGCTCTTTCCATTTGCTTTGGATACCTGTGGATCGCTTCGATTTGGTGGTTTATTGGAGCCCTGATTGCCTACGGTCTCTATGTTTTATTTTGGACTATTCAGTTTGCAGGAGTTACTCAAATGGAACAGAATAAACCCATCTTTCAAAAAATGGCTTACGAAATCGACAGCAGACAAATCCTGATGAAGATAAATGCCCGGGAAGGAATGCCCATTCAGTGGAATATGATCAAGCGGGTGGAAATCACCAAAGATGCCTTTGTCCTGTATCTTTCCAAAGCCCAATTCATTCACTTGCCCTTTCGTATTTTCAATACAGAAAACGAGAAGAAATTTTTGGAGACTATCCTGAAACGGAAAGAACTCATCTAAAACAAAAAAAGCCCTCAATTGAGGGCTTTTTTTAGTTTAACCGGAAATTACATTTTTGGCAAAATCACGGTATCAATGACATGTACTACACCATTGCTTGCTTCAATATCTGCTGTGATAACAGTAGCATTGTCGATCATCGCTTTGCCGTCTTTTAACGTAACTGTGATTTCAGAACCCTGAACAGTTTTCGCCTTTTGACCATTTGACAGATCTGATGACATTACCTTGCCTGCCACAACATGATACGTCAATACCGCTATCAGTTGCGCCTTATTTTCAGGCTTCAAAAGGTTTTCTACAGTTCCAGCCGGCAACTTGGCAAAGGCCTCGTTTGTTGGCGCAAATACTGTAAATGGTCCCTCACTTTTAAGTACACCTACCAAGTCACCTGCTTGAACTGCAGCTACCAAAGTGGACAAGAACTCAGTGGCAACCGCCAAGTCTACGATGTCTGCGTCGACTTCATGAACGTTGGTTGATTTGGGAGTAAAGGCTGATGCGAAGAAAATCGTCATCACCATCAAAATAGAAAGTAATTTTTTCATAGTAGAAATAATTTTGGTTAGTGGAATTCGAACAGCTTGTTTCAAGTAATTGTTTTTCAAAGATTTGTTAAGAAACGTGAACGGGTATATTCGATTAAATACGGTGAGGACAGGGTGTAATTGGAGTTTAGTTTTTGTTAAAAAACATTTAGAAAATTTTCCTGCTACTTTTTTCGATCTTTAAAGCATGCAAATCAAACTCATCGCCATCGGAAAAACTGATCATCCAGCCATTCAAAAACTGATCGAAGAATATTCCACCCGCTTGGGATTCTACATCCGGTTTGAGATGGAAGTGATTCCGGATTTGAAAAACACCAAATCACTTTCCGAGCAGATTCAAAAAGAAAAAGAAGGAGATTTGATCCTCAAAAAAATTCAAAGCGCTGATGAACTGATCTTATTGGACGAGCGGGGCAAAACTTTTTCCTCTATCGAATTCTCTGAATTTCTGCAGAAAAAAATGAATTCGGGACTTAAGCAATTGGTATTGGTCATTGGAGGCCCTTATGGTTTTTCGGACGCGGTCTATAGTCGTGGAAACGGAAAGATTTCGCTTTCCAAAATGACTTTTTCGCATCAAATGATCAGACCTTTTTTGATCGAACAGCTTTATCGGGCTTTTACCATCCTGAGAAACGAGCCTTACCACCACGAATGAGTACCTGAAGTACTCACTGTTAAGTTTTTAGCCAAACACTTTCCTAATGTTACCGAATTGTTAACTTTGAACAATTCAGATAACATTAGCTTCATCTCAGGTGAAAAAGGCGCTACTCACATGGTTTATTCTCGCAGGACTGGTTCAGGTATCCAGATCTCAGGAAATCCTATTGGTGCCCGAAAACCTCAATTTCCAGTCGGAGACAGAAAAAAATTTCTGGCAATCCGGGACTACCAATCCATTGTTGCTTTTTATGGCAGTACAAGCAGACCAAAGCGTATCTAATCAAGCGTGGGTCGACTTGGTAGAAGAACTGGACAATAAAGCCTCAAAAAGTAGCCCTGACCTTAAATTTTTAAGATTGATTTTTGAAAAAACAAATCATAGGCTGTTCAAAACATATGAGCCGCATTCTACCTTCAACGACATGCTGACAGAAGGCAAATTTAACTGTGTCAGTGGATCTGCTGCGCTTGGTTTATTACTAGATCGATATGGATTCGCCTACGATATTGTGGAGACAGATTACCACGCTTTTATACTGGTAAATTTTAATGATAAAAAAATTGTTTTGGAGAGTACCCTACCAATAGGAGGCATGATCATTTACCCCACTGAGGTAAAGAAATATTTAGAATCTTACAGGGTGGGAGAATTTGCACAACTAAAATCATTAAACCAAAGTCTTGCAGGTCCTGAGATCCATTACGGTGATAATTCGATTTTCAGGAAGGTTAGCCTACATCAGTTGGCAGGACTTCAATATTACAACGACGCTATTATTCATTTTAATTCGTATGATTTTGGGCATGCAATTGATCAATTGTCCAAAGCAACTATACTTTATCCTTCAGATCGTATTCTAGGGCTTCGAGAACTTAGCATGGAGATGTCCTATAGAATTATTGCAACAAAGTAAAATGTAAAATCGGCCTCTCAGAATCCCAAGAGGCCGAATGCAATTTCAGCTTCATCACCCCAATCAAGCTAAATTGCTCCTTTCAAAAAATAATTCACTTCACCTTAGCTGGCTTTAGGGGCGTAATTCTTACTGTAAATTGACCTTGAATTTTCCGTTGGTCACGGTCATTGAAGCGGAGGTGTTGTTCACCTTTCCCACAAACTCGAAGGTTCCCTCTATTCTTTTTCCATCATCTGCGGTCACCGTAATTTTCCCTGATGTGCCCTGATAGGCTGTTGAATACTGCTGCCCCACTGCGACACCACCTATATAAGTGGCAGAATTAGCGATATTGGCAAAGCCGAGGTCATAGGTGCCGGGTCCATTATAAGTGGTAAATCTGAGCATAAAGCCCTTCCCGGAATTATCAGTCCCCTGCAGGGTCATCACCGTGGTACCTGCAGCGGTGATTTTGGTTCCCGACACGGTATCAAAGTCTTTGGACGCACTGATCGTGCCCACTCCTGCCACATCTCCGGAAAATTCCTCCTTAGCACCGGAGACGTCTTGTCCATCCTCACTCGAGCATGCCATGAAGGCGATGAAAAACAAAAGCAAGGATACTTTTCTCAAAATTTCTACTGTAATCTTCATCATGTGTTTGGTTAGGATTTTAAAAATGAACTGTTCAAAATTACCCTGCCAAACACACCTCCACCATACGACAAATGCCCTATTCAATCTGAAAAGGGCATCTGTGTAAGCGTGGATTTTTTACGTACAATCAATGGTGATGGTGCCCATCGGGCCCATGCACATGGCCGTGTTCGATCTCCACAGCTTGGGCCTCCCGGATGGAAATTATTTTTCCCTCAAAATATAAATCATAGCCTGCCAAGGGAGGGTTGAAATCCATGTGAACGCCCAGGTAATCCACTTTCATAATTTCTCCCCGCATTTGGTTGCCTTTGTCATCCTGCATCGGGATCACATTCCCAACCCTGAGCAACGCTTTGTTTTTCTTCCCTTCATCCTTAAACTGCGCTTTGGGAATGATCACTTTTTTGGAGTCATCGTAATCTCCATAGCCATTTTCGAAATCAATAGACACTGAAAAAGACTCTCCGGCTGCTTTACCTAATATTGATTCCTCAAACTTGGGCAGGACATTTTGATACCCAAACAAGAAGTAAAATGGACTCTCCGCTGTGACTGTTTCATAAATTTCCTGTCCGGTCTCTCCGTCATCAACTCGAAGGGTGTAGGCTACAGCCACTACTTTATCTTTTTCTGCTTTCATTATTTCTTCAGATCAATTATCTAAACATGTAAGTCAGGCCAATTTGCCCAACAAAGTTTTTTCGGTCAAACCCAGGCACAAAATATTGATCGGGCTGATTTTCCAAAAACCATTTATAATTCAGGGTATTCACATGCTGGAATTTCCCTGACAGCAGTAAGTCTCCAAACTTCCATTCAGGGGCCAGGGTAAAGACCAAATCCACGTACTTATTTCTGAAATCCTTTGATGCTTCATATCGGTAATAATAGAAATCATTATTATACTCAATCCGCTCAAACTGAAGTCCGATTTTTTTCAACCCTTCGACCCATGCAAAGCCAAGGAAAAGCTGATTTGCTGCAGGCCCATTACCTATTCCGAGGACTTGGCCCTGATGCGTATAGCCGTGGCGCACATGGTCATGGATATACCAAGTTCGCAACTGACGGATTTCTTCCCGTATGGTCTGACCAGAAAGTGTCATTTCGGAGCTGATTTCAAGGAATCTTCCCGGCTTTTTCAAGCCCATTAAATGCGCAAACCCAAAGGTGAAAGCTCTTCCCTGTTCGGGAGTAGTCATGAATTCCTCGAGTTTTCTGCTGTTACCCCTTGTTCCATATTCTCCGTAAAACTCAAACCGTCCGGCAGGACTCAGCCATCTGAAAAAGCCTGAGCTAAACTGTTGCCTTTTGTCACGAATTGGATCGAAAGCATTGGCAGGCCCTTTTCGCCCGTTAAAAATCGGAATAATATCATCCAAACCAGACACATCGCTGCGGTATAGATGATTTACCGAACCATAACCCAAGAAGAGTCCCGGAACCCACTTTGGCTGATAGGTCAGAATCAATCCTGACAGGAATCGATTCCCGTCCTCAGGTTTTGGAATAAGTACAGGATTTTCCTGAATGGAATAGTCTGGCCAAGGGGGAAGAAAATCCGTGGATTTCAAAAATCCGGAAACAGACTGTGCTTCGAAGGAGCCAATAGGAGTTTTGACAGGTTTGCGGGTGTTGAGGGTGAAATGAAGAAAGCCAGGGGCATTATTCCCCAAAAGGAGCGAATTCCTGCGACCTGGGCCCCACCACAGATTTTCGGTCGAAAGGCCAATAGAGTATTCCTTCAGATTAAACCTAAAGCTGGATTGTCCAAGATAAAACCGATTGAAAGCCCCTTTTCCAAACCGCTCGGGCAGGTCTATTCGATTCATGTATTCGTAATAGAACAGAATGGTCGCCTGATGCTCGATCGGGAATCCGATGTAATCTTTGTTCTGTGCCAGTAGAACTTCCGGCTGCAATTGCAGGCTGAACTTACCGTATTCCGCATAGACTCCGGGACTAAATATTTGCTGTATCCCGCGGTTGGGGATGAAGGCCCCGTCATTTACACCAAAGGCATAAGTAGAGTTGTACTGAACCTTATATGTGCCGGGTAGCGTGAGGAATTTACCTTTCCCTTTTTTCCCTATTGTCCGGTGAAAAAATGAATTATCCAGATCAACGACCGAACTGTCCAAATCAAAGCCATTGACGATCCCAAAAGCTTCAGCAGGATACAGGGGTCGAATCATCCAAGAAGAGGCAGAATCCAACGTTCCGAGCAATTGCAACCTTCTCAGATAATCATCCAATACAGGCGTGCCCACCGGAATAGTTTGGGAAAAAGCAGTCGAATTGACCGCCAAAATAAAAAGGCAAAAAACCGAAACCGCCAGACACTTTACAGCTTTTTTCATTTCTTAATTTGTCTGAATGGCTACAACTTCAATTTTGGCTATTGACCAGGACTCATCGCAAATGGGATCAGGGGAATTTCCCTGGAGCAATTCTGCCCCCATGTAAACTCTCACACTTGAATTGGAATGTGGGATGAGTCTCGAAACAGCGTAGCGGGTCGTGTAATTTGGAAATGCACCAAAGATACACAGCCCCGGTAGGTTGGTTTGGGTGGCGCCCAATTTGGGAACATTCTGACGAAAGAATTCATTGGGATAAGATTGGTAAAGGCAATAAGTAGGAGCACAGGGAGAGTTTGAAAACGTCGTCCGGAAAACTTCTGTATTGTCATAGCCCATGTACCAATAATCCGGGCCGGATAGACTGTCATTGGGATTGCCATCCCAACTGTCATGGATGAGGATATCCACTGTTACTTTAAGAAAGTTATGAGGGGGAAGATCAGATATTTTAGCAGCGACCTCCTCATTGTGGTAGTACCCTGCCACCGTATCATTCTGGAAAATAAAGAGTTTCCCATTTTCAAATCCTGCAAGGTTCAGGTCGGAGAAGTCATTGGAGTATACCACCTTCTCCATTTCCACTGTAGGTAGACAGGCGGTCGTAGAACAAATCAATCCAAAAAATATCCACGCCCTCAATTCGATCAGCCAATTAAATTTTGCCATTTATTCAGATTTACTCAAAAAACTTCTTGGCAAAGAAACAAAAAACCTACCAAAAGTTTGAAAGGAATATACTCAAAGAGGCTATGGAGCTGGAACGAATAATTAATTTTGACGAAACATTTCAATCTACCTATGTCCATTTTTACAATTGTAGCCGGAGCTAGACCCAATTTCATGAAAATCGCTCCGATCATTCACGCTTTTCAGAAAAAACAAAAAGCTGGTGTTGATGTTCACTTCCGCCTCGTACATACCGGTCAGCACTACGATAAGAAGATGTCAGGCGACTTTTTTGATCAGCTTAATATCCCCGAACCGGATGCCAACCTAGGCGGGGGCGGTGGAACGCAAGCCGAGCAGACTGCTGCCATCATGATCGCTTTTGAAAAGGAACTCATGGAAAACCGGCCAGACCTTGTTATCGTCGTAGGAGATGTGACAAGTACATTGGCTTGTTCGATTGCTGCCAAAAAACTTCAGATCGATGTCGCTCATGTAGAAGGGGGAATTCGTTCGGGAGATCTAAGCATGCCGGAGGAAATCAATCGAATGGTGACTGACAGTATCACAGATCACTTTTTCACTACTTCTGAAATCGCAAATACCAATCTCAGAAAAGCAGGTGTATCGGAAGAAAAGATCCATTTCGTGGGAAATACGATGATCGACACGCTGAAGGCCCAGATGTCTAATTTCAAAAGCCCTGAAGGGCCAGTATTTGAAAGCCTGAAGGCTGGAAATTACTTTGTCATGACCATGCACCGCCCGGCCAATGTAGACCAAGAGCATTCCCTTAAGGCAATGATTGATGCCATTTTGGAAGGTACGCAAGGTTTGCCAATCCTATTTCCCGTTCACCCACGGACGGCGAAGAACCTTCAAAACCTGGGTATCCAAGCCCCAAACCTCCACATGTGCGAACCCCTGGGCTACCTGGAGTTCAACTATTTGGTAAAAAATGCCAAAGGTGTGATCACTGACTCAGGAGGGATCACTGAAGAAACATCCGTAATGAATATTCCATGCATCACCCTTCGGGACAATACCGAGCGAGCCGAAACGATTCACTTGGGAACAAATGAACTGGTCGGAACTGATCCTAAAAAACTGAAGCCTTTCCTTGAAAAAATCATGAAGGGGGAATGGAAACAATACCAGGGAATTCCACTTTGGGATGGAAAGACTGCGGAGCGGATTGTGGACATCTTGGTCAATTCTTATTAAACAATGACGACAAACAGAATTCAGGAATTGGTTGAAAAACTTCAGATGAAATCCCATCCTGAGGGTGGATTTTATTCAGAAACTTACCGCTCGGATAGCGATCTGGAAACCCCCGCGGGCAAAAGACAACTGATCACGTCTATATTTTTCTTGCTTCGCTCTCAGGATGTCTCCCATTTTCACCGGATCAAATGCGATGAACTTTGGTTTTGGCATGAGGGTAGCCCACTTTCGGTGCATTTACTCGGAGCAAAAGGACATGAAATCCTAAAACTTGGTCCGGTGGACAATCAGCATTCGCTTCCCCAACACCTGGTCAAGGCTGAAACAATTTTTGGAAGTTCGGTAGATGAGCCAAACAGTTACAGTTTGGTGTCTTGTGTAGTGGCTCCCGGTTTTGATTTCAGGGATTTTGAATTGTTCAAGGCTGAGGATTTACTGCCAATTTTCCCTGACGCTGCGCAAATCATACGAAAACTCACTTAAGAATTACCTTCCGTATTTAAGAATTAGGGCAAGCTGTCCCGCATGGTAAGCGGTATGCGTGGAGATTCTTCCCAAAGCTTCGGATCTTGATTTACGACCAAACTCCTTAGTCTCAATGATATCATCCCAATTTTCCTGAATCAAAATCGCCTTTTCGAGCATTTCTCCGGCATAAGCGACAATTTCTCTGAGTTCATCGAGATTGGTCCATTCACCCGTGTCTTTTCCTGCAATCAGGGTTTTGGCCACGATTTTCACCTCTCCAAGGCCAAAGACATTTTTGGAAAACAATAATTCTACCTCAGCAATATGTCGGATCAGGAATCCCGCTGAGTTTGGACTAGCGCCATTTTTTTTGGGGAGATCAGATTCTTGTATTGCGTCGAGCAGTTTGGTGAATCGAGTTCTTCCTTCCTTCCAAAGATCTACAAGCGAAGCATTCTTCATCTTAATTCGAGTTTTCAGCCCATCCCCACGGAGCTTGAGGCAGTTCAATTGGCGTCGTCAGGTCAAACTTTACTGAGAAAAAAGTCTCCGATCCAGTTCTTCTCAGGTTATAAGTAAATGAAGTTTCATCCACTGTAATCCACCATACATTTCCGGCAGCGTAGGGGATGAGGTCAGTGGTCTCCTGATCAGCAGGGAATATTTGCATCGCCGAGAAACCCGTATTTGAAGCCGTTCCCCCATACTGCGTGATTTTATCTTCCGAGCCATCTTCGTGTCGGTGGTCATGCTTTAACTTGATCAGGTCACCTTCCATCGTCAAAACCCAAGTTCTGGATCTGTCATCTCCGACGAAAAAAGGGATTCTTAATCTCCCGTCTTCGCAACTTCGGACATGCATCACCAGCCTTCCGGAAAATCTCGGGTCAGACTCCGGTGAGACCAATTTCCCTTCGTAGGCTTTGCCGCAATGTGCGGAAAGTGCATCCCAAAACTGTGTAGCTGCTGATTTTTCCTGAGAAAACACTGAAAATTGAATACTGAAAAGAGCAATAATGAAAAGGTGCTTCATAGTTTTATTTTTTAACGGCCATGTGATCTATCCCATACCTGTCTGTCACAGGCAGGCTTGTTTCGGGAGAATCTTTACTGGCTATAATTGAGGACATCATCGGATCAAGATAAAGGAGTAAATCCTATTTCTCTAATTCCCTGCTATTCTTTCCTTGGGAAAATAAATAACCATTTGATCAAGCTTACTTTGAAACCTATCCAGGTGACCTGCAAAATCTCTATTCTCACTTAGAAAATGAACATGCATAAAGCTGTCATGATGAGTGTAGATGCGCTGTCCTTCTCTGGAATAGAATCCAATCAACTCTCCCGATTCTCCCTGATGTTCATAATTGGCTTGATTTCTTCCTTCCACATAGCCGGGAATGTCTGCAGATCTCGGGGTCACAATGTGCGTGGTCATTCGGTCAAACTTCCCCTCGATCCGAAAAGGCAATGGGGTCATCAGATCCACACCATTCGCCATCAAAGTTGATTCAATAAGCTTCTCCAATTCCTGAATGGACCCCACTTGGCCTTGAATGGGGATTTTTTCCCATTCCTCCACATTTGCGTACACCAAAAAAGGGGCCTCGACCTGCCATTCGGATTGGATACTTCCTTTTCCTTCGGGAGTCACAATACCGGTATAAGGAATGCCATCCACAGCGGTGATTTCACCTTGCATTTTACCCAAAGGGCCCAAGGCAATCAAGCCTTTGTACTTTCGAAGTGAATCCAGCGAAATGGTCGGAGCAAATCCGCTTTTTCCCATCTCACTCATCGCCCCGACATGCCTCACCTGTGCATTTAACGTGGAAAATGAAATAAACAAACCAAATAAGAGTGCTGATTTTTTCATGTGTTTCTATTTTGTTTTTTTAAGGCCATCCCGATCTTTAATCGGGAGAATCTCGCATTACGAATAATCACTTCTCCGTGTGACACAAATAGGGGCATGCCTGTCTGCCTCAGGCAGGCCTGCTTGTGGCAGACAAGCTCGATTTCATAAGATAAAATTGAAAATGAATCCTGAGATAATAATAAAAAGTGTCACCACCCCGAAGTAAATACTTATTAAACGGGTAGACATGACCTTTTTGAGCAATGTTCCCTCAGGAATCGAAAGCCCAATCGTCGCCATCATAAAAGCGATCGAAGTCCCGATCGGAACACCCTTGGCTACTAATACCTGAATGACCGGAATGATCCCCGCCGCATTGGAATA
Source organism: Algoriphagus sp. (assembly GCF_030694375.1). Taxonomy (GTDB): domain Bacteria; phylum Bacteroidota; class Bacteroidia; order Cytophagales; family Cyclobacteriaceae; genus Algoriphagus. The sequence continues at coordinate 43,290 of NZ_JAUXYL010000017.1, forward strand.
AAGGGGGACAGCCAAGATAACCGCGAATGGAACCGTCCACCACTGACCGGAACCCAAATATTGGGCAAAGAAGTTCTCCGGAACATATCCATGCATTGCAGCACCGATCCCGATACCTATGATGACGTAGATGACAATGCTTTTGACAATCCCCCAAGCCTCATGTAACACCGCCTTCAATCGCTCCTTGAAAGGAACCTGCTCGGCTCGATACGCTTCACTTGCCTCTGTTTTGGCTTTAATCAGATTCTGAACCCAATCGGAAAGGTATTTTTCGAGTCCCATCCTGCCCAGGACCATTCCACCAATGGTTCCAAGCAAAATACCGGTGACTGCATAAATCACGGTAAACTTGATCCCAAACAAGCCTATGAACATAGCAAGTGCTATTTCATTGACTAGGGGTGAAGTAATCAGGAATGAAAAAGTGACTCCCAGAGGAATCCCACCTTGTACAAATCCAATGAATAAGGGAACAGAAGAGCAGGAACAAAAGGGCGTAATCGCTCCAAAAAATGAAGCAAGGAGATTTTCGAGTCCGTACAATTTTTTTCGCTGAAGGAAGTCACGCAACCGCTCAACAGGGAAATAGGCGTTGACCAATCCCATCAGCGTAGTGATGAGCATCAAGAGGATCAGAATCTTGATCGTGTCGTAGAAGAAAAAGTTTACAGCTATCCCTAGCTTTGAACTTTCCTCCAATCCAAAAACACCGTAAACCAGCCAGTCGGCGAGGTTTTGTAACCAATCGAACATAGCAACAGCTTAAGCGAGAAGCGCCAAAACCTCAGAAACCGTTGGCACCTTACCTTTCATTTTCAGTACCTCATCCACCACGATTGCCGGAGTACTCATGACATTGTATTCCATGATTTTTTGGATGTCTTCCACCTTGATGACTTCTGCTTGCTGACCTGATAGGGCAAGTGCTTCGTTGATCACAGACTCTGTCTGTTTGCATTTGGGACAGCCTGTTCCGAGGATTTTGATCGTTTTCATTAATGTCAGATTTTGGAAAAATTGATTCATCGTAAAATAACGATAAATAAACTATCTAACAGGTGACTTTAATCACCCCGAAAAATGAAAAAAGCCACCTGACTGACTCTGGTGACTCTAAGAATTTAAATGGGAGGTAAATAAGTTTATTCCAATGAAACAGGCTCCTTATAGGTCCATTCTTTTTCTTCAAAATCGTAAACTGACATGAGGCTGGGAAATTCTATAAAATCCTCTCGCAGAGGATTCATCTCTATTTTACCTTTCCCACTGACAAAATCATCGAAAATGACATTCCCAAAATTTTTAACATCAACCTCAGGTATCATTTTAGTTACGAAAACCTCTTCGAAATAATCTATCTCGCCTTTATCATCCAAAGTAAATACACCTGCTACTCCTCGCTTATGATTGTTGACATTTCTTGCCGGACGCACTAAGTAGAATAAATACCGTCCTTCTGCATCTTTGAAAAATCTAACCATTTCAAAATTGGGAACCTCTTTCATATAAAAAGGTCTGTTCTCCGGAAGCATCCGTTGAGATTTGATCACGCCTTTTGGTGTGATATAGATGTAGGAAATAATTTTAGCCATTATTTCTTCCTGCTCTTTTTCTTTGAAATAGTAGCCAAAGTCCTTTGGGGTCAATTTAGGTCCACAACCTGTAAGTAAAATCACAATCAAAACTAGACTAAGAAAACTGAATCGCATGTTTAATTTATTTTGGAACGAAGTAAAAAAGATAAAGGGACGATCACTCATCCCTTTATCAAAAAAGATTAAATGTTTACTCTTAAAGACCTTTTGAATAGTCTTTCAATTCAGGAACCCACTCAACCCAACCTGCAGTCCAATCAGTAGTACCAAAAGCACCACGGAAGGTAACAGGGGTAAAGAAGGAAGGTAAACCTGTAAAGCTAGCTCCAGTCAACAAGACAGAACCTGCATTAGGCGTAACCTTAGGAGAATTTGTGGCAAATAGTGTTGGATCGATACCAGCATCTTGCCACTTGTTTAGAATCTGATTGTTTTCCAAGAACCATGCCTCTGCTGTCTTATCTGCAATAGGAAGTTGGGTCAAGGTAAATACACCATTCGAGAATGAAGCTGTACCCGCACCTACTCTAAAGCCTCTTGGTGCATTTGGATGGTTGGCACCATTTGCTGGTGCAGTTGTGAAAATCGTCCCAGCTGATCCAAATCCATTACCTCCCCAGTTATCTACACCGGCAAGAACGTTATTCTTAAGAACCAATTCACCGGAAGCGGCATGATTCACAGTATTTGTTCCATCAATGAAGATTCCGTTTGGATAGCCCGTAAAGAATGAATTGTGAATCTTCAATCTGTTAGATCTTCTCAAGTGAGCAGCAGATTGGAACTGAAGTGATACCGGAGTTTCTCTAGTCGCTTTTGGACCAATGATAGTGATGTTAGAAAAAGTTCCAGAAGTAAATGGAGCAGTCAAAGAACCTTGACCATCGTTATCAACTTCAAAACCATTGGAACCTGATTGATCGGCAAGAGTTGCACCTCTTACGCCAAGACCATACTGAACAAAACCAGAGAATCCAAAATCAACATCGAAATCATCATCTAAACCTTTGAATGCGACTAGGTATTTAGCATTTACTGTTCCTCCAAACCATTCGAATGCATCATCCAAACCATAAGTGGCCTGTACATATTCAATAGTAGTTCCTCTACCCACAGCACCCATTGTCAAAGAATTAACTTCTTGATTTGGGTTAATTGGAACTCCAGCATACTCAAGTCTAACATATTTTAATGAACCTGAATTATCATCATCATCAGGTGCCGAACCACCACCTGACCATGCTGCATAGCCACCTTCTAACTCGAAGTAACCATTAGCTTGATTATTAGAAGCTCTACCGCAGATTACCAATCCTCCCCAGTCACCAGGCTCTTTTGAACCAACCGGAGCTTCAGAAGTAAATACAATTGGTAAGGCTGCAGTGCCATTTGCGATAATCTTCGCTCCTCTTTGGACAATTAAAGTGCCTTTTGTTTCTCTGTCTCCATAAATTACAGTACCTGGTTCAATGGTCAAGGTTGGACCTGAGTCCTTCGCAGGTATTGTACCAATAGCTGGGTCATTTCCAACTCTCACAAATCCATTGAGGCGGTAAATATTCCCTCTAGTCCAAGTGGTATTAGCGGTAATTGTACCTGTTACTTCTACAATTGGCTTATTAGGGATAGCATTAGCTGTTACAGTGATAACTGCATCAGTTGAAGTCAAACCCGCTTTATCCACGGAATTGAACAAGAAAACCACCTGATCACCTTCATTAAAGGTTGTGGGAATTCTAAATTTGAACTCATAGCTTCCAGTGGTAACAATTCCGTTGAATGTAGCATCAGGAAAGGCCGCATCAGGAATACCGTTTCTTCTGATTTTGATAGCTGATAATCCTCCTTTGGCTTCAGCATTGATGGTTGCCGTAACTTCAGAACCAGGGATACCGGACAGTGCATTGGTAGAAGCAGAAACTACAGGGGGAACTGCTGGTTCCGGATCGTCTTCACAAGAGAAGATGGCAGTAGTAAGCAGCAAAGCTGCTACTAAATTTATCCATCTGGATTTGGAGAAAAACTGAATTGGTCTTTTCATGATTAATTAATTAACTGGTTTTATTTTCTATATAAATCGTATGAGAAACCTAGACTGAAAACTGATCCCGGGGTAAAACCCTGCATGATGTTATCGGATTTCGGATCAAAAACTCCGTCCTCATTTGCATCCTGGAGTAAAAGATTTTTCTCATTGAGGATATCTGATACGCCTACTTTAATTTTAAATCTGTCGGAGACTCGCTTCACGATAGTGACATCAAGTACATTTCTTGGCATAAGGTAGATGTCAGGATAAGCGTCGAAACCCACGAAAATGATATTCCGACCTACCACATTGTAAAGGGTGTTGATTTGCCAACCCTTCAGTTCATCTGTGTAAGAAAGTGTGGCATTGACGATATATGGAGCTTGACCTTGAAGGGGACGATTGGAAGATTGACCGACTGCTAAGGCACCCAAATCGACTTCTGACTTGATCAAAGCCGCGTTAAAAACCAGATTAAGCCTGTCCACAAAACTTGACTGGGTCATTCCAGAGAAGGACTTTTTCATCTCCAATTCGACTCCGTAGCTTACTGCTGATTCCGCATTTCCAAATGTGAAGGCTTTTGCACCTTGTGAACCTGCGCCTGGAATAAATACTGTTTCTATAGGCCGATCAAAATATTTGTAGAATAGCGCGACACTGATAGTTTCAAAAGCACTTGGGTAGGCTTCAAATCTAAAATCCATATTGTGGATTCTCGGTGTCTGCAAATCAGGATTTCCTCTATTGGTAAAGTTGGTATTGAAATCATAGAACCCGAATGGCGCTAATTCTCTAAACTCAGGTCTGTTCAATGTCTCTCCGTAGGCAAGTCTAAACAAAGACTTGCTGGTAATATTGTAACTAAGATTCGCTGAAGGAAGAAGTCTATTGATCGGATAATTGACATTTACGGGCTGATTGGTAAATGTTGCCGAATTCAAGATTTGGGTGTTTCCCTCATATCTAGCACCAACCAATGCATTGAGTTTAGAAGTAATTGGCAGGTTGACCATTCCATAAAATGCGATCAACTCGTTACTGGCTGTATAGCTGTCTGATGGGTTAGATTGTTCATCTATTCTTACTCCGCCTTGGTAGTTTATATTTTGAGGCGCGAGTAGTTGCCAAACTTCCAGGGAAGCCAAATCTTGATTAAAACCTGCCACTGGTCTTACATAACCGATGTTTCTTGCATTAAAGGTTCGCTCCTTTTTTTCGTAGAAAACACCACCTTTAATCTCAGGCGCAAAGTCTATTAAACCTTTAAACTTCAAAATCTTTGACAATCCAAAAGAACCAGTAATTGCATTTTCATTCATTTCCGAATAAAAACGTCCCAAAAAGTCAGATACGGCTTGTCCTGGCGGAATGTATAACTGACCCAAACCAGTGTCAATGTCAATATCCTTTCTGTATCGCTTGTAGTCAGGCTGATCTCTGTTAGATGAACTGTAGCCTGCCATCCAATCCAATTTCAGGGTTTCATTCATGAAACTGTGATTCCCTAACAATTGACCGGAATAAATTCCTCTATAAACTTGGTCATAGGAACCAAAGGCTAAATCCGCGAATTGCTGAGCCTCCAGGTTATTTCCATATCTGTCAACATATTGGGAAATGGAATTTTGATTGTAGAGATTTTTGAACTCAATCAAGCTTTTTTGACCAATTCTAAAAGCCCAATTGTGAATCAAACCTGTTCTGATGGATTGGGTATACTGTTGATCTAGGTATGAAAAAATGATGGAACGATTTCCGCTTTCTTGATCAAATTGGTTGTAATCACCTCTCTCGATTCCAAAATTGGAATACGAATTACTGTAATTTAATGAAGTGATATTTCCTACCTTGATTTTGTTACCAAGATTAAATTTGAAAGCTCCTGTAAGACTTACCCGCTGATCCAATCCTGCAGTTCTTGTTTCAGGTTCCCAAACATTGGCAAGTGAACGACCTGCAGCAACCAATTCATCTCTTGTCAGTCTACTGTCTCTCAGACTTGCAGGAAAATTATCCGGAAGGTCTATGTATCCATTATTGAATCCTGTCCAATGAATATCAGACCGTTGTTGGTTTCTAAATGTATCAAAAGTAGTTCCTGACCTAAATTGCGTGGAATAATCCAGCGTAACAAGATTCTCCTCGGGAATACTTTTCGTGTAAATCTTTACCAAACCACCTGAGAAATCACCCGATATATCTGGTGATGGAGATTTGTAAACCAACATTCTATCCAATTGGGAACTTGGCAGAATATTGAAATTGAAAGATTTAATATCCGCCTCCACTGAGGGTGCAAAGGCATTGTGGAGTTGAACAGGATTGTACCTTGCTCCTAAACCCCGAATCTGCACAAAATTATTCTCCGTGATAGTAATACCCGGTACTCTTCTGATTACTTGAGCGGCATCTCTGTCCAATGAAAGTGAAATCTGCTCTGCAGACATTCCACTGACCACTTGAAAAGATTTTCTAATTTCTGAGATAATTGCAATGTCCGTATTGGTTTCTCTGGCAGCCATCACTACCACTTCTCCCAATTCACCGAGATCCTCTTCCAGATCCAGGTTAAGCATCGTGATCTTATCAGCAAAAACTTCAACCCCGTTGATTTGAAGGGTTTTGTAAGACACATAGCTGATTGTTAGATCAAAAATCCCCGGCGTAATTCCTGTGATTTCATACTGCCCGTTGATGTCGGTAATGGCACCAAGGGTAGTCCCTTCTATTCTTAAATTAGCACCGATAATGGTCTCCTTTGAACCTTTATCGATAATAGTCCCTCTAATTGACCCTGTTTGTGCATTTACCCCGACCACAATCAGGCATAAGTAAATGACAACTGTAAAGATTTTTTTCATAAAACGATTAAACATGTGTACAAGCACCGCAAAGGTGGGTTACCAATGTTAATTGAGTGGGTACGAAAGATTATCTTTGTTTTAAGTGGAGGAGTCTTAAAAAAGTGAAAGCCATCACAATTTTTTCATATTGTGATGGCTTCGGATTTTAAAGGGCCTTGTACGCTTTGAAAGCGAGGCTTTTGAATATTATTTCAATGTTACCGTTTTATTAATCGGTACTTTTTCAAGGAGTGTTTTTATTAAAGTTCTGGTATTGACGTTATCTGCTTCCGCTTCATAATTGAGCAAAATCCGGTGGTTCAACACATCTTCAGCGATTTCCTTGATGTCCTCAGGCAATACATAATCCCTGCCGTCCATGAATGCAACGGCCTTTGCGGCGAGATTCAAATTGATGCTGGCACGTGGCGAAACACCAAACATGATGTACTTTGCCTCATCCTTTAACCCATACTGGGCGGGAAATCTAGTTGCAAACACCAACTCGATGATGTAGTGTTCCAATGGCTCGGCAATGTTGACCGCATTGATTTCATTGCGAATATCAAAAATGTCCTGTTTGGACAAGATCGGTCTGACTTCAGTGGTGTACTGCATGTTGGACATACGGCGCATGACTTCCATCTCATCAGACTTACTAGGATAGTCGATGTGAACTTTCATCATGAATCGGTCCACCTGCGCTTCCGGCAGAGGATAGGTCCCTTCCTGATCTACGGGGTTTTGGGTAGCCAAAACCAAAAAAGGTTTATCCAATGCGTAGGTTGTCTCTCCAATCGTCACCTGCTTCTCCTGCATGGCCTCCAAGAGAGCGGACTGTACCTTTGCCGGTGAACGGTTGATCTCATCTGCCAAAATCACATTGGCGAAGATTGGCCCTTTTTTAACCTCAAAGCTTGCATTCTGCTGATTATAAATCATCGTTCCGATCAAATCTGAGGGAAGCAAATCCGGCGTAAACTGAATCCGGTTGAAATCCAGGTGGAGAACTTTGGCAAGCGTGTTTACTGTCAGCGTCTTTGCCAATCCCGGTACACCTTCCAATAAAATATGTCCATTGGTAAACAGCCCAATCATCAGTCGATTGACCATTTTGTCCTGACCGACAACCACTTTTTTTACTTCCTGAATAACCTCAGCGATTTTTTCCTGATGCATGAAATACAAATTTTTTTATGCCTAAATGGCGAGCCTAAAATAGGGGATTTTGAACCAACCAACAATCTTAATTCTTAGCAGCGGTAATGCCCAAAACCTGATCGGTTTTTAGGATTTTTTAAGATCGCTTAAAATTTTTGCCTTTATTCTGTGCTGTTCCCGTTTTGGCAAAGCCCGTAAGCCCCAACTGGTGATATACTGTCTTTTCATCCAGTTCGAGTATATCTCCGGCCTGCATGCCTTTGATGTTGATTTTTTCCATGGAGTAGCGGACCAGACGAAGGGTAGGAAACCCTACCGCTGCGGTCATTTTTCTCACTTGCCTGTTTTTTCCTTCGATCAAAGTCAATTCGATCCAGGTATCAGGAATGGCCGCCCGGTAGCGGATGGGAGGATTCCGATCTGGCAAGACAGGAGCCGGATCCAACAGTTTGGCCAAAGCTGGCTTGGTCTGATAGTCCCGTCCATCGACGTTGATGGTGACTCCGTTTCGAAGTTGTGCCATGGCCTCCGGGGTAGGAATCCCCTCGACTTGGGCGTAATAGGTGCGTTGATGTCCGAAACGGGGATTGAGTAAATGATGGTTGAGCACCTTATCGTCGGTGATCAGGAGTAGTCCCTCACTGTCTTTATCCAGCCGACCCACCGGGTAGACATCTTTTGGAAAAGCACCGAGAGAAGCCAGGGTGGGCTCCTCTCCGGTGAATTGTGTCAAAACCCCAAAGGGTTTGTAAATAATAAAGTATCTGGCCAAGTCAGTAGTGATTAGCTTCCGCAGCCTATACAATCAAAATGAGAGTCCATCGGTTTTACTCCTTTGAGTTGCATCTCCAGGTTGTGGATTTCATCCCGGGTTTCCATATCGGCAAACATGTCACCGGTCAGTTTCCCTTTCAAAGCTGCAATTGCATCTTCGAGTGCGCGTTTTTGTTGTTCGGTCATAAAAGTGGTTAGGTTTAAGTGGTGAATGAGTAGTTAAAATAGCCAATTCTCATAAGAAAAGGTTCATTCATTTTAGGAAAACAACGTTCAAAAATGCAGCCAATTGGAATTGTGCCTGCATGCCTCAGGCAGGTATACTTGATGCAGGTGGGTAGGGCTGTAGATATTCAATTTTTAATCATTTGAAGAGGAGGGCGTTGCCAGTTTTTTTTATACGCACACAGAAACCAATGCACCCAAATGCCCGGTTTCAAATTAATTTTTCTGCTGCCTTCTTAAATATGGAATGAAAGAACAGGGAGATCATACAGTCTTACCAGGTTTTCGGTAAAACTTGGATCAATTATACGAGTTACTCCAAACTTTTCTGTTTTGGCCGTAACGATCACATCCGGTCTGTTTTTCTTTTCCAGAAATATTATCCCAAGTTCCAAATCCAAGGCATTGATGAGCGTGACATCTTCAGGATTGCCAAATTTCTCCAGCCGTTTTTCAAATTCCTCAGTTTCTACAAAATTGTAAGGCGTGTTAATGAAGACCAATTTTATTTTAGCTCCCAGTAATGCGGCAAATTCTTTTAAAATCAAAAATGACTTCTTTTGATTTTCCAGAAGTGTAGTCGCAAAAGCAATTGTTTTAATCTCGGGTTTTCCGTTCCCTTTTTTGACTACCAATACCGGAACTTTCACATTCCGCAAAACCCGCTGTGCATTTGAACCAATAACACGGAAACTTTTGGATCCTTGAAGACCGGATGAGCCCATGATCACCAGGTCTGAACCAGCTTTTTGCACATGGTCGTGGACATTTTCAGGCCCAAAGTTAAAAACCAATGAGGACATAGTACTTACGCCAGCCCTCTGGAATTCTTCCACTACACTATTCAACTTTGATTTGGCTGAAGCGATTGCCCGTAGCGTTTCCGGGTAGTATTGCTCTTTTTCTTTAGCCAATTTCACCCAATCCACGGGCGTATTCAAAATATGCAAAATCTCCACCTTCGCCTTGAGCTTGGAAGCAATCTCCAAGGCGTAGTCCGTGGCGTACCCTGAAATTTGGGAAAAATCGGTCAGCAGTAATACCTTCGCGCCTATCTTCATGTCGTAAGAGTTTTGGTTGATTATGCTAATTTATCCTTTTAAGTCGGGGAATTTATTGGAAGAAAAGCAGGATCTAAACTGATTGATATCAGGTTTTTAGAATAACAGTTCCGAAAATATGGCGAGTTTAAGCATTAGCATAACTTGGCAAACTTGGAAAAAAAGGCGATGATTACTTTTCGTTTAGGATAGGCCTTCAGTGATACGTCACATTCTTTTTGGTTAATAAATCGGCAGTCCCCTTATTGTTTTACAGTTATCAGTTGAAACCTCAAAAAATCCTCTGACATATCCGGATTTTCAGGATGATCAGTCGAGATCCAGATCCCCTCACGGTCTCCAAAAATATACCTGCCATTAAACCTGTCAGGGGTCAATTCCATTTCACCTACTTTATTGAAATCAGAATCTAAAAAGACTAATCCCCATCTCGAGGCCAAAAAGGAATCCGCATCCAAATAGTTATAGGGGACATCCTCAAACTTCGCCACCCGTACCATCAGCTTCTGATTTTTGAGATAAAACAAGTCCGTGTAGATATCTGCGTAGTTAATCAACTTCATGATTTCGGGCATGTCCTCAAACATCTTGGGTGAATTTGAGGTCGGTGGATCATTCGGAAATCCCGAGTGCCCTGCAAAAGCTGAAACCACTTTACCCTCCTTTATCCTGTAAATATTTCTGAAATTCATGTTGATTACCGGCATGTCGTCGGGGCCCAAGGCCAATAAAGGAAAGATGGATTTGTTGAGGTTATCCCCCACAAACTCCGCCGGGAAGTAACTGATCGGAGTAAACGATTTGCTCAACGTGTCATACCGCATCAGATTGGGAATTTCGGTCAATTCCTGAGGTGTGATCGATGTCCAATCAAACACCATCGGAAAGGCCGGAAAGTAAAAACCGTCTTTGGCTAAGGTGAAAATATTCGAGAAAAGACTGATCCCCTTTTCCTCTAAGCCCTCCACATTGATTTTGCTCTTTTGAAGCAAGTTTCCCTTGCCGTCAAATTTGAAAAGTGTGTTGACTCCTGCGGTCAGGTAAATCTCATCCGGACTCTCAATGAAAATGCCTGCGACATTATTTCCAATACCTTTTGGTCCTTCTTTTTCAAACCTAATGGTATTCACCAAACTAGTTTCAGGGATGGAATACGTCAAAACTTGCTTGGTTTTGTAATCAAACAGGAAAAAATATTTATCCTCCAAAAACTGAAAATACAAATCCGAATGACCAAAGTCCTGAGTCAGAGGAAACGTTTTATATTTCTCAGTCACCACAAACTGAAGCTCAGATTGGTTTTCTTTTTCTTTAGAAGGAGTGCAACTCAAAATCAGAAGGAAAAACAAAAGACCGGAAATTAAAAAAAGCTGATTTTTCATGGGAGCGAAGATATTTCAACTAACAAGATAACACTATTAGAGAATAATAGTAATGTGATTCTACATTTATCCAATTGCCCTTTGGAGTTTCTTCAGCTCAGCTTATCTTACTTTCAAATGGAAAAACTGAAAATAGCCAGCGCCCAATTTGAAAACCAAAGCGGGGATAAGGACTACAACCTATCGGTCATAGACCGGCTTTCTGCCAAAGCTGCCGCTGAAGGTGCGCAGGTCATTGCCTTTCATGAATGCTCGGTCACAGGCTATTCCTTTGCCCGCAAGCTCTCCAAAGAACAGCTGCTGGACTTGGCAGAACGCATCCCATTCGGCCCAAGCACCCAAGCACTGATAGAGATCGCCCGAAAAAATCAAATCGTCATTTTGGCGGGTTTGTTTGAAAAAGACGAAAACGACGACATCTTCAAAGCCTACGTCTGTGTCGATCAAAACGGACTGATTGCCAAGTACCGCAAGCTTCATCCTTTTATCAACCCTCATATTTTACCTGGAAATGACTATGTGGTCTTTGACCTTTTGGGCTGGAAATGCGGAATTCTGATCTGCTACGACAACAACATCATCGAAAATGTGCGTGCCACCAAACTGCTTGGTGCAGACATCATCTTCATGCCACATGTGACCATGTGCACGCCTTCGACCCGCCCGGGTGCCGGTTTTGTAGATCCCAAGCTTTGGGAAAATCGGGAGAATGATCCGACTTCGCTGAGAAAAGAGTTTGATGGGTTGAAAGGCAGAGAATGGCTAATGAAATGGTTGCCTGCCCGTGCGTATGACAATGCCATCTATGCGGTCTTTTCCAATCCGATCGGTATGGATGATGACCAGTTGAAGAATGGGTGCTCCATGATTCTGGATCCCTTTGGAGATATTTTGGCCGAATGTCGAAGCTTTGAAGACAGCTTTGTGATCGCCACGCTCACACCGGAAAAACTCACCCAAGCGGGAGGCTCTCGCTACATCCAAGCCCGTCGACCGGATCTGTATCGGGATATCATCGGACAAGCCCACAGACCTGAGCAGAAAGTGGTTTGGTTGAATAAGGAGGAGTGAAGGGGGGAAGAATTAAGAAAAAGGTTCGACACCCTTCAGGCATGCCTTCAAAGTCAGGGTTGAACTCATTTACATGAAATTCTCCTTTTCCATTGGGGTAAAATCATCCTGTTTCCTTCTTAAGGAAATTGTAAGTAGTCAGTGTTGATTTGCAGCGCAACAAAACTTACAACTCATTTTTTACCCATTACAGAATCCCTTAACTCCTGTCTGCCGGAACCGAAGATTGCCATTTTAACGGTATTCGCATTTTCTTTCCCCGAAAAGGGCTTTTCTTCTATCTTTGTGCCTTGTTTTGAGCGGGATGCCCGCGTGAGGGATAGAAGCGGCATCCCGACTCTCTGATGCGAATCAGGGAGACGGGATACAGCGGATAGCCCGACCCGCCTTTTTTCAAGGCGGGGCACGCCCAAAAAGTCCTTTTCTTCAAGTTCACCAGACCATAAACAGTGAAAACATACCAGGAATTTAAGCAGGTAGATTATCCGAATATCGGGGAGTCAGTACTTCAGTATTGGAAAGAAAATAAGGTTTTCGAGAAATCGGTCGCCAATCGTGATGGGGCTGAGACCTTCACTTTTTTCGAAGGCCCGCCCTCGGCCAACGGCACACCGGGAATTCACCACGTGATGGCCCGTACCCTGAAGGATATTTTTTGCCGATACAAGACGCTCAAGGGGTTTCAGGTAAAGCGAAAAGGCGGTTGGGATACACACGGACTGCCTGTAGAGCTCCAAGTGGAGAAGGAACTGGGAATAACCAAGGAAGATATTGGTAAAAACCCGACTGAGGGCCGGGCAGGAATCTCAGTCGAGGAATACAATCGCAAGTGCCGGGAGACGGTCATGCGATTCAAGGACGAATGGGATGACCTGACGGAGAAAATCGGCTATTGGGTGGATCTGGACGATCCGTATATCACTTTTGACTCCAATTATATCGAGAGCCTTTGGTCTCTGCTGCGCAAACTCTACGACAAAGGTTTGCTCTACAAAGGCTACACGATCCAGCCGTTTTCACCTGCAGCAGGCACGGGTTTGTCTTCCCACGAACTGAATCAGCCGGGCACCTACAAAGACGTGAAAGACACCTCGATCACGGCTCAGTTTAAGCTAAAAGGGCAGGAAAACACCTACATCCTCGCCTGGACGACTACGCCATGGACGCTGCCTTCCAACTCGGCCTTGGCGATCGGTGAAAATCTGGACTATGTGAAAGTGAAGACTTTCAACCCCTATACTTACGCGGCTACAAGTGTAATTTTGGCAAAAGCCAGAATGAGTGCTTACCTCAATCCGAAGGCCGCCGAATTGAAGCTGGAAGACTACAAGCCGGGCGATAAATTGATCCCCTTTGAAATCGTTGAAGAATTCAAGGGCAAATCAATGCTGGGCTGGGAATACGAGCAACTTTTCCCAATCGCGGGTTTGGCATTGCCTCATCCTGCCTTCACCGTAGTGGCTGGGGATTATGTGACGACCGAAGACGGTACCGGAATCGTTCACCTTGCCAAAGCATTTGGCGCCGATGACTTCCGAACTCTGGTACAGAATAATGTACCTGGCGTATTTGTCAAGGACGAACTTGGAAATGACATTCCGGTGGTTGACAAGCAGGGAAAATTCCTGCCAATCGTGGGAGAATACCTCGCGGTAAAGATGAAGGAACATGGAATCACAGCCCATAAAGAATATGGTCCGAATGATTTCTTTGTGAAAAATTACCCAAAGGATGATGAAAGTGCCGCCGACTACAAAAACACGGATGTGATCATCTCCATCATCCTGAAAAATGAAAATAAGGCCTTCAAGGTCGAAAAATACGAGCACACCTATCCGCACTGCTGGAGAACAGACATGCCGATACTGTACTATCCGATGGAAAGCTGGTTTATCAAAACTACAGCCTACAAGGAACGGATGGTCGAGCTCAACAAAACCATCAACTGGAAGCCTGAAGCAACCGGTACGGGGCGCTTTGGCAACTGGCTGGAGAATCTGGTGGATTGGAATCTAAGTCGATCCAGATTCTGGGGGACACCGCTTCCGATCTGGAGAACCAGCGACGGAACGGAAGAGAAATGCATTGGCTCGATCGCTGAACTGAATTCGGAAATTGAAAAGTCGGTAGCTGCCGGTTTCATGTCCAAATCGCCTTATGAAGGCAAAGAACTCGACCTGCACAGACCTTTTGTGGATGATGTGATTTTGGTTTCTGCCAATGGAGAGAAGATGTTTCGCGAGCCGGACTTGATCGACGTGTGGTTTGACTCGGGCGCGATGCCTTATGCACAGTGGCACTTCCCGTTTGAAAATGAGGATATCTTCAAAGCTAACTATCCGGCGGATTACATTGCCGAAGGCGTAGATCAAACAAGAGGATGGTTCTTCACCTTGCATGCTATTGCCGTGATGCTTTTTGACAGCGTGGCATTCAAAAACGTCATTGCCAACGGACTAGTCCTCGACAAAAACGGTAACAAAATGTCCAAGCGACTGGGCAATGCCGTGGATCCCTTCAAGACCCTGAAAGAATACGGACCGGATGCTTTGCGCTGGTACCTGATCAGCAATGCCAATCCTTGGGACAACCTCAAATTCAACTTGGATGGTGTAACCGAAGTGCAACGACGCTTCTTCGGCACGCTTCAGAATACGTATAATTTCTTCGCGCTCTACGCCAATCTGGATGCTTTTGTCTATGACAAGGCTAAGGCAGTTCCGGTGACTGAGCGTGCAGAATTGGATCAATGGATCATTTCCAAACTTCAGACGCTGATCAAAGAAGTGGAAGAGGCGATGGACAACTACGATTCGACCAAGGCCACCCGAGCCATCATGAATTTCACGGTAGATCAGCTATCCAACTGGTACGTGCGATTGGCAAGGAAACGATTCTGGAGAGGTGAAATGAATGCGGATAAGCAGGCGGCCTATGAGACCTTGTATGAGGGATTGCTCACGCTGACCCAATTGATGTCCTCTTTTGCACCGTTCTATTCGGACTGGATGTACAAAAATCTCCACGAGACCAATGAAAATGGATTGGAGTCTGTGCACCTGACCGACTGGGTTTCGGCTGATCAATCCTTGATCAATACCGACTTGGAGGAAAGTATGGACTTGGCTCAAAACATTTCTTCGCTGGTACACTCTCTGAGGAAGAAAGAAAAGCTGAAAGTCCGTCAACCGCTTCAGCGCATCCTGATTCCGGTGCTTTCTGCCAAAACCAAAGCACAAATCGAGCACGTGGAGGATCTGATCAAATCTGAAGTCAATATCAAAGCGGTAGAATATCTGGATGACGCTTCGGGGATTTTGGTGAAAAATGTAAAACCGAACCTGCCCCTACTTGGCAAGAAACTTGGCCCAAAGATGCGGGTTGTAGTGGCCGCCATCAACGCTTGGGGACAGGAAGAAATAGCAGAAATCGAGCGCGAAGGTAAAATCGCTGTGCAGGTGGAAGCCGAGACCATTGACCTCCTCTTGGAAGAAGTCCTGATCACTTCACAGGATATTCCGGGCTGGTCGGTCGCTTCCGATCAGGGTGTGACTGTAGCTTTGGATGTTACTTTGACTGAAGAACTGAAGCAGGAAGGTGTGGCCCGTGACTTGGTCAACCGAATCCAAAATCTACGAAAGGAAATGGGATTGGAAGTACAGGATAAAATCAAGATCATTGTATCCGAAGGCAATGAATTGGCCAGCGAAGCTATTTCTTCTTTTGGCGGCTATATCCAGGCCGAGACTCAGGCAGTTACTTTAGCACTTGGTGTGATCAGTGATGGGACTGTTTTGGACATGGATGATTTTGAATTGACTGTAAAAGTAGAAAAGGCTGAAGCCTGAGTTTGATGAAATCGAGCAAGGAGCATGCACAAAACACTGGGATGATTAGACAAATAGCGAGATTCCCTGTCTCCCTGTCCGTCGACAGGCAGGCATGTGACCGCTAAAAAGGAATTAAAATCACATGAATAAATACCTAAAATATTTCGGAATTGCCTTTTTGGTGATTGCCCTGGACCAAGTGGTCAAAATGCTGGTCCATTTTGAAATGGATTTTGGTACCCCGGGACAGATTCCGATTTTCGGAGACTGGTTTAAGCTGCACTACACGACCAACCCGGGCATGGCCTTCGGCATGGAGTTGGGTTCTGAGTACGGCAAAATGATCCTCACCTCTTTTAGATTGGTGGCCATGGTGGGTATTGGATACTATTTATATTATATCATTGAAAAGAAAAACCATCCGATATATATCCTTTGTATTTCCATGATACTCGGTGGAGCAATAGGCAATTTGGTTGACTCTGTATTTTATGGAGTTTGGTTAAATAATGCGCCCTACAATGCACCAACGCCTTGGTTTCACGGGCAGGTTGTGGACATGTTCTACTTTGATATTTGGGAAGGGTATGTCCCTGATTGGGTACCGCTTTGGGGTGGCAGCTACACAGCCCTGTGGCCGATATTCAATATCGCAGATGCCTCTATTTTCATTGGCGTTGCCATTATATTGATCTATCAGAACCGTTTTTTTCCCGAGAAAAAAGAGGAGATCTCCATACCAGAATCAGAACCCGAACTTTAACACGCAAAATATCACCGGTACAAAGCCCGAAATTGAAAATATTCGGGCTTTTTTTTGCATTTCTGTTAAATAAAAGCGGCTTTTTATAAAAGCAAATGCCTTTTTCAGTAATTTCCAACTTGTATATTCTATTGTTAACCCAGTACTTATGAAATATAGTAATTGGAATATTTTCTTTTTGCTATATATGCTATATAACTAACTATGATAGTTAATTCCGATCAACCCTTTCAAATAGTATATTCCATATTCAGTCACGAATTTTTAGGGTTACTTTTTGAATCCTTTGTAGTCCAATTGGATGACAAGGGAAGGCTATCTCTGGCTAATCAGAATATCAGTTCTGCCAATGCCTCCGAATTTGATTCAGGCTTGGACAAAGCGGATTATGAGTTGATTAAGATCATGGATTCCATGCAACCGGAGGTGGTAATCAAACCTTATATCAAAAAGGGTAATATCCGTCCCAAAGATTTTTTACCGAAAGTGTTTGACCCAAAAGTAGTGGATCGAACTATTCCTGATTTAGTACTTAAAAATCTGGAAATCAAACGGTCTCAGATACTGCCACTCCTGATTGGGAAGCGGCTTTTTGAAATGGGATCAGACAATAATCCAACTTGGAAAGAAATCAAAGTAAATGCCGAGCGGGCTACAGTCGTATTTCACTTTGACAAAGGAGAATACAACACTCAATATTACCCAATCGTCAAATTTCGGGGTAAAAGACTCGAGTGGCAGCACAAAAACGGCTACTTAATCTGCAAAGACCCGGCTTGGTTGATTGTCGAGGAGCAACTTTACCACTTTGAAAAGGGAATCGACGGCAAAAAGCTTCAGCCATTTCTGAACAAAAGCCGGATCATGATTGAGCGCAGGTTTGAATTGGAGTATTACAGAAAATTCGTCACCAACCTGATCACTCAATTTGAAGTCCAAGGCACAGGTTTTGAAATCAACACCGAACAGGGTACTCCTCAAGCTTTGCTCACCTTCAGTGAACTGCCGGGAGGGGCCAAAGAAAATCTATTTGGTGAGGAACTGGAAAATTCGAATGAGGATATCATCGTCTTCGAACTCCGATACAAATACGGAGAATTTGACTTTGGCATCATGTCAAAAGACGGAGAGGGAAATGGGAATTCATGTCGGTTTGAGGAAAAAGACGGGAATTTCACTTTCTATAAAACCGTCCGTACTCCTCAGGTAGAGAAAAAATTTGAAACCATCCTGAAAAAAAAGGACATGGTATTCATGCATGGGAAATTTGCACTTCCCAAGACCCAAGCCTTCGAATGGCTGGGCAACAACGAAGACTATCTGGAAGAAAATAAAATCAAAATAGTCCAGCGAAGTAGCCTCACCGGAAAAACTTTTCACATTGGCCGTGCTCAGATCACGATTGAAGTCAATGAAAATATTGATTGGTTTGATGTCAGGGCACAAATCAAATTCGGAGTTTATCTCGTCCCCTTTGCCAAGATTCGAAAATTAATTATGCAGGGGAAGTCAGAATTTGAGCTCCCCAATGGTGAAGTGGCTGTGATACCCGCAACTTGGTTTGTCAACTATTCCGAACTTTTCAACTTTATCGAAGAGCGATCTTCTGAGGAATTGGTCCTTCGAAAGCATCACTTGGCATTTGCCCGCGAATTACAAAATGGAGAGCTGATCAAGCTAAACCTCAGCTTGAAGTTGGAGCGTCTGCGAAAGTTTGATGCCATTGATGAGTATGAGCTGCCGGAGAGTTTTGAAGGCACGCTAAGGCCTTACCAACATGCAGGATACAATTGGCTGCGCTTTCTGAATGAGTATCAATTCGGCGGTTGCCTCGCCGATGACATGGGATTGGGAAAGACGGTGCAGACTCTTGCACTCTTAGCCCACGAACGAGAGGAAAATCCAGGATTTACTTCCGTGTTGGTCATGCCGACTTCCCTGATTTACAACTGGGAATTGGAGGCTAAAAAATTTGCTCCTGACCTTAAAATCTTGGTGTATTCGGGCACTTCGAGACTCAAAGATCCCTGGAAATTCAGGGGCTATGATATTGTGCTGACCTCCTACGGAATCGTCCGGTTGGATATTGATATTTTGAAGGACTTCTATTTCAACTACATCATCCTGGACGAATCCCAAGCCATAAAAAATCCGAATTCAAACATTGCTGTAGCTGTCAATAAGCTGAAAAGCAAACGAAGATTAATCCTAACGGGTACGCCTGTCGAGAACGGCACCATGGATCTTTGGTCGCAGATGAACTTTGTCAATCCGGGATTGCTTGGAAATCAGAATCTGTTTAAAAAACAATACCTCATTCCGATAGAAAAACAAAACGATAAGGAAAAAGCAATCAGGCTCAATGCCATGATCAAACCTTTTATCCTTCGAAGGCTGAAATCTCAAGTAGCGAAAGACCTGCCGGAAAAGCTCACCAATGTGAAGTATTCTGACATGACTACTGCGCAAGAGAAGGTCTATGAGGAAGTGAAAAGCTACTATCGGGAAAAAATCATCGGCGAACTTGCAGGAACAGGTAGAGGATCTCAGCAATTCACCTTGCTCCGTGGCTTGACCCAATTGAGACAGATCGCCAACCATCCGAAGCTGGTCAGGGAAGACTACGAGGGGGAATCCGGGAAATTGGAGGACATCACATACATGCTTCAGGAAACCATCTCTGAAGATCACAAAGTCCTTGTCTTTAGCCAGTTTGTAAGGCATTTGAGCATTGTCAGAAAGTACCTCGACGAACAAAATATTCCTTACGCTTATCTCGACGGATCGACAAGAGACCGTCAGGCCCAAGTGGAAAAGTTTCAGGAAAATCCCGAGGTAAAGGTATTTCTCATTTCACTTAAAGCCGGTGGTGTCGGTCTCAACCTAACCAAAGCAGAATATGTCTTCTTGCTCGATCCTTGGTGGAATCCTGCAGTGGAAGCTCAGGCAATCGACCGCGCACACCGAATCGGTCAGGAAAACAAGGTCATCATCTACAAATTCATCACCCGTGGGTCTGTGGAGGAAAAAATCATGGCTCTCCAGGACCGTAAGCTTGCCTTGGCAGGCGAACTGATCAGCAATGAGGAAAGCTTCATGAAGAGCTTGGACAATGATGATATTCGGGCGTTGTTGGATTAGGAGATTGAAAGTGGTAAGGTGGCAAAGTTGCAAAGTTGGGTTCACGAACTTTGCAACTTTTGAACTTTCCAACCTTACAACCCTTTTTTATCATTTTGATTCTCAACCCCCTAACCGGACTTGACAAATCTTAACCATTTTTTATTGGCAGTTCCTAGCTATTGATGTGGATATTTTTCTAACTTAATTGAACACAGTACCACTACAATTTACCTGCACATGCCTAGAGCCAAGTCCGATAACGATCGGAAAATATTTGTGCTGGACACTTCCGTGATCCTATACGCACACAACTCCATCATGAATTTTGCCGAGCACAATGTAGTGATCCCGATCACCGTGCTGGAGGAACTCGATCAGTTCAAAAAGGGCAACGACACCAAAAACTTTGAAGCCCGGGAATTTATCCGTCTGCTGGACAAACTCTCCAAAGATCAACGGATCGATGAGTGGACTCCACTAAACGGTAAAACCAAAGGCGACTTTAAGGTGATGATGTATCACCCTGAAAACGAGCGAAATGCCAATGAGATTTTTGGTGAAAACAAGAATGATCACAAAATTCTCAACGTCGCCCTCCACCTTCAGGAAAAGGAGAAAACCCGAAAAGTAATCCTTGTCTCCAAAGACATCAACCTCCGGCTGAAAGCCAAATCGCTTAATATCCAGGCGGAAGATTACGAAACAGGCAAAATCAAAAACATCACCGAACTCGAGAACACCGGGAAGTACGTGATGGAAAATGTCAATCCTGATGCAATCAACAAGCTCTATGAGCAAGGATACACGGAGGCGAAAAATATCCTGGGTACTCGAAAGCGAAAATCAAATGCCTTTTACATCCTCAGGAGTGACAAAAACTCCGTCTTATCCTTTTATAATTCCGAAGAAAACGTCTTGGAACGGGTAGACAAGCGCCTTGCATATAACATTAAACCAAAAAACGCTGAACAATCCTTTGCCCTACATGCCATCATGAACCCAGCGATCAAGTTGGTGTCAATCCAAGGTGTGGCAGGAACGGGAAAGACGCTATTGGCACTTGCCGGAGCACTTGAGCAGCGAAGAGAATACAAGCAGATCTTCCTGGCAAGGCCAATCGTTCCGCTTTCCAACAAGGACATTGGATATTTGCCAGGTGACATCAAGTCCAAGCTCAATCCTTACATGGAGCCGCTATGGGACAATCTGAAGTTTATCCAAAACCAATACAAGGAGACGGACAAGGAGTTCCAAAAAATCACAGAACTCGTCAATCAGGAAAAGCTGGTGATTCAGCCCTTGGCTTACATTCGCGGGCGCTCGCTTTCCAATATCTTCTTTATTGTGGATGAGGCGCAAAACCTGACTCCACATGAGATTAAGACGATCATCTCACGTGCTGGTGAAAACACAAAAATCATCTTCACCGGTGACGTATTCCAGATTGATACGCCTTACTTGGATTCACAATCCAATGGGCTGTCCTATCTGATCGACCGGGCAAAGGACCATCCCCTCTACGCACACATCAAGCTGGAGAAAGGTGAGCGGTCAGAGTTGGCTAATTTGGCGAATGAGTTGTTATAAGATTTGGGTAAAATTTGCCAATAAAAAAGCTGTGAGATATTTCACAGCTTTTTTGTTTTTGTCACTTTCAACGGTTACCGCTCCACCCTGATTTGCTTACGGATAAGCCCATCTTTATTTTCGATATGGAGATAGTAGAATCCATTTTTAAGTTGGCTAAGATCAATTTTAATGGAAGGATTATTGGTCGTTTCGGTTAGGATTATACCTCCTACCGCATTGTAGAGGCTTACTTGGTAGGATTCAATATCTTCAGACAATACAAACCCTTCAGTGTCCATCCATTCTAGGGACAATTCATTAGATACTGGATTGGGATACATTCTTGGGCATGGATCACAGGAGCCTGATGGTGTCACATATAACAGCGAAGCTCCTCCTGTCCCACACGGATTTACACCCATTGCTTGAACATAACCGTCCGAATTTCCCACATTGGCAGTCATCAAAATATCATTCTGACCGGAATAGAATGACCAAGGCTGCGAACATCCCACACAGTAGGGAAGACTCCAAGTCATCGATGTAGCTCCTGAAGGCAGATTATTAATGTAGTAAGGCGTAAGACTACCTGGTCCTGGTGATGTATTTCCAGTTATTGGGCCTGGAGGTGCTGGAGCCTGAACCCATATCATTTTACTGAATTGAACCACTCCACATGATCGAGTAATTGTAAAAGTCAATTTTGCTTGGCCTCTAGTATTTGTATGATAAGGAGTAAGTGTCACTGACGTACCTGTACCGGATGTAGTACCCGAAAAAAGATTTGTCGGACTTGCAGTCCAGGAGATAGAACTTCCGGAGGGCGGGCTATTCAATGTGTAGCTACTTGTCGAGCATAGATAACTTGTTCCAGAAATAGAACTATCCAAGCAATTACATAAGCAACTTGCATTCGCCACCGAATTCCGAATCACATTTCCAGGCTGAGTACCAAATCCCTTCGTAAAATTTACTCCCACACCCGGGATTTGATTACAATAACTCATAATTGTACCACCTCCTGATGGATGCCCTGGATTCCAGCAGGTCGTATTTACACATCCATCAATTGCAGTATTATTTCCGTTCCAAATACAAGCATGTGTATGCTGTGAGCCCAATAAATGTCCAAACTCATGGGTGATTACCTTTACTGGCCAACTATATATTGGAAAATTATTAAACGTCGGACTTATTCCGGCCACTGCTAATTTTTCACCGGTAGAATTGTTGCATAGACCATTATATCCCGCTGCTCTTCCTCCACCTACACTTCGGAATGTCAACAAATGGCCAAGATCACCCTCAAAACTTGTTCTTGTATCCTTAAATTTATTAAGGAGGTCAAGCGTATTGGTTTCAGTATAAGGGTCAGTAGTATTCCACACAAAAATCTGGGAAATATAAGTACCGATATTTTCATTCTGATACAAGATCGCCACTTGGTTATATAAGGAGGTGACAAAAAGCTCAACATTCTGTACACTGCCTTTATTTTGAAAAATATCAAACTCAGTTTCAAAATAGAACCTTACACATTTATCAGATGAGTTTATAGCTAATTTACTTTCTTGTGAAAGTACTTTAGGATCATAACTTTTGATTTAACTATCTGCCACATCATTTTCAAACTGCATGGGATTTGAAAAATCCATGACAGCAATATCATTTTCATTAAAAAACACATACTTCTCTCCGTTTGAAATTGCAGCAAAATTAAAATTCCCTTTGTCAGTTGCCACTAGACCAATTACTTCATCTTCCGAAAAGCTAAAGGCAACCAAACTAGATCCCTCACCCTTTACGACTCCTCTGTAATGCTTTATATTCTGATTAGCACCCATTTTCTTTCCATCACTAGTGACGATGTTGTAATTATAAAATGCACTAGGAACATGGAAAAGATCAAGTGATATATCGCCTCTATTGGAAGGAATGTTTATCGTAATAGCTTCACCTAACCTTGAAAATAAAGATTTATCATAATTGTAAAATGAGATATTACTCACATCATTTGCCTTACGCAATAATTCATAGTCTGGATCTGTTGATCTAAATATATTATTTACTTCAACAAATTCAGTCCCAAGTGTTTTTTGCTCATTAACCTTATTCAAGATAAGATTTTCCTGAGAAAAGGTATTAAAGGCATATAATGCTAACAAGATAGAAATACAATATTTCATGTCCATTTTTTCATGATTTTAAAAATTGTTAATCAAAAGTTTCACTCACCCTATAGAACAAAATAATTTCTCCATCCACGAATCTGCTATTTAGTAATATTTTATCTTTTTCCACTAAGCAAGGATGAATAGTGTGACTCAATCGCAAAGTGGAATTACCAAAATCTGCTAATTTTTCTCCATACTTGAATTCATAGGTGAAATCTCCAAAAAAAGGCATATCAGGACTCGAACCTTTAACAACAAAATCCCCATTTTCCAAAAAGGTAAACACCAGGTTATCACATGAAAAGTCTTTAATAGTTTCCTTTCCTGTTTCCATATCCAGATAATTAATCGTAACCAATTGCCAGGTTCCTAGTACACTTTTGGGGTCACCATTGGTTTTATCAATAGGACAATTGGGCTTTTCATCCTCTGCGCATCCAAGGGCAAGGATTAGGCATAGAGGTAAGAAGTACCTTAAGGCGATTTTTTTTCTTAATAGATTCATTTCATTATTAGTCAAGTTTTTTAAAAAAAGTTGGTGATCCCAACATCACTCAGTATCTGTAAAAATCCAATTCCGGGTAAAAAAGCATCCCAAGAATTGAAACCATAGGCTGGAGCTATCAAAATTAGATCCTTATCTGCGTGCCTAGCATGATAAATAGATATGAAGTAAATAAATAGAAACTAAATTTCAAACTAAGTTTACGATTATTTCTTTGGTTTTTACTTTTGAATGTCTAAAATGTCACAAAAACAACTCTTTTTCTATATTTCCTGATGATTTCTTTTGAATAAAATTCCATAGGAGCTCTGCTTTAGAAAAACTGCTAGCGGAAAATCAAGATAACGTAACACCAAGATCATCTTCAACGGTGACGTCTTCCAGATCGATACACCTTATTTAGATTCCCAATCAAATGGCTTGTCTTATCTGATCGATCGTGTGAAAGATCATCCACTCTATGCCCATATCAAGCTGGAGAAAGGCGAGCGGTCTGAATTGGCGAATCTGGCGAATGAGTTGTTGTAAGATTTTACATGGATGATATTACAAATAGAGCACAGGTCTTCGGGCTTGTGCTTTTTGCGTTTATTGAAGACCAGTTTTTCATGCCTTATTTTTTTCGATGATTTAAAACTTGAACCTGAAAGAAAAAGTATATACTTTAGGTACTACTCAAGAAAATATGAAGACGCTCTCGCTTAAACTAAAGGAAACGATCTTGGAAGAAACTGAAGAAATTCTTCGGGAAAAGCAAATTCCAAGAAATCGATATATAAACGATGCCCTAGACTTTTATAACCGCTACCAAAAGCGAAAAAAGCTAGCCAATGCTTTTAGCAAGGCATCTTTACTGGTGCGGGAATCCTCATTAGAAGTCAATAGCGAATTTGACCGCCTGATAGATGAAGGTGCAGTATGACATTTGGCTCGTTAACCTGAGTCCTTCACTAGGGACGGAGCCGGGAAAGATTCGTCTGGCTGTAGTCATACAGACCAATTTGCTAAATCAGACAGGGCATTTATCTACTTTGATATGCCCGATTACCTCACAACTGTCTGCCGAAGAAAATATTCTCCGTGTTCGGGTCGGTACGACAACTACTGGTTTGGATCAAGAATCTGAGATTTTAGTGGATCTAATCAGAGGGTTGGACAATCAGCGATTCATTGAAAAGCTAGGTAAGCTCGAGCCAACAAAATCGCTTGAACTTCATCAAAAACTTAAAGCGATCCTAGACTTTTGAATTAGTCTGATTTGATAACTAGGAATTTTTTGGGTTAAAGCTCCCTAAATCAAGTTAATTCTAAGAACCTACATTTTTCGAGGTTTTTGTCCGCCACTGACAGTATGCTGTACGAAACCGTACAGTGATTTTTGGAAAAAGTGCCCGTGATGCTGTTTTTAGCCCTTTTTCGACTTTGGTCGCCTTTTGGCATTAAGAACAATACGAATCTAAACCAACATTATTACTGCCATGACTACTGCAATCTTTTCTCAAAAAAACGTCTGTGCGGCACTGGGATTTGCAATGGCAATTACCATCGTCATCAAAGCAAAAACTGAAACCAGTCTTGCACAGCAAACTGCCCGATTTGAAACTACTAAACCAACTCCACAGATCGGAATCGACAATACATCAGGTCCTGAAGCAATTCAGGTAAACATCTACAAAACAGAAAAGTCCCGGGAGTCCGGGACTTGTTAAAGACAATTATCCGTAAGGGTTAATTTGGTTGATTGTTTGGTTAATCTAAAGAGGCGGATCCTGTCCGCCTCTTTTTTAGTTTTCACGCTCATGAAACAACCCTCCAAGGGTTCTGAACCCTTGGAGGGTTTTACAATACCAACTCAACTTTCCGTAATCGTATTCAGTTTCGCCAGGAAGCTGTTGTAATACTGTCTTCCCACTTGAATCACCCCCCCTTGCCGCAGCATGATCTCTTTGGTATTGAAACTTTCGATCTGCCCGAGATGGACGATATATGATTTTTGAACACGAAGAAACAAATGCGATGGAAGGATATCCTCGATTTCTTTCATGGACTTTCGGATGCTGTAGTCTCTGTTTTTGGTAAAAATAGTCACCATATTACCATTGGCCTCGATATAAAAAATGTCATCGTAAAGAACTCGCTCAAAGGCATTATCGGCTTTGATAAACACTGCATCTACTACCAAAAATGGACTTTCGTTACCATGTACTACAGCCACTTCCGGAGTAGGCTTTGTTCGTTTGTTATACAGCACGATTTCGACAATCGCATGAATATCGTTGGTATTGAAGGGCTTTACGATAAACCCCGCGGGAGCAATTCGCTTTGCCCGCTCGATGATAGTAGGGTCACTGTAGGAAGTCACAAACACGAGTGGGGCATCCACCATTTGCTTGACAATCTCACCTAGCTCTATCCCATCTTTATCACCTTTCAGCTTGATATCCATAAATATCAGATCCGGGCGATATTTTTTGATCACCTTAATGCACTGATTGGCTGAGTTAGCGATGTCAATATTTACATAGCCTAAGAGCTCAAGTATTTCCTGGATGTTTTCTGCAATACTTAAATCGTCCTCGACGATCAGAATTCGTTCTTCTTTCATAAGTTTTAGCAATTGATGTGCTGATGGGGTTCAAAAATAGATATTCTACTAATGGAGCGAATAGTTACCCTAATGTCAAAATTTTCTTTTGAAAATCAAATGCTTTTTTTTGTCTATGAAAGGTTTACAGACTCATCATTTCCTTGAAACGTGCTGCCTGTCTTCGACTTACCTCAATTCTGTCGCCTCCTTTGAGGGTCACAACAAGGCCTCCGTTGAACCAAGGTTCTATGGCTTCGACCCAACCCAGGTTAATAATATGCTTTCTGCTGGCTCTAAAGAAGGATTTTTCATCTAAGCGTTCATCCAAGGCGTTGAGTGATTTATGAATCATCGGCTTGAAGTTGTCAAAATAGACCTTGATGTAATTGCCATCTGATTCAAAGAGGCGAACATTGGACAATCTCACAAACCAGCACCGGTCCCCATCTTTGACAAACACCTGATCTTCCAAGGTCAGTTTCTTTTGATTAGAGAAAGCTCCTTCCTCGTCTCTTTTTGACCCACTTTCGATTTTTCCAAGCAACTTGTTAATTGCATCTTCAAGCCTTTTTGGTTCAATTGGCTTGAGAAGATAATCCAAGGCATTCACTTGAAAGGCCTTCAGAGCATACTCATCGTAGGCAGTAGTGAATATGACATGCGGCACATGATCCAATTCTTCAAGGAGATCAAACCCTGTTTTCTCAGGCATCTGAATATCCAAAAAGATCACATCAGGCTGAAGCTGTTCGATTTTTTCTTTGGCATCATCTACGTTAACTGCCTCTCCGACCACTTCCACGGTCTCAAGTTGGTTAAGCAGATTGATGAGTTCCTTTCGGGCTAGTCTCTCGTCATCGATTACAATGGCTCTCATAGTTATTGAGTTTGTTATTCTAAAGTAACTCTTTGTTTCGGTATTTTTATTTCGGTGATCACGTATTGGTTTCCTGAATTGAATATTCGGAAGCTGGCCTGATCACCATAGAGCAACTTCAAGCGTTGACGGGTGTTCTCGATTCCATGTCCTCCATCATCCTTTTTGGATCTGGTAGTACCCGGATTGAGGTACCCGCTATTTTTTACCTGAATATACAACTCGTCATTCAATCCCTCTCGACATTTGATTTCGATCAGTCCTCCTTTCACCAAATTGGAGATTCCGTGTTTAATGCCGTTTTCCACGATGGTCTGAAGCATCATCGGGGGAATTTTGTAGCTAAATGACTCGTCTTCAATATGGTAAACTACTTCCAGCCGCTCCTCAAACCGGATTGTCTCCAAGGCAAGGTAATCCTTGACCGTCGACAATTCGTCGGCAAAGTCAATCACCTGTTTTTTATCCATCATCAGTGAGAACCTGAGCATATTTGAAATCCGCGTAATAGCAGATTTAGCTTTCTCAGGATCCTCATCTACCAGAGCCCTAACAGAATTCAGTGCATTGAAGATGAAGTGGGGGTTAAGCTGACTCTTGAGATGGTTGAGCCTAATTTCATTGATTTTTGCCTCATACTTGAGACTGTTGTTGTAATTATCAAGGAAATGGAATAAAAAGTAAAGCAAAAACCAAAAAGCATAGTACAGAAAATTTACAAAAAGTGTGACAGCAACTATCACGGTCCTAAAATCTTCATCAGGGTTAAAAATCCCAAAGACTAAATTGATTAAAATCTGGGCAATAAAATTCAAGATAGCCAAGGCCAACAAAGCCAAAATCGCCTGAATCAATAGCCGTAAAATCCCCAGCTTGAACCATCCGTAAGACTTAACCACATGACGCATTGCATGTGTGGAAAGCAAGTAAAAAGCGGCCCAGACAACAAATGCCATGACCTGAACTGCCGTAATACCCTGAGAAAGTGAGGCAAAAAAGATATTGACAAAGGCAAAGCTTCCCCAACCTATGAGCTGCAATATCCAGTAAAGCTTGACCCTTTTCATACTTGGCTCAAAGTTAGAAATGGTTAGGGATCGGCCACTCTTAATTTGATAGAAGGACGAGGCACTTGATTTTTGCGTCAATTTCAGCGTTTGAGTTCGGCCTTCAGGAATCTTCCGGTATGACTTTTCGAATGTGCGGCAACCTCTTCGGGAGTTCCTTGGACTACAATTGAGCCGCCCTTATTTCCGCCCTCAGGCCCGAGATCTATCACCCGATCTGCTACTTTGATCACATCGAGGTTATGCTCAATGATCAGCACAGTATTTCCTTTCTCCACCAGCTTTTGCAAAACACCCATCAACAAATCGATGTCCTGGAAATGCAAACCTGTCGTCGGTTCATCCAGAATGTAGAAGGTTTTTCCTGTGTCTTTTTTCGAAAGTTCAGTGGCCAACTTTACGCGCTGCGCCTCACCACCAGAAAGGGTCGTGGCATGCTGACCTAGCGTGATGTAACCCAAGCCTACTTCGCTAAGAGTTTTGATCTTACGAAGAATTTTAGGTTGGAATTCAAAAAAATCAACCCCTTGCTCTACTGTCATGTCCAAGACATCGGAAATAGACTTTCCTTTGAAGCGAACTTCCAGTGTCTCCCGGTTGTACCGCTTGCCTTTGCAGGTTTCGCAGGGGATGTGTACATCCGGCAGGAAGTCCATTTCGATCAGCTTCATTCCCGCGCCTTCGCAATCCTCACATCTTCCGCCTTTGACATTGAATGAAAAACGTCCCGGTTTGTAGCCCCGGATTTTTGATTCCGGCAGCTCAGTAAACAATGTGCGGATATCCGAAAAACCCCCGGTATACGTCGCTGGATTTGATCTGGGAGTCCGTCCGATGGGCGATTGGTCGACTTCGATGACTTTGTCCAATTCCTTGAGTCCCTCGATGCTTTTGAATGGCATGGGTTCCTTTTTGGAATTGTAAAACTCCCGGTTCAAAATCGGATAAAGCGTCTCATGAATCAGCGTACTTTTCCCACTTCCCGACACCCCTGTCACCAGAATTAAAGTACCCAAAGGCAGCTCTAAAGTCACATTTTTCAGGTTATTTCCAGTAGCCCCCCTCAAAATCAAACTTATTCCTTTTCCTTTTCTCCGCTCTTTTGGAATGGGGAGCCCAAGCTTTCCACTCAGGTATCTGGAGGTCACAGATCCATTGTTGAAGATTTCACTCGGATGACCTGCCGCTACGACATGCCCTCCATGACGTCCTGCTCCGGGGCCCATATCGAGGACATAATCCGAGGCCAACATCATGTCCTTGTCATGCTCGACCACCAAAACAGAATTGCCCAAATCCCGAAGGCTTTGAAGGGCCTTGATGAGTTTTTCATTATCCCGCTGATGGAGACCGATACTGGGTTCGTCCAGAATGTAGAGCACACCTACCAGTTGGGTTCCAATCTGAGTTGCGAGCCTGATCCGTTGCGCTTCTCCACCTGACAGGGTCCGCAAGGGACGATTGAGCGAAAGGTAATCCAAACCAATATCCAGCAAAAAGCCGATTCGCTTACGGATTTCCTTCAAGACTTCTGCACCGATGATGTTTTGCTTGTCACTGATGCGGCTTTCCAATCCTTCAAACCATTCAGACAATCCGCGGATATCCATTACCGCCAACTCCCCGATGTGCTTTTCGTCGATCTTGAAGTGCAGGGCTTCTTTTTTAAGACGATAGCCTTCACAGTCAGGACAGGTTTTTGTCACTGTGAATTCGGATACCCAATCCTGGATTTTGTCGGAGCTGCCTTCCTGATATTTCTGAAGAAAATTGACAATCCCTTCAAAAGTTGTATTCCATTTGGTCCCGGGATATTTGACCGAATCGACTGCCACCTCCACTTTGTCGCCAAAAAGCAACACCTCCACCACATGATCCGGGAGATCCTTAATCGGTGAACTCATGCTGCACTTGTAGTGCTTGAGTATGGCTTCAATTTTCTTGAAAATCCAGATGTCGCGGTATTCACCCAAGGGCGCAATTCCCCCTCGGGTAATGCTGAGGCCTGGATCAGGAATAATGCTCTCCCGGGTGATTTCTTCGATTACCCCTAAGCCATTGCATGTAGGACAAGCTCCGTAGGGGGAGTTGAAGGAAAATGCATTGGGTGCCGGTTCATCGTAGGAAAGGCCTGTCTCCGGATCCATCAGATACTTGGAGAAATGATGAATCTCTCCGTTTTCCTCACGAATCATGAGGATACCTTTGCCATGCTGTAATCCTGATTTTAGCGATTGAGTGATTCGGAACCGATCTGATTCATCCGCCACGATCCGGTCGATGACAATCTCGATGTCGTGTATTTTGTAGCGATCCACCTGCATTTTGGGTACGATGTCCAGGACTACTCCGTCGACACGTACTTTGGAGAAACCCATTTTTCGGATTTGCTCAAAAAGCTCCCGGTAATGGCCTTTTCTTCCTTTGACTACAGGGGCTAGGATGTAGAGCTTTTTGCCAAGAAACTTGGTGAACAGCTGCTCAATGATCTGATCCTCCGTCTGTCGAATCATGGGTTTTCCAGTCAGGTAAGAGAAGGCCTCCCCTGCCCGAGCATAGAGTAAACGCATGAAATCATAGATTTCAGTAACCGTTCCGACGGTTGATCTTGGATTTTTAGAAGTAGTCTTTTGCTCGATCGCAATCACGGGCGAAAGGCCGTTGATTTTATCCACATCCGGGCGCTCCATTCCTCCCAAAAAAGATCTGGCATAAGCCGAGAAGCTCTCCATATAGCGTCGCTGCCCCTCAGCATAGATGGTATCGAAAGCCAGAGAGCTCTTTCCGCTACCACTCAGCCCGGTGATCACCACTAGTTTGTTGCGTGGGATCTTGACGTCGAGGTTTTTGAGGTTATGCTCTCGGGCTCCAAAAATTTCAATATATTCTTCCTGTGAAGCAGGGGATTGACTCATGAAAGTGGGAAATTATTAATCGGCGAAGGTACAATTTTTTGAGGGGAAGAGCGATGCCCGACCCAAAGATTGTAACCTGAATTGAGGGGTGTTGGTTCTCGACAATTTATAATTCAAATGGCTGGCTAATCGAAGGGCTTGGCTTGGAAAACCAAACCGGTCCAGTTTCGGTCATGTACACACAATCCTCATGTCTGACACCAAATTCTCCGACGATTGAGATATTAGGCTCGATGCTGAAGCACATCCCCGGTTCGAGAATTTGAGTATTTCCCTTCACGGCATTGCCCCATTCATGTCCATCCATACCGATACCATGACCTGTTCGGTGTGGCAATCCGGGTAATTTGTAATCCGGTCCAAACCCTGCATCCGTGATTACCTTTCTGGCGGCGGCATCTACCTCGCCCAAGGTTGCCCCGATTCTTGCGGCTTTGTATCCTGCGGCTTGAGCTTCCTTTTCAAGATTCCAGATCTCGAGTTGTCTTGCGGTAGGTGCTGCCCCGAAGACCACCGTGCGGCTGATGTCGGAATTGTATCCCTGTACGGTGCATCCACAGTCTACCAAAACCACATCGCCTTTTTTCAGGATTTGCGGCTTAGAGCTTCCGTGCGGAAAAGCTGAGGCTTCCCCAAAATTAGCCAGCGCGAAAGCATGCCTTCCGCCCATTTTCTGATGGGCCTGAGCGACCGCAGAAGAAAAATCAGAGGGGCTTCCTCCCTCTTTGAGAAAAGTCAACCCAATCGTGATTGCCTCGATGGTTAATTCGGTGGCACGCTGCATCAGTGCGATTTCCGCAGGCGATTTGATAATCCGGCAGGGAATCACCACCGGATCTGCACTCACAATTTCAAAGCTGGAGGCAACTTTTCTCACCCCGTCTGCAATGAAGAACCGAACCCGCTCCTCCATTCCAATCTTGCCGGAAGTAGCTCCTGAGTCTAAAATGGCCTTTTTGATTTGCTCGTAAGGACTCTCGTCTTCTTCCCAGGGATAGATTTTGTCTCCGATTTTATTCCCCATCTGTATGATCTCCTCCAGACGGGCCTCCTCAAATTTCGGACAGATATAGCTCACCTCACCCTTGGCCGGAATGACGGCGACCATCGGACGCTCGCTTTGTCCCCAAGTCATCCCCGTGAAGTAATTCATAGAAGTACCGGAATCAAGGACCATAGCGCTAAATCCATTTTTGTCCATCAGGTTTTGGGCTTTTGAAACCCGGGCTTTTCGCTCATCAAGTGAGATGGGAACAACATCAGCAATTTTTGATGAAAGCAAATCAAGTGAAGATGATTCCAAAATTGGTGTTCCTTTTCGAGTACTTGCCACTACTGCTCCTGTCAAAATAGAGGCTCCCGCAGTCATTGCGGATACATTGATAAAATTCCTTCTGTTCATTTATTAGACTTATTCTTGATGGAATTCCAAGGTAATTAAATACCGCATTGAAAATGAAAGATCCAATGTGGTAAAGAGACAGAAAGTCATTTTTTCTCCTGTAAAAATTCCGGCAACAAAAACTCAAGCCAAATCAAACCGGAGTCAATTAGCGCCTTCTATAACTATGGCGGGTGGATTTGATGACGGTGCGATGTCAAAAGGTACGGAGGAAGACTGGGGAATTGGAGCATTTACGAAAAGACCCAATCCAAGGCCTGAAATATTTTGAGCACTCCGAATACGGATTGAAACCCTTGGCAAATCTGAGCTTGACCCATCCATTCGTTGCGTTACCCTAAGCACATCGAAAGCAACCACACCCAGATTAGCTCCTTGGAGATTGCCTGTAAGTGGGGAGTAATTAATAGAAATATCACTGTCATAGACCACTGCATAGACCGTTTGTCCAACCAACATTGCCAAGCCTGTAGCCCGCAAGGGGGTGACATTTGGTATTTTGTCCAGTAAAACTTCCCGATCGTCATCCGGAACCGGGGAACCGAGCCTTGGGCCTGGTGTCAGATAATTCCTAAGTCCGTTTCCGGTTGGCCCGGTACTAACCCATGAATTGGGGATTGTCTTTAAGGCAAACCAGCCTTCATCACCTACCTGCCCGGTAAAAAGGTCTATTTCTCTGCCAACATTATTTTCAAAAAATCGCAAAGGTTGTCGAAATCCAATGGTAGCCAATTGATCATTGACATCATCGGCCGAAAAATTATTCGGAGGATTACCGTTGTCAATACTTTCCTCATCGATCAGAAGGAATACGGCACGGGTGTTAGTAAATCCACTGTCGTCCCTGTTAGGATCATTGCTTTGCTCACAGGAGAATAATGCGAAAAACAAAACACCGATTAATAAAACACTTGGTTGGGCTACATTTAAAAGTCTCATAATAGTTAGAGTTGGTTTTTGAATAGTAATAGACAGCACTAACCCAAACTCGTTCCAGTTTTAAGCCATGGGCTTGTTTAATTTTATTATTAAGACATTCCTGCTCTAAAATTCCAGAGTTTCTGGTGTGGAACCGTGTCCTAGCCAACTGTAAATGGACAGGTTCGGGATTTAGCATCTGATTCAGGAAATTTTTCCAGCCAGAGGTTTTGTTGATAAAAGAAATTCGGTTTAATGATCTGGTTATCCCATTCCTGGTGAAATACGCCCATTGTTGATCCAGCTGATGGAGGAACTATCCAAGCCCAATCGGCCTGCACCTTCCTGCTTTTACTTTCCTCGATTCTACAAAATTCCAGAAACTGTTCTGATGCTGTGTGATGATCCACCAGTGAAACGCCCTTCGCCTGAAATGAATGTAACACTGCCTCCTGGAGTACAAGTAAAGC
This sequence comes from Algoriphagus sp., assembly GCF_030694375.1. Lineage (GTDB taxonomy): Bacteria > Bacteroidota > Bacteroidia > Cytophagales > Cyclobacteriaceae > Algoriphagus. The sequence goes on from NZ_JAUXYL010000017.1 coordinate 77,637, forward strand.
TTTATCTTTCCAAAGTGACCGTAATTCTTTGGCTTTCAAATTCATCTTCTCGGCAATTTGAGGCAGTAGATTGTATCGATGCTCATCTGCAAAATTGCGCACGGCAATCTCTGAGAGCATGTACCAGCCATTAAACGGGGAACAGGGAAATGAAATTCCTCCAATCTCCAGGCGCATATCCGAAATCAGAGGTACTGCATACCATTGGATGTTCAATTCCTCGAACCAAGAAAACTCAGGATGAGAAATGGGAACTCTCAGGACTTTTTCCTCAGGGATTTCGAACCATTTAGGCTCTTGACTTCCCATCTGGATCACCAAAGGAAGTACATCGAAAGCCGTTCGAGGGGATTTCCATCCTAATGATTGGCAAAAACGGGTAAACTCAATGGAATCAGGATCTCCTAAAATCTGACCATTAGACATTCGGTATCCTGCAAATCGGATCACCTGTTTATTCAAGATTCGAGGCCCTTCCGGCCCTTCGGAAGTACCTGGATATATCGAGATGGTAGATCTGATTTTCCCCCCATTGGTGGCGAAGTCCAAATGCTCCAATAGGTCCTCAAAAACGGCCTCAATTGAATCTAACTGACGACGATCCCTAATTTTCAGACCTTTCCAAAATAACCTCCCAATGCATCGATTGCTGTTTCTCCAAGCCAATTTGGCTCCGAATATCAACTCTTCTTCGGTTAAGTGGTAGGTTCCATTCTGATTAATCTCATCATAAACTTGACCGATACGCAATTCTACTTCTTCACGATCATTTTCTTTAAAAAATTGACGAAGGAAGGAATCTGCCTCATGAAAGAGGACTGCCTCTGATTGATGCATATCGAAATGAGGGATTTACTTACAATGGTTTCGATCCGATATTTAAAATGGAGCTACCAAAGAAAATGATTTCGTGGGGTGTTAAATGCTTTGCAAAGCTATTAACAGTAGTGTTAACATATCAAAAAAGGGTTTGTTCAATCTCCCAAATTTCCCCAGGCGATTTATTTTTCGGGCAACTGGATTTGGTAAACTTTTCCCCGCTTCACATTGAGATTACGATCTCGCAACCACGGATTGTACAGCTTTAGGTCTTTGTAAGAACTTCCCTGGTCTTTAGCCCATTTTGGAAGATCTTTGATATCCTCATCCACACGAATCGTCCTCAACACCGGGGTTTGGTAATAATCACTTTCCCTGAAATGATAACCAAAGGCTCCGGGATTTTCAAAAATTATTTTGAAAGCCAAAATGCGAAAAAGGTATCGGCTCGTCTCCTCGTTCAGGTACAATTCATAATAATTGCTGTGTAGCTGCTCCTCTTGTCTTTTACTAAACCCTGATTGTCCCATATTGTAACTGGCTGCCACGGCAGTCCAATCGCCAAATTTGGCATGCGCTTTCTTAAAATACTTGGCGGCTGCCAAGGTAGATTTTTCGAAATGATAGCGTTCGTCTACATCGTTGGAGATTTCCAGTCCATATTCTTTGCCTGTGCTTTCCAATATTTGCCAAAAACCCCTCGCTCCGGCCGGAGAACCCACATTCATCAAAGCACTTTCGGCGATCGCCACATATTTGAAATCATCGGGAATTCCGTTTTCCTTTAACATCCGTTCTATTTCGGGTAGGTATTTGGCAGACCTTTTCAGCAACAAAATCATATTGGATTCCCAATAGGCGTTGACATAGATCTCACGCTCCAATCGCTCAAAAATATCTCCCCTTTCCAATGGTACTTTTTCTCCGGCAAAATCAAGGTTTTTGGGAATGTCGAAGAGTCGAATCGAGTCACGGGTAATTGTAAAAGCCTGAACTGGATAGGACCGTTCCTCCATTAGGTTTTGATTGTCCCCTTGAGACTGAGGGGTTTTCAGTACGGCCCAAGTCCCCAAAGCAATCGAGAAGAAAAGAAGGAAATAAATTAAAAAGAGGTGATTTCTGCTCATAATTCAAGTTAAACCCAGAATGGAAGTATTCCTAGGCTGTTTTGTAAACGGCAAAAAATTAACTCGAGTGTATAAGAAGGGGTTTTTGAATTTGAAGAATATTGTTGTTTATAAAAAACAATATCATGGATCGGCTCTTGACAATTTCAGAACGCAAACTTCAAGCAAGCATGCCTGCATTTGTTCGGTACCTAATGGAAAAAATCGACTGGAACCAGCGTCTGAATTTGATTTTGGGCCACAGAGGGGTAGGCAAGACCACTCTGATTTTACAAAAATTGAAAACGGTCGTCGCAAAAAAGGTCTACCTTAGTTTGGATGATTTTTATTTTGAAGAAAACCGCCTAATCCTACTTATTGAAGAGTATTACCAACTTGGATATAGATATTTTTATTTGGATGAAGCCCATCGACATGCCCATTTGTCAACAGACCTCAAGTCGATATTCGATACCTATGATGATGCCTTTTTTGTAGTCTCAGGATCTTCGATTTTGGAAGTGAAAAAAGGAAATGCGGACTTGTCCCGAAGAGCTGCAGTTTATCACTTGGCAGGACTTTCGTTTCGAGAGTTTATCAATATTGAAAAAGATCAAGCGCTCTCTGAAATCTCTTTGGCGTCAATAATAGAAAATCATACACGAGCGAGCGAGGAACTGACCGATCGATTTGAAATTCTCCGGCTTTTCGAGCAATACCTGAAGTATGGATATTACCCTTTTTCCCGCATGGGAGCCGACTTGTATTATTCCAGATTATTGGAAACTACTCACATGGTTTTGGAGATGGATATCGGCCCTTTTGAAGAAATTTCCTACAAAACAGTCCGAAGTATGAAAAAACTTCTTAACATCATCAGCGAATCTGTTCCTTTCACTCCAAACATCAGCAAACTGGCCGAGAAGCTGGAGACTTCAAGAAACACGGTATTGAAGATTTTGGATATGTTGCATCAAGCACAAATACTCAATCTGCTATACCAATCAGTTCATGGAATTTCTTTTCTCCAAAAACCTGAAAAAATCTATTTGCAAAACCCAAACCTTGCTTTCGCATTAAGCCCTTCCGAACCGAATACGGGAAACCTCCGGGAGACTTTTTTCCTGAATCAAGTGCAGGTCTCACATCAGGTGACATTGCCGAAATTCGGTGACTTTATGGTAGATGATCAGTTTGTATTCGAGATTGGTGGGCCTAATAAAACCGCACAACAAAATCAAGGCATCCCCAATGCCTATTTAGCACTTGATCAGATGAAAATTGGTTCTGGAAATAAAATTCCGCTCTGGTTATTTGGGTTTTTGTATTAATTGATCAAGAAAAAAATCTAAACTCACTCAAGCTCTATAATCCTGATAATTTCTCGTTTAGTCCTCAAATAGGCCTTTCGGTCTTCAAAAGTTAAGGGGGGATTACAGATTCTGAGCAATACCTTTCCATCTTCATCACGATTAGCCAAGACAAGGTATTTCTCACCCACCTTGAAACTATCCGAACAAATCGAAATAGGTCCTTGGTATTTAAAAAGATCCTGTCCCATCTCCTTTTTAAGATCTCCTTTCAGAACATCAATCACTCGAAATTGAGGGTGATATCCTGACCTCGTTTTATCGAGCTGTTCAAATCCGTATTCTATATATGTTTGAGATCTTGGCTTGGCTTTGTCAATGTCTGCTATGGAAACCACCTCACCATAAAAGATCACAGAAGCTATTTCAACTTTTTGCTTCAGGGTCTCAGTAAGCTCCTTAATACACTCACAAGCCCAAGTGCATCCGAGTGAAAGCCCCATCAAAGCAAGTGTCAACCCAAATTTTCTCATTTCATCATCCCCAAAATCTCTTCCAATAACTCCCTTGAATTGGAAAGTCTCGGCACTTTATGCTGGCCGCCAAGTTTGCCTTTTTTACTCAACCAAGACTCAAAAAGTCCCTCGGGCGCCTGATGCATGACTGGAAGAGTCAGCGCCAAATCCTTGTACCGCTTCGCATCATAGTCTGAGTTGACTTGCCTGAGTTTTTCGTCCAATAGCAGCGTAAATTTGTCCAAATCAGCCGGAGGAGTACGGAATTCCACAATCCATTCGTGTGCTCCTTTGGAGCCATTTCCCTCAAAATAAACCGGAGCAGCTGTAAAATTTGCAATGGTGGAGTGGGTTTCCTCTGCAGCAAACTGAATCGCAGCTTCTGCATTTTCTACGATTACTTCTTCTCCAAAGGCATTGATGAAATGCTTCGTTCGGCCTGAAATTCTAAACCGATAGGGAATCGTTGAAGTGAATTTGACAGTATCCCCAATTTTATATCGCCATAGTCCTCCGTTTGTGGAGATGACCATAGCATAGTTTTTCCCGATTTCGACCTCTTTCAAGGAAATGACCTGTTCATTTTCTTTTCCCCATTCATCCATTGGAATGAATTCATAGAAAATACCATAATCGAGCAGCAGTAACAATTCATCCGAATCAGGCTGATCCTGAATCCCAAAAAAGCCCTCGGATGCATTGTAGGTCTCCATGTAATGCATCTTTTCTGAAGGAATCAACTCCCTGAACAAACTGCGGTAAGGCCCAAAAGCAACCGCCCCGTGGAAAAACACCTCCAGATTTGGCCAAACTTCCAGAATGTTTTTTGCCTTTTTCAGTTCGAGAATTCGCCGAAGCAACACGATGGTCCAAGTGGGAACACCCGCTATGCAGGTCACATTTTCGTTCATGGTCTCCCGGGCCATCTTTTCAATCTTGGCTTCCCACTCCCCCATCAAAGCAGTTTCCAAGGATGGAGTTCTCGCATATTGCGCCCAAATCGGAAGATTTTGCATAATCACAGCCGACACGTCTCCAGCCTTGGCAGTACCTTGGGGGTTCAGTGGATTCTTCTCCAAAGTTCCTCCGATGGTCAGGCTTTTGCCTGTGAAAAGCTTTGAATCCGGATAATTGGAAACATACAGCGACAGCATGTCTTTTCCACCTTTGTAATGACACTCCTCCAGACTTTCCTCCGACACAGGAATATACTTACTTCGGCTGCCGGTGGTGCCTGAGGACTTGGCAAACCATTCGATCTCAGTATTCCAGATCACATTTTGACTGCCCTGCATGGTTTTTTCGATGAACGGCTTAAATGATTCGTAATCAAAAACCGGAACCTTCTCCGCAAAATCGCTGTAGGACTTAAGCCTGTCAAACTGATATTTTTTTCCGAATTCTGTCCGCTTCCCAGCTTCGATCAACTCTCGAAATGCAGCCTCTTGAACTTGGATGGGGTTTTCCTTAAAATTTTCGATTTGACCCATTCTATTTTTAAATATCCAGGTCATGAAGCTGTTGATCACATCCATCTATTTAAAAATTTTGCGTTTCAGCTCAAACTGACTGCCTAAGTAAACTTTACGAACCTGCTCATCGGCCGCCAATTCCTCGGCTGTTCCGGCTTTAAGTAACCGGCCTTCAAACATCAGGTAAGCACGGTCAGTGATGGATAATGTCTCGTTGACATTATGATCGGTGATCAAAATGCCAATGTTTTTGGTTTTTAATTTGGCGACAATGGTCTGAATCTCTTCCACAGCAATCGGATCGACACCTGCAAATGGTTCATCCAGCAGTACAAACTTCGGGTCTACTGCCAAAGCCCGGGCAATTTCTGTTCGCCTTCTTTCTCCTCCTGAAAGAACCATACCCAAGTTTTTCCGCACATGAGTCAAGCTGAATTCTTCCAACAGGCTCTCCATTTTTTCCTTTTGCTGGACTTTGGGCAATTTGGTCATTTCCAAGACGGCAAGAATATTTTCTTCCACCGATAGTTTGCGAAAAACTGAAGCCTCCTGTGCCAGGTAGCCTATTCCAAGTTTTGCCCGCTTGTACATGGGCAAGCTGGTGATTTCGTCATTTTCCAGAAAAATCTTGCCTTCATTCGGTTGGATCAATCCCACAATCATGTAAAAGGAAGTGGTCTTTCCGGCACCATTAGGGCCTAAAAGCCCGACGATTTCCCCCTGCTCCACTTGCACGGAAATATCATTGACCACACGGCGGCCTTTGTAGATTTTGACGAGGTTTTCGGCACGAAGCATCATATCAGTCAAATTTGATGTCTTTAACGTAGAGTTGCAAGCTACTTTTATCACGGAAAAAATTCTCACGCATTTCCACGACCAAGTCAAAACGCATTTTCCCGCGAAGCATGTTGACGGTAGTCAAATCAGGGTCCTTTTCCCGATCGGCCATCCCAAATCCCAGACAAACGGGAGTCGTCACCTGACCGTCTTGGACGATTTTAAAACGCAAATGCTTGTCTTTCAATACCGTAACATCCTCGGCATAAACGTTTGCTATTCGGAAAACCGGTTCTGTATTCCCCGGTCCAAATGGAGCCATCTGCTTCAAAATATTGTAAAACTTGTAATTGATTTGATCCAAAAGCAATACATCATCGACTTCGATCACTGGTTTCAGGTGAATTTCCTCAATTCTGCTGCGAACTACCATTTCAAATCTTTCTTGAAATGCGGGCACATTTTCTACTGAAAGTGTCAATCCTGCCGCATACTTATGCCCTCCAAACTGATCCAAAAGATCGGCACATTCTGCAATCGCCTCATAGATGTCAAAGTCTACCACCGACCGGGCACTTCCGGTTGCTTTGTTATTGGATTCGGTCAGGATGATCGTGGGGCGGTAATATTTCTCAATGCATCTGCTGGCGACGATTCCGATCACGCCCTTATGCCAATCCTGCTTGAAAAGAACTGTAGAGTTCCACTGGGCAGTTTCTTCCCGAATGGCAAGCATTTCGAAAGCCTCTTTGGTGATGTTTTCGTCAAAGTTTCGACGGGTGGAATTGACCTCATCCACAAGCTTTGCCCGCTCTATAGCTTCGTCTAGATTGGGCGCAATCAACAGTTCCACAGAGGCCTTGGCGTGCTCCAGTCTACCGGAGGCATTGATTCGGGGACCAATTTTGAAGACGATGTCCGAGATTTGAATATCCTTTTCGACTTTGGCCTGAAGAATCAAGGCCTTTAGTCCCGGTCGGGGAATATTGTTGATTCGGTCCAATCCGTAATAAGCCAAAATTCTATTTTCCCCGGAAATAGGGACAATGTCCGCCGCAATGCTGACGACCAAGAGATCCAGGTAATTGTACAGATTGGATTCTTCGATTCCATTGGATTTGGCATAAGCCTGAATCAACTTGAAGCCTACTCCGCATCCACTCAATTCCTTGTAGGGATAATTGCAGTCTTTTCTTTTAGCATCCAATACCGCCACTGCAGCAGGTAATTCATCTCCCGGAGTATGGTGGTCACAAATGATGAAATCCACCCCAAGTTCAGCAGCCAATTTTACTTTGTCGATGGCTTTGATTCCGCAATCCAGAGCAATAATGAGGGAAATACCGTTTTCAGCAGCTACTCTTACTCCTCGATCGGAAATGCCGTAGCCTTCCTTGTAGCGATCAGGAATATAAAATTCAACATTGGGGTAGAAGGATTTCAAAAAGCCATACATCAAGGCGACCGCAGTCGTCCCGTCTACGTCATAATCACCATACACCATGATTTTTTCCTGATTCAAGACCGCCTTTTGAATGCGCGTGACTGCCGCTTCCATGTCCTTCATCAGAAAAGGATCATGGAGTTGACTTAGACTTGGGCGGAAATAATCTTTTGCCTGATCGAAACTCTCCACGCTCCGATTGATCAGCATATTTGCGAGGGTAGGATTCACATTGATTTCCTTACCGAGTCGCTCGATTACTGCTTGTGAGGCTTTGGGTTTTTGTTTCCAGACGTATTCCATGATTCGAAATTACAAAAGTAATTGGGATGAGAATCCGCTTGGCATGAGTAGGGGGATCACCTATTAGCGGACATTTGGGACTAAAAGTATCCTTTCTGAAAGGATTTACCCCTGTTTTTGCTTTTGATACTGCCACCAGAAAAATCCCGGAAATATCAAAGACTTGAGCTTCCAGTCATTCTTTTCTCTAAAACTTAAGCCTGCATCCTGATGCACAGTACGATACATCTTACCCGCCAATAGACAATGGCCAATCAGCAGTACAAAAACGATCGCATAAATGATCAGTTCATTCATTTGGGAAGAATATTTGAAAACTTATAACCCTCAAAAGATTAACAGATGATTCGGTTTTTTTATTGGAAGGTTTACCACTTTTTAACCTTTCCACTCCTTAATCTTTTTGTAAAATGAGCGCCGCCCAGTTGTCTTTAGAAGATTTTTGTTGAAGAACCAAGCCATGGGGTCTCGCCGCAATAATCAAATCTTCAATGTCCTCTGTGTAAAATCCACTCAAAAGGAGAAATCCTTTCGGTGACAGCAATCCTGCATAGATCTGAATTTCATCGAGGAGCACATTTTTATTGATATTGGCCAGAACTATCTCAAAAGGTCCTTGGGGATTGACCTCGCGAATAGTGCCAAGTCCCATTCTGGTGCTTAAGCCATTCAGATCAAAATTTTCGTTACCATTGTCCACACACCAGTCGTCGATATCAAAAGCTTCCACTTCCCTCGCTCCCAGCAGATGGGCCATGATGGCCAGAATGCCCGTTCCGGAGCCGACGTCAAGGACTCTTTTCCCGCTATGATCAAGTTCCCCTTGATGCCTGAGCATCTGATAGGTAGTGGCATGATGTCCCGTCCCAAAGGACATTTTGGGATTGATGACGATTTCATGCTTGAAACCCGATTTGGGTTCATGAAATGAAGCACGAACATAGACTAGCTCCTCCACTTCGATCGGATCATAGTTTTTTTCCCATTCTTCATTCCAGTTGACCTTTGGCATGACCTCCTCTGATAGAGAGATTTCAGCAGCCACCTGATAACCGGAGATGATTTCGGTGAATTTTTCCCTGTCAAAATTACCCTGCAGGATATAGGCATCAATTCCCTCCTCGGTCTCTTGGAAGGAATCAAAGCCTATTTCTGCCAATTCTGCAATGAGTATTTCCCGGAATTCTTCCAGGCACTTGATCTTAAACTCCAGGTAATCCATGGGATTGGGTAATGAATATGTAAATAATACACAGGTCTGCTTGGACACAGACCTGCGATAATTGTGTTGATTGATTTTAAATGGTTTTTAAAAGGACTTGGTGATATCAATGAAGTCTCTAGACTTAAGAGAAGCGCCGCCTATCAGTCCACCATCTACATCTTCTTTAGAGAAAAGCTCTTTGGCGTTTCCCGGATTTGCACTACCCCCATAGAGTATTGAGGTATTGTTGGCCAATTCCTTACCAAACTTAGAGGCAATATGTCTTCTCAACGCAGCATGCATTTCTTGGGCTTGATCAGCCGTGGCAGTTTTGCCGGTTCCGATGGCCCAGATAGGTTCGTATGCAATCACCACTTTTGCCATATCTTCAGGACTCAAATCAAAAAGGCTTTCTGTAAGCTGGAATTTCACGTTGGACTCGTGGGTTCCGGCCATTCGGATTTCCAAGGATTCTCCACAGCAAAAAATCGGGGTCAATCCATGAGCAAGCGCCTGCTTCACTTTCAGCGCCAATAATTCATTGTCCTCTTTAAAATATTCTCTTCGCTCAGAGTGACCCAAAATCACATATTGAACGCCGAAAGAAGCTAAGATTTTGGCAGAAACTTCACCTGTAAACGCTCCTGATTCCATTGCGGAGCAATTTTGAGCACCGAGTGCAATACCGGGAGTGTCGCCAATCAGTTTTTTGACAGGAAAAATATGGGGAAAAGGAGGGTTCAAGACAGCAATGACATCTTTCACGGCTTCGTCTTTAAACATATTTACAATTTCGGATGTGAGTTTTTGACCTTCATCAAAGGTCATGTTCATCTTCCAGTTTCCGGCAATGATTTTTTTTCGCATGGTAGGTATAAAATTTTGAGAGGTTGGAAAAATAGCGTGAGCTGAAGTACTTTGGGATAAAATTACCAAAAATGTCCGGTTGGGGAAAAAATAACCCAGATCAAGCTCCAAAAAAGTATTGGTCACTCGATGAAGCCAAAGGAAAACTCGAAACCTATTGCGCTTATCAGGAGCGAAGTCAGTGGGAAGTCAGGCGCAAACTGTACGAAAAAGGCATCAAAGGTGATGGTGCCGAAGAATTGATCGCGGAAATGATCGGAACTGATTTTTTGAACGAAGAACGCTTTGCCCGGGCATTTGCAAGGGGAAAGTTCCGGCTGAAGCATTGGGGGAGATTACGGATCACCCGAGAACTCAAAATGCGGGATATCAGTCCCCGATTAATTCAATATGGGCTTTCGGAGATCGACCCTGAGGAATACTACGATACCCTTCTCACTCAAGCGGAAAAAAAATGGGAAAAATCCCTGGAGAGAGATCCGTACAAAAAGCGATACAAAGTCATTCAATATTTGATGAGCAGGGGTTTTGAGCAAGACTTGGTGCAGGAAGCGGTTTCTGGTTTGCAGTAGGCGGTGGGCAGTGTACAGTATGCAGTAGGCAGTGGGCGGTAGGCAGTATGCAGTAGGTAGTGGGCAGTGGGCAGTTACAGAAAAGTTTCCGCCGGATGTAAAATTGGCAGAATTTAGTTTTTCTTAAATTGAGAAAGTTATTATTCACTTTTCAATCAATTTTATGGATTTCACTGATCTTTTAAGCTACCAAAAGGCATTCAACCTTTCCATGAAAATTTTTGAAATAAGTAAATCCTTCCCGAAAGAAGAAACATATTCTCTGACGGATCAAATCAGGCGATCCAGTAGATCTGTATGTGTAAATCTTGGTGAAGGATATCGAAAAAGAAGATATTTAGCCCATTTTATTTCAAAACTTTCTGATGCAGATATGGAAAATACCGAAACCCAAATCTGGATTAGTTTTGCAAAACACTGTGGCTATATTTCACCAGAACTTTCAGAAAGTTTACTTGATGAAGTTAAAGAAGTTGGAAGATTGATAGGCTTCATGATTGCCAACCCTGAAAAATTTGGATCAGCCAATCCCCAAAAAAGCTAACCCTCTAAACCGGTATCATTATTTAGTGTTTTTCCAACTGACTACTGACTACTGACTACTGATTACTTAAAACTAACTACTGTCAACTGTTGACTGTCCACTGACAACTGCCTGCTGTGGACCGTTGACTAACTTACCAATTCCGTCATAATCTTCGCCGAAAGAAGCGAAAGCGGGATGCCGCCTCCCGGATGAACTGATCCCCCGCAGAAATAGAGGTTTTTGATCGATGAAGAATAATTGGCGTGGCGAAGAAAAGCGGCAAACTTATTATTGGAACTGTTGCCATAGAGTGCGCCTTGGGCGGAAGAAGTTTTGGATTCAATAGTTCTCGGATCCAGGATTTCCTCGACTTCGATCAGGGGTTCCAGGTCTGTTTTCAGAATTCTGTTGATTTTTGAAATGATGTTTCTTCTCGCCTCGGCGATCAGCTCATCCCAGTTTTGGCCTTGATTATTGGGCACATTGATCATGGTAAACCAATTCATGCAGCCTGCCGGGGCATCGTCTGTTTTACAGACCGAAGTGATATTGATGTACACGGTCGGATCGGAATAGATCGAACCTTTATTGAAAATGTGATCAAACTCGGCCTTGTAATCCTCCGAGAAAAGGATGTTGTGCAGATCCAATTCCGGAAAATTCTTTTTGACACCCCAATAAAAGATCAATGCCGAACTGGATTTGGGTTGGTCGAGCAGAAGTTTGGGTTGTTTTTGTTTTCGCAAGATGGTCTTGTAGGCATTGACCATGTCCATGTTGTTCACCACGACATCAGCTCGTATTTCTTGCCCATTGGCGAGAACCCCAACAGCTTTGCTATTTTCCACTAGGATTTCTTCAACTGGCGCATTGAAGTGGTATTTCACCCCAAGTGAAAGCGCCAATTTGTACAAACTCATGGTGATGTCATGCATCCCTTTCTTTGGGAAAAACGCCCCGATGTTGAATTCCAGATGCGGAATGATATTCAGCGTGGCAGGAGTTTCATAGGGATTCGAACCGTTGTACGTGGCATATCGGTTGAAAAGCTGCACCAATTTGGGAGAGCTAAACTGACGCTCGTTGGCTTTATTCATGGTAGAAAAAATACCGAGCTTGCCCATCTTTAGATACGATTTCAGTGCCTGAGGATTGGTCCAGGTGCCAAACTTGTGCAGCGACCGATGCATAAAAAGCGGCGCCAAATGATCATAGATAAAAGCCGATCGCTGAAGTGCTTCGCGAATATGACTTGCAGGCTCTCCTAATTTCGTTTCTACTTCCTCAGCAAAACGATTGAGATCCGCCCAAGCTTTCAACTTTTTTCCATCCTCCCAAAAATAATGACAGGCCACATCCAACTTGAGGTATTCGAAATGATCCTCGGTTTTTTGACCCGCCAAGCGGAAGAGTTCGGCTACCTGCTCGGGCAAAGTAAACAAGGATGGACCCGCATCGAAGCGATATCCTTGGATGAGGAGTTCCGAAAGTTTTCCTCCGGGATAGGCATTGGACTCAAACACTTCCACGTCAAAGCCATTAACCGCCAAGCGAATGGAAGCCGCAATTCCGGCAATTCCAGAACCGACGACGAGGGCTTTTTTCTTCATTTAGTTTGAATTAAAAGATGAAACTGGCGATTTGTGACTTGAGTTTTATTTTTCTTCAAAATAATTTCAATTTTTTCAAAATTTTTTGCTTTTGAAATTTTTCCACGAATTGAGGATTTATAGAAAAAACACTAGAATTCTGGGGAAACTTTTTCTCGAAATATTACCAAAAAAACCCACTTTATTAATTGGCATGAAAAATTATACCTATGATTTTCTATTCGCTATGAAATTCGGTAAAAAATAATTTTAATAACATTTTTTTGTATGTATTAACCATCTATATTTGTTTCAAATAAAAAAGCTATGAAAAATTTTAAAATCAAATTTTTAGGATTGGCCCTGTCGGGGATGATCCTAGGGGCGTGTAGCCAAATGGGCACGTACGAAAATGCTGACTTGATGAATGAGCAAGCAGAAGCAAACAAGGCGGGATTCAAATTGACTCCTTTTGGAACAGGAAATGAAAATGCAAGGACAGAATCAATTAGCGGAAACCTTACATTAACTTATGACGATGTCGTATGTTTGGGTGATCCTTCTACCGCTACTTTTGGAGGTGCGGGATTTACTGGCAAAAGAACAGTCCAAATTCAGAAATTAGTCGGTTCAGATTGGGTACAAGTATTTCAAAAAAGTCAAGCCACATCAGGAACTACAGCAAATTTGGGTGTTTTACCAGTTGGTGAACATACTTTCAGATGGACTGTAGGAGGTCAAGATGGTGCTCAAAACGTGGTGTTCACTATTACAGTTGAACAATGTTCAGACTGTGTTGCAAGTTTCTCCTATGTTGACAATGGAGATGATGCTCCATATACGTTCAAGTACACCCCAAGTGAGGACATGACCGATGTATTGGTTGAGTTTACTTTTGCTCAGGGAGTAGCTGTATCAGGATTAGACGGTTTTACTCAAAATGGTGGTGGTAACTCTTCTGTTTGGTCTTCAACTCGTTCCTTTGTCGCATGTACAGAATATACATTTACAGTTGATCTGTCAGCTGTTTGCAGTGGTAATTCTGCCAACAGCAACGTTTGGACAGATTTCAAAGTAGCCGAACTTTCTAAAAAGAACAGCAACACTCCGACAATTACAGAGGCTTGCACAAATTAATTCTTAAATAATCAGTCAAATCCCCCAGACTTAGCGTTCGGGGGATTTTTTTTTGCCCGGTCGAATTTGAGGTATTCCCAGGAAAGAGAATCAGGGAAATTACCGGGGACGTAGCCAGCATTTGTACCATCTTCCATTGTAAATTACCTTTTTTCATAAGGTTTCTGCCAGGGGAATTATAATGGGAATCTAAAACAACTATACCTTTTGGTCTATTAAAAAGAGGCTTGACCTATCTTTTTATAAAATTTATCAACTTAAGCGAAAAATATTTTTAAGATCATTTTTTTATATGCAACAGGCATTTATATTTAAGCGAAATTAATTTTTAATGAAATTTTTCAAAACAAAATTCTTGGGATTGGCCCTAGTGGGATTGATCCTTGGAGCGTGTAGCCAGATGGCCACGTACGAAACAGCTGACTTGATGAATGAGCAAGCAGTAGCAAACAAGGCGGGATTCAAATTGACTCCTTTTGGAACGGGTAATGCGAATGCATATCAAGTTGATAAGTATTTTACCTTCTCTTCCGATACAAATACAATTTGCTACGACGAGGATGGAAATTTTACAGTTTCATTCTTTGCCCAAAACACAGAAATTGAATGTGGAAATTTCCAAATTCAATATCGACTAGTTGGAGGAGATTGGCTTGATCTTACTGAAAGTTCTCCCAATGATGGAGTTGTTACTGCTACTCTTACTGGATTAGCCATAGGTGAATATCAATTTAGAGCTCAGTGGATTAGAACAGGAAGTCAATCTTCATGTCCATCTAGTTTAGGGGATAATACAGGATGGCAAGTTTCAACTGATAATTTGATTGTTGAAGAGTGTTGTGTCTTTGAATTCGATTCTGGATATGCAGGAAACACTGAAGGTGAGAATAATGGAAATCCAAGTCAAGGTTTCAATAATGCTTGGTGGTATGCTTTCGACATAGAAGGATCTTCTGTGCAGAATGTTTACCAAAATGAAAATGTAATTGGAACTGCAACTTATGATGCGATTGAAGGTACAATCACCATTTCATTTAATTCTGGATATTCATTGAAGGATGGTGAATCAAAATCAGTAAAATGGTATACCTATGCAAACGGAGCCCTTCCAACTGCCGGAAGACCAATTCCTGGTCAGGCACCTAACTCTGGAACTAGCCTTACAATTGACACTAATGGAGACAGATATTATGTGATCCACTTAGACGTACAATTTTGCAGTTCGGCAGATTAACTACTCAATTTAAAACTTTCAAAATCCCCCGAGCACACCCTCGGGGGATTTTTTTTGCCCCACCTACGTAGAATATTTTTTATAAGCGTTGAGTTTCAAAAAGGAACCAGGTGTAATCCGCTATGGCTTGGCTATGCGTAGTCCCGACAGCTGGACGGGAGCATCTACGCTTTCTTATTTTTTAGAATTTGCAATTACATTTTAGGCTGGCATCTCGACTTGTCGCCACGGCGGGCAAGCTGCCCAGTGTGAAGGAGTCGAAGCAATGTCAGTCCGCCGCGGCGGAGGAGTCGAAGACCCTTCTTCCCTTTGCGATTCTCCGCGTTCTCTGTGGTGAAAAACAAAAGCGAAGCTTTTACCCTCCGTGACCTCAAGAAAGCATCCCCAAGCCAGATACGATTGAAGTTCATTAGTAGGGTTCTCGGTTCAAAAACCTATTCCTCTGAGATCTTTGCGGTGAAAAAAAAGCAGCCACAAAGGCCCCAAGGCACAAAAGATTCAAAAAAAGCGAAGCATTTTACCCTTTCATGATGCAATTGGCTTATGAAGCCTGGCTGAAATGAAATTTTATCATGGATTAGTAAAAAACGCAAATATTTAATGCATTTTTTCTTGTTTGAATAGCTTTTTTAATGGTTTCAAATTCAGATATTTAGTATGTCTTGTTAATAATAACAGAACTATGAAAATTCTTAACAATTTTTGGCTCAGGGGTATCGGGATGATGCTGTTGGGCGGTATTCTTTTCTCGGCTTGTACCGAGGAGTCTCTTTTGGACCCGAATCAGGCGGCCCAAGAAGATGCGGCTATTATGATGGATCCATCCACATTTAGAAGTGGCTATGGGCTTGATCCAAATTCCAATGCTCGAATGGCTTATGGCAGTGCTGATTGCACAGATGAAGAAACCTACTGTGTGTCTTCAAGCAATTACTACTATAAGACCGATGACAAAAGCTGGAATGCGCCAGGCTTGGGGGGTGTTTATTTAGAGTATTATCAAAACGTCGATGGAGAGATGGTTTACTCTTTTGACTCTTACAAAAACAACAATGGTAAGGATCCTAATTTGGTAGGATATTCCATTGATGGAGGTCCCCTAGTACCAGTGAGTAAGAGTAGTACTATTACAGTTACCATTCCATTGGAAGAAGAATGGGCACCCTGTGATGAGGTTAATAGATCGATCACTGTGTACCGCAACAGCCAACATTCGTTAACATTTACCACATCATACATTTTACTGGCGGTATGCGATGATGACGACGGTGGAGGCGGTGGTGATGACTGCGAAGTAGAAGAGTTCTTCTACGACCACGTGGGTGGGTATACATACGACTTCACCTATATTCCATGTGAAGCCCTTACAGGGGCTACATTAAAATGGACTAGTCCTCATATCAAGGCTTGGTCTGCTGATGCAACGCTAACCACAAACCCAGGTAAGAAAAGAGGTACGCCGACAGTACTTAGCTGGACAGGAGATGTACCGGCAGAGGGAATTACTGTCCAAATCACCTTTGATCCGGATTGTACTCAGACTAATGCAGGATTTGCTTTACTTTGGACGGATTTCAAAGTGAATGAAGTATCCAAGAAGTATCTACATTCCGACAACATTAACATCCTTGCCACAAACTGTCCCGGTAAAAAATAACCTTTTTAACCAGGATTAAAAAAAGGCCTGTCAGATTCTGGCAGGCCTTCTTCATTTCAATTTTTTGTGTAATCAGAACGTTGCATGTAAGTGTTTTTTCTCAACTTAATCTTGACTTGTCCTGAATTGAGTTTACACAAAGTAAACTACAATGAAACGACAAAAAGAAAAAAGAACAAGGAGCATAGGATCTCTGAGTTGGGCTGAGCGGGAAGAAATGATCAAAGAGTATCTTTCAGGGAATTACTCCAAAGTTGAGATTTGGAAGAAGTATACCGGTCAATCTACAGAACATGGAAAAATGCTTAAATGGATGCGAATGTTAGGTTATTGTGATAGAATTGAAAATCCCATTAAAAGATATTTACCTTCAGGTTTTATCAGACAAGAACAACCTGTTTTGGCGACCAAAGACAACCCGCAAGATCCAAGAGACCTTCAAAAACGCATCAAAGAGCTAGAGCGTCAGCTTGAAAATGCCCAGCTGAAAGCCGAAGGCTATGAGCTGATGATCGAAATTGCAGAAAAGGAACTGAAAATTCCGATCAGAAAAAAGTCCGACACCAAGTAATCTCCACCTTAAAGGAAAGGCATCAGCGACAGGCTCTGAGTCGTTTATGTTTATTATTTGGTATGACCAGACAGGCCTATTATCAGCATTATTGGCAGAAGGAAGAAACTAGCTTTGAACAGGAGCTTGTGATCAAGGAGGTATTACAAATCAGAAAATCCCATAAAAAAATGGGATGCCGTAAGCTCATGGTGAAGCTGGAAGCCTTCATGTTCGATCACCAGATCAAGATGGGTAGAGATGCGCTGTTTGATCTGTTGGCGGCAAATCAGTTGTTGATTCGCCGTCGAAACAGACGGGTAACTACGACCTATTCAAGTCATTGGCTTCGAAAATATCCAAATCTGATCCGAGAGTTTATTGCTGAGGCAATCAATCAGTTATGGGTTAGCGACATTACTTATTGGAGATTTAAGGATAAGTTTCTTTACATCAGTTTTGTAACCGATGTCTTCTCACATCAGCTCATAGGTTATCATCTGAGTGACTCGCTGGAAGCGGAATCATCAATCCATGCCCTTCATATGGCTTTGGATCAGTTAAAACAGCCTGTAGAAGGCCTGATCCATCATTCAGACCGAGGAATACAATATTGTTGTAAAGAGTATGTCAAGTTATTACAGGACAATAGTATAGCGATCAG
>NZ_JAUXYL010000033.1 GCF_030694375.1 Algoriphagus sp.
TCGTCACTCACCGTGAACGGTCCTGCCAAGGTCACATTGCCTGAGTTGGTGATCAGGTAGCTGTACGCTACCACATCGCCTACTGCATCGTACGTGCCTCCTGAGGTGATCGACTTTTCAATCGTCAAGGCAGGTGTCTGATCCGCTGTGATCGTCTTAGTCGCTGTAGCTGTTACCGCAGGTCCTACCTGAGGTTTCCCTGTTACTGATGCCGTATTAGTCACGCTGCCAGTGTTAATATCTGCCAGTTTAATGGTGTAAGTTGCTGTA
Source organism: Algoriphagus sp. (assembly GCF_030694375.1). GTDB lineage: Bacteria > Bacteroidota > Bacteroidia > Cytophagales > Cyclobacteriaceae > Algoriphagus. The sequence goes on from NZ_JAUXYL010000033.1 coordinate 271, forward strand.
AAAGTGGTGGAAGCTCCTGCAGCAAGGCTGGCCACACTAGAGGGAGATATAGCGGACAATCCTGATAAAGGGTCGGTAACTGTCACATTGTTTAGTGCCACATTCCCTGTATTTTTTACTGTAAAAGTGTATGTGATCACATCATTCAGATTGTAAACTTCTTTACTAGCAGTCTTTACAATCTCAATGGAAGGCTCTGGGAGAACCAAATTACACACGGGAGGTCGCTCTGCCGATCTTAAAACAGCATTTAATAACATCCGCTGTCCATTGACTACTTCTATACTTGTACCTTTAAACTCGTGGCCACCAAGAAAATGAATAAATCCTCCCTTTGAAGAGGTAACACCACTGGCCCTTGAAACATATGATCTATATTGATTAGGTTTATCTTGTGAAAAAATAATCCGCGTACCACCAGCAGGATCGGCAGTAAAGCCCATATCCTGAAGTGAACCTCCTTGGTTGCGCAAAATCCCGTGAAATTGAGCAAAAGGCTCAAAATGATTATCATAAACAAAATCTCTAAATCTAGTGTGATCTACAAATCCATTGGTTGCAAAAATTCTTCCAGTAACAAATCCCTGATAGGAACGAACACCAGCGCATTGAGCTAAAAAATTCCCACCATCCAACACGAAATTCCTAACCTTCGTAACCTTGCTTGCATCATTAAATTCAGAATGAGGTTCAGTGGCAACAGTAAAACAAGAACTCCCAGACAGGTTGTCTGCAGTCGTTAATTGATAATGCGTATTAATTAAAAGTCCAGCGGCCTTATAAATATCTTCATGAATATTCGTTTCACTTCCATCATTTAACAAAGCAATTTTTGGTTTGTGCAGAAGTGTTTGTGCCACTTTTACCGTGGTAGCGGACTGGAGTTCGAAAACATTAACTCGAGTTCCAGTGAGTGAATTAAACGCATCAATAACAACTTGGGCCTGCGCTTCAAATCCTGGAAAAATTGCAATAGGACCAGACCTAAAATCTCTATTGGCATAGGCACCAGTAGTTGGAAAACGTAAACGGGCAGAAGCACTAAAGTCGATACCATCTTTAATTTTTGCATCATTTATGATCCAGACCAAGGGAATTTCGGCGTGCAATAAACGAACCGCAAGACCATAAGCCCGAATATTGAAAGAACTACTATTGGTCGCAGTCCCGTTCTGGAGAAGATTGTCCATCGGAATAACCAGCGTACCGGCAGGCAACTGTTCCGAAGAATTTTGGGTGTAGCCAAATAACGGAAAAACAAGGAAGATGAAAAAGAGCAAACTCCTGTGCAAAAATTTCCTAATTCCACTACTCTTTTTGGACTCTTCAAAAAATTCACAGGAAGATATTTGTTGGTTGGTCTTAGAATTGAATATGTTGTCCATTTTATTAAAATTTAAAATTTCGAGTTCGTAAACATTTCACAGGTACTGATTTTTTAACTTTTCCTAGGCTTCTACTTGATTTTAGCAGTCTTTAATTTTGCTTTACTAAGATTCGCCTTCCACTTTTCAACCTTTATATCCGATCAAAAAGTGTCGGATTTTTCGATCAGAATCAAGTGATACGTGTTGTAGATAAATTTTTGTCATAAAAATACATTTTTTTGTTTTTCACAAACAAGAATTATTTCAAATATTTTATTTGTAATACATTTTTTTTTGTTTGAAATACATTTTTAAAAGCAAATTAATTACAGCCCAATTCTCAGAAAAAGAAAAAAAAAGCCTCTGAGGATATCCCAGAGGCCTTTTTGGTTGATGTGCTTTTTCGGGCAGGATACCCGGTCTGCTTGCTTACATCGTGTCCACTTTTTTCTGTCTGCCCGTGTAGCCGTAGGAAGTTTTGCCTACCCGAAGTTCTGTCCTTCTGTTGAGCTGGTGCATCGCCGGGGTGCAGGTCACCGTGTTGCAGTCATGGATCGGACGGGTCTTGCCAAACCACTGAGACTCCAGCCGGTTGTCCTCGATCCCCCTGTTCTTCAGGTATTCCTTCACCGCCTGGGCTCTGCGCTCGGACAGCTTCTTGTTGTACTCCTCATTCCCCCGCTGGTCGGTGTGACCCTCGATGTACAGCATCAGATTCGGCATCCGCTTCAGCATCACCGCCGTGCGCTCCAGCTCCTGCTTGTGCACACTTCTCAGCATCGCCTTGTCAAAGTCAAAGTAGATCGTCGGAATGTCGTTGATCTCCTCCTGAATCTTCTCAAAAATGTCTTCCGGCTCGCAGAAGTCCATATCCTTCAGTTCCTGTGGAATATCGTACTGTTTGGTCGGGTCCGGGAAGGCTTCCAGCACCAACTCCGATCTTCTGTTCAGCTGATGGTTCGTCTCTGCGCAAGGCTTGCCGTTCCCGCAGTCGTTGACCAACTGGCTCTCGCCAAACCATTCCAGTCTCACCCGGTCTGAGTTAATTCCTTTGCCTCCCAAGTATTCGGTCACCGCCTTTGCCCGGTTGTTGGACAAGGTAATGTTGTATTCGTCACTCGCTCTGGAGTCGGTATGCGAGGCCACCAACAGATCCAGGAAGCTGTACTTCTTCATCAGCTCGGCCAGCTTGTCCAATGCCGGAATCGCATCCCTGCGGATCGCAAACTTGTCCAGATCATAGTACACAATGTCCACATGCACCGGTAACTGATACGGAATCGGCATCAGCCTGTACTCCCGTTTCACCGTGTCTCCCGCAAACCCTTTGCTCGTAATGCTCTCGTCGCTCAGCGGGAAGTAGCCCGGCTTGGTGATCGTAATCCCAAAGTCACTCTCCGGCTCCAGCTGGGCCGTCAACTCGCCTTTGCCATTTCTGGCAGTGGCAACAATCACGCCCTGGGTCTTATCCCGGAAGGTCGCCAGGTAGCTCTCGGTAATGATCGCCCCGTTGCAGTCCAATACTCTGGCCAAAAACTGCTTGTACATCTCCTTGGCCATGTAAATATCATCCAGTCCCTGCCCGCCTTTCCGGTTGGAGGAAAGGTAAACCGTCCTGTCTTTTCCTTCTCTGTAGGCAAAATCATCTCCCAGCGAGTTTACCGGCGTGCCCATGTTTCGGACTCCGCTGATCGCTGTGGGCGTATAATTCGCCTCAAAAATGTCCATCCCTCCCAGCCCTTTGTGGCCTGTGGAT
>NZ_JAUXYL010000034.1 GCF_030694375.1 Algoriphagus sp.
ATCCACAGGCCACAAAGGGCTGGGAGGGATGGACATTTTTGAGGCGAATTATACGCCCACAGCGATCAGCGGAGTCCGAAACATGGGCACGCCGGTAAACTCGCTGGGAGATGATTTTGCCTACAGAGAAGGAAAAGACAGAACGGTTTACCTTTCCTCCAACCGGAAAGGCGGGCAGGGACTGGATGATATTTACATGGCCAAGGAGATGTACAAGCAGTTTTTGGCCAGGGTGTTGGACTGCAACGGGACAATCATCACCGAGAGCTACCTGGCAACCTTCCGGGACAAGACCCAGGGGGTGATAGTTGCCACAGCCCGGAACGGCAAAGGTGAGCTGAGTGCCCAGGTGGAGCCGGAGAGTGACTTTGGCATTACGATCTCCAAGCCGGGGTACTTCCCGCTGACCGACGAGAGCATTACGACCAAAGGCTTTGCGGGAGACACGCTGAAAAGAGAATACAAGCTGGTACCGATTCCTTACCAGTTGCCGGTGCACGTGGACATTGTGTACTACGACCTGGACAAGTTTGCGATCCGCAGAGACGCGATGCCGGCATTGGACAAACTTGCCGAGCTGATGAAGAAGTACAGCTTCCTGGACCTGTTGGTGGCTTCGCATACCGACTCCCGAGCGAGTGACGAATACAACATCACGCTGTCCAACAACCGGGCAAAGGCGGTGACCGAATACCTGGGAGGGAAAGGCATCAATTCGGACCGGGTAAGGTTGGAGTGGTTTGGGGAAAGCCAGCTGGTCAACGACTGCGGGAACGGCAAGCCATGTAAGGAGGAGAACCATCAGCTGAACCGAAGATCGGAGTTGGTGCTGGAAGCGTTCCCTGATCCGACCAAGCAGTATGACATTCCCCAGGAATTGAAGGACATGGACTTCTGCGAGCCGGAGGACATCTTCGAGAAGATCCAGGAAGAGATCAACGACATCCCGACGATCTACTTTGACTTTGACAAGTCCATGCTCAGATCAGTACACAAGACCGAACTCGAGCGCACGGCGATCATGCTGAAGCGGATGCCAAACCTGATGCTGTACATCGAGGGGCATACCGATCAGCGTGGCGACGGACCATACAATCAGAAGCTGTCCGAGCGCAGAGCACAGACGGTGAAGGACTACCTGAAGAACAGAGGAGTGGAAGACAACAGGCTGGAGTCCCAGTGGTATGGCAAGACCAAGCCGATCCATGACTGCGATCAGGTGACCTGCACCCCGGCGATGCACCAGCTGAACCGCCGCACAGAACTCAGAGTAGGCAAGTCATCCTACGGCTACACCGGCAGACAGAAAAAAGTCGATACGATGTAATTAGTGATTGATAAGTTTAATCTTAAGGCCTCCAGATTTCTGGGGGTTTTTTTGTTTGATAAAGCCCCAAATCATTATTATTTTGATAAACTTCAATAAAAATGAAATATAATCTACTGTTCCTATTGACGCTGCTATGCAGCATTTGCTTAGCCCAAGAAAACTTTGATCCGATGAAATCCGGCTATTTTCTAGTATGGCAGGATGAGTTTAACGAAACAGGAAAAGTAGATTCATCAAAATGGAGTTTTGAAAAGGGTTTTGTAAGAAATCAGGAGTTACAGTGGTATCAGGAAGAAAATGTAACCATGAATGACGGAAAACTTGTCATCACGGGGAAAAGAGAAATGATACCAAACCCCGGATTTGAATCTGGAGACGCAGATTGGAAAAAATCACGAAAACAAGCCGAATACACAGCTTCAAGTATCAACACTCGAGGTAAGTTTCATTTTCAATACGGCGTGGTGGAAGTTCGGGCAAAAATCGACACCGCATTGGGCATGTGGCCGGCTATCTGGACTTTGGGGATTAAAAACGCCTGGCCAGCCAACGGTGAAATAGACATCATGGAGTATTATCGAGTCAATCATGTTGCAACGATCCTCGCTAATGCAGCTTGGGCGCAGGAAGGCCAGTATCGTGCAAGATGGGATGAGGTCAAAATTCCTTTTTCGGAGTTCCTCAAAATGGATTCCGATTGGCCTTCAAAATTTCATACCTGGAGAATGGAGTGGACAGAGCAAACTATCAAATTGTACCTGGATAGTAAACTGTTGAATGAAATTGATCTCGCCGAAACTATCAATCCGGATGGCTTTAATCCATTTCACCAACCGCATTACCTTCTCCTAAATTTAGCCATTGGAGGTAATGGAGGAGATCCAAGCGGAAGCATTTTTCCTTCAGAATTTTTGGTGGATTATGTGCGGGTATATCAAAAAATAAGTCCCTGAGGCTTTAGGTAAATAAGGCGATTAGGCTTAGGTCAATCAAATGTTTTTGAACTGTCCGCAATCAGCGAATTCAATTCCGCCAATTCCTTTACGCTGAGATCCCTCCACTTTCCAACCGGAATATCCAGGTGTATATTCATGATCCGGATGCGCTTGAGTTGTTTTACGGTATAACCCAAGAATTCGCACATCCTGCGAATCTGCCGATTTAATCCTTGGGTAAGAATAATCCGGAATTTAAACTTGCTGATCAATTCTACTTTACATGGATCGGTGACTGTCCCAAGAATAGGAATTCCTGAAGACATTTTTCGTACAAAATTCCCGTCGATTGGCCGATCTACCGTTACGATGTATTCCTTTTCGTGATTGTTTTTGGAGCGGAGAATTTTATTGACTATATCACCTTCACTGGTGAGAAGGATCAAACCTTCGCTGTCTTTGTCCAACCTGCCAATCGGGAAGATCCTCTCCGAATGCCCGATAAAATCAATGATATTGTTTCTTTCACCTTTGACATCCGTAGTGGATACGATGCCGACGGGTTTGTTGAAAACAATGTAGACATGCTTCGTTTTCGGTTTTCCTACCAATTCTCCATCGACCCGTACTTCATCTTGCGGTAAAACTTTGGTTCCCAGTTCCGGTAATTTTCCGTTGATGGTAATTCTGTTTTGCTCCAAAAGTTGATCTGCTGCTCTTCTGGAACAGAATCCTACCTCACTGAGGTATTTATTGATTCGGATTGATTCTTCTTGGGCCATAAAAACAAAAGTGGATTGGATCGAAATTTAGCGATCAAATCCACCATTGGGATATTTTAAATAGAATAAACTGAAAATTTCTATTGTTCTCCTGTTTGTGTTTGATTTGGTATTTCAGCTACCAGTTTTTCTTCCCTTTTTGTACTGATTTCTGCCAAAAGCCTGAGCGAATCATCTCTCTTGGCATTGAATGCTGCTCTGTTTGCTTGCAGGACAGGTTCAGAAGGCGGGATTTTTTCTTTCAGCCAGTCTTCCTGTTTGCCGTTTTTCCAAAATCTGAAACACAAATGAGGACCTGTAGCCAACCCCGTACTACCCACGTAGCCAATTACTTGACCTTGCTTGATCCGAGTTCCGGGTTTTACGCCTTTCCCGATTTTGGACATGTGAAGGTATTGCGTAGTGTAGGTACCATTGTGTTTGATCTTTACATAATTTCCGTTTGCGGAAGTGTAACGGGCTTCAACGACTGTTCCGTCTCCTACAGAGCGAATTTCGGTACCAGTTAGAGCTGCATAATCAGTCCCAAGGTGAGGCTTGTATCTTTTCTGAACTGGATGAAAACGCTTCAAATTGTATTTTGAACTGATCCTTGTGAATTTGAGCGGATCTCTGAGGAAAGCTTTTTTGAAACTGTTTCCGTTTTGGTCAAAAAATGAGACTTGTCCGTTTTGCTCGAATGGAATGGCATGGTATGGCTGTCCCATATGTTCAAAATATGCCAGTTGGACTCCCGAAACACCCACAACCATATCTTCAATGACTTTTTCTTCAAACACGACCTTAAATAAATCACCTTTTTGCAAGCGCTGAAAGTCCACAGACCAGCCGTACAAATCAGCAAATTGATCAATGATCTCCGGAGAAATTCCCTGCTTGACCATGTCAACATAAAGCGAAGTTTCGATTACACCCCCGATTTCCCTTTTCTTAATGACTGCAGGTTTTTCAGCTTTGTAGATTTCTATCGAATCCAGATCAAAAACCACATACTCAGCAGGATTAGGTTCGTAAATAAAAAATTGAGCTTGGGGAGAGTCTGCAGACTGGAGAATCGTAAACTTTTTGTTGGCGGAGATCCAACGGACATCAAAAACACCTTTGGATTTTTTGGCGATTTCGTCAATGATCTGGTAAGGGACATTGAAAGGAGTCAGGATGGATCCTAAGGTTTGATTTTTACTGACTGTACCTTCTATTATATTAAGTCCAGTGACATTGATACCATAGAGAAAAACTTCTTTTTCTTTATCAATCCCGGTACTGTCTGTAGTTTCAGTGTCTTCGGTCGAGTTGGCACTGGTATTTTTGCCAATTTGGAAAATAGCACCGGCTCCAAGCATGAGAAAAAGAGCGGTAGCACCAATCCATTTAGTATTCATTAATCGCTGATTTATTAGGGGTGATAGTTAAAGAGTTTCTAATCAAGTCAATAAAGCGGGTTTTTCCAAACCAATAGCTTTAGAATGCTGGCAATTGGCCAATTTCCGTGCCGCATTGTTGCAAAAAGTAAAAGAAATCCTGAAAAAGCTGATTTATAACTTTTTAAAATTTTATCGAAAAAAACTGACTTTTTCCAATCAAAATCTCCTCTTTGTTGCGAATCTTCGAAAGAGAGATGCTGATCTCTGAATCAATTATTTATCTTTGGCTTCCCAAAAATCAAGGAATAAAAATGTTGAGAACTCACACGTGTGGCGAATTGCGCCTTGACCATGTAAATCAGGAAGTGACTCTTGCGGGCTGGGTTCAGCGTGTCCGCAACAAAGGAGGATTGATCTGGGTGGATCTTCGAGATCGATATGGTCTTACTCAGTTGATTTTCGAAGAAGGATCCTCAGACAAAGGTTTACTTGAGAAGGCCGCACAGTTGGGTAGGGAGTTTGTCGTTTCGGCAAGCGGGAAAGTGATCGAAAGAACTGCCAAAAACGATAAAATCCCAACGGGATCGATCGAAATCAAGGTCAGCCAACTGGAAGTGCTCAATGCCGCGAAAGTTCCTCCTTTTATAATAGAAGATGAAACTGACGGAGGTGACGAGCTAAGGATGAAATATCGGTACCTTGATCTTAGAAGAAATATCATTCGGGAAAAACTTCAACTGCGTCATAAGATGATGCAGGAAACCCGAAAATATATGGATGGTCAAGATTTCATAGAAGTTGAAACACCTGTTTTGATCAAGTCTACTCCGGAAGGAGCCCGTGATTTTGTCGTGCCAAGCCGTGTGAATCCAGGTGAGTTCTATGCTTTGCCACAATCTCCGCAGACTTTCAAGCAATTACTGATGGTAAGTGGTTTCGACCGCTATTTCCAGATTGTCAAGTGTTTCCGTGATGAAGATCTACGTGCTGATCGTCAACCTGAGTTTACTCAAATAGACTGCGAGATGGCCTTCGTAACTCAGGAGGACATTCTGAATACCTTTGAAGGCCTCATCAAACACCTTTTTTCATCCGTGAAAGGAATCGATTTGGGCTATGTGGAGCATATGACCTTCGCCGATGCGATGAAAGGCTACGGCAATGACAAACCGGATCTTCGCTTTGACATGAAGTTTGTCGAGTTGAATGATGTGGCAAAAGGCAAAGGCTTTGCGATTTTTGACAATGCTGAACTGGTTGTTGGGATCTGCGCCAAAGGCGCATCGGAATACACACGAAAGCAAATCGACGAACTGACAGAATGGGTAAAACGTCCACAGATCGGAGCCAAAGGGATGATCTACCTCAGGTATAATCTGGACGGCACGCTCAAATCAAGCGTGGATAAATTCTATACCTCGGAGGATCTCAAGACTTGGGCAGATGCCTTTGCAGCCGAACCCGGGGATTTGATGTTGATCTTGAGTGGAGATGCCAAAACGGTTCGAAAGCAGCTTTCTGAGCTGCGTTTGAAAATGGGAGAAGATCTTGGGCTGCGTAATCGAAATGTCTTCAAGCCACTTTGGGTGGTAGATTTTCCGCTTTTGGAGTGGGATGAGGAGACAAAGCGATTTCATGCGATGCACCATCCATTTACCTCTCCAAAACGAGAAGATATTCCCTTGTTGGAAACTGATCCGGGCGCAGTTCGTGCCAATGCTTATGACCTTGTCATAAATGGAGTGGAAGTAGGAGGTGGATCTATCCGTATTCACGACCGTCCGACTCAGCAATTGATGTTTAAGCACTTGGGATTTTCTGACGAAGAAGCTCAAAAGCAATTTGGATTCCTGATGGAAGCCTTTGAATATGGCGCTCCTCCACATGGGGGAATTGCCTTTGGCTTTGACAGGCTTTGCGCGATCTTCGGAGGATCGGATTCCATACGGGATTACATCGCTTTCCCAAAGAACAACTCAGGAAGAGATGTGATGATCGACTCACCGAGTACCATTGCAGATGATCAGCTGGAAGAGCTTTCGATTCGAGTGAGTTTGAAGAAGTAATTCTTGACCACAGTCGACAGTCCATAGTCCATAGCACCGTGAATTAGGATGAAAATCCTTCAAATCACAGTTGAATGGAAAAATTAAAAATAGAGGCTTCGGCCTCTATTTTTATTTAGGATCAATAATGAATGATCGGATTCCCATCACGATTAACAGTTGGGCAACCACATAAGTGCCCATGATTATAATCCCTGAATCAGGAAAATCAAAGAAAAACCTGCTGATTGCAATGGCCCCGTCAGAAATGAAGAAAAAAACTGCTCCGATAAATACCTGCCAAAATGAGGCTGAATTACACTTTTTGAATCGCTCCCGGGCAGTAGCAACCATGCTTACGATCACAATGATGTAGATGATTACGGGAATTTTCATGCCTCCCAGATTCGGATTTATCAGATAAAAGGTGAACGCAGCAGCAAGGTAAATTGGAAGATTAAAGAAAAATATCTTGATAAAATTCACCTGATCCAATCGATTTGATCCGCTTTGGGCAAGTTTGAATCCAATGATATAGCAAACCTGCGCCATTAGGAAAGCCCCCAAACCATAGATGAACAGATGCGGCCAGAGCAATAGGATATCCCCTATCCAAGAAAAAATCAAGGCTGAAAGGATTGATTTTGTCAAAAATGTAGATGCAATAGGTCTTGTGATTTGAAAAAAATAAATAATTAACCCTAAAAGGATCAAGGGTTTTGAAAAAAATCTCAAACCTAAATTACCCTCTAAGAGGAATGCTATATCGACCAAGGAGGCCAACAAAAACAAATAAAGCCAAATGATGTTTCTATCTCTCAAGGGAATATTCTTCTGAGTTTTTGGTTAAATATAAATTAAAAGATTGTATTAAGGGGTAATTAGGCCTTACTGTTCTGAAATAGTGAAATCAGCCATTCTCAAAGATGGGCTAAAATTCATACAGTTTTTCAAGAAATTTTGTCCGGTTGAAAGTTATTAGATTAAAATTCAATCTTTTTTCCGAAAAAAAACATGAAAAATGTTTCCCATACCATGTTAAGGTTCTGTTAATTATTGTGAAATTTGAGCGTCAAAAATTAACCTTAACTACTCTTACTTACCTAGGAGGAGAATTACCTTTGCAACAAGTAAAAATCAAAACCAGCTTTTACCAAAACAAAAATTTATGAGGCAAAATTTACTGAAAAACTTGCTGACAGTGATGTTTCTAGTGCTTAGCACTGGATTAGCACTTTCACAGGGTGTGACCACCTCCGGTATCTCCGGTGTAGTGTCAGAAAAAAATGGTCAGCCGCTTCCGGGAGCGAACGTAGTTGCTACTCACCTTCCATCCGGTACGCGCTATGGTGCGGTGTCTAACATAGACGGGAAGTATAACATTCCGGGTATGCGTGTAGGTGGTCCTTACAGAATTTCGGTTTCCTTTATCGGATTTTCCACTCAAGAGGTGGATGGGATTATCCTATCTCTGGGCGTATTTGCCAACGTTAACGTCTCCCTTCAGGAAGACGGACAGCAACTTTCCGAGGTCGTGGTGACTTCAAGCAAAAACAACCTGTTTTCAAACGAAAGAACGGGAGCAAATACCTCGATTGATAATCAGGCGCTTACAAGACTTCCTACTATCTCCAGAAACATCAATGACTTCACAAGATTGACACCCCAGTCAAATGGGCAGTCTTTTGCTGGTCAGGATTCAAGACTGAACAACATCACTGTCGATGGTTCTTACTTCAACAACTCGTTTGGTTTGGGAAGCGGAAGTAACCCGGGCGGCAGAACAGGCGTATCTCCGATTTCACTCGATGCTATTGAGCAAATATCAGTTAACGTGGCTCCCTATGACGTAAGACAGGGAAACTTTACCGGTGCCGGCGTGAACACAGTTACCAAATCAGGTACTAACGAGTATTCCGGTTCAGCGTATTATTTCTTCAGAAATAACAATAATGTAGGAACTGAAGCAGGTGAAAACACCTTCAATCCGGGCGACTTTACCTACAAACAAATCGGATTCCGCGTCGGTGGACCGATCATCAAGGACAAATTGTTCTTTTTCGCTTCATTCGAAGATGAAAAGGAGGCTAGACCGGGAACTACTTGGAGGGCAAGAGTAGGAAATGAGCCTATTGAAGGTAATGTGACAAGGGTTTTGGCTTCCGACCTAGATCAACTTAGCGGTTTCCTGAGAGACAAATTTAACTATGAAACCGGTCCTTACGAAGGTTACGATAACGAGACTCTGGGAACCAAATTTTTGGTGAAGCTGGATTATAACATCAATGATAAGAATAAGCTTAGCCTGAGATATAACCATCTGAATTCTTCTACCGATGTTCTGATGTCCAACTCTTCTTCTCTTGGTTTTGGAAACAGAAACGGCAGACCGGAAGCATTGAACTTCCAAAATTCAAACTATAGCATTTTGGAAAACATCCGATCTGTAGTGGCGGAATTGAACTCGAGGTTAAGAACCAATATGACCAACAGCTTGATAGTAGGTTATACTTATCAGGACGAAAGTCGTGGATCCAGAGGTACTTTTTTCCCGATGGTAGATATTCTTCAAGAAGACAGAACTTACACTTCCTTCGGGTTTGAGCCATTCACGCCAAACAACGAATTGAGATACAAGACTTTCCAGATTCAGGATAACCTCCAAATATTTGCCGGAAAGCATACTTTCACTTTAGGCTTTAGCTATGAGCGATATGAATCCGAAAACGTGTTCTTCCCGGGTTCACAGTCTGTTTATGTCTACAATTCCCTGGATGATTTCTATAAAGACGCAAACAACTTCTTAGCAAATGGAAATGCAACTCCAAGTGGAGTGGATTTAAGAAGATTCCAGGTAAGATATAACAATATTCCGGGTTCAGAAAAGCCAGTTCAGCCTTTAAAAGTTGACTATGTTGGTTTCTATGCGCAAGATGAAATTCAGCTTCGAAACAATTTGAAAACCACCTTCGGGCTTAGAATCGATGTTCCTTTCTTTGAGCAAACTGCACTTAGAAATGAAGACGTGGAAAAACTACTATTTAGAAACCCCGCAAGTACATTTGTAAATTTCAGAACGGATCAACTTCCCGAAGCAAATATTCTTTGGTCACCCAGAGTAGGTTTCAACTGGGATGTATTCAACAATCAGAAGACCCAAGTTAGAGGGGGAACAGGTATTTTCACAGGAAGACCGGCTTATGTTTGGATTTCCAACCAAGTAGGTAATAATGGTATTTTAACTGGTTTTGAGCAAAGAGATTCTAGGGCAGCTACATCTACCTCCCCAGCTGTACCACTTACAAGCAGACCATTTAATCCAGATCCTAATGCCTATAAGCCTACGGAAGTAACAGGTAGCCCTGCTGCTTCTTATGAATTGGCATTGACTGAGCCAAATTTCAAATTCCCTCAGGTTTGGAGATCCAATATAGGTATTGATCAGCAATTACCGGGCGGAATCGTTGCAACAGGTGAATTCATTTACAGTTCAGATGTAAATGGCATTGCCTACTACAACGGTAACTTGCCAGTACACCAATCGCAGTTTGTTGGAAAGGATAACAGACCGAGATGGACCAGAAATAGGATTTACCAGACTACACCGAACATTCCAAATGCGATAATCTTGTCCAATCAGGCAATCGGCAATTCTTGGGTAGCCTCCTTTTCTCTGGAAAAGCCATTTGGAAACGGCCTGTATGTGAAAGGTGCTTACAGCTACGGTGAATCCAGAAATACGGTTGATCCGGGATCAATTGCATCTGGAACATGGTTTAACAATCCGATTTCCAGAGATCCAAATAATCCAGGTCTTGGAATATCCTCCAATAATCTTGGTCATCGAGTTTTTGGAGTGATCAGCTATAACAAAGACATCTTCAAGTTTGGAAACACCTCAGTTTCCTTATTCTGGGAATCAATAACTATTGGAAATGGGAGTTATAGGTTTACAGGAGATGCGAACGGTGATGGAGGATTTAACAATGACCTGATCTACATCCATGCCAACAAAGAGGAAATGAACTTCCAGCAATATACTGCCACTGTGGGTGGACAGCCGGTGACATTTACTGCGCAGCAGCAGGCCGATGCATGGGAAGCGTATATTCTTCAGGATAAGTACCTCAGTGCCAACAGAGGTAAATATGCTGAAAGAGGTGCTGTAATCATGCCGATGGTCAGCCGTGCTGACTTCTCTTTCGCACAGCAATTGTTTACCAATATCAACGGTAAGAAAAACACCTTGGAATTCCGTGTAGATATCCTGAACGTGGGTAACTTACTAAATCCAGATTGGGGATTGGGAAAAACATTTAACGCTATCCAACCTTTGACAAATCCAAGTGTAGATTCCAATGGAGCCTTAAGATATCGTTTAGCCCAATTAGGGGGAAATTTGATTTCTGAAACATATCGTCCTACAGCAGGCGTATCAGACGTATGGAGAATGCAGTTTGGATTGAGATATATCTTCAATTAATAGATTATTGAATTAAATTTTTAAAATTTTAAAGTTTTAAAAATGGAAAAATACTCTTGATTGGGTATTTTTCCATCTTTTACAATTTTATGAAAAGATTATATCGATTTTAACTTTTGGCAAAGGAGGCAAATGTTTATGAAACAAAATTAAGGTATAAATATGAAATTTGCTGAATAAATAAAGTATGAATTATTTTGTTTTTATTTTTCGTGAATTTTCTTTTAAATACTTTAAGAATATAAAAAGGCGGTAAATATTGTTCGGAACATTAAGCTAGTTTTTTTAATTATAAACCTATAAATTAGTTATACTTATTTGTTTAACTATTTTGCTCACTAATAGCTTAATTGACTGTTCCAAAGATTAGCATAATGGTATTTATGATTCAGTTATTTTATGAATTATATTTTGATGGTTTTTCAATTTATAGAGAAAACTTCTAGATTTTATTGCAATTTCTTTTGTAAAAAAAGTAATTTTAATATTTAAACTACTAATATTTATAAAATTATGAAAATTCACAAACTAATTTTGTTTCTTTGGGTTTTTTGTATTTCTGGCTGTGTAGAAACTTTAGAAACAGATTCGCAACAGGTTAATTTGAAAGAGGAATTTAAAGGTGAAAACAAATTTAAATTAGAACTCGTTGATACAGACACTACTTACGCTACTAGAATTATGCCACCAGGGGATCCAAATTTAAATCCTAATTGGCAATGGTATTCCAGTCAAGGTCAATCAATCTATTATAAAAATTCAACAAGTATTGTTCAGGTACCAGGTTCCCCAACCACGCCGTTTTTTACTAATGGTCATATACTTGCTGATGCAATTAGTAATGATAAAAAGGATATGTGGCCTGAAGATGGCTGGATGTTGGTTATTAGAGATTTTGGTACCTCTTTAGATGCCGTAAGGTATCCATTTTTTATTTTGTATAATAAATATACTGGAATTCTTAGAGTATGTATTTTTAATGCTCCTCAAGATAATTATACTGATTATTTAGTTAAATTAAGTTACACCAATTCTTCGGACAGAAAGGCTATCTTCACTAGTGATTCGGATTTTAAGAGTTATTTAAATAATTTTGAAACGAATATTTCTAAATCTGTAATGTCTAAAGTTTCAGTAAATCAAGGCTGGGTTCATGCAGATTTTCATATGTTTGGTTATGATGCTTCAATCTCTTCGGGCACAGAATTGAAAATTGAACTAATTGGAAGTAATTTCTCAAACTTGACTATGAGTTCAACGGCATTTTCATTGGAAGGGAAAATAGGCTCAACCTCTCCAACTAACAATGGACTATCATTGTTGGAGGCCGTAAACTATACTGATGGTGTTTATAAAAGTGTCAATGGAATTTTTGATGCCATAAACAAAGTTAAACAAGGGAAAAATGCATCAACTCAAAATAATTTAACAAATCTTCAAAATTCACTTACTTTACCTACTTGGACTAGTTTTATTGGTCCTGCACTTTCACTAGTGAAAACAATCTTAGGGGGAAAAAACTCAGTTGCAACTTCACCTACACCGATTAGATTTACTGGTAATTTAGCATTTTCTGGATCTATTTCTTCTCAAGTTTTATTGCAGCAGTTTACCTTTTCTTTAAGGCAAGAAAACTCTAAACCTGAAGTTTATAAACCTGTTCAAAATATTCCTTGGGGAGTTTTCAATTTAAATTCTCTTCCTGTTTTTGTTAATTCTTCTTATTCTGATTGTTATTACGATCCTTCAAACTCAATTGACGAATGCATTGAGGAAGGATATTGGGAAATAGTTTTTAACAGGGACGTTAATTATATTATTAATCCTTCTTTAGGCTTGATAAATCCTAAGGTAGAATATTTTATTCCAGGTTTTCACTCTGATGGACAATTTGTAAGTTCTGCAACTAATTATATAAATAATTATTACAAAACAAATACTAATCCTCAAGGGGACTTTTATGGCCCTCCACCTCCAAGATCAAACAAACTAGGCATTAAAGTAACGTATGGTCTACCTTCCAGAAAGAATTATGATACAGAGTTAGTTTTTATAAAAGAGTATGAATATAGGCTTTCAAGTGATTTATAATTTTGTTTGATTTTGAGTAGTATTCGTTAAAGTTTAAGTAATTTAATGATTTTTAGTTAGGTTTTTGTAGAATTTTTATTCTATAAAAATTTAATTTAATTGCTAAAAGGCTAGTCAAAATGGACTAGCCTTTTTTGGTGTGCTGTGCATGGCAATCAACTAGGTGGTGAAAGTCCACTGTGGGGGTTTGTAATCGTCAACCACTATCCAATAGCAAGGGTGTCCACTGTGAGGTGGAATCTGGAGGAACCTGGCGGAA
This sequence comes from Algoriphagus sp., assembly GCF_030694375.1. Lineage (GTDB taxonomy): Bacteria > Bacteroidota > Bacteroidia > Cytophagales > Cyclobacteriaceae > Algoriphagus. The sequence continues at coordinate 13,290 of NZ_JAUXYL010000034.1, forward strand.
GAACTCTGCCCTGAGGAACACGATCCTCATCAGGCATAAACGATGGGATGAGACTGCGAAACAAGTCAAAGTGCAAAGATTACACGGACATCGGAGTGTAAATGAGGCTGGGACATGGAGTGAAGGTGGATTGTCTTACCACGGGAGGCCTCATGGTCGTGTGGAGATGTATATTGAATGGAGTAAAGCTAGTCATGAGGAGTCAGCCGAGGGCAAAGTACCGGATCACGAGTTGGTATGGGAAGGCCCGAACCTTGCAGTATGGCAGTAAATGAATTTTACTGAAAGGAAAAGAATTAGATGCTCGGGAACGAGGCTCCTTATCAAAAGAATATGACTGAATCCAAAGGATGGATAAGAGTGATTCGGATAGAGGATGACTGAAAGAAACGCCAAACACGCCTTTCGGGGTTTAAAAGCAAGGAACCGCCGTATACCGAATGGTACGTACGGTGGTGTGGGATGTCGAAACGGGAATTAATCCCGTTTCTCCTACCCGATCCTTTATCCCGATCACTTTTAAAATTTATCCGGCAATTCAGTATTCCTAATTCCAAAAGGATATTTTTCTAGTATCCCTAATTTTTTCCATTAGCAGTAAAGATTTGCCTTCAGTGTCTTTTATTTAACAGTGGCTGAAATATGCCGTATTTTTGTTCATAGGTAAACTTTTGTCCTTTTTATCAGTCTAAGCTGTTATGTTGTATTACAAGGAATTTTTACATCCGCAGAGTAGCGAATGGGTGGTCTTCATCCATGGTGCAGGAGGTTCCTCTGCCGTTTGGTATAAGCAGCTGAAAGATTTCAAAAAAGACTTTAACCTTTTGCTGATCGATCTGAGAGGGCATGGCAAGTCCGCCGATCTTCCTCAGGACATTTGGAATAAGCATTACACGTTTGAAGCGGTCACAGAGGACATTATCGAAGTCCTGGATCATCTCAAAACCCCTCCGGCTCATTTGATGGGGGTCTCTTTAGGAACTATCCTTGCCCGTCAACTTGCCGAATTACAACCTCATCGGGTCAGGTCACTCATTTTGGCAGGAGCAATCACCCGCCTCAATGTACAAAGCCGGGTACTTGTGTTTCTTGGAAATACATTCAAGCGAGTGATCCCTTACATGTGGCTGTATCGCTTGTTTGCCTTCATCATCATGCCTCGAAGACAACATGAAGAGTCACGCAATCTCTTTGTGGGAGAGGCTCAAAAGCTTTGTCAAAAGGAATTTATCCGTTGGTTTAAACTGACTCGCGACATCAATCCCCTGTTAAAATACTTTAAGGAAAAGGACTTGGGGATTCCAACGCTCTATGTAATGGGTGACCAGGATGTGATGTTTTTGGAGCCGGTCAAAAATCTTGTCAAAGAACATAAAAATTCCATTCTAACCATTCTTGAAAAGTGCGGGCATGTAGTCAATGTGGAGCAGCCCGACCGATTCAATCAACTTTCAATGGCGTTCATCAAAAACCAACAGTAATCAGACCTATTGCCTTAAATGAAAAAACAAACCAAAATCGCACTGATCATCGGAATTCTTGTAATCCTTGCAATTGCCTTTTTTTATCCGAGACTGAGTAATCAGGGCGGAAATTCTCAAACCCCTGTCGCTTCGCCGGGAGGTTCCGGTGGTTCAAATCAAAACCTTCCCGTGAGTGTGGTTAAACTCAAGAAAGAAACGCTTCGCAATCAGCTGCAGGTATCAGGCACCATACTTCCCAATGAATCGGTCAACCTCCGCTCTGAGATTTCAGGTTTGGTAACCAGAATCGCATTCCGGGAAGGCCAATATGTAGCGAAAGGTACTCCTCTTCTGTATTTGAATGATGACGAACTCCAGGCCCAGTTTCAGCGCTTACAATACACCCAAAAATTATTTGAAACCCAGGAGAACCGTCAAAAGCAGCTGTTAGCCCGAGAGGCGATCAGCCAGGAAGAATATGACATAGCCCTGAATCAATTCAACACCGCATTGTCAGACATCAAGTTGGTAGAGGCTCAGTTGTCCAAGACTGTGGTGAGGGCGCCATTTAATGGGTATTTGGGATTGAGACTGGTTTCGGAGGGCTCTGTCATCAGCACAAATGATGTAATCGTAAGTGTGGTAAATATTGATCCGATTAAAATCGAGTTTTCTATTCCGGAGCGTTATGCCAATCAGGTCACTGTCGGTTCACCGGTTTATTTTTCCAATGAAGGATCTACTCAAGAGGTAGAGGGTCGAGTTTACGCTTTTGAGCCGCAAGTGGATTTGGCAACCAGAACACTGAAGCTACGTGCACAAAGCCCAAACAAAGACCGGAGATTCCTTCCCGGAATGTTCGTGAAAATCAGATTTATTCTTGAAGTCATGGAAGACGCCTTGCTTGTTCCGGCAGAGGCTGTCATCCCTGAATTAGCAGGGTACAAGGTATTTGTCGTGGGGGCTGATGGTAAAGCAGAACAACGAATAATAGCAATAGGAACGCGGACAGATACTCAAGTGCAAGTCATATCCGGACTCAACGAGGGCGATCTGGTACTCACCACTGGTGTAATGCAAGTAAGGCAGGGAATGCCATTACAACCTACTCAAATCAACTAAGCATGGCTAGCTTATCCCAAATCAGTATCAACCGGCCGGTATTGGCCATCGTGATGTCCTTGGTTATCCTCCTCTTTGGTGGGATAGGGATCTCACTTTTAGGTATCCGCGAGTATCCCAGTGTGGATCCCCCTGTGATCAATGTCAGCACTTCTTATGTCGGCGCCAACGCGGATGTAATTGAGGCTCAAATCACAGAGCCGCTTGAAGAGCAAATCAACGGAATCCAAGGCATCAAATCTCTGACCTCAGTCAGTGCCGATGGCCGAAGTAACATTACGGTAGAATTTGAAGTCGGTGGTGACTTAGAGGCTGCAGCCAACGACGTAAGAGACAAGGTGGCAGGAGCACAACGAAATCTTCCTCCGGATGCCGAACCTCCGGTAGTGTCCAAAGCAGATGCAGATTCCCAGCCCATAGTAGGAGTGAATGTAAAGAGTGAAAACCGAAGTCTATTGGAGCTTTCGGATATCGCTTCCAATGTGTTTAAAGAAAGGCTTCAGACAATTCCAGGCGTTAGCCGGATTCAGATTTGGGGAGAAAAAGAATACGCAATCCGTCTTCGGATGGATCCACTCAAAATGGCATCCTATGGCATTACGCCTTTGGATGTATTACAAAAAGTTCAAAGTGAAAACGTAGAACTTCCTTCCGGAAGGATAGAAGGTCAAAATATAGAGCTATCGGTCAGGACCAAGAGTAGGTTGAGCTCTCCACAGGAGTTTAATAATTTGATCATCAAAGAAGACCAAAGCAATATCGTTCGTTTCCAGGATATCGGAAACGCTGAACTCTCAGCCCTGAACGAAAAGACGGTGTTGAAGCGGGATGGAGTTCCCATGGTAGCAGTAGTGTTGGTTCCACTACCCGGCTCTAACAATATTGAAATCGCAGATGAATTTTATCGGAGACTTGAATTCATTAAGAAAGATCTGCCAGCTGATGTGGGTGTTGAAATTGGCTTTGATTCTACGAAGTATATTCGTAGTTCGATCGCTGAAGTACAGGAGACGATCATTACAGCATTTATATTGGTTGTGGCCATCATCTTCCTTTTCTTGAGAGATTGGCGAACCACGTTCATTCCAGTACTTACCATCCCCATCTCGCTGGTTGGCGTATTTTTTATCATGTACGTGATGGGTTTTTCCATCAACGTATTGACCCTGCTTGGTATCGTACTATCGATTGGATTGGTGGTCGATGACGCAATTGTGGTCTTGGAAAACATCTACACCCGAATAGAAAAAGGAGAAAACCCACTCAAGGCTGCAGAAAAAGGATCCGAGGAAATTTTCTTTGCAGTTATCGCTACCACTGTTGCCCTTTCTGCAGTATTCTTACCGGTGATTTTTCTTACGGGTACCACAGGCCGACTTTTCCGTGAATTCGGTATAGTGGTGGCAGGGGCTGTCATCATTTCTTCATTTGTGGCCTTGACCATGACCCCAATGCTTAGTGCAAAACTGCTCAAGCGTCGGGAAAAACAAAATGCCTTCTACAATTTTACTGAGCCGTTTTTTGTCTGGTTGAATGACCTGTACGACTTTGCGCTGAGTAAATTTATGAAAATCAGGTGGATGGCTTTTCCGGTAATTCTATTTATGATGGGGGGAATTTATTGGCTGGTCACCCAAATACCGACTGAGCTGGTTCCTACCGAGGACAGATCTGAACTCAGAATAAATATGTCAGGTCCAGAGGGAGCCACATTTGGTTACATGGGAAGTGTGGTGGATAAATTGACTGATCAGTTTATGAAGGAAATACCGGACAATGAGCGTCTAGCCGTCATTAGTGTGACTTCTCCGGGATTTGGTACCGCAAATACTAATTCGGCTTTTATCAGACTTTTCCTGACAGATGCTAAAGATAGAACCCGAACACAGCAAGAAATATTTAACAGCATCAATGCCAAACTGAGAAATGAAACAGCAGTGCGAGGCTTTGCCCAGCAACCGGTGTCCATCGGCGACAGAAGGGGCGGACTTCCTGTACAGTATGTAATTCAGGCTCCCACCATTGAAAAGCTGAAAGAGGCTATTCCTCCATTTATGGAAAAGGTGGGTCAAAGTCCTTATTTTATTTTCTCAGATATCAACCTGAAGTTTACCAAACCCGAGCTGGAAATCGAGATAGATCGGGAACGGGCAAGGAACCTGGGTGTATCGGTACAGGAAATTGCAAGAACGCTCCAACTGTCTTACTCAGGTCAACGCTTTGCCTATTTCATCCGCGACGGTAAGCAATACCAGGTTTTGGGCGAAATGAGGCTGCAAGACAGAAATGAACCTGTAAATCTTCGAATGCTCTATGTGAGAGGAGAAAATAATCAGTTGGTGCAACTGGACAACCTTGTCAAAGTGACAGAAAAAAGTACGCCGCCTCAGCTTTACCGCTTCAACCGTTTTGTGAGTGCTACAGTTTCGGCTAACCTGACCGAAGGATTTACCATCGGAGCGGGATTGGATGAAATGGATCGCATAGCTGCTGAAGTTTTGGATGATTCTTTCTCCACGGATGTATCCGGACCTTCCAAAGAATTCAGGGAGAGCTCCAACAGTTTGTTGTTTGCCTTTGTGTTCGCACTAATCCTGATTTACCTGGTTCTTTCGGCTCAGTTCGAAAGCTTCCTCGATCCATTGACAATCATGTTTACCGTACCGCTTGCCATCTTCGGGGCCTTGGCCACACTGTGGGCATTTGATTTTACCCTGAATATTTTCAGTCAGATTGGTATTATTATGCTGATCGGATTGGTGACGAAAAACGGGATCTTGATTGTGGAATTTGCCAATCAGCGAAAGGCACAGGGAATGGACGTGCATGAAGCCATATATGGCGCCGCTGTAGCCCGATTTAGACCGATCTTGATGACCAGCTTATCTACGATTCTGGGTATTTTACCGATTGCATTGGCATTGGGAGCGGGGGCAGAAAGCAGGGTGCCAATGGGAGCCGCTGTCATTGGTGGATTGACTTTCGCCACGATACTTACCCTTTTTATCATCCCGGCCATTTACACTTTCCTCACCTCCAAAAAAGGAAGATTAGCAAGAATTTAATGAAGAAATTAGCGATTCTGCTCTTTTTGAGCATAAGTTTTTCTAGTGTTCACGCACAAATCCAAGAGTCCTTAGATCTTGAGAAGGCCATTCAGATTGGATTGGAAAATAATTTCCAGATCAAGATAGCCGTAGAGAATGTCAATTTGAGAGAAAGGGAAAAGCAAATTGGAGCGGGCGAATTATTTATGCCAAGGGTAGATGCAACCTATCTGCGGTCATACAGTAAGGAAGATGTAGAGCAAACCTTCATAAATGATCCCACACCACGTCAAATCGACGATGCCAAATCCCGGAACAAAAACTTCAGCATAGTGGGGATATATGGATTCAGACCGGAATCCGTGGTAACGATGAGAAGATTGGGCGAGTTGACCGAAATCAGTGAACTCGACGCCAAGGTGACAGTGGAAAATACCGTAGCTGGAATTTCTACAGCATATTACCGGCTAATTGTGGAGTTGCAACGCTACCAATTGTTGAAAGAAACGCTAGCCTTGAGTAAGGCAAGACTAAACATAGCCCAAGCTCAGTATGAACTTGGTGGTGCAGGCAAGCGGGACTTCCTTACTGCCCAGGTTGATTACAACTCAGATTCCAGTCTGCTCATTACCCAAGAGCAAATCATTCAAAATTCCCGAGTAAACCTGAATGAGCTAATGGCGGTCAATCCAAATGAGGAATACATGGTGAAGGACACTATTTTAATTGCAGATGTCCTGAGGTTTGAAGACTTGGAAGAAAATGCAATTTTGGAAAATAAGCAGCTCCTGATCAACCAGCGGCTAAAAAATGTGGCCTTTCTCCAAACTAGGGAATTGCAGGCTTCCCGTCTCCCGGTTTTGAATTTGAATGGAAACTACGTGAACAATACCTTCAACTCCGATGCAGGCTTCCTCCTGCAAAATCAGCGGGAAGGTTTTAACTACGGAGGAAATATTACAATTAACCTGTTCAGTGGACTAACCTTGAATCGAAGAATTCAAAATGCCAAGGTTCAGGAAAGAATTCAGGATTATACCTTGGATCAATATGAAATCCAGCTCAAATCAGACATCCAACGAGCCTTTAATATCTACACCAAAAACCTTCAACTGCAAAAAATTGAGTTGGCTAACTACCAGGTAGCTAAAGAAAACTCAGAGATAGCCTTGGAACGATTTAGATTGGGGATTTCTTCCTACCTGGAATTTAGAGATGCTCAGGTGAATTTACTTACTGCAGAAAACAGATTGATTAGCTCCATTTTTAACATTAAAGAGCAAGAAATCGAGTTAATGAGACTTTCAGGCAGGATTTTCTTCCAAAGCAGCATGGAAGAACTGACACTCAAGCCCTAACAGCTATTTGCTAAAAAACGGAAGAAATTAACTTCCGTTTTTTATTTGCTTTTTTTAACGATCGCTTCATTTTTGTTTTGGCATAGGCTTTGCCAAGTAGCGGAATGAACCATCCGGGGTCTCACCCTTTGGAATGAAAAAAGTAATAATTTCTACTCTTACTACATTAGTGATGCTCTTCTCCGGGGTGCAGTGTACTTTTTTGGAGAATCGCATCGAAAAGGTGTTGAAGGAGCCTTATATATTTGATTTGGCCGCAATTCAGGAACGTGGCACACTTCGAGCAGCAGTTGATAACAACTCCACTTCTTATTATATCTATCGGGGAAGAAGAATGGGCTATGAATTTGAACTCTTGAGAGACTTGGGAAAAAGCCTTGGAGTTCAATTGGAATTAGTCGTTTTGGAAGACATTGACGAAGCTTTCGACTATCTGGAATCAGGAAAGGTGGATGTCATTGCCATGAATCTTGAAAATACTAAAGAGCGCAGTGACCGTGCTTCGTTCACGAATTATCTTGGAACCATGAGCACCGTGGTCGTAGGCCGAAAGCCCATAGAAAAGCCGGTAACCTGGAAAGAAATAGGATCTGATACGATCTTTGTAAGAAAAGGCACCATCTATACCAGTCGGCTTAACTCGATAAAGGATTCACTTAATCTAAGTTTTACTGTCTTGGAATCAGTGGATCACGAAGAGAACCTTATCGATCAAATCGCCGACAAAAAGATCAAATGGACCATAGCAGATCGAAACATTGCGAAGGCCAATCAGACCTATTATCAAGGATTGGACGTGAATTTGAAGGTTTCCGAAAATGGTACCGTGGCTTGGGCTGTTCGCAAAAATGCCCCCGTCCTTTTGGGGGAAATCAATACTTGGTTATCGGAAAAAAAGAAGCGATTCATCCCTGATGTTTACGCAAAATACTTTCTTAATGCGCGAAATAATTTTTACCGAACCAACAGTTCTTTTTCCTCATTGGGAGGAAATCGTATCTCGGTTTTTGATGAACTGATCCAAGAAAGCTCTAGGGAATTAGGTTGGGATTGGAGGCTTTTGGCTGCATTGGTTTATAAAGAATCCGGATTCGATACTTCCGCTGTCTCCTATGCGGGGGCAGAAGGTTTGCTTCAACTGATGCCGGTAACTCTAGAACGATTTGGAGTCACTGAACCTGACGATCCCCAACAGTCGCTTCAGGGGGGCGTGAAGTACCTTCAATATTTGGATAAATTTTGGAGGGGGAGAGTTCCGGATGCCAATGAACGGATTCGATTTATTCTTGCTTCCTACAACATCGGTCAAGGCCATGTCGAAGATGCATGGAGGCTTACCCTGAAATATGGGAAAAGTACCCAAAGCTGGGAAGATGTATCCTTCTTTCTAAAGCTTAAAAGTGATCCCGAATTTTATCGGGATCCCATGGTCAAAAGTGGATTCGCAAAAGGGCACATAGCTGTGAATTACGTGCGGGATATCTTAAATCTTTTTGAGTCTTACAAGGCTTTGGTGAAACCTTAATGGCCTTCGTGAAGCTCAAATAAGGCCTCGATCTCAACGGGGATATTATCAGGCAGTGAACCCATACCTACAGCTGACCGAACACCAATTCCGTTTTCCTCTCCCCATACACTTGCAAAAAGCTCACTGCATCCGTTAATCACAAAGGGATGGCGCTCAAAGTTCGGGGTACAATTGACCATTCCGAGGACTTTGATGACCCGTTTTACTTTGTTCAGTGAACCGATATTGGCTTTGATGGTAGCCAGCATTGCAAGTCCAACTTGTCTTGCGGCTAATTTTCCCTGGTCGATATCCAAATCAGATCCGACCCTTCCGATGATCAGGCTTCCATCGGGCTTTACAGTTCCGTGACCGGATAAGTAAAGGTAATTTCCATCGATCAGGCAAGGCTTGTAGACGCCTAGTGGCTTGGGTGCCGGAGGTAGGGTGAGTCCCAGTTTCGCGAACTTTATTTCAGGTGTTTCCATAGTGTGAAAATTTGATTTAAAATTGATCAATATCTGCCAATTAATCAGAGGAAAAATTCAATTAGGATTGATGTGCCATAGTATGAGCGGTGTATTGTGGACTAGGGCCTGTCCACGATTATCCACAGTAATTTAAGGATTAGGAGTCATCGATAGCTGCGCGGGTAAGCAATTTAAATTAGACAAAAAGATCTAAAATCAGGACACCAAAGAGCCCCACCACCGCGACAATCGTTTCCATCAGCGACCAGGATTTGATGGTGTCCTTGATACTCACGTTGAAAAACTCCTTATACATCCAGAATCCTCCATCATTGAAGTGCGAAAACATTAAGCTTCCCGCACCGATGGAAAGCACCAGCAAATTTGGATCAACGTTCATGGTGGTAACCAATGGAGCAATGATTCCTGCAGTAGTCAGGCCAGCCACTGTCGCCGAACCTACACAAACGCGGATGACTGCGGTGATGAGCCATGCCAGAATCAAAGGATGCATTTCCCAGGTTTTCAGACTCTCGGCAATGGTAAGACTTACCCCCGTGTCGGTGAAAATCTGCTTCAGCGCGCCTGCACCTGCTACAATCAACAGGATCATAGAGACATCCTTTGTAGCTATGGTATAGATGTCCATCAACTTCACCATGTTGACTTTGCGGCTAAGTCCCAGTGAATAAGTTGCATAAAGCAAAGAAACCAGCATGACTATGCCCGGATCGGCGATAAAATTGACGATGGGGCTCAAAGGATCTTCTTTCGCGATATTTAGGCTCAGGGCCGTGGTTCCAATCAATAGGATTACCGGAAGCAACGCAGTAAAAATGCTGTTGCCTATTCCGGGAAGTTCATGTTCAGCCTTGGGTTCCGCCTGAAAAGTCTTTAGAGGTTGGGACTTGATATTTTTAAGAAAAGGGGCAAACAGAGGGCCTGCAATGATAATGGTGGGTATGGCAATCAGAAACCCATAGAAAAGTGTCAGTCCCATATTTGCACCAAATTGTGCTACCAAAGCAGCAGGAGAAGGATGTGGAGGTAAAAATCCATGCGTCACTGAAAGAGCAGCCAACAAAGGAATTCCCACATACACGGCAGGAAGCTTGTATTGATAAGAAACTGTAAAAGCCAAAGGGACCAACAGCACGAAACCCACATTATAAAACAAGGGAATACCGACAATCAGACCCGTGAATGCCATCGCCCAGGTGATGTACTTTTCACCAAAAATTTTCATCAGAAAACCGGCTATTCGTTGTGCTGCACCGCTCTCAGCGACGAGCTTACCAAGCATCGCTCCGGTTACGATGACGATGACCAAGTCCCCGAGCATGGCACCCATACCTTTTTGGACGGACTTGGCGACTTGGTCGGCAGGCAGGCCGAGCATCAGGCCTCCGGCTATGGAAGCGATAAGAAAAGCGAGAAAGGGATTGAGCTTGGCCCACACGATCAGGAGTACCAGGATCGCGATGCTGAGAAGTACTAAAACAAAGGTCATAGGTTGGGTGGGAATTAGGGAAGTAAGATAGGGAAATGATTTTTTTAAAATAAAACCTGAACTTTGAAATCAAATCATTAGTTCTTCAAAAATCTAATCTGGTGAAAATAGTTCCCATCACTAATTCCTAGTATATATGCCCCAGGCCTGAGGTCTTTTAGTGTAGTCGAAAAGTCAATTTTTGAATAAATAAATCGTTTTATTAATCTTCCTGAGAAATCTAACACTGAAACTTCATACTCTGATCCCGCTTTAAGATTGATGGAAATTTCTCCAAAAGCATGTGGATTTGGGAAGATTTGAATCGAATTGGACTGGAGGTTAATTGCCTTATTTTTTCTGATTACATGACTCCAGGAGTCTCTGCCATCATTATCTATTTGTCTGATTTTATAAAAATAAGATTGAAATTTTTCAGCAGTTCTGTCCAAATACGAATATTCTTGAATCAAATCAGAATCCCCCTTTGACCTCTCTTCTCCAATTTTTTTCCATTTTAAGTTGGATACCTCACTCCTGTACACTTCAAAAAGTAAGTTTTCCTTTTCCCGGGCGACTTTCCATTTGATTAGATTCCCTTCTTTGGTCGATTCGGAATTTAATTCCAGCCAGGTAAGAGGCAAAATTGATAAAGTCCGAAAACTTCCCACCGTGAAGTTCACTCCCAATAAGTCAGCAAAAGTCAATTCTCGTCTCGCCCAGAGTTCACCAGGATCCAAACCTGCCAAATGATTGCCCGGGGCGGCATATCCTGTTCCTACTATGCGTAGATCATCCACATTGTCCACAATCAGGTCATTGGCAGATATCCGTAACTCCAACGTATTGGAACTTGGACTAAGATTTGAAAAATGGAAATAGCTGAAAAGGCGATACAATATTGGAGTGCCATCCACATCATCAAATTCCGAATTGTATTCTGCTCCTTTGTATTCTGTAAAATTGATGGAGAGGTTTCCTCCTGCTGAAGTTCCCAGAAGTTGGACTTTTCGGATTCCTCCATTTTTGGTGTCTTCGAAGGGGAAAGTAGCATTGGAACCAGTCAGATTCGTAGGAATGCCAAAATAAGTCAGCTGACCTATATTTCTCCAAGACCCACCTGAATAGCTGAGAGTACCTGCTAGTCCGGTATTGAACAAAAGATTGCTCCCCGACAGATCCATTATTCCTTGAAGGAGCGTGAGATTCCGTTGAATGGAAAGGCTTGCATTTGGATAAAAAATCCCCCCTGCTTTATTCAAAATCAAATCCCTCACCTCAAGCGGAAAACCAAGGATATATTGATTTGTTGACCCAACTAAAGTGAGGCTCGTGCCAGTTGTGATAAAATTTCCCGTTCCGGATTTTTCCAGATTTCCAAGTAATGTCAGATTCAAAGGCAAAGTCAGGTTTTGATTCCCCTGTAATTCCAGATCGCGGACAGCATTTGGACTGGAAGCGTCTGCATAAGTACTTGAAAGGAATATTTTGGCACTAGTTCCTCCTCGATGGATGACTTTGCCATTCATCTGGAAGTTGGCAGATTCTATCCTTGGCGTTGACCCTTCCAGAATCAGCGTTCCGCCATTTTGAAGGTCGAAATTCAAAGCGCTTACCGTTCCGCTTGTGGATCGGTTAAGTATAGTTGCATTGCATTCTGAGATAAAAGTTGCGCCCGGTTCAATGATCAATTCCCCAAATGGGCCGGCCCCAAAGACCGTTGTCTCAGTATTGAAAGAAAGTGTAAAGCAGACATTTGGAATGACTGAAACATCCAGCTTTTGTAACACTTGGCCTGAACGTACGGTAAAAGAAAGAGTTTTGAATGGGGCCTCCAAAACAAATTGTTCCCCGGCATTTGCTTCGAAAATCACCGAAAATCTACTTTGCGTAGTCTGAGCACTCCAGCTGTTTTTTTCAATTAGTGTCCGACTGTTCCCTTTGAAGGTAAGGGTACTGTTAATTGAATTTCCTATCCAGTTTTGACTATTCCAAGCATTGGACGGAGAGCCCGGAGCAGGACCGGAAAAGGCCTGCAGGCTACCAAATACATTTAAATTATATCCATTCAGGTTTAATTTTTGACCCGCCCCGGGTTCAGCATTGATAAACAAGTTTTTAGTCTCCTCATTTCCAAGAAGCCTAAGCGTATGAGTTTGATTGATGTAGATATCATTGGCTTGACCGGGTTTGACTACAGCCGGATTCCAGCTTATTCCATCCCAAACTACCCAAATGAAAATATTGTGAAAATCGCCAGAGGCGATCGTCTTATAAGCATTGATTCCTTGGGAAAAGGAGAATTGCAGAATCAGACATACCCCTGCAACTGACAGGAATAACCTGTATATTCGGCAGGTAAAAAATGCACTCAGGGAGGCTGTAAAGCAAATAGCATCCATAAAAAAGCAGATTTTGAAAAAAGTATTTTAAGTTAATAAAATGATTTCAATAAGTAAAACAACCGTCTTCGTTTTTTTGCTGATTATCATGGGTTTAACCCAGGCAAAAGCCCAAATATATGAAATAAGCCTGCTGACCTGTGACCCCGGTAAAGAACTCTACAGCAGCTTTGGGCACAGTGCGATCCGGATGCGTGAGATCGGATCTGAGGGTCAAGACCTGGTTTTTAACTTTGGGACCTTCGATTTTAGAACGCCTAATTTTTATGGAAAATTTGCCACAGGAAAGCTGGATTACATGCTCAGCGTGAGTACCTACGCAGATTTTATCCGAGAGTATGATTATTACAGGCGGGACGTTAGGGAACAGATCTTAGCCTTGAATTCTGAACAAATGGATTTCTTGATTCAGCACCTTTGGGCCCAATATGATCCGGCTAGGAGGTATTACCGATATGATTTCTTTTTCAATAATTGTGCAACTAAAATCCGGGATGCTTTTGAGATTTCTCTGGGAAATCAGTTGGTTTGGAACGACCCTCCTAAATCGGAGGAGAAAACCTTTCGGAATCTGATAGACGAATATGTGTACCCGCTCCCTTGGGCAGATTTGGGGATCGATCTTGCTTTGGGATCAGTCATTGATCGAAATGCGACCGAGCGGGAGAAGCAGTTTTTGCCCGATTACATGGAAGCGGCCTTTGCCAATGCCTCAATTGAAGGAGATGGTCCCACACGACCGCTGGTCAAAGAATCCCGGGTGATTCTGGAATATCCCGATGAGGAGTTTAAGATGGACTTCTTAAATCCCTATTTCATTTTCTGGGTGATTGCGATTCTTTTTACCGCGATCACCTTTTATGGCCATAGGAAGAAGCGTCTTTTTCTAGGACTTGACCTGGGACTATTTTCCATTCTGGGGATCTTGGGCTTGGTAGTCACGTTTCTCTGGCTATTCACCGACCATTCGGCCACCAAGTGGAATTGGAATATCCTATGGGTTTTCCCCGGTCACCTGGTCTTGGTCTGGGGATTGATGAAAAAAGCACTTCAGCCTTGGGTGAGGAAGTATCTGCTTTTTGCCTTGATTATGGCCGATGCTGCAGTGGTTTTCTGGATTTTGGGCTGGCAGTCTTTTCACCCGAGCTTGATCCCGATTCTTTTGGTGATTATCCTAAGGACTAATTACTTGTATTATAATCTGGGAAGCAAGACTTTAAAATCAACCTGATTTTGGCCTTTTGAAAACCTTTTCACTCACATTCGTTGTTGGGAGGAAGTAACAGCTATGGATTTCAAACTTACCTCGGACTATCAGCCCACAGGCGATCAGCCTAAAGCCATCAAACAACTGACTGAAGGTGTCAATGCAGGTGATGCTGCCCAAGTTCTGCTTGGGGTGACAGGTTCTGGAAAAACCTTTACCATTGCCAATCTCATTCAGGACACGCAAAAGCCGACGCTGGTTTTGAGTCATAATAAAACCTTGGCGGCTCAACTTTACGGTGAATTCAAGCAGTTTTTCCCGGAAAATGCCGTCGAATATTTTATATCCTACTACGATTACTATCAGCCGGAAGCCTTTATTCCAAGTTCGGGGACTTACATTGAGAAGGACTTGAGCATTAATCAGGAAATAGAAAAACTTCGATTGAGTGCAACCTCCTCCCTTTTGACCGGTAGGCGGGATGTGATTGTCGTCGCATCGGTTTCCTGCATTTATGGCATTGGAAATCCTGAAGAATTTGGAAAAAATGTAGTCCGCCTTCAGGAAGGAGATCGGATTCCAAGGAACCAATTGCTTTTCAAACTAGTCGACATCCTTTACAGTAGGACGCAGCAGGACTTAACGCACGGCACATTCAGGGTGAAAGGAGATACCGTGGATATTCATGTGGCTTACGGGGATTTTGCCTACCGGATTTTCTTTTGGGGGGACGAGATCGAAGCAATCCAGCGGGTAGAACCGGATACAGGAAAGAAAATTTCTGACGAAAAAATTATCTCAATTTTCCCTGCTAATCTATTCGTGACGGGACGTGACACAATCAATGTGGCCATCAGCGAGATCCAGGACGACATGGTCGCTCAGGTTAAGTTTTTCGAAAAAGAAGGAAAATTCATGGAGGCAAAACGTCTTCAGGAACGAACGGAATTTGATTTGGAAATGATCCGGGAATTGGGCTATTGCTCGGGAGTGGAAAATTATTCCAGATATTTTGACCGAAGGCAGCCGGGGACAAGACCTTTCTGTTTGCTGGACTATTTTCCGGATGATTACCTCTTGGTGATTGATGAGAGTCACGTGACTGTACCTCAGATTAGGGCGATGTGGGGTGGAGATCGATCCAGAAAAGTGAATTTGGTCGATTATGGTTTTCGATTACCATCTGCATTGGACAATCGTCCCCTGAAGTTTGAGGAGTTTGAGCAGATGGCTGGTCAGGTGATCTACGTATCTGCGACCCCTGCCGACTACGAATTGGCACAGACTGAAGGTGTCGTAGTAGAACAGATTATCCGTCCGACAGGCCTGTTGGATCCGACCATTGAAGTTCGTCCCAGCTTAAATCAGATCGATGATTTATTGGAAGAGATAGATCAGACTATAAAATCTGATGCCCGTGTTTTGGTGACTACCCTGACCAAACGGATGGCAGAGGAACTTCAGAAATTTCTCGAACGGGCAGGAGTGAAGTCCCGCTACATTCACTCAGAAGTTAAAACACTGGATCGTGTGGAGATTTTGCGGGAGCTTAGATTGGGAGTTTTTGACGTGCTTGTGGGAGTTAACTTACTGAGAGAAGGGCTTGATCTTCCGGAGGTTTCGTTGGTGGCGATATTGGACGCGGACAAGGAGGGCTTCCTGAGAAATGAACGTTCGCTGGTGCAGACTATCGGGCGTGCAGCGCGAAATTCCGAGGGTCGGGTCATCATGTACGCAGACAAAATCACCGATTCCATGCAATCCGCCATGGATGAAACGCGTCGAAGACGCGTAATTCAAATCGAATACAATGCCGAACATGGCATCACCCCGACCACCGTTATCAAGTCGAGGGATAAGATCATGGGGCAAACCAAAGTGGCAGATTCCAAGAAAAACGCCAAAATCTACGCAGAACCTATGCCGGGCGATTCACCGATTGCGGCGGATCCTGTGGTTCAGTACCTCAGCAAAGACAAGCTTGAAAAGTTGATTCAGCAAACTCAAAAACAAATGGAGAAGGCGGCGAAGGAGCTCAATTTCATGGAGGCTGCTCGCCTGAGAGACGATTGGCAATCACAAAAAAACCGATTGGCAGAGCTCAATCGTGGACTTGGCAACTAGTTTTCACCTTAATATCAGAATCGATGACCCTTCAGGAAGTGAAGGCTTTGGCTGCAAAAGGCGAAGGGCTTAAGATTGAATTCAAAAAGAAAGCAGCTTTCCCTGAGAAAATTGTCAGAGAGGTGATTGCCTTGGCCAACACTGAAGGCGGAGATTTGCTGATAGGTGTGGATGATGATGGGACTGTCAGCGGGCAGCGGTTTATCGAAGAGGAGGTTTTTGTGATGGAAAAAGCCATCCGGGAATTGATTTCGCCCAAACTGGAATATTCCATTTTCACCATTAAGTTATCGGAGAAAAAAGGAGTAGCCGTTTTCAGAATTCCGCTTAGTCCGGATCGTCCACATTTTTTACAGGAAAAAGACCGAAAGCAAGCCTACATCCGAGTACAGGATCGAAGTGTTCAGGCAAGCAAAGAAGTCTGGGAAGTGCTGAAAAGAGGGCGAATCCCGAAAGACACGATTTTCACCTACGGCTGGAAAGAAGAAATTCTGATGAAGGCATTGGGTGAAAAGGAGCATATCACGCTGAAAGAGTTTGCGCATTTGGCCAAAATTCCCCGGTTTTTGGCTTCCAAAACCTTGGTTCGATTGGTTTCTGCCAATGTGCTCAAAATTCACCCCCAGGAGTCTGAAGATTATTTCACACTCAAAGAGTAGGTAAATCGATACCCGTTTTTGCCTTAAAACCGGCATTCCCCTGAAGTCCTCCGGTATGGATCAACAGAATTTTTGATCCCGGGGGAAAATGGTCCTTCGCAATCAAATCCCATACGCCATAAACCATTTTTCCGGTGTATACTGGATCAAGAGGGATTTTAAATTTCGCATAAAACCATTTTATAAATTCTATTTCAGCAGGCTTATGCTTTCCATATCCTCCAAAATGATACTCATTTCTTATTTCCAGTGATCCCTCAGGATAGATTTGATGCCTTGAGAGGAGTGCTCCAATTTCATCGTGGATGAATTCACCTTTGAGTGATGAAAAGCCAATCAGCCTTTGATGACGCTGTAAGTTGGCTGCCAAACCTGCGAAAGTACCCCCGGTACCAATGGAAACACAGATATGTGTGAATTCAGGACTCGACGAAGCTAGAATTTCTTTTGTCCCCAAGATGGCCATTGCATTGGTTCCCCCCTCGGGAATCAGGTAAAAGTCTCCAAATTGAGCGCTTAAGTTTTCCAAAAAATCGGAAGAATTCTTCTTGCGGTAAGTTTCTCTATCCACAAAATGCAATTGCATCCCCATTTTTTGAGCCTGCGCTAATGTTGGGTTGGCTCGGTTTGTCTCTTCGCCCCGGATGATCCCGATGCTTTGAAGCTCAGCTAGGTTTGCCGCAAAAGCAGTTGCATAGATATGATTGGAAAAAGCCCCACCAAAGGTTAAAAGGGTCCTTTTTCCCTGCTTTTGAGCTGCTTGCAAATTATATTTCAGCTTAAAAAATTTGTTTCCCGAAACCAGCGGATGAATCTCATCCAGTCTCAATACGGCTACTTCAACGCTTTTTTCGGCAACTTCAGAGCTGAAAAGAGCTTGGATAGATACAGGTTCGGGAATAAGCATTCGAAGTCTTTTGCCAAAGTTAAGCTACATCCTCTTATTTTTGCGCCATGAGCCAACAGCCCGAAGAAGAGTTTGAAGAGGACGAGTTAGAATTATTCGAACGACATCGCATCTTAGTAGACAAAGGACAGTCCCTGGTGCGGATTGATAAATTCCTTTCGGAAAAAATCGCCCATGTCACACGTAACAAAGTTCAGCAGGCCATTGACAATGAAACGGTCTTAGTAAACGGAAAAACCGTCAAAGCCAACTACAAAATCAAACCTTTGGATGATATTCAGGTGTTCATGGATAAGCCCCGCCGTGATACCGAGGTTATTCCTGAAGATATTCCGTTGGATATCATCTACGAAGACAAGTATCTTCTGCTAGTCAACAAGCCCCCGGGAATGGTGGTCCATCCTGCTCATGGTAACTGGAATGGTACTTTGGCGAATGCCTTGGTCTATCATTTTCAGCATTTGCCGGAGATGAAAGGGAATGAAGGAAGGCCGGGATTAGTGCATCGGATTGATAAAGATACTTCCGGACTTTTGGTGATTGCCAAGTCGGAGGATGCCATGACTCCATTGGCCTCCCAGTTTTTTCACCATACCATTGACAGAACTTACGTCGCGTTGGTGTGGGGAGAACTTCCCGAGGACTCGGGCACAATCACAGGTCATGTGGGTAGAAGTGCCAAAGATCGTAAGGTGATGGACGTATTTCCTGATGGAAGTCAGGGTAAACATGCCGTGACACATTGGAAAGTCCTGCAACGATTGCGCTATGTGACTCTCGTTCAGTGTAATCTCGAAACGGGCCGAACCCATCAGATCCGTGCACATATGAAGTTTATCGGACATCCGCTCTTCAATGACGCCATGTATGGGGGAGATAAAATCCGAAAAGGAACCCAGTTTGCGAAGTATAAATCATTTATAGATAATTGTTTCAGTCTGATGCCGCGTCAGGCGCTGCATGCCATGAGTTTGGGATTTGTACATCCTGTGACCAAAGAGCGAATTTATTACGAAGCTCCACTTCCTGATGATTTTAATGGGGTGCTCAAAAAATGGGAAGACTATGTCAAATACGAATAGGGATTACGTATATGGCAATGAAATAGATTTTTTGATAAAAAAAACACAATAAAACACCTTAAATGATGATTTATCTATAAAAATAGGCGGGATTGTTAATGAATCGTTAAAATTAGGGGCTTTGGCTCTAATTTATTTAACAAATCGTCATAATTCAATCGATTTCATTAAATAAACTGTAAAAATTCACATATTTCTTTGAAATATTTGCAATACTGCCTCTCGATGCCCTATCTTTGATTCATCAACAGAGATAAAAGATCTCTGATACACATTGTAGGATGTTGAAATTGGCAGACAAGCCCTCCTGTCTCGGGGGTGGAGATTATAGAATAAAGCATTTAGCGAGCTCGTAAATTTGC
Source organism: Algoriphagus sp. (assembly GCF_030694375.1). Taxonomy (GTDB): domain Bacteria; phylum Bacteroidota; class Bacteroidia; order Cytophagales; family Cyclobacteriaceae; genus Algoriphagus. The sequence continues at coordinate 32,489 of NZ_JAUXYL010000034.1, forward strand.
CTAACTACTCCGTGGAGGTTCGAATCCTTCTCCTACAGCAGGTTATTTTGGGTTTATTGTTAATTGACTAAAACCATGGAATTTTATTTCATGGTTTTTTTATTGCCCAATTTTTAAATCGGCAAATAAAATTTTGATAAATCCATTAAAATCAGATTAAATCTTAGCTAATAGTCAAGACTTCGAGCAATTGACAAATTGATTATAAAAATGGAAATTCTTCACGTTTCATTTCCTTTTTGTAGTAAAAAATGAATAAAAATTAAAAATAATGTAAAAAAATAAAATAAAACTTGCCAAAATTTTAATAAACCAATCATATTTCTAATTTTGGGTCATAATTTTCTCAAACCTATTCAACCTATTGCAAAAAGCTCGAAAGAGCTTTTTGATTATCAGTCGGTTAGAGGATTTTCTGCTAAAGTGTAGAAACAAGTTCTAAACAGATTAAAAGTGCCACATCTTGTAGGATGTTGAAACTGGCAGACATGCCCTCCTGTCTCGGGGGTGAGGATCCTGTCCCGGTAACTATCGGGATCGGGACTGGATAAAGCGTAATTCTACCGGACTACTGCCTAACTGCCTCGTGGAGGTTCGAATCCTTCTCCTACAGCAATACCAAAAAGCAATGCATAGCATTGCTTTTGGTGTTTTTGGGCTTTTTTTATACTATCTTTTCAGCGCTTAAGATTACTTGACTTTTATGGAACCTGGGAAAAGGGAGAAATATTTTACCCATCCTATTCGAAAAAAAATAATTCGCTGGGGGATGGTAGGAGTGCTTTCCCTGCTTTTTTTGGAATTTGTTGTCTATTTCGGATCCAATCTTTTTCTCTCAAAATTTGCCCAACGGAAAATCAACGAAGCCACGGGGAATATTTATGAGATTGATTTCAATCGATTTAGTTTTTCGCTCCTGAGAAGGGGGTTTTTCATGGATGGGATAGTCATGAGACCTATCAACCCTGAAATCAGAAGAGAAGATCAGACACTTTTTGATATGAGGCTGGATCAGATTGCCTTTACTGGCCTCTGGTATAATTTCCGTGAAAAAAGATTCACAATTGGTAAAATCTACATTGACAACCCGAATATCATTCTTGATTTACCTCCAAATACCGATTCACAAGAGCAGAAAAATACGGGTCTCTTAAAGGGGAATGTGAAAAAAGTGTCTCCGATTAAGGCACTGGAAGAAGAAATCAAAAAAACCGTAAAAAGAGCCAATCTCACAGGCCTGATGATTGAAGAAGTTGAAATTGATCATGCAAACATTTTCTTTTTCAACTTCCTAAGCCAAGACGCACTTCAGGCTGAAAACACCTCCTTGATCGTCCGGGGCATTGACTTTTCCACTCAAAAGGAATGGAAAACTCCTTTCAATGCCAAAGGATTTGAGTTTGATCTTGACCAAGTTACTTTTCCCTTGCCCGACGGGGTACATATCATTCGTGCGGAGCGTGTGAAGGTTTCTTCCCTGGATAATTTGATCGATATCCAAAATATCATTCTGACTCCTGACAAAAGCAAGGAGAGTAAAGCCTATTACCAAGTAGCACTTGATCAGTTGCGCGTCGGTAACGTGGACCTCAACAAGGCGTTCATGACTTCGGTATTGAATATTGACGAATTAATTCTGGATTATCCGGACTTTAAAGTAGAGAGTAATCCAAGGGCAAAGTCCGACAGTGCCGCCTCAGGAGATCTGAATGATTTCATCAGAGGCAGCCTTGAATCGGTTCTGATCAAGGAGTTATCGGTCAACAAGGGGAAGTTTATCAGGTCGGAGGTAGATGATACCCTGAAAAACCGCATAGAGCTTGATGAATTGGATTTCAAAATGATTCAATTCTACCTTGGTGAGGATTCAATCCGACGCAAGAATCAATTTTTCTACGGGAAAGATGCGGCAATGAACATCAAAGGCAGCCGGGTGTATCTGGGTGATCAAATTCATATTTTACAGGGTGAAGAAGTGAGTTTTTCTTCATTTAAGGATGAGCTTCTCGTTCGCAACTTGACCATAAAACCCAGGATAAGAACCTTCACTTCCCTAAATCCGGAAAATCTTATTCAGGTTGAGTTGACGGAGTTTTCAATAGAAGGCATTAACCTCAGAAAACTATATAATGAGGGGATATTGGTTGCTGATGAAATTCTCGTTTATCGTCCTCAGGTAGAGTTCACGGATCTTATGTATTCCAATTCACTGGAGAAGGATCAGGTGCCTGTTGCAGAGATTATTTCAAGTTTGGTCAGTCGGGTTGAAATTAGAAGGTTCGAGGTGCAGGAAGGATTGATCCAATTTAAAGATGATCGCGGGGAAAGAAGCAATGACATCGGATTCGAAAAATTCAGTATTCGTCTGGAGGATTTGACTCTGTTTGATGCGCCAGAATTGCCACTTTCCGATAAATTGTCAATCGGTGAAATCTACCTTTCCCTTGATCAGTATCGCTTGAAATTGAGGGATAACCTGCACTCCATTTTAGCGGATAAACTGGTAGTGGACTCTAAAAGGCAACTTCTTGAAGTAGTTAACCTGACCATTCGCCCCGAAAATCAGGAACAGATTCAGGCTTCCTTGGATACCTATGGGCAAACCGCCGCAATTGATTTTTTTGTGCCGGTTTTCCGGGCCGAAGGCATTGATATCAAGTCGGCTTTTTATGATGAAAAACTCTTCGTAAAACAGATTTTTCTTCCGGGACCTGTTTTTACGATTTCCAACTACAGAGAAAAAGCCAGATCCATCGAAACACCCGAGTCACCCGATGAGGTCAAAAATCTGCTTTTGGGATATTTTAAGGTCATTCAAATTGACTCCCTCAGCTTAGATAATGCTCAGATTAAGTATCAAAGTTTGGTGGAAAATAAGCGCTCTGTTTTTGAAGAGGATAATTTTTCACTTAACCTGAAAAACTTCATTCTCGACCAGGATGCCTTGATCAAAGAGAATAAAACATTGTTTTCAGATGAAATTGACCTTGTCTTCAACAATTATTCCTTCAGCCTTGCCGGAGGAAAGTACGAAGTCTCCACGGACAAGCTGCAATACAATTCAAAAACGCAGTCGATTGAAATCAAAGATTTAGAGTTGGTGCCCAATGAACAAGTCGCCGGAAGAATTCAATTGGGACTGCAATTTCCAAAGGTGAGTTTTAAAGGGGTTGATATAGAAGAGTTCTTTTTCGAAAACAAACTTGATTTGGACAAACTCGAAATAGATCAAGGGACCATTGAAATAGGAATTGATCAGAAGGTTGCCTCAAAATCATCCACTATCCAAGCAAAAAATCTCAAAAAAAGAACCTTGGATGAGATAGTAATCGATACCATTCAGGCTAAAAACGCGACCGTATCAATCAACTATCAAGTGAACGAATCAGTGCTGAACTCCATAGAAACAGGGTTTGAATTGATGATTCGTGAGTTTCGATTGGACTCAACCATTACCACCAAAAAAAATGTGGAGGAAATGTACAAGGAAGTCAATTTGAAGCTCAACGCATTTAGGTTTGCGCTGCCTGACAGTGTGCATACCTTAGGTTTTTCGCAAGTGGCCATAGGGACACTTGGAGATGAGATTACTTTTTCGGATTTCTACATGACTCCGAAAGACCAATTCGGAAAGCCTGGAAATCCGGTTTTAGATGCCAAAATTGACCGTTTGATTTTAAGAAACAATCAGATTGCTGAGATACAAGAGACAGGGATCTTTGACCTGAGGGATATTCGAATGGTAAATCCCAAAGTTCATTTGTATCTGGATTCTGTCAAAATGGACAAAAAAGCCAGTTCATCAGGGAAACTTAAATCCTCGACGGCATTGGTCCAATCCATTTTGTTAGGCGACCTTCATCTTGAAAACGGTGAGCTTACGATTCATAAGAAAGGGAAAGGCCCTATTCCACGATTGGATTTTCAGGGTATAGCAGTGGATGTGGAGGGATTGAATATTAATCTGTTGGATCAAAATCAGTCCCTCGATCTAAAAAAACTGGCAGAAGTAAATTCCCGCTTTGGCTTTAAAAATTACTCCATTTTTACCCCTGACAGTCTTTATAAAATAGACATTGGAAGTGTTGACTACAGCGATCAAAGTCTGTTGCTCGAAAAGATTTACTATCGCCCTGTTGATGGGAACTATGCCTTATTACGAAAACTTCCCTATCAAACAGATGCAGTTACGGCGCGAATTGATGCGCTTAGACTCAATCGGGTAGATCTTCAAAGTTATTTGGAAGCCAATATATTCAAGGCAAATGAACTGATCATTGAAAGACCTCAGGTGGACTTGTTTAGAGACAAAAGATACCCGATCGACAGTGCTGCGCTGAAGCCCATGCCCCAGTTTTTGTTGGAGCATGCCGGTATTAACGCGGACTTGGATTCCCTTATCCTAAAGGATGGTCTGGTGAGGTATTTTGAATTTGCCCAAAAGGGAATGGTCCCCGGCATGCTGGAATTCGGTCGTATCAACGCGATGATGGCACCTTTTTATCTGCGAAAACCGGAACAGGAGTATCCGGCTGATCGCCTGCAATTGAATATGGAGGCCTATCTGATGAATGCGGCTAAACTTAACCTCAATGCAGCGCTGTATTTTACAGGGAAGTACCCCATGGATGTCACCGCGAGTGTGGACAAATTTGCCTTTAGCGAAGTGAATGATTTCCTTTCAAAAACACTCTTTGTAAAAGCGGTGGATGGAACTGTGTCTGGCGGAAATTGGAAATTTACCCTAACAGAAGAGGAAGCCATCGGTGATATGGAATTCGCCTATGATGACCTCAAGATTCAGTTTTTGGACTCCCTCACTTTGGATCAGGGAAAAGGCAGATTGAGAGTTTATACCTTTGCGGCGAACTTTATCGCAAAAAGCAGAAATCCGAGAGGACTCTCTTCGAAGGTGGTTTCCCGGAGGATTTATGAGCAGCGCGACAAGCGGAAGTTCGTTTTTAACGCTTGGTGGAAAGCAACCTTCAGCGGATTGAAGGGTACCTTTGGATTGGGCAGGGCTAAAGTCCCGAAGGGTAGGGAGGAGGAATAGAGATTTTTTCACCGCGGTGAACTCCATGTTTTTTACCACTGAGGACTCGGAGAAAAGGAGGTTTAGGGGTTAAGCTTTGAACTTGACTTTTAAACTTTTTGGCTCAAACAGTCTTTTTCAAGTTCACAAAGAGAAAAGCTGAAGCTTTTTGTAATTACCGCGGAGGCTATGGAGGTTTTTACAACATAGAAACATAGGTCCATATAGTTTCCATTTCTTAACGGTTTTATGCTATGATTTCTATGTGGCTATGTGGTTTGAGTTTTTTTTGCTAAAATACCCTTTTCAAGACCGCAGAGGTATTCGCTTCGCTCTATATTTAATTTCGGAAAGCGTTTACCTCGTTTTTTTGTTTTTAGCCGCTAAGATCGCAAAGGGACGCAAAGAAATTTCACCTCGGAGGCCACAGAGAAAAAAGAATTTAGGAACTTAGTTCTCTGAGGAAGGACTTTTTTTGAAAAAATTGTTTTCCCGCTGATCAGCGCTGAAAAACTCGCTGAATTTCGCAGATTTTCTTTGTGCCTTTTGACCTTTTTGGCAAAACCAAAAAGCCTTAGTAACGGTTAGCGCAAGTCTTTCGACTTGTGTGCCTACGATACTGCAGTCTTCAGACTGCCTGAAAAGAAATGATCTCACTAGCAGTCAGGAGACTGCATCATTAATGGTCCAAGTCTGAAGACTTGAACCAAAGACAGGGAAGGTTCAAAATATAAAAGGCCATGGTATGTACCACAGCCCTTCAAGTTTTTTTAATTATAAAAGTTTTACTTCTTGATCAGTTTAAGCTGTTCCGATTGACTGCCCCAAATCAGTTGTATGATATACATTCCCGGTCTGGCATTTTCCAGATGGGAGTTAACCACGTTGGATACTGCATCCGGGGATGAGACAGAATAGGAAGAGAAGATTCCTCGAATGTCGGAGATCCTTACTTGAATTGTTCCATCGGTGTAGCCCGTATTATCGATCATTGCCACCGTCACCGGTGCTTTCAAATCACTTGGATTTGGATAACCTATCCATGCTGTGTTTCCTTTGATAGGATTAACTTGAATGGAACGAGTCAAACTGTAACTGAAGTCCCCCTTCATATCCACTTGCTTCAGTCTGTAGAAGATATTTCCACCGGTAGCTGGAAGCTCAGTGTCTGTAAATTCATAGTCTACAGTAGTGTCAGAGTAGCCAGCCCCTTGAACTTCACCCACTTTAGTCCAAGTTCTCACATCATTTACTGCCCGCTCAATTTCGAAATGGGAGTTTTCCCATTCCCGGGATGTCGCCCAAGAGAGTTGCCCGGATCTTGACTGTGGATCATGTTTTGCATTGAAATAAAGGTATTCTACACCGAGGATTCTAAAGTTGAAGAAGGTTACATAAACCACTCCTTGTCCTCCATTGCCGCCTCCTGTCGTTCCCGCTCCTCCACCCGAACCGGTATAGATAGTACCGTTGTTGCCTACCCCATTGTCAGAGGCAGTTCCTCCGATTCTAACTCCATTTGCTGAACCTCCCAGTCCTGGACTATTTGTATTTCCATTGAAATTATAACCTATTCCTCCTCCTCCGGCTCCATAGCCATAGGTAGAACCTGCCAGTACAAAAGTACTCCCATTTCCCCCATCACCAGGTTGTGACAGACCAACGCCGCTACCACTTCCATCTTCTCCTACTTGGCTGGCGCCCCCACCACCTCCACCGGCTCGGGCATGGCCGTCTCCATTTCCTTTCCCTCCATTTCCTCCATTTCTTCCTTGGCCAGGAGTACCAGAACCTCCAAATCCAGGTGTGTTGGTCGGTGTAGTACCATATGCTCCACCACCTCCTGATGCTCCGTTATTTCCATTTAGATTGTTAAATGAGCCTCCACCTCCGCCTCCTAGGGCGTTGAGATTTACAATAATATTTCCTCCTGGATCAGGGATGGTTGAAGTCACTGAGGAACTTCCCCCATTTCCCCCTTTTATGTTAACATTTGTGGATCCAAGTCCCCCCCCGCCAACTTTTATATTTAAAGAATTTCCTGCAGCAATCCCAAATGCTGAAGTACTGGTAACGGTAGTTGAGGCAAAACCACCGCCACCACCGCCACCACCCGTGAAGCCCCTTCCACCACCACCGCCACCACCAACGGCATGGACAGAGAATTCAACGAGGCCTTCCGGAATATCCCAAATATCATCACAAATAAATCGGATGACAGTTGTGCCTGAAATAGCACCATCGTCAATGATTTCGATACAGTCAAATTTATTGGCATCAGGACAGGAATAGGAAATATTAACTGTACCATTAGGTCCTGCACCTCCTCC
>NZ_JAUXYL010000036.1 GCF_030694375.1 Algoriphagus sp.
CGAACACTGGTTGCTGGTATATCCCTGAGAGTTTATACTTTCAATGTGATTTGATAACATGAAGAGCCGTGTGAGGTGAGAGTCTCACGCACGGTTCTGTGGGAAGGTGGGGGTGAGATTCCCCTGCCTGACCCGATTGTGTGCAATTCCCCCTACTCCACGAAAGTTGATTTCGGAAGCTAACGTGTAGTTGAAAAATAGCGTGGAATGGGTGGAAGAAATGACATGATACAAATAACTGATTACCAGCTTTTAACAAAAACGTTAGTCAGAACCATAAAACACGCAAAGTAAAATCATAGAATTATGGAAAAGCAATGTTTAGAAGCACTACGAAAAAAAAGACGTGAACTTGATTACTCACAGGAATATGTAGCCGGAAAATTGGGAATTACCCAAAAAGCCTACTCGGACATAGAAAATGAAAAAACGACTTTAAAAGATGGAATTCGTTTGAAGTTGTCAAAAATTCTTGACCTAAACCCCGATGATTTGTGCCCTATATCAAATTCTTGTAGCCACATATACAAAGCAAAAAACGAGGAGTTTATTAAGTTGTTAAAGAAAAACAAAATCGAAATCCCCAAGCATCTATTATAATATTAGTAATTTTAGGTATGAATTAGAAGCTTGACTACTTGTGTTTTATGATTTCTACAAATAATTTCGAATTACTGTCGTCCGAGTAAATCTAGAATTTTGATAAAATATGCCTCAGTTAGCTCAAAATGGATGTTTTAATACTTTCCCGAAAACTACCCCCTATCTGGGTCATGGAATTTACATTAAGTGGGGAGGTACGGGAAATCCCGAAATATTCATTTTTGAGCAGCTCGATTTCTGGGCATATAATCTTTGTCGGATGCCAGTAATTTCGAATTAACAAAAACATATGCAAAAACAACTTCTTTATATTTTATCACTTCTATTTTTCCCTATGGTTTCCTTTTCTCAAATAATAATTACCGGCCAAGTTGTTGACGCAGACGGCAGCCCAATAGAATTAGCGACAATTGCAGTATTCTCATCTGAAAATGAATTTATCAAAGGAGATTTGACCGATGAAACAGGCAGTTTTGTCATTGAAGTAAACAAAGGACATTATACAATTCAGATAACATACTTACAAAGTATCCTTTACCAAAAAGAAGACGACTTTCTCGAACATACAAACTTTGGTATAATCGAAGTTGAAAGCTCTATTCAGTTAGACGGAGTAGAGATCAAAGCAAGCAATCGACCAGTAATAAAAAAGGAATTGGGGAAATTCACCATTCAAAATCCCTCCACATCTCCATTTGCAAAAAACAAATCAACTTTGGAGTTTTTGAGGTTTGTCCCTATTCTAAACCTTGACAACCAAAACAGCATCAGTATTCTGAATAAGGGCACAGCCACCATTTATCTTAACGGCAGAAAAGTTGAGGACAATTCAATGGTATTAAGCCTATTGAAGTCCCTTCCCTCTGAGAATATAAAAATAATCGAAATCATCACGACCCCTGACAGCCGTTTTGATGGTTCCACAAGAAACGGTATTATAAATATCATTACGAAAAAAGAAGACGAAGGCCTCAGAGGGGCGGTCAATTCTACAATCTCGCAATCATATTTTAACTCTCAAAACCTGAATGGATTTCTGTCCTATTCCAAAGGTAAAATAACTACCACCACAACACTCTCATTAGACAATTCAAAAATCTTTGCGAGTTCCGATTACAGCTACAATAACCTTACTGATGATATTCAAACACAAATTAAAACCAACTCGGTTTCAAGATATAGAAACATTAATGGTAACCTAAACCTAAACTACGAAATTAGTAAAAATCAGAACATTGGCATCCAATTTTTTACAAAACTGAATGATATTTCCAACAAGCACCAAACCACCAATATATTTAAGCCTTTTAATGCGATACAATTGGATTCTGTTTACAATTCTGAAATTAGCAGCCAATCCCCCGATTACTTAACAACATATAAAGGCAACATAAACTATAATATTAAAATAGACAGCCTCGGCAGTAATATAGATATTGAGCTAAACAGATACCAGAACAACAACAATATCTATACACAAAATATTTTTACCCAAATTACAAACAATAACTCCCTTGAAATTACCCGTTTTTTGCAAAACCCCGACATCATAACATTAATTGGAAACTATAAAGCAGACTACACAAGGTTTCTTGATGAAGACAACATACTTAGTATTGGGGCATTTTTTACCAGAAGTAAAATAAACAATGATTTTTTCTTTGGCGATTTTGACGGAGCTAATTACGTTTCCGACCCACAGCAGACCAATAAATTTGAATACAAAGATGATATTTTAGCCGGGTATTTCAATATTGAAAAGGTTTTCAACGAAAAATGGGAAGGACAATTGGGCTTGCGTGTTGAAAACTTCAAAGCTCAAGGTAAAACTAAGTCCAACACAGAACAGCTAAAAATTGATAACACATACCTCTTTCCGTCATTTTCACTATTATTCATCCCCAATGACAGCAACGAGTTTTCACTTGACTTTGGGTCCTATATAATAAGGCCGGGTTATAACCAGTTAAACCCATTTATTCATTTCATCTCACCTAATTCTTTTAGGATTAACAACCCAAGCTTGAAACCCATTTTGACCTATGAATTTAACTTTAACTATTCGTTCCACGAAAATTATATGCTCGATGTTGGATATGAGATAAACAAAGACCTTTTCAATGAATTTGATATTGTCTTGCCCGGCAATGATATTATGACCACCACGGCAAATTACGGGAACTCCAATGCAATCTTTCTTAATTTTATCTACTCCAACAGTTTTTTCGAAAATAACTGGGATCTTTCAGCCATTTTGGACTATTCCTATGAAAAGGCAAGCGGCAGTTTTCAAGGAGTTGATATGGGTTTTTTGAACAGTCGCTATTCATTTAAAATAAAAAATCAAATCAACTTAAGCAAAGAAAAGGATTTCTCGCTTGGTATGAATTATGGATATTCTAGCAGGTCAAGATTTGTTGGAGGGGAATTCAATGGCTTACATTCCCTTGAAGTTATCGTCAGTAAAAATTTCAAGAATTTTAATATTTCGGTTGGTGGTTACGACCTCGCAAGAGCTGATTTAAGGATTTCTGAATACAAACAGGATTATAATTTCAGCAAACTAATCAAATATTACAAAACAGCATTCATAACACTTAACTACCAGTTTGGAAATAGGAAAGTAAAAAAAATACAAGAAAAAGATGATAAAGAAACAAATAGAAGGTTGCTATAAGCAAGGCTTAGTCAGAACGCCTAAAAGTAAAGTTTTTGGCAAACCACATCAAAAATTTAAATTTTATGGATACTAAAAGTAAGTTTACAAATTTCGTTGCAAAGTTAGAGCAAAAAATGCTTGATAGCAACCAAGAATCAATGGTTCTCCTTGGCATTCAAGGAGAAGAAATAGGAGGTTCAAATGGCTCATGTACAAATGGGGTTGCGGCCTGTAGTGGATCCATCAACAATAGAAAATGTACCAATAGCAATGATACTGGTTGTACCGGATCGATAAACAGTAGGACTTGTAATATACAATAAGACTAATTCAATTTACGCAAATTTTCCGCTTATAGCTCCTTCTTTTAACCTAAACTGTCATATAATTATGGAAAATAATCTTTTAAAATACAGCAAATACAATTCGATTATAAGTCTTGGAGACAAACTGTCGGTATTATACAATTCGAAGGAAGATAAAAGCTTGATATTTCGTAAAGAAAAAGAACACTTATTCAGCCTATTACCCGAAAAATTGAAAAATCTCGATTTAGGTATTTTTGAAAACCTGAAAAATATTGGGGCCATTGTAAGCGAAGATAGAGATGAATTGCAAGAAGTCATTCAAAAGAGCAAGGAAATTGATAATGCTGACGACAGTTACAGACTAATTATTAATCCTACAATGAATTGTAATTTCAAATGTTGGTATTGCTACGAATCACATATCGAGAATTCAAAATTAAGCAATCCAACAATTCAAAAGATTTGCAATCTTATTGACAACATACTTTTGAGCAATAAGAACTTAAAGACCTTTGATCTTTCATTTTTTGGCGGAGAACCATTAATGTATTATAGCAGTACATCTGTGCCACTTATAGATTATTACAGAACAAAATATTTGACCCATAAAGATATTGACTTCACTATTTCATTCACCTCTAATGGATATCTTCTAAATGACAAAATTTTAGGCCATTTATTAAAAGGCAATGAATCAAAACACTTTCAAATTACTTTGGATGGAGGCAGGGAAGAACATAATAAAGTTAGGGTAGCCAAAAGAAAAGGAGGCTCTTATGACAAAATTCTTTCTGCTGTTAAGACTTTGATTGAAAATGATATTGAGGTCATATTGAGAGTAAATTATACTTCTGAAACTTTAGCTTCGACATATGAAATATTGAATGACATTTCTGGTTTTCCAGAAGAAAGTAGAAAAAACCTAAAGATTAGTTATCACCGAGTATGGCAGGACAATGGAAACAATTTGAAAACCGAACAAACGTCCAAACAAATAATATCCGACTTTAAAAAAGCAAACTTTGCGGTATCAGATAACGAATTGTTGGACAACTTGAACAATCCCTGCTATGCCGACAAGAAAAACGAAGCCGTGATAAACTATAACGGTGATGTCTTTAAATGCACTGCCCGAGATTTTAGTGAGACCAATAAATATGGAGAAATACTGGAAGACGGATCAATTAACTGGAACGAGAAAATCGAAACTTGGGAAAATATCAAAATCCAATCCAAAGCGTGCCAAAATTGTCGAATATTACCGATTTGTGGCGGAGGTTGCCACCAAATCAACTTAGAGGCTAAAGGAATGGATATTTGTCAAATGGGCTTTGACAACGAGAAAAAAGATGAAATTATCTTAAATAGAATATCTCATATCTTTGACTTTGTGAATGAGCAACAATAAAGTAAAATTCCATCATCAGTTAGAGGCAAATGATTGTGGACCCGCTTGCATTCAGATGATCTGTGAATTTTACGGGAAAAAGTACAAATTAAGTGATATAAAGAGACATTTAAATATTTCAAAGCTGGGTGTTTCAGTCAAAGAAATCAGGTATTTTCTTGATATTATAGGATTTAATTCGGCTACCGTAAAAATCAATTTGGAAGATGCAAAGGAAATGCCACTACCTGCAATTCTGTATTTGAACTATGGCCATTTTGTCATTTTAGAAAAAATCATTTCAAAGAATGGCAAATTAACTTTTCTTATAGTCGACCCAAGTTTTGGAAAGTTAAAATTGGATGAAGAAGCCTTCCTTATAAAATGGTTAAATGTTGCATCGGGTCTAGCTATAGTCTTAGAGCCTAACGAACATTTTGCCACAAAAAATATTAAAACTACCGTCAATAATGGAACAAACCCTATTGTTGGCGATGTCCGAGAAGTTGTAAAGAAAAATAAATTCAGGTTTTCTTCAGTTCTCTTTCTAACTATAATTGCATTGCTGGCAAATTGGGCAATGCCTTTGCTTTTAAAAGATACCATTGATCAGGGGATCTTACAAAAAGATTTTGATCTTTTATGGAAACTATTGCTATTCCAGTTTATTTTTGCAATAAGTTATCTACTTTCCGAAAGTATTTCCGAAATTTTAACCACAAAAATTAGCCTTGACATAAATATAGACTTAAACAAATCTTATTTTAGAAAAATATTAAGCCTTCCATTAAGCTACTACGACTCTAAGTTCAAATCCGACCTCATTGAGGGATTGAATGACCAGAAAAGAATAAATTCCCTTATTTCCAGTTTTTTGATTGGCATTTTAATTATGCTGCTTAATATCATAGTTTTTTCAATTCTGCTTATCTCATATAATTATCAGGTTTTCTTGATTTTTATCCTTTTCACGGCACTCTCAATGACTTATACTTTTTTCTTTTTTAAAAAGAAGAAAATCATAGATTATTCCCTTTTTTCATTAGAATCAGAAAATCGAAATAATATCTATGAACTTATTATGGGAATATCTGAGGTCAAAATAAATAGTGCTGAAGAATCAAGACTTTCTAATTGGAGGAATACAGAAGATAAACTGAAAAAATTAAAGATAAAATCTGCTTATATTGATTTTTTTATGTCAGATGGTAATAGTTTTATTGCAAAACTTAGGGATATAGTACTTCTCGGCGTATGTGCCTTTTTGGTTATAGATGACAATATGACTATGGGCGTTATGCTAATGGTAAGTTATGTTCTAGGGCAACTTTCAGGGCCTTTCAATGACCTTATAAGATATATACAAAACCTGCAAATGATAAAACTGTCTTTTAACAGATTATCAGATGTGTACCTAAAAGAAGAAGAAATCGATAAAAATAAAAGGTATTCTCCACTAAGCAACAATAATTCTATTTTGTTAAAAAATGTATCTTTTCAATACGGGACATCGGCAAACGAAATGGTTTTAGACAAAATAAACCTAGAAATCCCCAATAACAAAACCACTGCAATTGTTGGCGAAAGTGGCAGTGGAAAATCCACCCTTTTAAAGCTATTTCTCGGTTTTTATTATCCCTCTTCTGGAAATTTGTATGTTGGAGACAAAAAAATAACAGACATTAATTTAAAAGACTGGAGAAAGAAATGTGGTGTTATAATGCAGGAAGGGTATATTTTTAGTGGATCGATATTGCAGAACGTTACACTTTCAACCCTTGAGCCGAACAGGGAAAAGTTCATCCAATCATTAAAAATTGCAGAATTATTTGATAAAATGGAAACCTTACCCATGAAAGAACATACAAAAATTGGGGAAGCTGGTGTTTCATTAAGTGGTGGCGAAAAACAAAGATTGCTAATAGCAAGAGCCGTTTACAAAAATCCTGATTTTGTTTTTATGGATGAAGCTACTTCCTCGATGGACACCATTATGGAAAAAAATATAATGAACAACCTGAAAGATTTCTTACAAAACAGAACAGCAGTAATTATAGCCCACAGGTTAAGTACCATAAAAAATGCGGACAATATTATCGTTATGAGTGATGGAGAAATAGTAGAACAGGGAACACATTCCCAACTATTAGGATTAAAAGGTAAATATTATGCCTTGGTTGAAAACCAATTGGAATCCGACCCTGGAAAAATGGCAGCACACAACATTGTATAAGCTTAATGCGGGCTTAAATGCTAAATTCAACCAAAAACAATATTAGTTATATTATTACTAAGTCGGAAACAAATTCCATCTAATCCCGCACTACGCTTATACTTGACCGTTGGCGGTCAGTTTAAAAAACGACAGAGAAACGAAATTAAAGAACCTATGACACTTTGTATTGTTAATATTAATAATAAAGGTAATGTAGAATTTTGGTCTGACAGTAGATTGAATTATGGTGATAATAAACCCATTGATATGGCTGTTAAGGTTGTTTCATTTCCTGTTACTATTTATAATATTAGCGACAAATGGACACCCGATTATAGTCAAAATTGGGGGATTTGTTTTGCTGGTGGTGGACAAACGATTTACTATATAAAGGATTTTATATTAGAAAATCTTAGAAATTTAGAATATTCATCAGACCTATTCGATGTATCAGCAAATAAAATATCAAATTATATCAGTGTTATATACAAAATAGCAGTTCAAAAATTTGTAGATAAATTATCATTAGATGATGGTGGTTGTGAGTTGATAACAACTGGGTTTTGTCCAAAAGAAAAAAGATTCATAACCTATTACTACACGATTAAATTTCCAATTGACGACTGGGATGATATTGAGATTATAGTAAATGAATTGGTGGATAATATTAAATTCATTGGTAATGGAAAATATGTAGCACAAAATCTATATGATGATGGGTTAAAGAATCCATATCAGATAATGAAAAAAATAATTGATGAAAACTTAAATAATAAAGTAGGTGGACAAATACAATTTGGTGAAAATGTTAACTTAGATTTTAAAGTAAAGGGTGTGGCGAAAATTGAAAACCATAAAACTATAACACAATTACGTGGTGTTGACCTTTATGATGTTAACTTGTTTGACTATACACAAGATTTAAAACCAACAACAAGTTTTTTAATAAATCTTAAAGAAATAAAATAAAAAACCGAACCGCCAATCGAGTAGACGGCCTCGCCAACCGTTAAGTTGACGAGGTGCGCCTCTCACACCACCGTACGTACGGGTCTCGTATACGGCGGTTCACTGGATTGTAGGTTGCGCCCGCCCGGATGACCCAGTCGGACGGGTTTTGAGG